>NZ_JBFRGG010000001.1:0-948264 GCF_052115225.1 Mesorhizobium sp. 2RAF45 | reverse complement strand
CAGGCTCATCCACGGTTGTAGCCGCAGGGGTGTCGGGCGACTTCGCCAAGCCTCGAATCGGATGGCCGTCCGGTTCGAGGCTCAGTCGCTTCCATCGCACAAAGTCTCCTCCGTGCAGATACAAGGGGTGTTCCAGCGGAGTGAGACGTCGGCGTTCCCTGGAACACCCCTCATCCGACCTCGCTTCGCTCGGCCTCCTTCTCCCACAAGGGGAGAAGGGAGAGCTCACTTGCCGCCGCCACCGCCTCGCGCTATCCCGGCGCCATGATCACCTTCCGCAAGGCGCAAGCTTCCGACCTGCCGGCAATCGTCGCGATGCTCGCCGACGATCCACTGGGCGCTGCTCGCGAGGATGCCTCCTTGCCGCTGGCCCAGGGCTATCTCAAAGCTTTTGCCGCGATCGATGCCGACCCCAACCAACTGCTGGCGGTGGCAGTGGACGGGGCCGAGGTGATCGGTACGTTGCAGATCACCTTTCTTGCCGGGCTGTCGCGCAAGGGCGCCTGGCGCGGGCAGATCGAGGCGGTTCGTGTCGCCGGCCATCGGCGCTCGGGCGGCATCGGCCGGCTGATGCTCGAATGGGCGATCGATCAGTGTCGGTCGCGCGGCTGCAGCCTTGTGCAGCTCACAACCGACAAGGGGCGGGCTGACGCGCACCGTTTCTATGAAAACCTTGGCTTCACCGCCAGCCATATTGGTTACAAGAAGAGCCTCTAGATGCAACTCCGTTCCGCCCCGGCGGCGACTGGCGTATAGCGGCAGGCTTTCAGGCACTATTCAAATTGCCTGACAAAGCGGATATAGGTCAGCTACATTGACCTATATGAAAATCGTCTGGGGAGGCGTGACTTGACCCTTTTGAACCTGTTGGCTTCGCGCTCGTCGCGCATGAAGGCCTCCGAAATCCGCGAGCTGCTGAAGCTGCTCGACCAGCCCGACATCATCTCCTTCGCCGGCGGCATTCCCGATCCGGCGCTGTTTCCGGCCGATGCCATCCGCGATGCCTATGCCGAGGTGCTGGGCGGCGCGGAGGCAGGGGCGGCGCTGCAATACCAGGTGTCGGAAGGTTATTTGCCGCTGCGGCGCTGGATCGCCGGGCAGATGGGCAAGCTCGGCGTCGCCTGCGACGAGGCCAACATCTTCATCACCTCCGGCTCGCAGCAGGCGCTGGATTATCTGGGCAAGCTGTTCCTGTCGCCGGGCGACACCGCGCTGGTGACATGGCCGACCTATCTCGGCGCGCTGCAGGCCTTCAACGCCTATGAGCCGCGCTATGACCGTCTGCGGCCGGAAGGCGGCAACATGACGCCGGACGCCTATCGCGCGGCGGCCGCCGCCCCCACCGGTTCTTCAAGAGGGGGCGGCAAGGTCAAGTTCGCCTATCTGGTGCCCGACTTCGCCAACCCGACCGGCAATACACTCGATCGAAAGCAGCGCGAGGCGGTGCTCGACCTCGCTGGCGAACTCGACATCGCCATCATCGAGGACGCCGCCTATCGCGCGCTGCGCTATGATGGCGAGGGCGTGCCGCCGATCCTGGCGCTCGATTGCGCGCGCTCTGGCTCTATCGACAAGGCGCGCACGCTCTATTGCGGCTCGTTCTCGAAAATCCTGTCGCCGGGCATGCGCGTCGGCTGGGTGTGCGCGCCGCGTCATGTGGTGGAAAAGCTGGTGCTGATGAAGCAGGCTTCCGACCTGCACAGCCCGTCGATCAACCAGCTGGTCATGCACCGCGTCGCCGAATCCGTGTTCGACGGCCAGGTCGACAAACTCATCGGCGCCTATCGCCAGCGCCGCGACGGCCTGCTCGGCGCGCTCGAAGCCAACATGCCGAAGGGCGTGACCTGGAGCCGGCCGGAAGGCGGCATGTTCGTCTGGGCGACGCTGCCGGAAGGGTCGGACGCCACCGAGCTTTTGGCTCGGTCGGTGAAGGAGGCGCGCGTCGCCTTCGTGCCCGGCAACGCTTTTTACGCCGACGGCACCGGACGCAACACGCTGCGGCTGTCCTTCACGCTGGCCGACCAGCGCGCCGTGACCGAGGGCATTCCAAGGCTGGCGGCGCTGCTGAAGGGGTAGGCCGGTCAGAGAAGGCGGCATTTCTATGCCGTCACGGTGACCAGATGCTTGAGTATCGCAAGCCTGGTGCGCGCCAGTCTGCGGAGCGGTTTTTCAAAGCGTTCCTCGCCGGCCTCGACGACGAAGATCAATGTCATGAAGTCGAGCATGAACTCGTCTATTGCCGTGTCGACCGCCTGCGACTTGCCCTTGAAGCGTCGCAGCAAGGCGTTTGCTTTCTCGACGTCGCCAACCCCAGCGCTGCCGATAAGCGCTTCCAGTCTCTGAAAACAGTCCAATCGATGTCCCTCCCGCCGCGCCACGAAACTCCGGTTTGATCGGAAAGTTCCCGTCAGGAGAATTTCTCCTGAAAAGAGATCTGCATGGAACCTCTTTAGCCGACAGGTGTTCCTAGGTGTCTGACCCCCCGCAGACATCTGAAGGCCTTGTCAACGAGGCTTTCCAAAACCCGCCGGTTTCCCCCTCTCCGGCGGGCTTTTCATTTGCAAAGGACCGAAGGGCGGGATTTTCGGCGACGACGCCGGAAGGCAGCGCCTGTCAGTAGCCTGCGCCCGTCCGCGTTGACGGCGCCCCAAGCGAATTTAGATTTGGAACATTGCGAGGAGAAATTTTCGTGGAAACCCAGGAACTGCATCGCGGCCGGCTCATCGACCACATCCAGCTGGTGGTAAGGGATCTCGCCGCCAGCCGGCGTTTCTACGAGGCGGTCTTGCAGGTGCTCGGCGTGCCGATCGGCGGGACCGGCGAGGATTATTTCTGGTCCGATGAGCTGTTCATCTCCAGCGCCGACAGCCGGGCAGCACTGGGAAAGCTCACCGGCCGTCACCATCTGGCCTTCCAGGCCAGGGACCACGCGATGGTCGATGCCTTCTACAAGGCCGGGCTGGCGGCCGGCGGCACGGACAATGGCGCGCCGGGCGAGCGGCCCTATCATCCCGGCTATTACGCCGCCTTCCTGCTCGACCCCGACGGCAATAACATCGAGGCCGTCCATCACGGTGCGCACGCGCGCAGTGCCGCTTCGGTGAAGATCACCTTCTAGAGACGGTGCACGAACGGCGCGGCTCGCGAAGCATCGTCATTCCCGCAGGGCACGCATTTCCGTTTCAATCCGTCGAGCCGCACGGCGGTTCAGGATGATGACCAAAACAAGGAAGGCAAAGGTCGACCCGCCTCCGACCAGCGCGAAGATCGGGCGCGCGGGATTTGTCGCCCATGATCCGAGATAGATCATGACGAACCCCGGCACTATTGGCCCTACATACCAAAGCCAGGCGGATCTCAGCAGGTCGCGCTCATGAGCCAAGCGCTGTTGCAGATGGCCCATTCCACTTGTCGCAAGATCGAATCCGGCACGTGTGCTCTTGCGGAAGATATTCAGGCCCACCAACAGGAGGCCGAGCACCAGCGTTGCAAATCCTGACGCCATGATCCATTCCGCCGACGAGTCGGCTGCCAGGAATGTCACTGCACTGGTGACGAGCAGAAAGGCGGCGGCCATGCCTGCGGAGACATATTCCAAAGTGTTGCGGCGCTTGGTGGTTCGGCTCAAAGCGGCATGTCGCGCCTTGATGTCTTCGAGATTTATGACCGAGGTCATAACAGGTTGTTCCTTCCAGGAAGATTGTGACCGGTTAATCATCGTACTGCCTCCAGAACGACCTGGCCGGCCAGAACGCGCTTGATGCGGCTGATACGCGTCGCCACCGCGCCGGCCGAGAGACCGGAAACCTCCGCGATGGTCGCGGCATCCTCCTCCTCCAGGTAGAGGATCATCACCTGCCGATCGATCGGCTGCAGGCGGTGGAGCATTGCGTGGATCCGGGCCAGCGCAAGCCGGTCGGATACCTCCGTCTCCGGGGAGGGATTCGGGTCAGCGGCGATCTCCGCCGCCGGGTGATCGAGGCCGATCATTCCTTTCAGGCGTCGGGCTCGCCCGATATGATCGGCAGCGACATTGTGTGCCACACGGTAGACCCAGGTGCGCAGCGAGCAGCGCTCATCGAAAGACGTCAGGCTGCGCCAGACCTGCAGATGGATATCCTGCAACAGGTCCTGCCGCTCGATAGGGTTTGCTTCGTATCCAACTGCCAGACGAGCCAACGCGGGACCTAGCTGATCCACCGCCTGGATGTAGAGCCGGTCGACATCCGGTGGCGCGGCCGCTTCGGCACCGCCCCTCTCGTTTTGGTAAAGCATGGTCATGTCAAGGTAGTCGTACCTAGACGAAATTTCTTACAGACCAACCGAAGACTGCGCCGAACCTTCGACGCACTGGCGCACCAGCACCAATTCGAAGCACTGACCAGGTGGCCTTCCTTTTGTCCGACATCCTCGATACGAGATGGAAACCGAGCCGCGGAGTTCCATGGATACATCGCCCGAAACCGTGCCGTTTTTCAGCCAGTGGGAAACGCCTGACATGACGCTGGCCGTGCTCGCCGATGGCGCTGATGTGGCGCTGCGGCGCGATCCGCTGTGGCGGGGGTCGGGAGCGGAAACACCAGACGAATATGCGGTCTGGGCCGCCAACATCTGCGGCATGGCGTGCCTGAAAATGATCCTGGCCACGCGCGGCGAGATCGTGCCGACGATCGACTTGGCGAGACGCTGCACCCGATATGGCGGCTATGTCGTCTACGAAGGCTCGATCAGGGGCCTGATCTACGCGCCCTTCGTCACTTTCGTGAAGGCGGAGTTCGGCCTGGAGGCGCAGGTGATGACCAATGTCGCGACGTCGGACATTCCGGCGATCCTCGCCCGCTCACGCTTCTTCATCGCCTCGGTCAGCAGTTCGATCCGCTGGCCCGAGCGCGAGCCGCCGTCGAAGGGCGGCCATCTGGTGCTGGTGACGGCGGCGTCGGATGATGGTTTTCGCTTCCACAACCCATCCGGCCATACCAGCGCCACACAGGCCAACGCAGTGTTATCGCCAGCCGATTTCGATCGTTTCTTTGCCAATCGCGGGATTGCCGTCACCATTTGATTTCTAAGGGGTTTCAATGACTGAAAAGACCAGGGTCGCCATCCTCTATGGCGGGCGCTCGGCCGAGCATGACGTGTCGCGGCTGTCGGCGGCCAATGTGCTGAAGGCGATCGACCGGACGCGCTACCAGGTGGTGCCGATCGCCATTTCCAGGGATGGCAGATGGCGGCTGCAGCCTTCGTCCGAGGCCGGCGCCGACGGGGCAGGGGCTCCGGTGTCTGAGGATGGCGTGGAGGTAGCCCTGCTGCCAGGCGGCAAGGGCCGGCTGGTGGCTCTCACCGAGAGCGGCGAACAGCCTGACCCTGTCGATGTCGTCTTTCCCGTGCTGCATGGGCCGTTCGGCGAGGACGGTTCGGTGCAAGGCTATGCCGAGGTTGCCGATGTCGCCTATGTCGGCTGCGGCGTCCTGGCTTCCGCCGCCGCCATGGACAAGGATGTCGCCAAGCGGCTGCTACGCGAGGCAGGGCTTGCCGTTGCCCGCTCGGTCACCGTGCTGAGAGGCGAGGTCGGTTCGTTCCAGGAGATTGCCGGGGCGCTTGGGCTGCCCTTCTTCGCCAAGCCGGCGCGCCAGGGCTCGTCCTTCGGGGTGAGCAAGGTGCATGACAGGGATGGCTTCGAACAGGCCGTCGAAACGGCTTTGCGCTATGACAGCAAGGCGCTGATCGAGGAGTTCGTCGACGGCCGCGAGATCGAGTGTTCGGTGCTGGAGCGGGCCGACAGTTCGCTGACGGTTTCGCCGCCCGGCGAGATCATTCCGGCCGACAAGCATGGGTTCTACACCTACGAAGCGAAGTATTTCGACGCCGACGGCGCGCTGGTCAAGGTGCCCGCCGATGTCCCGGCGGATGTCGTTGCCAGGACGAGCGAGATGGCCGCGCGGGCTTTCCGGGCGCTCGGCTGCGAGGCCATGGCGCGCGTCGACTTCTTCCTGCGCGCCGACGGTTCGCTGCTGGTCAACGAGGTTAACACGCTGCCCGGCTTCACCGACATCTCGATGTACGCCAAGGCGCTGGCGGCGATCGGCATCGGCTACAGCCAGGTGATCGACGTGCTGATCGAGCACGCGCTGGCCAGGCATGCGGCGCGCTGATCGGCTCTGTTCAGCGTCACGCCACGCTTGCCGCCGGCCTTGGCCCGTGAATCCGGACGGGCGGATAAAGGTGCTTCTCGCCAATACCTCGGGCCGCAGGGAACATACTGACCCGCCCGGAATTGAAGGGTAACCAGCGGTCTGCCGGCAAATGTTGCACGCCGGCTCAATATGTCAGACCATGGCCGCTGGCAGGGGGAGAGACATCAAGTGGCGGCCAATCGTCGAAACGGGACGGCGTCCGAGGCGCATGGGCTGGACGATATTCTTGCGGCTGCCGCGCCCCATCCGCGAACCGCGTTGCCCAATGTGGCCACCACCGTCACAACGGTGGCGGCGCTGTATTTCGGCCGCGAGGTGTTCCTGCCGATCGCCATCGCCCTGCTTTTGACGTTCGCGCTGGCGCCGTTTGTCTCGGCGCTCAAACGGGTCGGCATTCCCCGCATCGCCGCCGTCATCGCCAGCGTGCTCAGCGCCTTCGCGGCACTTGCCTTGTTCAGCTTCGTCGTCGCCACGCAGGTCAGCGAACTGGCGCAGAACATTCCGGTCTACCAGACCAACATCCTGGCCAAGATCCGCTCGCTCAAGGAAACCGGCGTCGGCGGCGGTATCATCGCCAGATTGAGCAGCGTGGTCGAGCGTGTCGGCCAGGAGATCGACCGGCAGGACGCCACATTGCCGGCCGCCACCGCGGACAAGCCGCCGCGCGAGCCGGTGCCGGTCGAGATCGTGGCGCGCGAAAGGCCGCTCGAAGTCCTGCAGAACATCGTCGGCCCGCTGATCAGTCCGCTCGGATCGGCGGGTCTGATCATCGTCGTCGTCATCTTCATGCTGCTCGAACGGGAGGATTTGCGCGACCGCTTCATCAGGCTTGTCGGCTATGGTGACCTTCACCGCACCACCGAGGCGCTTCAGGATGCAGCCAAGCGGGTGGGCCGCTACCTGCTCATGCAACTGGTCGTCAACATCGTCTACGCCATACCGATTGCGATCGGGCTGTGGATCCTCGGCATTCCCAATGCGCTGTTGTGGGGGATGCTGGCGCTGGCATTGCGGTTCGTTCCCTATATCGGTCCGGCCATCGGCATGCTTTTGCCGCTGTTCCTGGCACTGGCCGTGGCGCCCGGCTGGTCGCTGGTGTTGTGGACTGCTGCCCTGTTCGTGGTGATGGAACTGGTCACCGGCAATGTCGTCGAGCCCTGGCTGTACGGCTCGCGAACCGGACTGTCGCCGTTGGCGATCATCGTCGCGGCGATCTTCTGGACGTGGCTGTGGGGGCCGCTCGGCCTCGTTCTGTCGACGCCGCTCACCGTCTGCCTCGTGGTGCTGGGCAGGCACGTGCCGCAGTTTGAATTCCTCGACGTGCTGTTCGGCAACGAGCCGGTGCTGGAACCGCATGCTCGGCTCTACCAGCGGCTGCTGGCCGGCGACCCGGACGAGGCCACCGATCATGCCGAGGAAATGCTCGAGGAGAAATATCTGGTCGAATTCTACGACAAGGTGGCCATTCCGGCCCTGCTGCTGGGCGAGCGCGATCGTGTGCGCGGCGTCATGGGCGACCTGCAGCGACGGCAAGTGGCGGCCAGTGCGCTCGCGCTGGTGGCCAATCTCGAAGACGATGCCAAGGAGGAGGCGGCCGAGGACGAAAGCTCGGACGCGGGCGAGCCCGGCGATGCCGCCGACGAGGACGAGGCCGAACTGCCCGACGGCACCGGCATGTCGCTGCTTTGCGCCGGCGGGCGCGGCGAACTCGACGATGCCGCTGCCGCGATGCTGGCGCAGGTGCTGGAGGTCCAGGGGGCGACCGCGTCAAAGGCGGGTTTTGCCGACATGGAACCGGCCAGCATTCGCCGCCTGGAGCTCGAGACCATCGACACAGTGGTGGTCGGCTTCCTCAACCGCGATTCCGTCAAGCACGCCCGCTTCCTGGTCCGCCGGCTGAAGCGCGCGAAGGCGGCGCTGCGGGTGGGCATCGTGTTCTGGTCGGAGACCGGCAACGGAGACAAGGAAGCCGCCGACAAGCTCGCCCAGGACATCAACGCGGATTTCGTCGCCCACGGCATGGTCGACGCGGTGACCGGCGCGCTGTCGAACGAGCCGCCGGTGGCGCTGAAACTCGTCGCCAAACGGCGCATGCGCCGGCCGCGCGCCGCGCCAAGGAAGGTGCCGGCCGCGGCGGCGAGCTAGGGGTGAAAACCGATAGTTGCGAGCGCGCTGGTTCGGCCCAGGCGGACCTGCCGGCAAAGACGCTCACAACGGCTTTGCGCGGCATCCCGTCGCCCAGCGGATCATATTCCGGCGATCGGCAGCTCGACCGTGACATTCGGCCGGCGCAACGACCTTTCGCAGCCGCGTATCGGGATGCCTTTCACCGAAAACGTCCGCCGCAAGGTCCCGTCCGACTTCAGAAGCCGATATTCCGATCTCAGTTGCGCATCGCGGCTGAAGCCAAGCGGACTGCTCGGGTCCGGCTTGACGATACTGCGAGGTTCATCCTGGTAGTCGGCGATCCCTTCAAGGAGCGCCTTGATTGTCGCGGCAATCTCCGTGCGATCCTCGAGGCGCTCGATCACGGCATCCAGCAGTTCGCCAAGCTTGCGCAACGGCACCTGACGGTCCTGGTTCGCATCGCCATTGCGATAGGCAATCTCGACATCGACCAGGCTGAGAACGGAAACGAACTCTTCCTTGAGCAGGAAGATTCCGACATTCACAGGCTGCGCCGTCGGGTTATGCGCCGTCTTTTCCCTGACGCTCTCGGTTTGCTCGTCAGTCTGGGTGTCCTCTCTCCCGGTTTCTATGCTCTGCTTGCGGGAACGGTTCGTCTCGGACACTTGGGAATCGATGGCGGATGTGGTCGATTCCGCAAAATCCTGCCGAACCTCATTGGTCGATCCGCGGGCATGAACCCGGGCGTCCGCGCTGCCTCCGCCGATTTCGACCGAAGCCTCCCCATGGAAACTCCCTTCGAATCCATAATCATAGTTGTTCGTTCCGGACCTTTTGTCGGCGGTATCCTTGAGCTGCTTGTTGAAATTATCTTTCGCTTCCCGGTCCTGACTGTCCAACACGGTGGAGGTCAGCTCGTTGCTCGTCGATGTTCTCTTCTTGATGATCACCTTGTAGGTCATCGAGCCGCCGGGCGACAGGCTGATGGAGTCGACCAGATCATCCCGTGCCAGGTCTCCGCGAAAGCTAGCAAGCTGATATTGCTCGACCAGGAAGAGCTGTGGCCGAAGGTCCTCCGGCGCGGGTATGCCGCCCTGCGTAAACGGAACACGCGCCTCCCTGAGCTTCGCCTGAAGCGGAGCCAGCGACATTTGAAAGAAATTGGCCTGGAGAGCCATGTAATTCTGAATCATGCCCGGCTTGATCACTGGAGGTTGTTGGCCAATGACAGCCGGAGGCATGGGGACATTGAGGCCGGGCAGGTCGACGGTTTCTCTGAACGCGGCTGAAGCGCGGAAGATTGCTGGCATCGAAAACCCGAATGGGGTTGTGTCCGGGCCCGGTTCGAATCCGAGCAGCAGGAAGGCCTTCAGCAGTCCGTTCTCGGTCTTCAGGTCTACCGGCGGGATGCCCATCGGATCGGGATTCGGTGCCGCGTTACCGCCCGAGAATCCCACGAAAACATCTCGTTTCAGGCCGAGCGAGATGAACACCGGCTCCGGCCGGAAAGGTACGGAATCCTCGGGGTTGACTTGCACCGATACACTCGGGCCGAGTTGCGTTTCGGCTGCGCCTGGGTCAATTGTCGTTTGCTCGTTTGGCATGATCCGTCGCCCCTCCTGTTAACGGGATTCACAAAGCTGCAAAGTTAAATAAACTCGAACATATCTTGTGGGCATATCGATGCGCCTCTGAGACAATATGCCGTGGACTCTTTATACTATATCAGCTGCATTCTTGTCGCCTGTTTCCTCCGAGTGACCTGCTGGCGATGATAGAAGGGCGATTGGAATCTGATCGACACCTGCTTCAACCTTGACGTCAGCTACTGTAGGTCGGTGCTTTTGCCCTTGATGCCGAGCTCGGCAGGATGAGAACTCATGATGCATGACGATCAGGTGGATATCGACATCGATATCGCCCGCCAGATGATCCGCGATCAGTTTCCCCAGTATCGTCATGAGGACGTCACCTCGGTCGGATCGTCGGGAACCGTCAACGCCATCTTCCGCATTGGCTCAAAGAGCGCTGCGCGGTTCCCGCTGCGGGCGATGAAGCCGACCGAATGCGCCGATATGCTTCGATCGGAGGCCGCCGCCATGGTCGAGATTGGACAGCATTGCCTGTTTCCTACGCCGCAACCGATTGGGCTCGGCCAGCCCGGTCCTCGATATCCAATGCCATGGGCAGTGCAAACGTGGATCGAAGGCGAGGTTGCCACGCCGAACGGGCTCAGTGGATCGGCGATTTTCGCCCTCGACCTTGCAAGCCTCGTGGCGTCGTTGCGCCAGGCGGACACACGGGGCCGACGCTTCGACGGGCAAGGACGTGGCGGACATCTCCCCGATCATGACGATTGGATGGCTGTCTGCTTTGAAAACAGCGAGGGCCTTCTCGATGTGGCTCGACTGCGCGATCTGTGGGCCCGGTTGCGGGAGTTGCCCGCCGCTGAGCCCGTCGTGATGAGCCACAAGGACCTTATCCCGCCAAACCTTCTGGTGCAGGGCGAGCGTCTTGTCGGCGTGCTTGATAGTGGCAGTTTCGGGCCGGCCGATCCGTCGCTGGATCTGGCGGTCGCGTGGCATCTTCTCGACCGCGAGCGAAGGGCGACCTTTCGGAGCGGCCTTCAAGTCGAGGACCTCTTATGGAAGCGCGGTGCTGCCTGGGCGTTCCAGCAGGCCATGGGCCTCGTCTGGTATTACCGTCGCACCAACCCCGCCATGAGTGCGCTGGGGCGCAGCACGCTGTCTCGCATTCTCGACAATCCTGACATCTGAACTCTGGCTGCCGGCGCGCGCCGGGCACGCCGCGGCGATGCTGGCGCAGGCGCTGGAGGTCCAGGGGGCGACCGCGTCGAAGGCTGGCTTGGTTTCAAGAGTGCCGTTCCTCGGTGCAGCCCTACATCAGCTGTCCTTGGTGATGTCCCAGTCAGTTCGGACCGTCCTGGCATGGTCTTCGATATAGTTCGCGATGACGTCAGCGCCGTTGGTCCAGGGGACCGCCTCGCAGCGCGCCGCCATTCCTTCGCGCTCGGTGGGGTCGAGCAGCTGTTCGATGAAGCGGTCGACATGCGGAAGGTCATGGTCGCGCCGCATCAGCAGGCCAAAACCGCCAAGCTCTGCCCAGCGGGCGCGGTTGAGCTGCAGGTCCATCTCGTCGCTCTCGTTGGGCACGAACAAGGTCGGCACCGCGCCAAGGATGTTCTCATGGAACGTGTTGTAGCCAGGCGCGACGACCGCGGCGTCGAATGCGCGGCTGTAGTTGAAACTCGGGAACAGCTCGACGATGCGATGCCTCGGCCCGACCGGCTCGTCCGACTCGAAATCGGCGCGGATCGGCGAGCGGATGTCCAGCACCAGCGTATCGGGACGGTCAAGCACGGCCTTGAGAACGCCGTTGCGGACGCCGCGCATGTCGAAATTGCTGCCGGAGCCGAGTTGCAGGGCGACGACGGTCATGCCATCGGGTATTTCGAGGAAGTTGCGCGCGGCGGCTCTGTCCAGGCGCTGATTTGGCTCCAGCAACAACACCGGCGGAACCAACAGAACCTTATCGCGCACTTCCGACGTGGGGCCGTGATCGAATTCATCGGCCAGTTCGCCGGGCTCTATAACAGCGTCGAAAGCGTCCGCCATCTCAAGGAACGGGCGGTGCGATTCCCGCCACATCGGTCGACGTACCCAGATCGAGAACAGGTTGCGGTTCATGGCCAGGGCTGCGACGACACCGTCGAAGACAGCTGTGGCGTCATAGGCAAATACCGCTGGACGCAGATGACTGATCAGGTCGAACAGTTCTTCGGCAAGCACGTCGTTCCAGTCCTCGGGCGCGGCATCGATGCCGCGGTGATGGGTCAGGAAGTGAGCGTGATAACCCTCCTCGGCTGCGATTTTCATGGCGTAGGACATCGTAGCAAAGACCGGCTTCAGCCCTCGCGGCAGTCGCTGGGCGACAGCCAGCTGCTGCGCGAGATGCCCCATTCCGATGCCGTTGGACGATGCAAACAGCACCTGACGTATCGGCAAAGGCTGGATCGTAGACGCCCGCGCGGCCGCCGCATCCCGTGGTTTGGAAATGTTGAACAGCCTCTCAAGGCGTTGCGGGAAGAGCTCGGCGGAATGGTGCCGGGCAACGAACTCCCTGGCCAACGCCGATTGCCGCGCGTAGGCATCCGCGTCGGTGATGAATTTGCCGATGACGCCCTCGACATCTCTCGGCGCCGCATAGACTGCCGCGTCACCGAACAATGGCTGGAAGTGCGCGGGGAGAATCGTGACGAGACCTACCGCGAGCGCTTCGAGGATCGTGCGGCCAAAAGCCTCCGACCAGGAATCGCTGTGGTAGTAGACATAGAAATCGAGCCCTTGGAGAAACCCGGCAATGCCGGTCCATGCAAAGGGCAGTATTTCCCAGTTTGCCGGCAGCGGACCATAGAGTTCCCTAAGGAAGGGACCGCCGCCCAGGATCCTGATACTGTAGCGGGCTGCGTCGGCAGGATAGATACGCAGCGCGTCGGCGGGTCTGCTCGGCCATTTCAATTTGTCCGGGCGGGCATGGCGGCCGATGATGACCGGATTGTGCGGCGGGCCGTCCGGCCTGCGAGGCCAGTCGTCGAGATCGATCAGATTGGTCCAGTTTTCAGGCAGGAGTTCCGCGCCCGCAGGCAAATGACGGGGCAAGGCATCGCGAACGACGGCGCTGACGGTGGCGAGCCAAACCTTGACGCCAAACGCCCAACGGCAATTGCTTACGATGCGCGCGAGGTCGTACTGCAGCTTGCCCCGCCGGTCGACCATGGGATGATGGAGAACCATGACCATGCGTTCGGTCCGGATGCCGGTCCGCCTGGTGAAGCGGTTGGACATTATCGCCGGATGGTGCACCAGGACGAGGTCGGCGTCGACCTTCGTGTCCGGGTCGATCCGTTCTGTCGCGCCGCCATCAATCAGTGCCCGCAAGTCGGGATGCATAGGGTAGGGGTTACGCAGCAATGGTCCCTTCACGGCCAGCAAGCCTGTCTTGAAACCCGCGCGGGCGGCCGCTCGGATTTCCACGGCGAGCGCGGTGGAGGTGCCGCCTTCGAAGCGGACATCAGCGACAAACAGAATGTCCAGCCTCATGATCTGGGCATGTCCGGGGCGTTGCGGACGGATGCCGTCGGTGCCGCCGCCAGGAAACTGTCGATAGTCGTGCCGTAAGCCAGGACACGGCGGGGGCGCCATTTTGCAAGAAGGAGCCCCCAGTGCTCCCGCAAATAAGCCTGCCAGGGCATGTCGGCTGCGTGCAGCCGCTGCTCAACCAATGGAGGCAGATACTCGAAAATCACACCGTGACGGCGGAATATCGTGAAGTCCGAATTGTCGGTCAGATAGATGAGCCGGTCGCTCTTTCCTGAGAGCTTGCGCTTGGTCGTAACAATGATTTCTTCGAGAAGGTCAGGATCGACACCTAAAGTCGTAACGATAATTGCCGAAATTTCCTCTTTGGATTTGTATACATAAATATTCCCCGGACCTTCATCTCCCGGATCCTGCTTATCCTTTCGAAGGAAGAGTTCCTTGAGCTTTCTCATCTGGATGGCGCTCACATGAGGGATGCAGGAATCTACCAATGGCGATTTGTACGTGTCAAACGTTCAGGTCGATGCGCCGCGCCGTGTGATGCCGACGCATTGTCGTTGAGCTGCAACCTGCACGGCCATGGCGAGAAAGCCCCGCAACGGCGGCACACTCCGGTTACATGCCTTCGTCAAACTCGGTGGGCAGTCCGTCAGTAAGCAGGACTGGCACACTCGCCTGCGTTCCCCTTGACTATAGGGCACTAGGCGTATTTTCTTGTTACGGCGTGACGTTGAAAGTCCTGATGCGATGCCGCGCCCGTTTTGGTCGAGGCTGGAGCGACGCAAATGGCAAGATTGCTGCTGGCAAAGATGGCTTCGGCCGCCGCCTTGGTTTCGACCTCAGTCATGCTGAGCGGATGCTGGACGATTGCAGGAAGGCCCATCCTCTGCGATTTCGGTTTTTCGCTGAAGGATGGACGGTGCGCCAAGGTCACCAAGGTCACCAAGGTAAGTACGCCTCAACCCGACAAATCGAGTTCGAAGCGCGGCGATTCTCACTATTGATCCGCCGCCTTGTTCGGCACCAACTACCGGCACGGTCTTTGGTTCTGATAGCGCAATCATCTCGAATATCGCGCAATGTCTATCACGCGTTACGGACCATTCTGTTTGATATATAGTTCAACTTCTCCGTCTATTTCCTTTCGCGTTGCGGGGTCTATTTTCTTGGCTATCTCCGCCTTCGCCTGTTCTCCCTGATCGGCCCGAAGCCTCGCGGCGAGGGAGGCGTCGAAGTAGGCTCGTCGCAGGTCAGGCTTGCCGGTGAATACCCCGTCGCGATGCCCCCAGGCGAGACGGACGTAGGCGTACTCATTTCCCCGGTTTGCGGAAAGCTCAAGGAGGGTCAAGGCGCGGCGAGGATCGGCAGCCAGCTTGCGGTCGCCTTTCAGATACAGCTGCGCCATAAAATACGGTGCGTACCTGTTGCCCATGTCGTTTGCGCGCTGCAACAGTTCGAGTCCTCGTGGCACGTCCTTTTTCACGCCTTCGCCCGCGAGATACGCCTGTCCCAGATTTGCCATCGCATCGATCTGGCCGGTATCGGCCGCTGCTGAATACAAGGAGGCCGCCTGGACATAGTCTTGCTTCACACCAGTGCCGAGGCGGTAAGCGTCGCCGAGCGCCGTGATCGCATTCGCCCAGCCACTTGATGCGGCCAGGCGATACCAAAGAACGCCTTCCTGCGGCAGCTTTGGTACGCCTTGGCCAGCAATATAGGCGGAGCCGATATCGGTCCTGGCTCTGAGATTGCCAAGCGCAGCGGCCCGAACGTAAAAGTCGAACGCGCGGCCGTAGTCGATCTCGCGCCCCATGCCGACGCGCGCCATGTAGCCCATATTGATGAGCGCGGCGCTGTATTGCTGATTGCCGGCCAATTCGTAGAAATGCTCGGCCCAGCTGTAGCGCCTGGCAATTTCCAGCACACGGCCGAACTGGAACTGCAGGCGCGGGTTGTTGATGTCGGCCGCCAGTGCAAAAGCGCAAGCGCGCAACGCGTCCCGAACATTGACGAGCCCGTTGGTGACACCAGGCACCGCGCGCTGTGGATCGTTGGGGTCGGCGGCGTAGAGATCGCAATCCGTCACCATCGTCCGCATGCCGCGCTGCGTGTCGGGCAGGTTGCTCGGCCAAATACGAAAGGTCTCGCTGACGGCGCGCTCGCCGGCCTGCTGGAACACGAACTCCTCGCTCAACGCCTTGTCACTCGCCTCGACCGGCGCCACCGCCGCGATCGAGCTGGAGACCAGATTGCCGTTGACATAGAGTCCGCGCTTGGTCAACGCAGCCACCTTGAAGCGGCTCTTCTCCGTCGCCTCGGCCGCGTAGCGGCTATTGGGAAAGACCTTCACGAAGCGCTCGAAGTCCTCCGGATTCTGGCTGTCGCTGATGAAGGACCATAACACCTCATCGATGGTCAGGCCGCCATTCGCTTCGGCGGCGTGCTCGGCTTGCGCAACCTGCTTGCCGGCGTCACCCTGCCGGAAGACGAATTTCGTTTCGATCGAGCCGGTGATCCAGGGAATTTGTGAGCCGGCCGTCGCCTGGCGAACGTCGCCCCGCACCGTGCGGAACGTGTCGTACACATCGAGATTGGGCATGAGCAGGGCGTTGGCGAGCGCCGACGAATAGGGGCTGTTGATGCCCGTCCCGTCATAAGCGACCTCACCGGCGCTGGTGGCAAAGGCGACCAGCACCTGGCCGCTGCCGGCCTCCGTGTAGGCGAGGCCTTGCTGCAACCCCTTCTCCTTGGCAACCGGATTGTTGCGGCAGGCATCGAGGATGAAGACTTTCACGCCGACCGGATCGTTCTTCACGATGTCGATCAGATCGTTGAGCCTCATGGCGTCGGCCGCGACGTCCTTGGCCGACGAGATCCGGGTATCGACGGGGAGCAGCAGGTTCTGGCCGTTATACTGCAAGGCATGGCCGGCGTAATAGAAGACCGCCATGTCGGCGCCTATGAGATGCGCGCGTATCGCGTCGTTCAGGTCTTTCTCCGCCGATTTCTTGACATCGTAAAAGAGCAGGACGTCGAATTTGAGTTCGGTCAAGGTATTGGCGATGAGCTTGGCGTCGTTGCGGGGATTGGTCAGCGGGGCAAACGGATATTCGCTGTTGCCGACGACAATGGCCGCACGCCGCTCGGCGTGGGCCTGGGCGAGCCAGAGCGTGCTGAACGTGGCCAGGAACGCGAGCAGGAGGCCCTGCCTCAAATAGCTGGAAAAGCTCTTTCGCAACATGCCTTCACCGCCATTTCCAGAGGGAAGCATCCGGCTGATCATAACCCAAGCAACGGCAAAATTCCAACGGCCACAGGCGCTGCGCATCGTTGGCGTCAGAACCTCATGTACAGCGAGGGCTTCAGATCAGGCGGGAAAAACCATCGGCGCTGATGTCGGCGAGGCGCGCCGGGCCGAAAATGTTCCGATATTCGGAAGTGAGTTTGACGATCGACGGCAAGCGCTCGCCCATGACATCAGCGCGGATTTTGTCGCGCATGGCATGGTGGACGGGCGCACGCCGAACGAGCGGCCGTTGGCGCTGAAGTTCGTCGCCAACGGCGCCGGACGCAGCGGTGGGGCAGGGTTAATTCGAGCCCGCCGGAACACAATGTTCAGCCAACGCGTTTCACGATAAAGCAAGGGACATTCTTATTGGAGGCTGAACATGCGCAGCTTCGAACTGGTCGATCTGCTTTACGTGGTCGAGGCCTGCAAGCACGATCGCGTGGTCGGAAATTTTGTCTCGATGGCTGAAGGGGTGGAAGAGTTGCGGGTTCTGACCGGCGATTTCGTGTCGCCGGACGACGTGGTGGCAAACGCCCTTTCCACTGTAGCGCTTGCACGAGGCTGCTCAGTCTTGTTCGATGAACAGGCAGGGGCTGAAATCCAGCTTTGATGTCCTGACGGCCAAATCCTGGCGGCATTGCCCAGCTCTGGTTGCATGACGCTGAAACCCATTCTGCAGTCGTTCGGCCACGGTCGATTTAGCGGCAGGTTTCATAGAACGCCCGCCACCTGGATGTGGCGGGCGTTTCAGAGCGAGCGCCCAAGTCAGGTCAGGATAAGGACGATCTTCAACGTATCCGGATCGACGATGACGATCCGACCGTCGGCCAATACGAAATACTCGTAGCTTTCGTAGGCTGGTACGATCTTGACGATGCGCGCCGGCAGACGATGCAGCCGGATCT
Source organism: Mesorhizobium sp. 2RAF45 (assembly GCF_052115225.1). Lineage (NCBI taxonomy): Bacteria > Pseudomonadati > Pseudomonadota > Alphaproteobacteria > Hyphomicrobiales > Phyllobacteriaceae > Mesorhizobium > Mesorhizobium sp. 2RAF45. Next base: position 930,629 of record NZ_JBFRGG010000001.1, on the reverse strand, counting down.
TGTGCCGGGGAACCTCGACGCCGACCGTAATGTCGAAATCGATATTGGAGACCGGCTCGACCCGGGTCTCCTTGATGACCTGGGTGATCTGGGTTTTCTGTTCGACAGTCACATTGCTGATGGAAGCAGTCGACCCCTGATCAGTCTGTGTCGAGGCCTTGCCCTGGGCCTGCTGATCGGTGGTAGCATTTGCCTTGCCCTCGGCCTGCTGATCCGTCTGGACCTTGGCCTTGCCCTGGGCCTGCTTATCGGTGGTAGCATTCGCCTTGCCCTGGGCCTGCTGGTCCGTCTGGACCTTGGCCTTGCCCTGGGCCTGCTGATCGGTGGTCGCGTTTGCCTTGCCCTCGGCCTGCTGGTCCGTCTGGACCTTGGCTTTGCCCTGAGCCTGCTGATCCGTCTGGACCTTGGCCTTGCCCTGAGCCTGCTGATCGGTGGTTGCATTCGCCTTGCCCTGGGCCTGCTGATCCGTCTGGACCTTGGCTTTGCCCTGGGCCTGCTCGTCGGTCTTGAGCTTGGGCTTGCCCTGGGCCTGTTGGTCCGTCTGGACCTTGGCCTTGCCCTGGGCCTGCTCGCCCATCTTCATCTTCGAGCCTTTTTGACAGTTGGCCGCAGCGGCCGCGCAATTGGCGTCACCGCCCGACTGGGTTTCAGCCGGCTGTGTCTGAGCAATCGCGGCACCGCATCCGATGCCGAGCGCGAGCATGCTGGTGATCAGAATTTGCTTCATGGGAGATCTCCTCGAAAGCATCAGTCCCTTCGCGGGGTAAACCTCAACGAAAAAACTTCGTTCCCGGCGAATTGGCAAAATCGACAGGCGGAAATCTCGGGAGACAGGCGGGGACAATCACATTCAGGGATGCTGTCGATGAGATCCTTTTCGCGGAACTGCTTACGGAGCGACCGTGCATGGACGGCTGGCAATCGTCCGCATCGGCCGATCCGGTAATGATTGCCGCCGGGCCTTCGCCGCGCGGTCGAGACGAGCTATCGATCGACCATCGCCATGCCGCGCTCGCCGTAGCGCGGGCCGGAGATTTTTCCTGGCGCCAGCGCCTCTCCCAGTGCGGCCATTTCGGCGGCGTCGAGTTTCAGCGAGGTGGCGGCGACGTTCTCCTCCAGATATTTTCTGCGCTTGGTGCCGGGGATCGGCACGATATCGACAGCGAAATCGCTGCCTTTGCCGAGCAGCCAGGCCAGCGCGATCTGTCCTGGCTTGACGCCCCGGGCGGCCGCGATGTCGCGCACCGTGCCGGCCGCCTCGACATTGGCGTCGTAGTTCTCGCCCTGGTAGCGCGGGTCGTTGCGGCGATAGTCGCCCTCCGGATAATCCTCGGCGCGCTTGACATCACCGGTGAGGAAGCCGCGGCCGAGCGGCGAGAAGGGCACCAGACCAATGCCGAGTTCCTTGAGCAGCGGGATGATCTCCGGCTCCAGATTGCGCTCCCACAGCGAATATTCACTCTGCAGCGCCGAGACGGGAAAGACGGCATGCGCCCGGCGGATGTTGGCGCTACCGGCCTCCGACAGGCCGAAAAAGCGCACCTTGCCCTCGGCCACAAGCTTGCCGACCGCGCCGGCGACATCCTCCATCGGCACATCAGGGTCGACGCGGTGCTGGTAGAGCAGGTCGATATGGTCGGTGGCGAGCCGGCCGAGCGAGGCTTCCACAACCTCACGGATATGCTCGGGCCGGCTATCGACGCCGCTGAGCTGCTTGCCGTTTTCGATGCGGAAGCCGAATTTGGTGGCGATCGTCACCTGGTCGCGCTTGCCCTTCAGCGCCCGGCCGAGCAATGCCTCGTTGGTGTGCGGGCCATAGACCTCGGCGGTATCCAGGAAGGTGCAGCCAAGTTCGATGGCGCGGTGCAGCGTGGCGATGGACTCGGCCTCGTCGGCCGGGCCGTAGGACTGGCTCATGCCCATGCAGCCGAGGCCGATGGCCGAGACTTTCAATCCCTGGCTGCCGAGTTTTCGTGTCGCGAGGGTCATGGCAGCGCTGCTCCGTTTGGGGTTTGCAGCACCATATAGAGCGTGTGCTCGGTTGCCATAGGTGTCCAGCGCCACCTCAACCGACTGTGATCAAGGGTGCCAGGCACCGTGCAGGCTCGGACCGGAGCCATCCGTTCACATGTTGGAAGCGACGCCACGACCGCAGGGCGCCGCGTCGGAGCGGCATCACTGGATCGAGGCTGGCTGCGAAAGGATGAGGGGGCTGATCACTGGTTCATCACCCTCGACGCCGTTTCCAGACAGCACCAACCCGCTGCCCAACGTGTCGAATTCGATTGCCGCTCCAAGCATTTGGGCAGCCTGCAAAACCAGGTATTCAACATCCTCGAGCGCGACATTCTCGGCCAGATTCATGACCCTGACCTGCTCGGCCGTCACCGTAATGTTGACGATGCCGGCCGTCTTGAACGCCTTCTCGACCGCTGCATTGACGTCATCGCGCAGGCGCATGGAGTAATCGTACCGCATCGAAACCTCCCAAAGGGAACGGTTTTCTGTTCAGATTGGAGCATGCGCCCGGGGTGTCGGCCTGGCAAGCAAAATCTGTGAAATATACAAATAAAATCAGTTAGTTAGTGAAATTACAGGAATGCGTATCAGACGTTCGATGAGCATCATGCGTTTGATGTGCGGAGGGCTCACTGGCCGGCCTTGACGCGTAATGGGTGTTACCATAATTATAAGCTGAATGAGTTAGATACTAACTCACCGTATTTTTAGTCCTGAGCGAGGAGCGCGCACATGGCTGAACTGGAACGCCCGGAACGGCTGCAGATCATGCTCACCACGGACGAATTGGCGGCGCTGGAAAACTGGCGCTTCGAAAAGCGCATGCCGAGCCGCTCGGCAGCGGTCCGGGAGCTGCTGCGGCGCGGTCTTTCCTCGGATGGGTTCCTGACGGCCGAGCACGGCGTCAAGTCGCAGGAATTCGGCGTGCTGCCCGAAGGCGACGGCAAGACGAGCGATCGGCCTTCGGAGTGAAGCTTGCTTCATCCGTGGCGCGCCGCCTATGTGAATTGCGTCCGGGGAGATTGTCTTGATCCGCTTGCGCGCTACCTCATGCCAATGACCGAAATCGTGGCGGCGACGGCAACAAACAACGAAAAACAGAGCGCGACCGCCGACGCACGCCTCGCGGCCATCGTCGATTCCTCTTTCGATGCCATCATCAGCAAGGATTTGACCAGCATCATCACGAGCTGGAACCTGGCGGCTGAACGCATGTTCGGCTACACCGCCGAGGAAGCCGTCGGCCAGTCGATCCTCATGCTCATTCCCGATCACCTCAAGAGCGAGGAGACCGAGATCATCAGCAGGGTTCGCGGTGGCCACCGCGTGGCGAGTTATGAGACGACGCGAAGGCGCAAGGACGGCGCGCTTATCTCCGTCTCGCTCACGGTTTCGCCGATCAAGAACGCCAATGGCGAGATCGTCGGCGCCTCCAAGATCGCCCGCGACATTTCCGCCGCAAAGGAGAGCGAGCGCCGCATCAGGCTTTTGATGCGGGAGGTCAACCATCGCGTCAAGAACCAGTTCGCGGTCATCCTGTCGATGGTCAGGGAGACGAGCAAGCGCTCGAGCGACCCGCGGGAGTTCGAAGAACTGATCCGCGCCCGCATCATGGCGCTGTCGCGTTCGCATGATCTGCTCGTCACCTCGGAGTGGGCCGGCGCCAGCCTGTTCGACCTGATCCAGGAACATCTGAAGCCTTTCGGCCGCGAGGAGCAGATCCTGCTCTCCGGCCCGGTCCTGACGCTGCAGTCGAATGCGGTACAGAATCTCGGCATGGCTTTCCACGAGCTTGGCACGAATTCCTCCAAATATGGCGCGCTGGGCAGTGAAGACGGCCAGGTCGAGATCACCTGGACAATCGGCTCAAGCGCCCAAGGCTCCGGCACCCAGGACTTGGGTGCCCAGGACTTGGGTGCCAAGGACTTGGGTGCCAAGGACTTGGGTGCCAAGGACTTGGGCAGGAGTGTCGGTGCATCGGGCGGACGCGACTTCCAGCTGCTCTGGACCGAGACTTCCACGCCTCGCCCGGACGACAAGGGGGACGAGAGTGCGCGCAAGGGGTTCGGCACCGTCGTCCTGCAGCGGGTGGCGCCGCAGTCGCTGGGCGGTTCGGCTCAACTGGAGCGCTCGCCCGGCCGTCTCAGCTGGCGCCTCAGTGCACCGCTGGCATCGATCATCGTGCCGCAAGCCGGCATCGAAGGCGACGACGGCGCCGCGCTGGGCTTCGGCATCTGAACGTCCCGTATGCCCCGTAAAAAGAGATTGGCGTCGTTTCTCCGTCCGGCAACGGTTGGATTTTGATTGCCACTGCAATCGCGGCACTGTTCGAGACCAGCGATAATCAGGCGATGGACACAGCCAGCCAAGGGCGTCGTGCCCAACCGGGGCGGCAGGTTTTCCGCCGCCCCGGCTTGCCGGTCACCGGTGATGCGGGAGATGCCTTTCGGCGTCGACTTCCCCAACGGTGAAGCTCTGGAAGCCCGGCATGAGCTGCCATATGGCTGCAAGGCCTATGATCAGATAGGCCAAGCGGGCCAGCATGGCGCCCCCAAGGACCGTGCCGATTACGTCATAGCCGGTCACACCCATGGACAGCCAGTTGAGACCGCCGAGGATGATGAGGGCGAGCGTGACGAGGTTCATGATGCGCATAAACGCCTCCTGATGTTGCCTGACAAAAAGACGCCTGCAAAAAAACGCCTGCCGTTTCAAACGGTTCCCTCGATCACGAAATTGTGAACGAGGGTTGCGATCCGTGAATGGGGCGCGGGCTACTCGACCAGTATATGCGCCTCGCGCGCGGCCTCGATCAGAGCCTCCCTGGCGATATCGGGAGGCACGTCGCCCCTTGTCGCTTGGCGGCAGGCGCGCAGCGCGGACTGATGTTTCAGGCTGCCGGCGTCGCGCCAATGGGTCGTCAGCAATTCGATGGCCTGCTGTGTATTGGACAGGTGGCGGGTGGCGCCGGCCACGCCGACCGAAACCACCACCGGCTTGGAGAACCATGCAGGTTGCATTGGAACCTCGACAAGGTTGCCGGCGAAAAACGCGCATGTCGGCGCAAGGTTTCACCGGTTCCAATCACTGTCGCGTGAGGCTGGGCACTGCTGTGGCGACATCTTCGAATGTTGGCTCGGGGATACGCACGAGGCGCGAGACCTGAAGGTCCTGCGGGCTTTCTCGATCGAAGCGGAACGCGTTCCCCGATCCGTTGGCACTGCCAATGGCGTCGTTAGCGCACTGGAAAGCACGCGTGGTAACTGTTGATTCAACCATTGCTGGTATTTTATATGGGTGTGGTGGCGGCTCCGGCAGTGCAACGGGGGCCGGGTTGCCGGAGCCGCCTACGCGGTCCGGTTGGGGTTTGACCGCGCTGTTCCAAAATAGGACAGCGCGGTCAACGATTCGTTAAAATCCAAAATAGCTAATTAAGTCCCTGCTAATTGAGTGGCAATTTTGCCGCGACGGGAAACCGGCATTCGATCGAAGATGAATGACGGGCTGATGGAACATTAGTCGTTTCTAATTGTTTGTGTTTGTCGGCAGGGCGGGGGCATCTCTGCCGAAGATCGGGCTTCCGATCGGCCCGCGCGCCTCTGGCCGAGAGCGCGGGCTTTCATCCTTAGGGCGGCCCGGTACACCTCTGGTTGGGGAAAGCAGCGCACCGGGCCTAACCGGCCTGGGGCGGCTGCCGGCTGGCCATATATGCGGCACGTCCAATTCAACTGAAGCATTCAAATGAAGGAGATGTATATCGCGATTGGATAAAGTAACGGAACGTCCAATGGACGATATCGGAACCAAAGCGGTTACATCAGACCTTTGCGCGAGGGCCATGGGACCTTGGTCCCCATGGGAAAGCCCGCCACGGGAGCGACCCGCAGCGGGCTTTCGCAGTGGCTACATCCCGAAGGAATCGACCGCTTGTGATTGCACTGTGAACCACGTGGCCGCGTTAGCCTATGGTGTGATCGCGGAAGGCAGGCTTGGGGCTCGGTTGCAAACACGGTGGGATGTGCCCGCTCGATTGCCGCCGAGACACCGGGGAAGGCGGCTTTGCGTTCTTGTCCGGGGCCATGTCCTGAACATCCCTCATGCGGTGGATGTTCGACAGAAGGAAGGTCCAGAAGCCAGCGATCTGATTGTGGCTGGTTCCCGCTCATGGGCTCGAACCACGATTCACGCCTTCAAAGGGCGCTGTCCTACCATTAGACGAAGCGGGAGAAGCTCGGATGCTTATGCCGTCAGGACGGCGAGGCGTCAATTCGGGAAGTTGTCGACCGGCTCTTCGCAGCGATAGACCGGGCAGTGCCCGTCGCGCGCCGGGATATAGGCCGACATCGGCACTTCCGGCCAGTCGCATTCATTGCCGAACTGCCTGACATAGCGGTCATAGGTGTTCGGTCCCGTGGTCAGCACCACGGCGCGACGGCTCTGGATCATGGCCCGGATCTCGGCACAACTCATGCCGCGGCTGTCGGGGCGGGCCTCGGCTGCGGCGGTCGCCGCGAGCACGGCGCCCAAGGACATCAACAGGACAGGAAGGCGAGCGGGCATGACGGCTTCTCTTTGGTTCAGGATGCTGCATTGTCCCATAAAACCCGGGATGTGTCCGCCGGTTCCGCGACGGGCCGCGCATTGCGCGGGCAAGACGCGGTGGCCGCCCACGCAACCAAATCAGGCATCGCGCATTGCTGGTCATGGATGGCAGGAAGCCTTACGAAACGCCGCAATGGTGGCCCGGAAACGAGGGCCGCGAAGCCATTTGCTGTTCCTTCTGCGGCGGCCGAGACCACCGCTTTGAGGAGTGCCCGCAAAGGGCCGATCCGCCTGCCACGCAGCATCAGGACGATAGCGGCCACTCTCGGCCTACCCGACGCGGCTAGAACTTTTCCGTCAGTCAAACCTGCCGCACGATGCAATGCAGGCCGCACTGCGGGCGCGACCTGCGCTGTCGGAGCTACATTCTGACCTTGCCGCTATCGCCAATCTCCGGACGGCTGTCGCTGACTGCCGCCGCCAGCATCTTCACATAACTGACCACTGTGCCGGGACTGTCCCAGTACTGAGCATCCTTTGGGGTGATCTTGAGCACGCGGATCGCCGGATCGTCAGCGCTGTCCCACCAGGCCTTGGCCGGTGTCGACCACAATTCCTTGATCTTGGCGCGGTCATTGGAGACTTCCGCCTGTCCGCTGACGGAGACGTATTTCTGCCCACCGGAATCGGCAAAGGCCAAGGCGACATTGGGCTCCGCCTCGATCTCGTCATCCTTGTGGCTAGTGACGTCGGTGAGGAAGTAAACGGCGTTCTCCCCCCGCACGACATGCGCCGCCATCGGTCGCGAGCGGATGTCGTCGCCTTCGCGGGTGGCCAACATGCAGAAGCCTATCTTATCCATCAGCTTCCAGACACGGTCGAGGTCGTCTTTCTCAATGGCCATCAGTTTCCTCCTGGTTCAAAGGTCGCAACTCCGTCCGCTTGGCAAGGTTCCCTGTCGCGCATCGAAGACGGCAGGTTCCACCCGCTCGCCTCGTGGACGGAACTCCCGCACGTCGTCCACGTTGTGCACTCCAGATCTTCAGAGGGAATCATGGAACAACTCGTCGAGGAATTCGGCCATCCGAGCTACACCTCGTTCCCGGTCATTGCCGCGCGTTTACTGCTCGCGGCGCTTTACGGCGCGGTGATCGGCTTCGAGCGCGAATGGCGCAACCGTCCCGCCGGGCTGCGCACCCACATCCTGATCTGCGTGGCCGCTGCCACCTTCGGCATCCTCACCATCGAGATTGTCCATGCGCCAATGTTCGCGCAGGACTCCGTCAAGGTCGATCCGATCCGTGTGGTCGAGGCGGTGACTGCCGGCGTTGCCTTTCTCGCCGCCGGGTCAATCCTGTTTTCGCGTGGAGAGGTGCACGGGCTGACTACGGGCGCCGGGATGTGGCTCGCCGGCGCGATCGGCGTCGCATGCGGTCTCGGCCTGTGGCAAGTGGCCGGTCTTGCCACGCTGATCGTGCTGGTCGTCGCGGGGCTGGTCTATCGGCTCGGTCCCCGCCCGCAAGACATAAAAGGAGATCGCGGTGCGCCGTCTCCTCGCTCGGGCGATAGTGCAGGCAAGGTCGACCACTAGGCGCGATCTGGTTCGCCGAAGAAATTCGCCAATGCCCGGGCGGTTTGTTGCCACGCCTCCTCGGGGAAGAAATGGCCGCCGGGCATGGCTTGGCCGCGGACATCATCGGCCCAGCCTCGCCAAAGAGCCAGCGGCCCGCCTTCGCCCGCGTACCAGTCGGCAAGCGCGCCTTGCCCGCTCCACAGCGCCAGCACCGGACAGCGGATACGCCGGCCGGCGGCCTTGTCGGCATGGTCGTGCTCGCGGTCGAGCGTCGCCGCCGCGCGGTATTCCTCGCAGATGGCGTGGATGTGGGCGGGATCGCGCAAGGCATCGACATAGGCCTGGCGCACCTCGGGCGGAAATGCCGACGGCGACGATCCCCAGCCGCCGAGCGCGTTGTCGACGACCGCCTCGGCGGCTCCCGCCAGCATCAATTCCGGCAAGGGCTCGGGCTGCGCCAGCAGCGACCAGGGCCAGTAGCCCTGCGCCAGTCTGGCGTCGGCCCGATCCCAGGCGTCGGCCGTTGCGACGATGTCCAGCACCGCGAGCTTTTCAACGCGGCCGGGATGATCGAGTGCCATGCGGTAGGCGACCCGCCCACCGCGATCATGGCCGGCGACCATGAAGCTGCCGAAGCCGAGTTTGGCCATCAGGGCAGCCATGTCGGCGGCCATGGCCCGTTTGGCGTAAGGGGCATGAGCGCTGTCGGACGAAGGGCACGCGCTGGCGCCGTAGCCGCGCAGGTCGGCGCAGATGACGGTAAACCGCTCGGCCAATTCAGGCGCCACGTCGCGCCACATCAGATGGGTCTGCGGAAAACCGTGCAGGAGCAGCAGCGCCGGACCGTTGCCCGCACGGCGGATAAATATGCCGGCTTCGCCGGTATCGATTTCCATCGACTGAAAGTTACCGAACATGGTGGTGCCTCCTTGCCGGCAACGGCTGGAGGCCGGATTTGGTTGCGGGCGGTCGCTCGGTGTCCACCTTTGTCGCCAACCTTTCGCGCGGCTGGGCGTTGTCCCTGCGAGGAAGGCTGCCGCGGGCGGCCGTCAAAGCAAGAAAAGCAAAAGGAGGCTCGGATGAAACCTCTGGTTATCGCGTCGCTGATGCTGGCCCTGGCCGCGCCGGCGGCGGCACAGATGGATCAGCAGCAGGGCACCGACAACCCGGCCCCGCAGGCCGACAAATGCCGGGTCCAGCCCGATCAAGGCAAGCAGCAGCCAGATGGCGGCAATCTGAGCGAAAAGCTCAATGATTGCGGCGGGGTGCTGAAGCCGCCGGCCACCGGCGACCAGGGCATGGCCACGCCGGCGCCCGATGTAGGCAAGACACCGGTGATCAAACCGGGCGAAGTGCCAGCCCAGCCGCCCGCCAAGTAGAAAAGCTTGGCTGGCGGCGTTATTTCCGCAAGCCGGAACCTCGTATCCGACGAAACGTTTCTTTCAGGAATTCAATTTGAAAGGACGGGGCCATGAGAGATATTGCCAGCACAGCCACGTTTATTGCCTCTATCGCCATCGTCATCGTCCTGATGCTGATGGCGCCGAAGAATTTTGGGTTCGAGACCTCTCATCCGATCGTGGATGGCGATCTGCCCACGCAAAAATAGGGATCGGCATCAACAGGAAGGCAGACGAGGGGCATCGCCTGCTTTTTTGGGTTAGCGGACCAGCACGCCGGCGTGATCGCACAGTGCCGTAAAGGCTTCCTGCGCCTGTGCCGCGCCGTCCTTGTCTTCCAGGGCCGCCTCGATCTTTTCGCGTGCGGCCTGGTAGAAAGGACCGCGGCTGGCATGCGGCCAGTCGATGAGGATTTCACTGGCGTCCTGCAGGGTCGCCACCTCACGGATCGTGTCCGAGCCGTGCGGCTTGATCCGCACCGGAGTCGACAGCATCATTTCGGCCATTGTTTTTCCCACCTCCGGTTTTCCCGCTATTATTGAAGGATGCGGGCTTCGCGCGCTGCGTCGATCATCGCCCGCATCGCCTTCTCCGGCGGCGTCCAGCCATCCAGCGCATCGCGGCAACTGCGCAGCGCCGCCCGGTATCGCCGGCCTTGGCCGGCCGGCCAGTCGCCGAGGCATTCCAGGCCCTCCCAGGCGCTACGCACGACGCGTTCACGCTCGGGGGAGAATTTCAGGCGGATCGGTCGGGGGAACATCTTGTCGTTCAACTGAAGTCTCCGTGCATGTCGCCCGACAGTGACCGCGGATGTGGGACAACGGTACTTTGAGGGGCGCCGGATAACGCCGTCGACAAGGGAGGGTTCCAGGCCCGAAAGATCAATTTTCAGTCGTGCGCGACGGCGTCGGACAAAGGTCGCGGTGGCGGCGGAGCGGCGTCTTCCGGCGCTGGCCCGTCAAGGGGCCGGTCGTGCTCGAATTGTTCGGTGCCGGGCAAGGCATGCAGCCATGTCTCGCGGCGGCTGATCCACAATTCATATTGCGGCTCCAAGTCGGTCGGCGCGACGTCGAGGCTGCCGAGCATCACCTCGACTTCATCGTCGCCGATCCAGGCGACGCGGCCCCCGCAGGTCGGGCAGAAGCTGCGCGTGCCGTAAGAGGCGACTTCGCCCGATGTCTCGAAGGCGTCGCGCGGCCAGATGGCGAAGGCCGAATAGGCCGAGCCGCTGGCCTTGCGGCAGTCCTTGCAGTGGCAAAGGCCGACGCGTGTTGGCTGGCCGGTGACGACGAAATGCACGCCGCCGCACAGGCAACTGCCGGTTCTGCGTGTGGTGTCGGACATGATCGCGGCCCTCCCTTGGTCTGGCTTTCGTCAGTCTGGCACGCCGGGGGCCGGGCGGAACAGATGCTCGCCATTTCGTTGGTCAGAAACCGGGAAAAAATCCGGTTCATCGTACCGCCGAACAGGTTGGTGCTACCAACCCGTTCGATGTGGCCCGCGGCATCCTTCAACGCAATGCCGGCGAAATGGTTGCGGCTCGCTGCCTAGCCGCGCGCGGCCATGTGGTTGTCGAGCTTCTTGCGCGACGGGCCGTAGCGCTTGATGATGGTCTGGGCTTCGCTCTGCGGGATGCCGTATTTGCGCGCGAAGGCGGCGACCTCATAGGTCTCCTCGCTCGAAACCAGCTTGCGGTCCTGCTTGATCTTCGTTTTGTCGTCGGGCATTGCGTGCCTCGCTTTCTGTCAGCCGCACGGTCGCGGAACACCAGTATATAGGATGCCGCGATCAGACATAACAGCGATCGGCGCTGCTGGTTCCATGGCAGACGGCGGACAGAAGCCTGCCGGACGCGGATCGCAGGCTGTCAGGCCGGGGCGGGGCCAGCGGCATGGGGATCGGCCGCGCCGCATTCGGCGCAAGGCGCGCTGGCGCCGGGACAGCCGCGCTGATGCGTGCCGGCGGGACAGCAAAGCCCGTTGGAGCTTGTCCAGCGTGGGCATTGGAAAACCTGCCCGGTGCCGCCACAGCCGCTACACTCGAGGACCGGTGACCGGACCAGATAGGACCCCGTCCTGAACCTGACGCTCGCGCCCAAAACTTACCCCCAAATGGATGCACCGGACATGCCTGTACATTAGCCATGTCTACAGTATCACTTTGCCGGTTACGGACAAGTTTCAGGATCGCAAATTGTTGTTGAACGTTGGCGCCAAGGGCCTGGGGCGTCGGCCTCGGTCAGCGTTCAGTCTGGCGGCGAGACGCGGCCTGGCCGCGATCCCAGCCGGCGGCCTCGACCTTGTCGAGCAGCGGGTCGACATGGGGACGAGCATCTCCCGCCAATCCTGACAGCAACCATCGCCGGGTGCCGCCGCGCGGCGATAGTCATCGCTTTTGGCCATGGTCGATTCCCCCCTGGCCGAGGAGGATGATGCCATCAGCTGGCAACCGAAAATAATCCGATTTTACTGGCGCGGACGGCCGCGACACTCCACATCTCAGCAATCTTGCCGGCATGATTCCGTGCAATCCTGGGATCGGGCAATGACAACGGGGGTTGGCAATGACTGACACGCAAGGGAATTCGAACCGTGCCCAACTGCACGGTGCCGTCGGGTAGCGCTCGATCGGCAGCGGCATTGTCGCACTGGCCATCGTGTTGGCGCTGGTCGGTGCCGTCATGGGGTCCTGGTACACGATCGATCAGGGCGACCGCGGCGTGCTGTTGACCAATGGCGCATTGAGTTCGGTCGTCGATCCCGGCCTGCATTTCAAACTGCCCTGGCTGCAGCGGGTCGAGAAGATCAGCCTGCGCCAGCAGGTGTTGAAATGGGGCTGCGAGAACCAGAGCGATTGCGGCAATTTGCCGGCCATGCAGGCTTATTCGCGTGACCAGCAGCCGGCCGACATGCGCGTCACCGTCAATTTCCACGTGCCGGAGGCGGAGGTCTCCAACGTCTACACCAATTACGGGTCGATCGAAGCGCTGGCCGACCGGGTCATCGCCCGCAAGGCACCGCAGGAGATCAAGACGGTGTTCGGCCAGTACGACGCCGTGTCGGTGATCCAGAACCGCGCCAAGTTCAACAAGGATGTCGCCGACGCCATCTCGTCCGTGACGGACGGCCCGGTGATGATCGACAGCGTCCAGGTCGAAAACATCGACTTTTCAGACGCCTATGAGCAGGCGGTCGAGGCAAGGATGACGGCGCAGGTGGAAGTGCAGAAGCAGGAACAGAACCTGCAGCAGGAAAAGATCAAGGCCGACATCGCGGTCACCCAGGCCAAGGGCCGTGCCGACAGCGTGAAGGCGGAAGCCGAGGCCAGCGCCTACAAGACCAAGATCGAAGGCGAGGCGACCGCCGAAGCGATCAAGGCGCGCGCCGCCGCCCTCGCCAACAATCCGCTGCTGGTCGAATTGACCAAGGCCGAGAAGTGGGACGGGCAGTTACCGAAGTCGATGATCCCCGGATCGACGGTGCCGTTCCTCGAACTCAGCACGCCGGCGCCGGTGGCGAACTAGGTCCAGGCGAGGCAACGAAGGGCCAAATGATCATCCCGCGGGCTTCGGGAGGGAATCATGCCCTTGGTTCAAAAAGCTCGACCACGTTGCCGGACGGGTCCTCGCAAAGGATCTGGCGGCCGCCGGGGCCGTCGACGATCTCGTTGCGGAACGGCACGCCGGCATCGCGCATCCGGGCGGCGAGCGCCGGCAGGTCCTGCACCTCGATCACGATGCGGTTCCAGCCGCCCGGCTGCGGCGTACGGCCATCGGGCATCGGTCTTGCCGCCGACGCCATCGGGCCGGCGAGCCAGAACGTCAGGTCGTCGCGCTTGAGGATGGCCATCGCCGGACCGAACTGCTGCCGCAGCGCGAACCCCAGATGGCTGGTGTAAAATTCTATCGCCAACTCAACATCGCTGACGAGATACCGGACCGTCGCCATTGCTGGCTCTCCTCGCAAACTGATCAAGCCCCCCTGTTGAGGGTAGCTTTCGAGGCAGCCCGCGGCAAGGTTGCAGCCCGGCGACGGCCTCCTGTCGGCAAGCGCCGGACCGGTGCCGACGTCCGTCGCGGCAGCGTTTGCGGACAAAAAATTCCGGGCCGGTGTCGGAACTGCACGGTGTCGCTCGTCCTTAGGTCGATATCCATTGCAACCCTGGAGAGACAGCATGTCGGACTTCACCCAATCGCCGTGGCAGACCGCGGCCCTTCTCATTGCCCGCCTGATCTTCGCCGCCGTCTTCCTGATGGCGGTGACCTTCAAATTCATGGGCATGGGTGCCACCGCAGGCTTCATCGCAGCCGCCGGCTTTCCGTTTCCGCTGTTCCTGGCGTGGTGCGCGGCGATCCTCGAGGTGGCGCTGGTGCTGTGCTTCCTGAGCGGCGCCTTCTTTACACAGGCAGCGCTGATAGCCGCGGCCTATGTGCTGTTCCTCGGCTTCGCCTTCCACGGGCCCAGCCACTGGGCCGGCAACCAGGCCGAGTTCGGCTTCTTCGTCGACCATTTTTCGTTCATGGCCGGACTGCTGTTTGCCGCCGTGCATGGCCCGGGCAGGGTACTGGCGCTGAACCTGGGCTGGCCGGGCAGCGCATGAGCAGGCCTGGCCTCACAGCTTGTCGTTGTTTGTCAGGTTCGAAAGGACAGCAAGGACTTATCCGCCATCCGGCGTGCAGCCGGTTGTGCCCTGAGGTACGAGCGTGACAAAACGACTGATGTCATCACGATTTGATAGGCGCCGATCATGGCGCCTATGACAGGCAGGATAAAAGACGCGGGGCTTGAATCCTTTGGATCGATGCCCAGCAGAGAGGCCAGCAACATCAATATCGCTACGAACAATACCGTAAGCAAGCCGAACGAGATCAGCAGACGCGGGAACGCATAGCCGAACACTTTGGAGCCGCGTTGGCCGGCAACTGCAAGCGTTTGGTCATCATCGGCAATGACCGCAGGCAACATGGTGCCCCATTTCGCGAACGCAGCGATGCCGGAAAGAACCCAGACCAGGAGCGCTGCCAGCATGGCGACGGATGGACGGATGCCGCCGATGACCATGACGATCCCAAACGCAAGTGGACCTATCGCGCCGAGGAAGCCGAGCAACAGGCAACGCTTCACGAAAGTGAAGAATGCCTTGGGCCGTTCCTTCAGCCAATCGGATACCTGGTCGGGATCAAGCTGTGTCAGAACGGCGATGTGAGCAGGAATCGCCAAGAAGCTCGAAACCATTACACCGACGAAGATTGAAGCTCCGGAGTTGATGTGTATGAACCTGTTGAGCAACGCTAGTCCACCGGCCAAGAAGATGTATCCGACAACCCATTTCCAGTTGCGGATATAAACTTCGAGCGAAGCCGCCCAAATATTGTCCTCGACCAACACCCCGTCTCCCATCTTCGCCCGACTTGCAATCAGTATCGCTGCCGCGTTGCGGTTTTCTTAATTGCATAGGGCCAATTTTCATCTTATCGACGTCCAGATCGCCAAAGAATTCGGCACTAAAATTGGGGAGAGTCAAAGCGTGCCGCAGGCGCGCAACGAATATGATCGGCGCTCTAAAATAGTGTGTGAAACAGCGGGAGCACAATTCTTGCAACGCAAATAGCGTAACTATTTCAATCGCCCCTGCGTGATGTCATCACATCTGATCGTTGTAGGGTTCCTTCATCTGGCCGACCATGCGGGCCAGTTTCGAGAAGGACGGCATGTCGGCTTCCGGCTGGCACTGGTTGGCGAGTTCCAGCAGCCGGATCGGAAAATTGACGGCGTCGCGGCTCGAGGCCGACATGCCGTTGGACCGCTCCTCGCCGGTTTCGCTGGCCTCGGCCTTGCGCAGCGCGATATCGATCTCCTCCGAAGTCAGCACCCCCTTGCGAACCAGGACGTGGTTGATCGAGGCGACGGCCATCAGCAGGCCTTCGAGTTGCAGATTGGCGACGTTCATGGTGTTCCCTCCATTGACCAAAGAGGAAACGCGCCAGCGGCGTTTCCGATCCGAAGCCAGGCGCGGAGCCGGTTTCAACCGCGATGCCGGGCAGGCGCTGGCTCGTGCTACCGGCCTATTCCTGCGTCAGGCGCTCGCCATATTCGCGCCACACCGCCTTGACCTCGAGGCTGCCGAGGCGCGGGATCGACGGATCGCCGCAGGTGATGGCGACGGCGCTGATGTCGTAGTTGGGGTAGGCGTTGGCGACGAAGCGGATCGCGTCGCCAAGCGAGTTCACGCGGATCATCGGATCAGCCTGACCCTGACCGGTGCTGCGCACACCGGAAACCGTGGCTGGAGCATGCCGCATCCTGAAGACGGATGCCATGGCTGGCCTGTCCATCGTCCTCTCCTACAAGGCCGTACGACGCGAATCATTCCATGAGCTTCTTCTGATGGTCCCACAGCTGCCGGCTGATGAAAAGCCGGCTAGCCAATGCGGGCATAAGTGGCGCAGAGCTTGACCGAGAAGGAGGGTTTTTGATGATATAGGAATTTTTTCCTTGACCGGGTGAGGGCAGCCATGCTACATTTTTGTCCATGGTGCTGATTTGCGCCAACGACCCGCCCGCCGAGGCGGGTTTTGTGTTTCTGCCCCCCTTTCTGTGACGGCGCTGTGGCTGCCTATTTGAACGCTGGCGGGCCGTAGAGCGCGACCTTTGCGAGCAATCCAATGACCCAACGCTACGCCACGATCATCACCGACGATGACGGCCGCGAAATCGTCAGCGCCATCGGCGCGTTTGAGGGTGCGGCGCCACGCCCGCGTCTGGGCCGGATCGAGCCGGTGGCATCCGGCGTGCTGATCGGCATGGTGCGGGATGCTGGCGGCGGCTTTTCTTTCGAGCTACCGGGCGTCGGCGCCAACGCGGTGTCGCTTGCCATGGCGCGGCTCAAAGCCCGGGCCGCCGCGCCAAAACCTGCCGCGATCGCAAAATCCAAGCGGACAAAGCGGACGAAGAAGAAAGCCGTCCGATCGAGGAATCCGGCCGGATCAATGCCGAAGGCAAGCAAGGCGGCCAACAATGCCGCTGCGAAGGCGATGGGTCAGGTCGATGGCTGACGAAGCCGATGCCAGGCCGGTGCGCCGCATGACAAAGCCGGCAAGGCGCAAGCCCAGCCGCGCGGCGGTTGCGCAAAAACCCCGCGCGAAGCGGACGAAAAAGACGCTGGGCGACGATTTTCTCGCCGCCGTGCGGGCCGATTTCCGCGCGCATGGCGCCGGCGTCATCGCCGAGGTGCGGGCCGACAAGCCCGACCAGTATCTGAAGATCGTGCTGTCCGTCTTGCCCAGGGATTTCGATGTCGCCATCAACCATCTGGACGCCTTGAGCGATGAAGAAATCCGCAGCCGTATCCGCAGCCTTGAAACCGTCCTCAGGCCATTCCTCGAAGAGCCCGCCGCTCGCCGCGAAGACGGAGTATCTGGCGCTGCTGGCGGAACTTGACCGCCGCAGACGCCGCAACCTGCTGGCGGCCTACAAACCGTATCGGCGCCAGGCCGAATTTCACGCGGCAGGGGCGCTGAACCGCGAAAGGCTGTTCATGGCCGGCAACCAGCTCGGCAAGACCAGGGCCGGCGGCGCCGAATGGGCCATGCATCTGACCGGCCGCTATCCCGCGTGGTGGCAAGGCAAGGTTTTCGACACGCCCGTGCGGCTGTGGGCCGCCGGCGTGACCGGCGAGGGCACGCGCGACAACCCGCAGCGCGTGCTGGTCGGCCCGCCGCAGCAGCAGGCGGCCTGGGGCACCGGCATGATCCCGGCCGATGCTATTCGTAACACCATCATGGGCCGCGGCGCGCCGGGCGCGCTCGACAGCGTGGTGGTGCGCCATGGCGGCGGCGGCGATGTCCAGGCCGGCGAGAGCGTGCTGTCGTTCAAGAGTTTCGAGAAAGGCCGCGAGAAATGGCAGGGCGAGACGCTGCACGGCGTCTGGTTCGACGAGGAGCCGCCGCTCGACATCTATTCCGAAGGCCTGACCCGCACCAACGCCACGGGCGGGATAACGATCGTCACCTTCACGCCGCTGCTTGGCATGAGCGACGTGGTGCTGTTGTTCCTGTCGGCGGGGGAGGTGGAGAGGATGGGGAAGGGGTGAGATGCGGTGCGCGCAGGCCTTCCCTTCTCCCCTTGCGGGAGAAGGTGGCCGAGCGAAGCTCGGTCGGGGTGTTCCAGCTTGGCGCCGCCGCGCTCCGTCACACCCCTCATCCGTCTCGGCGCTGCGCGCCGATCCACCTTCTCCCACAAGGGGAGAAGGAACGAGCCGCCGCGTGTCGCCCGAAAATCTCGCCTTAACAAAGTGATACGATTGACATCTCGCCGATTGATTCAGGCCGCCTCATGTCCCGTCACGTCACCTTCATGACCATCGACGATGCCGCGCATTATTCGCCCGAAGAACGCGCGGCGATCGTTGCCGCCTTTCGGATATCCTGTTCGAGCTGATCGTGCGGAAGTTCAGGCCGGCGACGGAAGACTGAAAGGCCGCGAAGCGGGCTTCGGTATTGCCGATGATTGCTTCGTTATCTTCCCGGCAGGCTACACGGCGCGAACGCGCTGATGGCCGTGGCGGCCTCGATATATGTGCCTCTCAATGGAATCTGGTTTTGAAGACGCGAAAGACTTCGCACCAGAGGCGGAAATCGGCCAGTCTCCCGGCGAAGTGTGCTTCCATCGCACAGTAGGCCGCTGCGGTCTGCGCTTCCGGCCCATAGAGTTCGATTGCGGCAATGACTGCATCGTTAGGATCGGCAAAATCTGAAAGCCTGAGCGCCGCGCCATTGTCTGTCCGGAGCATCGAGCAACACCTTCTGTTCAGCGCCTTCAAGCCGCATATGTGGCGCAAATCATGCCTGCGGCCCAGCGGCTTGGTTGCTAGTGGGGACTGGCAGCGGAAGGCCACTGGGCCTGACCGGCAGGGCCTTAAGGATGGCAGCGCCGACTGGCAAAGATGTATGCACCCCCGCCCATATCAGCGAAACATGCGAACGAAGGAAGGGCAGGGCGCGCTGGCTCCGGCCGGCGGGCTTTTCGACAGCTGCTCGCTCCTTGAAAACAGCGATTCAATCAGCCTCCGCTGAAATTGCCCCCAAAACGCCTTTGTTGGGGCGGAATGGAGCACCAATCGAATGATGCGCTGGCCTCCCGTATCGTTGCAAAATACATGGCCGGCATCGTTGGGGAAGCCGAACTGATTTCGCTCTCCAGGCGGCCACGTTAAGCCAATCGCTCGTGGATCGCATGTCGCCGGTATTGGGAACGGAAACAGGCTTCGCAGCTTCTATCTGAGCGAAGCTTGTTGAGGCAGGGCCTAATGTTCAGTGACAGGGAAACCCGATTATTAGAAGCAGGGCTGTTCATGGCGGTGCCGCTCTCGATCCTGATCGCGGTCTTGGTGGTTAGCCTTACGTTTGGCTGGTTTGGGTGACAGATTGCACGCGGCGGGGCGCGGTCCAGGAATAGCTCCAGGCCTTGCCCTGCGTCCGAGAATTCGCGCCTGACGGCTCGATCGAGCCAATGCCCGCCTCGGCTCACGCTGGGGCGGGCTTTTTGCGTTTGTGGCTCCTGCCCGGCCACTGCTATATCGCGGTGCAAGGTTGCCGAGATCGCGGCGGCGTTGATCCAGCCCG
The DNA here is from genome assembly GCF_052115225.1 of Mesorhizobium sp. 2RAF45. Classification (NCBI taxonomy): domain Bacteria; kingdom Pseudomonadati; phylum Pseudomonadota; class Alphaproteobacteria; order Hyphomicrobiales; family Phyllobacteriaceae; genus Mesorhizobium; species Mesorhizobium sp. 2RAF45. Next base: position 911,473 of record NZ_JBFRGG010000001.1, on the reverse strand, counting down.
GGGCTACGGATGCAGATTGAACGATATGACGGGAACCGTGAAATATTGCTGCCGCTGTTTGCCCTTGCCGACGATTCCCCCATGCAGGTTTCCAGCTATATCGATGAGGGCGAAGTGCTGGTCGCGCGGGAGGGCAACAGGATCATCGGCCACGTGCAACTCATCGAGACAGGCGAGGGCGGTGTCTTCGAGATCAAGAGCCTGGCCGTTCGTCCGGCAAGGCAGAGCGAGGGCTTGGGGCGCGCCCTTGTCGCGGCGGCAGTCACCCGCTGCCGCGAGCGCCACGGCCGGCGCCTGATCGTGGCGACCGCGGCGGCCGATATCGGCAATTTGCGGTTTTACCAGAGACAGGGCTTTCGAATGTCTCGCATCGTGCAGGATGCGTTCGGGCCATCGACCGGTTACCCCGAAGGCTCGGCTGTGAACGGCATTCCGCTGCGCGACCAGGTGGTCTTCGAACGCGACCTCGGCGCGGATTGAGGTGAGGATCGTCCACCCCGCGCTCCAGCTTCGGGACTGTCGCAAACCATCCAATAGCCCGCTCCGGTTCGCCGGGAGGGCTATTTTGCGTTTCTGGGCTTAGGCGAGGATGTTGACGGCGCGGGCGGCGACCAGTGCGATCGTCAGCAGCGATATCATCGACTCGGCCATCATCAAAAGCTTGGCCCGCTGCGACAGCGGCAAGGTGTCGGTCGGCGAAAACGCCGTCGCATTGGTGAAGGCGAGGAAGAAATAGTCGACGAAGCCAGGCAGCCAGTCGCGGATCTCGCGGTCGTTCAAGGTCATTTGCGGGAACAGGAAGTCGGAATGGGCGCGATTGACGAGGCCGCAGGTCGGCGGCCCGCCGCGGTCCGTGCTCCAGAACCACAAGGCAAAGACGATGACATTGGTGACCCAAATGTTGAGCGCGTCGATGAGCAGCGTCTGGCCGGTGGAGCCGGCATGGCCCGCCAGCAAGGCGCGCACCAGGAACACCAGCGAACCGCAATTCATGATGCTGACGACGCCGGTCATCACCAGCGCGGTCCTGCGGATGATGACGCGAAACCGGCCGACCAGATACCAGTGCTCCTCCTCGACCGCTTTCTGGCTGGCGACCTGTGTCCAGGCGGTGGCGACGGACAGGGGCACGAGCAGGGCGGCCTCCAGCGCCGGCGCCAGCCAGCGCGGGCCGAACGAAAGATCGTTGATCACTAGGAGCTGCAAACAAATGATGACGAGGACCGCCGCGCGTGCCAGCCAGAAGTCGAGCGCGCGATGGTGGATGACGGCATGCTGGTGACGCATCGAATATCCGGGATGTTCAGACAGGATCAAATGGGCGGCTGTTCTGCCGGGGGAGGGCAACGGAGCGCCGAAATTCCTGCCCAATCTTGGTCTTGCAATGGCCTGCAAGTATACTTTTTCGTAAGCTTTCACGTTGGGGCTGTTCGGCAAACCGGACGATGTGGTTTAAGCGCCGCATGGTGGGAATAGACGACTCCATGGATGGTTGGGAGCCGGCGGGGCTGACTGCCGCCGGCCTTGACTCGTCATCGGTATGGCCCGGCCTGCTCCGCCATCCCTGGTATTTGTTGGCGCTTTTGTGCCTGGTGCAGATCCTGTGCTGGACGGTGGTGCCGGCACTGATCGATCCCGCCCCGCCCGGCGATGTGGTGGAAGGTTTCATGTGGGGCCGCGAATGGGTGCTGTTGACCTACAAGCACCCGCAGCTTCCAGGCTGGCTGCTCGAAACCAGCCATCTTCTGACCGGATCGTTCCGCTGGCCACAATATATGCTTGCCCAGCTGACGATCTCGTCGACCTTCATCCTGGTCTATCTGCTGGCCCGCGACATGCTCGGGCAAAGCCGTGCGCTGGCCGCCGTGCTTTTGATGCCGTCGGTCTATTTCTTCGGCTGGCCGACCCCGCAATTCAATCATGACTACGCGCAGATGCCGTTCTGGGCGGCCATTTGCTGGTTGCTCTGGCGCGCCGGCCGTGGCGGCGGGCCGGGCTGGTGGCTGGCGCTCGGACTGGTGTCGGGCGTCGGGCTCTATGCCAAGTTCTCCACCGGCCTGCTGCTTGCCTTCGGCGCGCTCTGGCTGTTGTATGACGCACGCGCGCGCAGCCGGCTGGCGACGCCCTGGCCATGGCTCGGCCTTGCCGTCTTTCTCGCCGTTGCCGCGCCGCTGGCCATAGCGCTCTACCGCATCGATTTCCTGCCGCTGACCTATTTCGCAGCCCGCGACCAATGGGTGACCGAAAACCGGGCGCGTCTCTACTACATCGGCGTCCAGATGGCCGGGCTCTCCGGCTTGCTTCTGGTGCTGACGATATCCGGGTTGTTGCGGCGCTCGCCGGCCCCAGAAGCGCCGGTCGAGCGCGGCATTCTGGTCTATCTCGTGTGGATGGGGCTCGGCCCGGCGACCCTGATCATGGTGGCCTCGTTGTTCACCGGCACCGGCGAGTCCTGGGGCGCGCCGATGTACAATCTTGTCGGCGTCACGGTGCTCGCCTTTCTTGGCCACCGGCTCGGCGCCATCGAGATGCGAAGGCTGGCGATCTGCGCGTTCCTCTGCATCCTCACCATGTCGGGTGCCTATGCGGCGCTGCGCTGGACGGGCTGCAATGTGCGGGGGCGCCTGGACGCCGTCTGCTGGCCGGCACAGCCGATCGCGGACGAGGCCGAGGCGGTCTGGCACGCGGCGGCGCCCGGCCGGCTCGACATTGTCGGCGGCGATACCCAGGTGGCTATGCTGGCGGGCCTCAATGCCTATGACAAGCCGTCGATCTTCACCGATCTCGATACGCGGTTCGCGCCCTGGATCACCAGGCAGCGCTTGCACGACCACGGCATGCTGATGGTTTGGCCAGGGCATGACGTTCCGCCGCAGTTGCAGACATGGCTGGGCAACCTCCCGGTCAAGACGGTTCTTTTCAATTGGTCGCGCACGGCGCCGCCGGTGGCAATCAGCTTTGCCGCCATTCCGCCCGGCACGCTGTATCCGCCGCTTGCCGTCGACAGCCGGACCCTGCATCCGGGCAACTGAAACGGTTCGATCCCCGACCGCGTCGTGATATCGTTCGCTCATGGCCGCGTTGTTTCCACGCGACTGGACGAAGCGGACGACAATGCCCATCTATTGGGAAATCCAATTTTGTCCGCGCAATTCCGGGCGGGAAACCGCTACATGAGCTGGAATTGCCTTTTGAGGAGACGTGACATGGCGACTTCGACCGAACGCGCAGTGCTTGCCGGTGGCTGTTTCTGGGGCATGCAGGATCTGATACGGCGCTATCCCGGCGTCATCTCCACGCGTGTCGGCTATAGCGGCGGTGATGTAGCCAACGCCACCTATCGCAACCACGGCACCCATGCCGAAGCCATCGAGATCAATTTCGATCCGGCCGTGATTAGCTATCGCACGCTGCTGGAGCGCTTTTTCCAGATCCACGATCCGACGACGCGCAACCGCCAGGGCAACGATGTCGGGATGAGCTACCGTTCGGCGATCTACTATACGAGCGACGAGCAGAAACGCGTCGCCGAAGACACCATCGCCGATGTCGATGCTTCCGGCCTGTGGCCTGGCAAGGTCGTCACGGAAGTCGCGCCGGCCGGCGCCTTCTGGGAAGCCGAGCCCGAGCACCAGGATTATCTGGAGAAATATCCAAACGGCTACACCTGCCACTTCGTCAGGCCGGGCTGGAAACTGCCGGTTCGCGAAAAGGCCGCATCCTAACGGTTGGCACAAAGCATCGTTGGAAGTGATATCGAAAAGCCGCCGGATGTCCGGCGGCTTTTTTGTTTTTGGACAATCACTTACTTGCCACAGTTGTTGTCATTCACGGTGGGCGCCGTCAAATTGCCGTTGGCATCGGACTGCGCACCTTGGGGGTTGGTCGGGCAATTCCGATCCGCATTGGAGTTCATGTCGCCCGGCGCGATGGTGGTGCTGTTGGTAATTGCCGGATCGACCGTATTGGGCGAAGCCGGCGTGCTCGGGTCTACAGTCACTGAGTGGCCGCTGCCGCCTGACCCATCCATGCCGTTTGCGGTGTTGCTTTGCGCCATCGCGGAAGTGGCAAGCGCAACGGTGAACGCCGAAGCTGCGAGGATTTTCATGAACATGGTTTTGCCTCCATTTCTGTGAACTCGCCGCGTTGCGACTGGTGGGACAACCTCTCGGCTTGGCGAAGGTTCCCCATAAAATTCCGACTGCGCGGCGTCGCCAGCGTCCACGCAACGGCCAGAGTTGGTGCAACGCTTTTGGCCCGGTGCGCTGAAAAAACGGCTTCCCCTTCCGTTCGAATGGTGCTTTAACGCGTCCATCCACAGGGGTGCTCCGTACGGTCGGGGCTGAGACGGGGGCGGCAAGCCCACAGACCCTAGAAGCTGATCTGGGTAATACCAGCGGAGCGAGGCGGGCTATGTTTTCAGGCGCACAGATTTCCCTATATCCCATGGCCGACGATTTCGTCGGCGTCATCCTGGGCGCGCTCGGCGCGCTCGATCCCTACCGGGACAGGCTCCGGATCGAAACCGACGACATCTCGACCTTGCTGGTCGGGCCGCCCGAAGTGTTGTTCCCGGCGCTGCGCGACCTGTTCGTGGCGGCGGCGCAGAGCGGCAAGCATTGCGTGCTGTCGGCCGCCATTTCGCGCGGCTGTCCTGGCGAGCCGGACGATCCGATCTGCCGCTCCGACGCGTTTGGCGGGCCTGTCGGGCCGCTCGGGCCGCGCAAGGAAGCCGCCATCGCCGCCGTGCGCAGCGCTGCTGCCACCGGCCAGCCGGCGGCGGCGCAGTTCTCGCTCTATGTGATGGGCACCGGCGACCACATCGATGAGATCTATGGCTGCATCGATTTCCTGAAACAGTCCGGCGTCTACGATCGCTCCAAGAATTTTTGCACCAAACTGCGCGGCGATACCGGCGCGATCTTTTCGGCGCTGAACGAAGCCTTCTGCCGCTTCGGACCGGGCGCGGGCCACGTAACCCTTGACGTCACGGTTTCCGCCAACAGCCCCACCGCTGTCTGAGTCTGAAACACCCGCTTGCTCTACGCGCGGTCGAGGTTGTCCTCTCGTGGTCTCATTGTCGTCAAGCCGCCCGCGGCAGCTCGCGGGTCTCTTCGCCAGGGCGGCACCGGCCGTGATGTCGGTCGGGTTGCTGCTCGTGGCCTGGGAACTCTACGCAAATTATTCCGGCATCAAGCCGACGATCCTGCCAGCGCCGTCGCGCGTCTTCGAACAGGCGATGCTCAATCGCGAGGCGCTGATCGACAACGCCGTTCCCACCATCCGCGCCACGCTGATCGGCTTTGCCTGCTCGCTCGGCGCCGCTTTCGCGCTGTCGATGCTGGTCGACTTCTTCCAGCCGCTGCGGCGCGCGCTGTTTCCTGTCTTCATCGTCAGCCAGACCTTGCCGCTGGTGGCCATCGCGCCGCTGGTGGTGCTGTGGTTCGGCTTCGGTTTGACGCCAAAGATCATGCTGGTGGCGCTGGTCACCTTTTTCCCGATGCTGGTGGCTCTGGTGCAGGGCTACGAGGCGACCGAGGTGGAGATCGGCCAGATGCTGCGCGCCATGGGGGCAGGGCGCTGGCGTGTCTTCGTTCTGGCGCGGCTGCCTTCGGCACTGCCCTATTTCTTCGCCGGCCTGCGGATCTCCATCACCTATGCCGTGGTCGGCGCCATCTTCGCCGAATATGCCGGTGCGGCCAAGGGACTGGGCATCTACATGCTCAACGCCAAGAACAATTTCCGCCCCGATCTGGTGCTGGCCGCGGTCGGCGTGAGTGCCGCGCTCACGCTGATCCTGTTCGGGCTGACGGCGCTCTTGCAGCGCCTCGCCATGCCCTGGGAACGGATCGGCCGTCAGCCGGCAGGGAAGGGGCCGGGGCGATGAGCCGGCTCGAATTGCGGCATGTGCGCAAGGCGTTTGGCGGGCTCGACGTGCTCGCCGACATTTCGCTCAGCGTCGGTGCCGGCGAATTCGTCTCGATCCTTGGGCCTTCGGGCGCCGGCAAGTCGACGCTGTTCCAGCTTCTGACGGGTGCCGAGCATGGCGAAGGCGAGATGTTGTTCGACGGCATGCCGCTCGACGACCATGGCCGGCATTTCGCATTCATGCCGCAGCGCGACGCCCTGATGCCGTGGCGGCGCATCCTCGACAACACGACACTCGGGCTTGAAGTGCAAGGCGTCAGACGCCAGGTGGCGCGGGCGCGGGTCGTGCCGCTGCTTGCAGAGTTCGGCCTTGCCGGCTTCGAGCGGCATTTTCCGGCACAGCTTTCCGGCGGCATGCGCCAGCGCGCGGCGCTTTTGCGCACGGTGGTGCAGGAGCGCGACATGCTTTTGCTCGACGAACCGTTCGGCGCGCTCGACGCATTGACCCGTGCGGCCATGCAGCGCTGGCTTGAGCAGATGTGGCGTCACCATCGCTGGACGGCGCTGCTGATCACCCACGATGTGCGCGAGGCGGTGTTCCTGTCCGACCGCATCTATGTGCTGTCGGCGCGTCCGGCCCGTGTGTTGCGTGAGATCACGGTGCCCTTGCCGCGTCCGCGAGATCCGACTGGCGCCGCCGCGCAGCAGGCCGGCGCACTCGAGGCCGAGATCCTCGACATCTTGCTCAACCCTCAACCATCCAAAGGACATGACCATGACTGATATGACACGCCGGCAGGCCCTGCTGCTCACCCTTGCCAGCGGTCTTCCGCTGATCGCTGGAGCGAGCCGCGTCTTCGCCGCGACGCAAAAAGTCACCGTCGCGCTGGACTGGACTGTCAACACCAACCACATCGGGCTGTTCGTCGCCCGCGACAAGGGATTTTACCGCGAGGCCGGCCTCGAGGTCGACATTTTACCCTATAGTGACACCGGCGCCGGCACGCTGGTCGCCAACCGCGTTGCCGACTTCGGCATCAACGGCACCATCAGCCTGTTCAGCCAGAAGACCGGCGGGGCCGACTTGAAGGCCGTCTACGCCGTGGTGCAGTCCGAAACCGGCCGCGTGGTCTTCAATGCGGCGCGCAGCGAGATCAAAAGTCCCAGGGATCTTGACGGCCTGACCTATGGCGGTTTCGGCAGCGCCTGGGAAAACGCACTGATCTCGACCATCATCCGCCACGACGGCGGCAAGGGCAATTTCGAAACGGTGACGCTTGGCACTTCCGCCTATGAAGCGCTGGCCAATGGCTCAGTCGACTTCACGCTCGAGGTCTCGACCTGGGAGGGCGTCGAGGCCGAACTCAAGGGCGTCAAGCAGCGGAACTTCGTCTATGCCGACTACGGCGTGCCGGACGAGCACACGACGCTGATCTCGTCGAGCGAAGCCTATCTCAAGGCAAACCCGGCATTAGCGTCGGCCTTTATCCAGGCAACGCGGCGCGGCTATCAGTTCACCGTCGATCATCCGGCCGAAGCCGCCGCGCTGCTGATCGCCGGCAACAAGGACGCCTTGACCAATCCGGCATTGATCGAAGCATCGCTCAAGGCGTTGATCGACGGACACTATCTGCGCGCGGAGAACGGCGCCATCGGTACGATGGATCCGGCCAAGATGGACGCCATCGGCGACTATCTCTTCAAAGCGGGCATTTTGCGCGACGCGGATGGTAAGGTTCTGACGCAGCGCCCTGATTTTGCAGGGTATTTCAGCAATTCAGCTCTGGGGTAAGGTGCGTCGGTCTGCCTTTCGCGCCTCGAGGGAATGGCTGGCTAGCCAAAGGCGCTCGGTTGGCGTGAAAGCTTCCCATCGTTCAAAGCTTTTCAACGCGTCATCTGGCAGCGTTCTCGAACCTTACTTCGCGCCAAGGCTCAGCGCCTTCTTGCGGTCGGCCTCGGCGCGCTTGTGGTTGCCCTTGGCTTCCCACGCCTGGCTTCGCGCGTTGTAGGCGGTGGCGAAATCCGGTTGGAGCTTTATCGCGTGGCTCAAATCGGCGATGGCGCCGTCATAGTCTGCCCTGCTGGTCCGGATCACGCCTCGGCCCAAATAAGCAAAGGGGTTTCCGTGATCGAGGCTGAGTGCCTTTTCGAAATCGCGCAACGCAGCGACGTCCTCATGCCTGCCCATCCATATGAGTCCCCGATTGGCATAGACCCTTGCGTCCGAGGTGTTGAGACTGATGGCCATGTTGTAGTCCGCGAGCGCCCCGTCGTAATCGCCTTGGAAACCGAGGTTCTGGCCGCGGTCGTAATAGGTCTCGGCAAGATTCGAATTGAGCGTAATCGCCTGGCTGTAATCGGCGACCGCATGCGCGTAATCGCTCTTGGCCTCCCAGGCCACTGCTCGGGCTAGATAGGCGTCGTGGAATGCAGGAAAGAATGAAATCGCCTTGCCATACAGGGCTATGGCGCCGTCATAGTCGTCCTTGCCATACAGCGCTTGACCCTTGTTGAAGGTCTGTGCGGCCAGCGAAGTCCAACTCGGCCTGGTCGCTTGCTCGCCAGCCCGGCCAACGGCTTGGCCCGGCATGTTCGATGCGTTGGCTTCGTCCCTTGCAAGCATCGCCAATTCGCGACCCTTGCGGGCGAGGGCCATCTTTGGATCGAGCTTCAGCGCTTGGTCCAGGTCGGCAATCGCCGGGTCGTAGTCGCCCTTGGTGAACCAGACAGTGCCACGTGCAAAATAAGCCGGCGCATATTGCGGGTTGAGTTCGATCACGCGGCTGTAGTCGGCGATGGCACGATCCAGTTCGTTCTTGTTTGTCCACGCGACGGCGCGGCCGATGTAGGCGTCTGAATGGCCGGGATAGAGTTTGATCACCTCGCCGAAGTCGGTGATGGCTGCGTCGTACATGCCCTTCTCGACAAACGACAGACCGCGGCCGACATAGGTCGAGGCCTTTCTTGGATCGAGCGCAATCGCCTTGCTGTATTCGGCGATGGCGCGATCGAATTTGCCTTTGTCGTAGAAGGCGTCGCCGCGGTCGATGAAAGCCTTGAGGTCCTTTGGGGCCGAGCCTACGGCGTCCGGCGCGGCGCCACCCTCTGCCAGCGCAGCCACCGTCGCTTTGCGCGCAACCGTATAGTCTGGATTGCTAGGGCTGAGCTTTATGGCTTGATCGAAGTCGTCAATCGCCTTCGAATAGTCCTTGCCGTCGGCCCACGCCATGCCGCGCCCGTAATAGCTGGCATCATCCTTCGGATCGATCCCGATCGCCACCGAATAAGCAGCGATTGCGCTTCCTGCGTCGCCCTTGGCATGCTGAGCCATGCCTTTGCAGTAAAATGCGTCGCGCGCCTTTGGATCGAGCGCGGCGGCTCGGTCGCAATCGGCGAGAGCACCATCGATGTCCCCAAGGGTGATCTTAGCGAGGCCTCGGCGAAAATGCGCCGCGGCAAAATTGGGGGCGCGTTCGATGGCCTGGCCGTAGTCGGCGATCGCCTGCTGGTAGGCGCGTTTGGCAGCCCAGGCCTTGCCGCGGCCGAAATAGGCGAACCGGTTGTCCGGGTCGAGCGCGATCGCGTGGTTGTAGGCGCCGATGGCCTGATCGTACTTGCCCATGTCCAGGAAGGCATCGCCGCCAAGGATCGCTTCCAGGGCCCGCGGGTCGTTCGCCTCCAGGGCCTTCGCGGCCAGCGTGTCCTGCGTGGCCGTTACATCGGCAACGACGGCTCGCGGCGTCGGCTGTCGGGTGTCCGGCAATGGTGGCGGTTTGCTGTGGTTACCCGCAACCTGTTCACTGCAGCCTCCCGTCCATTTTGGATCGAGTTCGGCGGCGCGACGGCAATCCGCCGCTGCACCGACCATATCGCCCTTCAGTGTCCTGGCACCGGCCCGGCTGAAATACGCTTCGGCGCTCTCGGGATCCAGGTTGATCGCCTTGTCGAGATCGAGAAGTGCGCCTTCGATGCCATATTTTGTAAGCCGCGCCTCGGCGCGCTCGAGCAGGATTTTTGCGGCTGCCGGGTCCTTCCCTGTGGCAACCGACGGAGCTGTTTCGCCTGGGGCGTGTTCGCTGCAAGAGCCTGCGCGCTTCGGGTCGAGTTCGATGGCGCGCCGGCAGTCCGTGGCGGCAATGGCGTAATTTCCCTGGGATGCCTCGGCAAGCGCCCGGTCGTAAAAGGCCTCGGCGTTGTAAGGATCCAGCTGGATCGCAAAGCTGAATGAGTCTACCGCGCCTCTGACGTCGCCTTGCACCTGCTGCTCCAGCCCCCGTTTGAGATTCCAGGCAACGAGTTCGGAATGATCCTCTTTGGGGTATAGTTGCAGCGGCTCGTAAACCGGGGACGCGGCAGGCTTGGGTGTCTGTGGCACAGCCGGCGCCTTCGCGCCCACCGGCCCTGTGTCGCAGCCACCTGCCTTTTTCGGATCGAGCTCGATGGCCTTTCGGCAATCGGCGGCAGCGCCGGTGGCGTCGCCCCTGCGGGTGCGCACCAGGGAGCGACCGAAATAGGCCCTGGCATAGTTTGCATCAAGAGCGATCGCTCTGTCGAAATCGGCTATGGCGCGATCGTTGTTGCCCTTGCTTGCCCACGCGACGGCTCGGTAATAGTAACCGTCGATACCAGCGGCATCGAGTTCGATTGCCTTGCTGGTGTCGGAAATCGCGCGAATCCAATCGTTCTTGCCAAGCCAGGCGGCACCGCGGTTGGCATAGGCGTCGGCGTTCTTGGGATCGAGGCCCAGCGCCACGTCATAATCGGCGATGGCGGGATCGAATTCACCCTTGGCGGCGCGGGCAATGCCGCGGTTGATGTAGACGATCGCGTCCTGCGGATCGATGCGGATCGCCTCGTCATATTCGGCGACGGCGCGCACCAGGTCATTCTTCCTGTCCCAGGCGATCCCGAGGCCGGCATGCGCCTTGCCGTTGCTGGGATCGGCCTCGATCGCCTGCTGAAAATCGAGAATGGCCGCGTCGGTCTTGCCTTTGCGCAGGAAGGCAGCGCCGCGGCTGGAATAAGCATCGCTGGACGACGGCTCCAGGCTGATGGCGGCGTTGAAATCCGCGATAGCCCGGTCGTTGTCTCCCTTGTCGTACCAATCGGCTCCGCGGTTGATGTATGGCGAGCCCTGTTTTGGATCGAGCGCAATCGCCTCACTGTAGTCCGCGATCGCCCGATCTTGATCCTGCCTGTCGTCCCAGGCGACGCCTCGATAGAAGTAGGCCACGACGCGGATGCGCGTCACCTCCGTGGTGTCCTTGGCAATCGGGGTGCAGGCGGCGATGCGCTTGTCCGGCTCGATGTCCTTGCCGATGCAGGTAGCATAATCCTTCTCTGCCGCGAGCGCCGATACGTTCAGCGCAAGAACGACAGCAAGCCCAGCCAATAGCCGGCTGGGCGAAAGCTTCATCGGCACACGCAATCCGATCGCGGCTGCGGACAATCCCACACCTTTCCAGCTCGTCATATTGCTGGTCCTCCCCCGAAAAACCTTGGTCCGCCTCAGCGGTTAATCCATGTATTGTTCCTTATTTGTTCCAAAAATGCAAGCATAAATTGTAGGCCCGCGCCGACACTGCCTGAACCTGATCTCGCGCCTGACGCGAACCCGATTTGATGCCGATCCGATCTTCCCGGTTAACCGCCCGGCAATGGTTGCGTGCAATGGTCCCTTCGAGGGATCAGCGGGGTGTTTGCGTTGCTCACGTCAAAAAGTGAAGCGTTTTCGCATAGTAATGAGGGCGGATTTTTCTCCGCCGCGCGAAGGCGTGACATCCTGGTCGACCTGCGCGAAGGCTTCTTTCGCCTCTGTGCCCTGGCCTGCGCGGGGCTGTTCGTCTATCGCGGCGTGTCCCAGCTCATGGAGGACCCGACCCGGCTCAACGCCGCGCTGGTGGCGATTTCCGAGATACTCACGTTCACCTGGCTGCTTCTGTCGCGGCGTCCGGTGACGCGTGATTGGAATCCGCTTACGGTCATCGTCTCCGTGACCGCCAGTTTCGGGGTTGCGCTGATCAGCCTCCAGCCTGGCATTGCGCTTGTTCCGGTCTATTTCGCCGCGCCGCTGCAGTTCGTTGCGCTGTTGTTTGTCATCTGGGGCAAGATATCGCTTGGCCGTTCCTTTGCCATCCTGCCTGCCAATCGCGGCGTGATGACGGGCGGTGCCTACCGGATTGTGCGGCACCCGATCTATGCCGGCTACCTTGCCGGCCATGTGCTCTATCTGCTGTCGGCCTTTTCCTTCCACAACCTCGCGGTCTATGCGGTCATCACCTATATGCAGCTGTATCGTATCCTGCGCGAGGAGGCTCTGCTGGCCGCCGAGCCGGAGTATCGCGCTTACATGGAACGTGTGCGCTACAGGCTGTTCTACCGCCTATTCTGAGGGCAGACTGTCGAAAGGCCGAGTGGCGTTTGGCTTGTGGCCTGCCGCGTATGTTAATAGCTGTTCGCCGTTTCTCAGAAACGCCAACCTGCCCATCTCGTGTTTTTGGCAAGTTCCCAAGGGAAGCGCTACGCGCCTTTCCCGCGACAACCGGTTCCAGATTTCCTGGAACTGCCTCAAGCCTGTGACGGCCTGGTTTTCCAACGCCGCCCGCTGGGTTCTGCGCTGCGAGCACAACCATCGTGGCCGATGTCCAATCATCACGATATGCGCTGGGCGTCAGCAATATGGAATCGAGTTTCTTTCCGCGCGATAAAGGTATATCGACGATTATCGTTCTCGATTTGGAATATTTTTTACATATGTATTATAGTTTTATCACTCTTATAATATATGCATTTCATCAATAAATACCATCATCTGCGTAAGTATGCGCCGAATGAAACTGAATCTCACCTGCGGCGTAGCTGAATGTGCAGTCGGCTGTGCGCCGGCTGTCATAGGGCAACGACAACAGGAGAGTGTTATGGCTTTCACCATCAAGACAGTCGCCAATGTGTTGGCGGGTAGTGCAATGGTCCTCGTCCTTTCCATGCCCGCAAGCGCGGCTGGGCTCGGCGTCGGCGCCTCGGTGGGCGGCAGTGGCGGTATCAATGCCGGCGTCGGCGCCTCGGTCGGTGGTAGCGGTGGCGTCAACGCCGGCGTCGGCGCTTCTGTCGGCGGCGGCGGTGGCATCAATGCCGGGGCCGGCGTCAATGTCGGCGGCTCTAACGGCGCCAGTGCCGGGCTCGGTGCTTCCGTCGGGGGCAGCAACGGCATCAATGCCGGAGCGGGTGCCAATGTTGGCGGCACGGGCGGCGTCACCGCCGGGCTGGGCACTAACGTCGGTGGCGCTGGCGGCGTCACCGCCGGCCTCGGCGCCAATGTCGGTGGCACCAGCGGCGTCGGCGTCGGCTTGGGTATTGGTGGCGGAACCAATCCCAGCAATCCCTCGAACCCCAGCAATCCCAGCAATCCCAGCCATCCGAGCCTGCCGGGTGTCGTGGCGCAGATGTCCAGCAGCCAGGTTGCGCGCATGAAGAAGCGCTGTGTCGACGTGCTCGGCAGCGAAGGCACCTATGATCGCGACCTGCGTCAGCTTTGCCTGTTGATCGCCCGTCGCTGAAGCCAATGCTGCCAGGGATGGAGCCGTGAGGCTTGGCGCCCTGGCTTCCGGCCGGTCGGAAGCCCGCCATTCAGGCGGGCTTCCTGCGTATCGGGCCTTTCAATTCCGACCCTCTATCTATCGGGACGATCGGGTTCTTTCGTTCGCCGGTGGACATTGGGGGCGGAACGGTAAGGCGGCTCGAGCGTTCTCGTCTTCGAAACACCGTATCAGGCGGTGCTCAAACCGGCGCATCAGCGCCCAAGGGAGCGGGAAAAATGAGCTTAGGCACGATACTCATCATCATTCTTGTCATTGCGCTGCTTGGCGGCTTCAGCGGGCTCGGCGGCGGGCCGTTCTATGGAACGGGCTACTACGGCGGCGGCGGGCTCGGGCTTGTCTTGCTTATCATCATCATCCTTGTCGTGCTGGGGCGCATCTAGCTGCCTGCAAGCAGGATGATCGCAATCTCGTGACCGCGCCGGGGCCGAGGCGCACCGGATTGTGATGCAAGCAAGCCGGCTTGTGATCCGAAATTCCGCGGGACTCGCGTATGGTGATTTCGGTCCACACCCCCCGTGGAAACAAGAGGAGAGGGTCCCACCCCTTCATCCTCCTCCAAGGCCCGCCCCGGTATCCCGGAGCGGGCTTTTGCGTTGAAGCCGTGGGAACCGGCTGGCGTCGAGACAGTTGAGTTTGCGTTAGGCCCGCAACGCTCAGAACGGCACTCTGCGAAACTCGCGATGATCTTCACGTCCTGTGGCGGCTCGCGGCCATATCGAGACCTCCACAGCATAGACGCGCTGATCGGCATCGCGAAAGCAGAGGCTATCAAGGTGATACGCCACATCGATCGCGCGGCCTGAACAGGAAGAAGGATTGGATGAACATTAAGGAGATGACGCGACAGGATTGCGTCGCCCTTTTGAAGGCGCAACGCCTTGGTCGCCTAGCCTGCGTGCGTGACCATAAACCCTATGTGGTGCCGGTCCATTTCGCCTTCGGCGAGAATTCCATTTTCAGTTTCTCGCTTCCCGGCCGGAAAGTCGACTGGATGCGGACCAACCCCCATGTCTGCCTTCAGGTCGACGATGTCGGGGGTGTCGATGGCTGGAGGAGCGTCGTGGTGGAAGGCGTGTTCGAGGAATTGCCCAAAGCGCCTGATCCGGATGCCGGCTTGACGAGCGCCGAAAGGATGACCACTCCCGTCGATGGCGACCGCCAGCTTGCCTGGTCGCTTCTTGCCACGCATGCGAATTGGTGGGAGCCGGGAGCACTGAAGCCCGGCGATGCCCTGGCGCCCTCGGGCAGCCATCTCTTTTATCAGATCAGGATCGAGGCGCTGTCGGGAAGGCAGGCCTCGTGGTAACGGTTCTTACGCCGCGCGCGGCACCCGTGAGGTGAACGTTGCCCGGGTGACCGAGACGCTGGTGCCGTCGTTGTCGCCGATGACTTCCACCTTGGCCTCGAGCTGTTTCACCAGCGCCTCCACGATGGCTGTTCCAAGGCCGGTGGCCGGCACGTCGTTAGCGATCTTGCCGACGCCATTGTCCGAAACCGTCAGTTTCCAGTCACTGCCGGCGGTCTCGTAGCTCACCTGGATCCGAGCGCCGTCCTTTTCCTTGGGGAAGGCATATTTGATGGCGTTGAGCACCAGTTCGGTGACGATCAGTCCGAGGCTGACTGCCTTTTGCGAGTCCATCCTGCCGCCTTCGGTCGTTACGGTGACTTCGATCGGCTGGGCCTCGCCAACCATCGAAGTGGCGAGGCTTCCGCACAGCTTAGAAAGGTAGGAGCCAACATCGATCTCGTCGACGCCGACCGAGGTGTGGAGATGGCGCTGCACCTCGGCCACGGACAGCACGCGCTGATGGGCGTCCTTGAGGTGTTGGCGTGTCTCCTCCGACGTGACAGAGCGCGCCTTCAGCAACAGGATGCTGGCGATGATCTGCAGGCTGTTGGCAACCCGGTGCTCCATTTCGCGCAGCAGCATGTCCTTCTGCCGGAGCAGATCCTCGGTGCGGCGCAGCAGCTCTTCCTTTTCGCGCTCGATGACACGGCGGGCGGTGATGTCATTGAAGGCAAGAAGGATGGTGACGGCCGGACTGTGGTCGTAAAGCACCTTGCGGGCGTTAAGCAGCATGGTGCGGCGGCCGATCCGCGGGAAATCATGCTCGACCTCGAAACCGTCCATGGCGGTCTTCTCGGGAATGATCGTCTCCAGAAGCACGCGAAGCGCGGGAATGTCCCACTGACCGTCGCCAAGGGCGTAGAGCAGCGTACCTTGCGTCTGTGCGGGGTCGACCTCGAATGTCTTGTAGAAGGAGCGGCTGGCGGCCAGCACACGAAACCGCTCGTCAAGCACCAGGAATGGCTCGGTGATCGTGTTGACGATCGCCTGCGCCAGCGTTTGCGCATCCTCGATATTCGCAATGGGTTGAAACATGGGCAAAAGCCAGACGAGCGGCGTCCTGCCGCTCCAAGGATTGAAGCTACACCTTTGCAGGACCGTTGTCGCGAATTGAATCCGCCAGCGGCTGCGTCGCGGGCGTATCGCCGAAAGGAAAAGACGGGCACTGGGCCCGCCTTATCCAAATGGTCAATCGGGCCTGCGCCCAATCGCGGTGCGTCAGTTCGCGCCGCCGAGTTGCTTGGTCATCTTGCAGAAATTGTCGTGCGACTTGCCGATGACACTGTCGCCGCAATCCTTCGTCATCGAGGTGCGGTCTTCGTCCTTCATAGCCATCCAGGCTGCCTTGAACTCCTTCTCGGACTTCATGGTTTTCATGCCGGAGTCTGTGTAGAAGGGCGCCATCTTTGCCGGATCGTCCAGCGCGGAGGTGTGGGTGGCGGCGAGCGCCGAGCCGGTCATCATTGCAAGCGCCATCGCGCCCATGGTCAGTATCTTGAAGTTCATCTGGAAATTCCTCTCTATCGAGGTCATTGGAATAAACGACCTGCAAGTAAACGGTATCGAGAGAAAACAGTTCCTCTCTATCGGTAAATATTAAAACCAGATTTTATTTTACCGAGCCTACAGAGGGGCGTCGCCCCTACTCCATGTCGGGCACGTCGCCGCTAACAAACAGCGTGGTCGGCGGGCCGTAGTCGCCAACTGTCGGGTCGGCATCGCGGCTCCAGGCGATGACGCCGACATGTTTTGCCGCCAGAGCTCGGGCGGTGCGTATGGCGCGGTCTTCGCTCTGCTGGTCGGCAGGGCCGAAGGCTGGAAACAATTCACCGTCCTCGCCGCGGTCGAATGCGGCCACGACGATCAGCTTAGGATTCTTATGCTCTGTTGATTGGGACATGTTGCTCCTTCGACCTGGAACCTACCACACTACCGGGAACAAGGGCGGTCTGTTTGACCTGTCTCGGCATCGCATTGACAGGAGGTTTACAGCCATGTATTGAACAGGACTATACAGGTTCACTGAACAGGTATGCATATGAAGCGGCGCGCGGTTCAACTGTCTCCCGGCACGGGCAAGCCCGAGCAGATCGCGACCGTTCTGGAGCATGAAATCCGCTCCGGCGTGCTCGGCTTCGGCGACCGCCTGCAAAGCGAAAACGAACTCGTCCAGCGCTTCTCCGTCAGCCGCAATACGGTCCGCAAGGGCCTCGAGGAACTGTCCAGCCGCGGGCTGATCACCACCAAGGTCGGCATCGGCTCCTTCGTCACCTTTGACGGCAAGCCGGTCGACGACGCCATCGGTTGGTCGCGGGCGCTGGCCAATGCCGGCGCCAATGCCGAGACGAGGACGCTGCGGCTGGAGGTCATCGAAGACGCCGATCTCGCCGCCTTGCTGGAGATCGAAAGCCCGTTCTTCATCGCCGTCGACCGTGTGCGCACCAATGCCAGCGACGGCCACGCGATTTCCATCGAGCGCAGCCGCCTGCCGCTATCGCCGGAGCTTGAGGATGTGCCGCTGCGCGGCCTGCGCGAAGGCTCGCTGCACCAGACGCTGCGCGATGCCGGCCTCATCCCCGACCATGGCGAGGAATGGGTCGGCATCGAGATGCTCAATGCCGAGGATGCGGCGATCCTGGGCTGCCCGCAAGGCACGCCGTTCCTGCGCGGCCGCCGGCTGACGCGCGCGGCCGATGACCGGCCGATCGAATATGTCACCAGCCTGCTCAATCCGGCGCATTTCGCGCTGCATATGAGGTTCTGAGCGATGGCGGATAACACCATTCTCGATCGTGCCATGGGCGCGCTTGTCGGCGGGGCGCTGGGAGACGCGCTCGGCATGCCGACGCAGCTCCTGTCGCCGGCCCGCATTGCCGAGCTCTACGGTCATGTCGACGATTTCGTAGCGCCCTTCGCCGATCATCCGGTGTCGAAGGGATTGTTGGCCGGCACCATCACCGACGATACGGAACAGGCGCTGCTGCTCGGCCGCATTCTCGTCGAGTCAGGCGACCGTTTCGATCATGCACGCTGGGTCAACGCGCTGCTCGACTGGGAGCGCGAGGTCAAGGCGCGTGGCAGCTACGATCTTTTGGGGCCGTCGACCAAGCGCGCCATCGATGCCATCAACAATGGCGTGCCGGCCGAGGAAGCGGGGCGCAGTGGCGACACCAATGGGGCGGCCATGCGCATCGCGCCGGTCGGCATCATGATGCCGCTGGAGCCGCTCGACGCATTCGTCGCCAAGGTGGCCGAGACCTGCCGCGCCACGCACAACACCTCGATCGCCATAGCGTCGGCCGCAGCGGTTGCGGCCGCCGTCAGCCGCGGTGTTTCCGGCGGCGACTCGCGCGCCGCATCCGACAGTGCCGTCGCGGCGGCGAGGCGAGGGGCGACGCTTGGCCATTGGGTGACCGGCGGCGACATCGCCGCGCGTATCGTCTGGGCGCAGGATCTGGTGCGCGGCAAGGTGGCGGGGGATGCAATCCGGCTGATCACCGACCTGGTCGGCACCGGCGTCGCCAGCCAGGAATCGGTTCCGGCCGCCTTCGCCGTGCTGGAAGTCGCCGGCGGCGATCCCTGGCAAGCGGCAGTCATCAGTGCCAATCTCGGCGGCGACACCGACACGATCGGCGCCATCGCGGCCGGCATGGCCGGCGCCTGCACCGGCTTTTCGCGGTTGCCGCAGCAGCATATTGCCCGGCTTGTCGGCATCGACATGTCCGAGGTGCGCGCGCTTGCCGCCGATCTCGTGGCGGCAAGGGTGGCGAAGATCGGCAAGGATGCGGCGGCATGAGTGGGCGCCTCGTCCATATCGGCAGCGCGGTGGTCGACTATGTCTACCGCATCGACGCCTTGCCGGCGCCGGGCACGGAGAAGACGGCATCGAGCTTTGCCCGGGTCGCCGGCGGCGGCTTCAACATGATGGTCGCGGCCAGCCGCACCGGCATGACGGTGGTGTTCGGTGGGCAACTCGGCAGCGGGCCGAACGGCGATTTCCTGCGCTCCGCCTTCGCCGCCGAAGGCATCGAGACGCTGACGCCGCCATCGCCGGATATGGACAGCGGCAATTGCGTTGCCATGATCTCGAGCGATGCCGAGCGCACCTTCGTCTCCTGGCCTGGTGCGGAGAGCGTTCTCACCCTCGACATGATGGCGCCGGTATCGGTGGCGCCCGGTGATTGGGCGTTCACCTCGGGCTATACGCTGAGTTATCCCGGCAGCCGCGACGCGCTCACCGGTTGGATCGAGGCGCTGCCTGCGCAAACGCCGTTCGTCTTCGACCCAACGCCGGTCATTTCAGACATTCCGCGTCCCATCCTGTCGCGCGTGCTTTCCCGCACCACATGGCTGAGCTGCAACGCGACGGAGGCGGCCGAGATTGCCGGCCCAGGTGATGTCGAGAGCCTGGCGGCGCGGCTGCTTGCCGACTATTGCCCCCGGGCCGCCGGTGTCGTCATCCGTTCGGCCGCCAAGGGCTGCCATGTCAGGCTGGCCGACGGCACGGCGCAGACCATTGCCGGCTTCAAGGTCACGGCGGTCGACACCAACGGCGCCGGCGACAGCCATATCGGCGCTTTCGTCAGTGCGCTGGCGCGTGGTGTGCCGCCCTTCCAGGCGGCGCGCTACGCCAATGCGGCAGCCGCCATTTCGGTGACACGCCATGGCGGCTCATCGGCGCCGACCGATGAGGAAATCCAGACTTTCCTGAGCCAGGCCGCCGCGACCGGCGCGCCGGGCCAGAACCAGAAGGCCCATCAGACAGCCTGACAAGCCCCGCTAAGCGGGCAAACAAAGAGAGGAACCAACATGCGCATGCCAAGACTGACTGCTCTCTTGACGGCGACCGCCGTCTTCACCACCGCACTCACGCTGGCCGCCAGTGCCGCCGAAGTGCATGTGCTCAACTGGAAAGGCTACGGCGCCGACGAACCCTGGGCGGTCGCCGCCTTCGAGAAGGCGACCGGCAACAAGGTCGTCAACGACTTCTTCAACTCCGAACAGGAAATGCTGACCAAGATCCGGACCAATCCCGGCCTCTACGATGTGGTCATGATCAACGCCGCCTTCAACGACCAGGCGATGGCGGAAAAGCTGATCCAGCCGATCGATACCTCGAAACTGCCGAACTATGCCGACATCAGCAAGGACAAGGCCGGTTCGCCGATGCTCGACCATGACGGCAAGGTCTATGGCGTGCCATGGGTGTGGGGCCTGACGGCGCTCGCCATCAATGAAAAATCCTTCGACAAGCCGCCGACGTCGATCGCCGAAATGTGGGATCCCAAGCACAAGGGCCGCGTCGTCATTCGCGACGACGCCGTCGAGGCGGTGCAGTTCGGCGCTATCGCCACCGGCCAGAACATCAACGACATCAAGGATATGGATGCGGTCAAGACGAAGCTCACCTCGCTGATGCCGCAGATCAAGACCTTCTGGAGCTCGGAGAACGACTGGAACCAGATGGTCGCCTCCAACCAGATCGACATCGGCACCTATTGGAGCGGCTCGGCCGACCGTGCCAAGACGCATTTCAAGCTGCCGGTTTCGCTGGTCATTCCGCAGGAAGGCGCCGTCGCCTGGCTGGATGCCTTCTCCATTCCGGTCGGCTCCAAGAATGTCGAAGGCGCGCAGGCCTTCATCAACTGGATGATCGACCCGAAATTCTACGTCGAATGGGTCACCAAGGTCGGCGCGCCTGTCTCGGCAAACACCAAGGCGGTGGAGGCGCTGCCGCAGGATGCCTTCAACCGCAAGGTGATGGGCGATCCCGAGGTCGCCAAGCGCATCCAGTTCCAGGCGCCGATCACCGATGCCCAGCGCGAGGCCTATCTGGCGCTCTGGCAGCAGCTCAAGGTCGACGTGAAATAAAACGCACGTCCGGACCAGCTGGCGGTTCGCGCCGGCTGGTGCTTTCAATCCTGGGGAGGAGGGTGGCATGGCAGCACAAAGCGCGACCGCATCGCGCAGCGGGTTGAGATCGGCTCTGCCGCTGCTGGCGCCGGCCTATCTCTGGCTGACGGTGGCGATCTTCCTGCCGCTGTCGGCCATGGTCTTTTTCTCCTTCATGACCGACCTGCCGCTGTCGGGAAAGCCCTGGGCTTTCACCCTTGGCAACTACGCCGCCTTCTTCTCGCAGAGCCTTTATCTCACGCTGCTGCTCGCCTCGCTGCGGCTTGGGCTCGAAGTGACGCTGTGGTGCGTCGTCATCGGCTATCCCGCCGCTTACGTGCTGGCCAAGGTGCTGAAGGGCCGCAGCCGCGAAGCGATCTTCCTGCTGGTCATCCTGCCGTTCTGGTCGAACGGGCTGGTGCGCATCTTCTCCTGGGCGATGGTTCTGCGCGAAGGCGGCATACTCGATACGGCGCTGAACGCCGTGCTGCCGTTCAAGATCAACATCGATCTCATGTATTCCTATCCGGCCGTCATCATCGGGCTGGTGCACTCCTACGTGCCCTACATGGTGTTGACCTGTTATCTCACCTTGCAGGCGATCGACGACTCGCTGATCGAGGCCGGGCGCTCGCTCGGCGCCTCGCGGCTGCAGGTGCTGAAACGGGTGATCATCCCGCTGTCGATGCCGGGACTGGTGGCCGGTGCCGCGCTCATCTTTGTCCCCGTCGTGGGCTCGTTCATGGAGCCGCGCATCCTCGGCGGCCGCACCGGTACTTTCTACGGCACGGTCATCGAGGACCAGTTCGTCGCCGTGTTCAACTGGCCGCTGGGAGCGGCATTGTCCTTCATCCTGCTCGCCGTCGTGCTGGTCATTCTGGCGATCGCCTCGCCGGTGCTGCGGAGGGCTGCGTGATGGCGACCACCCGAATCCTCGAAGGACTTGGCCGCCTCTACATCTTCCTGCTGCTCGCCTTCCTCTATCTGCCCATCATCATAATGGCGCTGATGTCGTTCAACGTCTCGCCCTTCTACCAATTGCCGTTCGAGTGGACGACCGAATGGTATGCCTCGCTGTGGCAGAACGACCAGCTGATCGCGGCCACCTGGAACAGCCTCGAGATCGCAATCATCACCACGCTGATCAGCGTGGTGCTGGGCTCGGCGGCGTCACTGGCGCTCTACCGCTACGAATTTCGCGGCAAGAAGGTGCTGCAGGCGCTGCTCTTCCCGCCGATCGCCATTCCGTGGCTGATCACCGGCACGGCGATGCTGATCTTCTTCTTCGGCGTCGGCATCGGGCGCGGCCTGTTCGCCATCCTGCTCGGCCATGTCGCGCTGGCGCTGCCCTATGTCATCGTCGTCGTCTCGGCGCGGCTGCAGACCTTCGCGCCGGAGCTGGAAGAGGCGGCGCGCTCGCTCGGCGCCAACCAGTGGCAGGTCACAATGCGCGTGACGCTGCCGTGGATCATGCCGGGCGTCATTGCCGGCGGGCTGTTTGCGTTCGCCGTGTCGTTCGACCAGTTCGTCGTCTCCTACTTCCTGTCGACGCCCGGCCAGACGACGCTGCCGGTCGAGATCTACGCCGCGATCCGCAAGGGTTTCACGCCCGAGATCAATGCGGTCTCGACCATCATCATTGTCGTGTCGATGGCGCTGATGCTGCTGACGGCACGCTTCTTCAAATTCGGCGGAGAGAAATAATGGCCGGCGTGCAGGTATCGAATGTCTCGCGCAGCTTTGGCGCACACAAGGCGCTGGACGATGTCTCCATCGATTTCGCCGATGGCGGCTTCTACGCGCTGCTTGGGCCTTCAGGTAGCGGCAAGACCACGCTGCTGCGCCAGATCGCCGGCTTCGATTTTCCCGATACCGGCCGCATTTCCATCGGCGGCGAAAGCGTCGAGCGGGTGCCGGTCGAGAAGCGGCGTATCGGCATGGTGTTCCAGAACTACGCACTGTTTCCCAATATGAGCGTCGCCGACAATGTCGCCTTCGGCCTTTCGGTGCGCGGCGAGGCCAAGGCGATAATTGCGACAGAAGTGCAGCGCGCGCTCGATCTCGTCCAGCTCGGCAAGCTCGGTGGCCGGCGTCCGCACCAGCTCTCCGGCGGCCAGCGGCAGCGCGTGGCGCTGGCGCGCGCCATCGTCACCAAGCCGCGCGTGCTCCTGCTCGACGAGCCGCTCGGCGCGCTCGACAAGGCGCTGCGCGTCGACATGCAGATCGAGTTGAAGCGCATCCAGCGCGAGATCGGCATCACGACCATCTTCGTCACCCATGACCAGGAAGAAGCGCTGACGATGAGCGACCGCATCGGCATCCTGCGCGACGGCAGGCTTGTGCAGGAAGGGCCGCCGGAGGAAATCTACGACCGGCCGAAAAGCGAATTCGCCGCCACCTTCCTCGGCGACGCCAACATCTTTCGCGGCGATACGACCGGCAACGGCATCCGCCTGCCGGACGGCACGGCGATTGCCGCAGGTGCGGGCGCGACGCTTGCCGCCGGCGCCAAGGCGAGCTGCGCCGTACGGCCCGAGCGCATTCGGATTGCCACCGATGCCGGAGCTTCGGATGGCGATGCCAACACGCTGAAGGGGCAGGTTTCCAAGCGCATCTTCGCCGGCAACAACAGCACCTATTTCGTCGAGCGTGACGGCCAGACGCTGAAGGTCATCGTGCAGAACACCGGCGCCGACCGGCTGGCGGAGGGGCAGGACGTGGTGCTGCGCTGGTCGCCGGAGAGCACGGTGTTGATTGCGGCCAATTAGGCCTAAATGGGGGAGGCGGGCGCCCGTCACCCCCCTCTAGCCTGCCGGCCATCTCCCCCGCAAGGGGGGAGATCGGCAGCTTTGGCGCTGCTGCTCTTCCGGCAAAGCTGAAAATTTGCGAAAGCAGAGATGACGGCCAATCTCCCCCCTTGCGGGGGAGATGCCCGGCAGGGCAGAGGGGGGTGCTTCCCACCATCCTGTCAGGCATAAGCCCGGAGCATTCCGATGACGCTAGAACTGACCGCACAGGACCAATCCATGCTCGACGGCGAGCAAGGCCCGTCGGCCGCCGCCGCCATGAAAATCCTGGTCGCCTTCTCCAACGCGATCGGCGCGCGCGGCCTGCTCGACATCAGCGGCGCCCATATCGATGGCTGCCTCTATCACGGCAAGGCCGGGCTCGATTTCGTCGAACGGCTGGTCGAGGGCGGCGGGCGGGTGCAGGTGCCGACGACGCTCAATGTCGGCTCGTTCGACCTCATCCATCCCGGCATGGTGAAGATGCCGGCGTCGGAAGAGGTGCCGGCGCGGCGGCTGATGAAGGCGCATCTGGAGCTTGGCTGCCAGGCGACCTTCACTTGCGCGCCTTACCAGACGCGGTTCCGGCCTGAATTCGGCCAACAGGTCGCCTGGGGCGAATCCAACGCCATCGTCTTTGCCAATTCGGTGATCGGCGCGCGCACCAACCGCTATGGCGACTTCATCGATTTGTGCTGCGCCATGACCGGGCGCGCGCCGGCCTGGGGCCTGCATCTGAGCGAAAACCGGCGTGGCCGCATCCTGTTCGAACTGGACATCGGCGAGGCCGAACCAAACGACAGCCTGTTCGTCGGCGTCGGGCTGATCATCGGACAAGCCAGTGGCGACCGCATTCCGGTCATATCAGGCCTGCCGCAGCCGCGCGACGAGGATCAGCTGAAGGCGCTTGGCGCGGCGGCCGCGACGACCGGTGCCGTGGCACTGTTCCATGCGGTCGGCATCACACCGGAGGCCAACACACCAGACGAAGCGTTTCATGGCCACGCGCCGGATGAGACGATCCGCATCACCCCAGCAGACATCGATCATGCGCTGTCCAGATTGTCCGGAGTGGCCGACGGGGCGCCGCTCGCCGCCGTCTCGCTGGGCACGCCGCATTTCTCGCACGAGGAATGGACGCGCCTGTTGCCGATGCTGCGCGAGGCAGCGCCGGGCAGGGGCATCCCGATCTATGTCAACACCGGTCGCGCGACGCTGACGCGGCTGCAGGAGGAGGGCGCGCTGACCGGCATGGAGGCGTTCGGCCTGATCCCGGTCGCCGACACCTGCACCTATGTCACCTCCATCATCGAGCGGCTCGACGGCGTGGTGATGACCAATTCCGGCAAGTGGGCGCATTACGCGCCGGGCAATATCGGCGTGACGGTCGCCTTCGCCGAGATGGCGGATTGCATCCGCTCCGCCGCTGCCGGACATGTCGTGCGAGGTGCCTCATGACGCAACCCGTTGCAAAGGACGCCGTCGATCGGCTGGGCACTTTTCAACTCGCCGGTGAGGCCGATGGCCCGGCTTTGGTGTTCTCGCAGCCGCTCAGTTTCTGGGGCGGCATCGATGCCGAGACGGGGGAAATCATCGACCATTCGCATCCTGGGCTGGGCCAGAATGTCGCCGGCAGGATCCTGGTCATGCCAAGCGGGCGAGGCTCATCCTCCTCGTCCTCTGTCCTGGCCGAAGCGATCCGCCGGGGCACCGCGCCGGCCGGCATTCTTCTGGAGCGGCCGGACCCGATCCTGGCGGTGGGCGCCATCGTCGCCGAGTTTCTCTACGACATCCATATGCCGCTGGTGATCTGCGACATTGCAGGGATTGCTTCCGGCGACCGGATCGCCGTCCGTGTCGGTGAGCAGGGCGAGGCGGTCATCCATAAAGCCCAATAAACGCTGCCCCCGGTGATTGGTGTCGCTGATGGGAAATGATGGTGCCGGCCTTGGCTGACCGGCAAGCCCTGGCGCTATATGCTGTCCTCCAGGGAGGAATGGATGGCAGGCGCGGATTTCGAACCGGATGTGAAGGTTCGCAGCAGGGAATACCGGATCGGCTGCGTCGGTGCGGGCATGATCATGGCCGAATGCCATCTGGCCGCCTATGCGCAAGCAGGCTTCCCGGTGGTGGCGATCGCCTCGCGGACGAAGGCCAGCGCCGAGAAGGTGGCCAGGCGCTGGGATATTCCGATCGTTCACGATACGCCCGAGCGATTGATCGAGGATTCCAGGGTCGAGATCGTCGACCTTGCCTTTCCGCCCGACCAGCAGCCGGCTCTCATCCGTCACGCGCTGAAGCAGCCGCACGTCAAGGCGATCCTGGCGCAGAAGCCGCTGGCACTGTCGGTGGCGGAGGCCGTCGAGCTGCGCGACGAGGCCGCCAAGTCAGGCAAGATCCTCTCGGTCAACCAGAACATGCGCTACGACCAGTCGATGCGCGTCCTGAAGCAGATCATCGACAGCGGTGCGCTGGGCGACATCGTCTTCGCGCAGATCGACATGCATGCGATCCCGCACTGGCAGGCTTTCCTTGCCGATTACGATCGGCTGACGCTTGCCAATATGAGCGTGCATCATCTCGATGTGCTGCGCTTCCTGTTCGGCGATCCCCACGAAATCACGACGCTGACGCGCAAGGATCCGCGCACGACTTTCGACCATTCGGACGGCATCACGGTGTCGACGCTGCGCTTCCCCTCCGGGGTGCTCGCCGTTTCGCTGGAAGATGTCTGGTCCGGTCCGCGCGAGCAGGGCTATCGCGACGACCAGCACATCAACTGGCGTGTCGACGGCACCAAGGGTGTCGCCAAGGGCACGATCGGCTGGCCGACGGGCGTCGCTTCGACGCTGACCTATGCCTCGACGCAGACGACAGGCGGCGAGTGGGTGACGCCGAGTTGGGACACGATGTGGTTTCCGCATGCCTTCATCGGCGTGATGGAGCAGCTGCAATATGCGGTGAAGACCGGCACGCCACCGGCCCTCTCCGTTGCCGACAACGTCAAGACCATGGCGCTGGTCGAGGCCGGCTATCGCTCGATGGCGGAAGGCCGCACCGTCAGGCTTTCTGAAATCTCGACCAACTGAAAGTACGCCACCGCGCAATAAGCGTGGCGGCTGAATCGTTTACCGGGAGGAGCTCACATCATGATGCAGGCAGGGATCTTCACCGGCTACTTTCCCTACGAACTCGACGAGTCCGCCAAGCGCATCCGCGCGCTCGGCTTCAACACCGTACAGCTCGACCTGCATTTCCGGGATATCGATCTCACGGCCGGGCAGATCACCAGGGACAAGGCAAGGACCGTGCGCGACATGTTCCGCGATCACAATCTGCCGGTCTGCTGCATCTCCGGCTACACCAACATCATCCATCCCGACAAAGCCGAGCGTGAGAAACGCGTCGGCTATCTCAAGGAGATCATCCGCAACGCGCGCGAATTCGGTTCGCCCTACGTGATCTCGGAGACCGGGACCTACAACACCGAGTCCGACTGGGTGCATCACCCCAGGAACAAGACCGAGGAAGGTTTCGAGGAATGCCGCAAGGTGATTTCGGATCTTGCCCAGACCGCCTATGACCATGGCGCGGTCTTCCTGCTCGAAACCTACGTCAACAATGTCGTCGGCTCGGTCGAGGAGACGGTGAAGATGTTCGCGCAGGTCGACCATCCCGGCCTTGGCCTCTTGATGGACCCGACCAATTACTTCGAGGCGCACAACATCGATCGCATGGACCAGGTGCTGAACCAGGTGTTCGACACGCTGACCGACAAGATCCGGATCGCGCATGCCAAGGATGTGAAGCGCTCAGGCAGCGACAAGTCGGAAAAGCACGCCGACATCGGCGACCAGGACGCGCATGAGGGACTGACGTTCCGCGGCGTCGGCGAGATCGAATTGCCGGCTCCTGGCCTCGGCTCGCTCAACTATGATCTTTACCTGAGGCGGCTCAGCGAAAAGCACCCGAACATCCCGGTCATCATCGAGCATCTGACCGAGGATGACGTGCCGCGCGCGAAAACATTCCTCGACGGAAAATTCCGCGCCAACGGCCTCTAGGTGCCGCGCGGGAGGTGACGATGACGACGGCCAAGACGAAGCGCGATTACAGCCTGGTCGGCGAAAGCACGCGGGCCGCGATCGAGACTGGCCTGGCCTCAGCCGAGTGGTACCACACCGACGTGCCGCGCAAGGCGATGAAGGAGCTTATGCAGCGCTCGGACGGTCCGGCGATCCGCGACACCATCATCTGGCTCGCCGCCATCCTGGGCTCGGCCGCCGGCATCGTCTGGTTCTGGGGCTCGTGGTGGGTGGTGCCGTTCCTGTTCGTCTATGGCTTGCTCTACGGTTCGTCGAGCGACTCGCGCTGGCACGAATGCGGCCATGGCACGGCCTTCCGCACGCGCTGGATGAACGATGTCGTCTACCACATCGCCTCCTTTATGCTGATGCGCAATCCCGTGCAATGGCGGTGGAGTCACGCCCGCCACCACACCGACACCATTATCGTCGGCCGCGACGCCGAGATCGCGGTCATGCGCCCGCCGGACCTGTTGAAGGCGGCGCTGGCCTTCACCGGCATTCTCGATTTCCGCTATTCGCTGCCGACGCTGGTGCGCCAGGCCTTCGGCACGCTGTCGGAGGAGGAGACGAGCTACATCCCCGAGATGGAACAGCACAGGGCGGTCGTCGCCGCCCGCTGGCACATGGCCGTGTACGTTGCGACGATCGCTTTCGCGATCGCGCTGGGATCGTGGGTGCCGCTGGTGCTAGTCGGCCTGCCGCGCCTCTACGGCACCTGGCACATGGTGATGACCGGCCTGCTGCAGCATATCGGCCTGGCCGACAATGTCGTCGATCACCGGCTCAACACCCGCACCGTCTACATGAACCCGGTCAGCCGCTTCATTTACTGGAACATGAACTACCATGTCGAACATCACATGTTCCCGATGGTGCCGTATCACGCGCTGCCCAGGCTGCATGAATTGATCAAGCACGATCTGCCGGACCCGAACCCGTCAATGTGGCATGCCTATCGCGAGGTCTGGCCGGTGCTGCTCAGGCAGCTGAAATACGAGGATTATTACCTCAAGCGCGAACTGCCGCCGACGGCCAGGCCCTATCGCGGCGAGTTCCACGAGGTCGATATGTCGGCTGCGGCCGAATAGCGATCGCGAATTTTTTGCAGGAGACCGAGATGGCCTATTGGGTTGAAGCATGCGCGGTGGATGATGTCGAGGAAGAGGATGTCATCCGCTTCGACCATGGCGGCCGCACCTTCGCGATCTACCGCTCGCCCGACGACGAGTTCTTCGCCACCGACGGCCATTGCACGCATGAGAAGGCGCATCTGGCCGACGGGCTGGTGATGGACGACATCATCGAATGCCCCAAGCACAATGGCCGCTTCAACTACAAGACAGGTGCCGCCAAGGGCGCGCCGGTCTGCGTTAATCTCGTGACCTATCCGGTCAAGATCGAGGCCGGTAAGGTGATGATCCAGATTTGACGCGCGGCAACCGATCCAGCATCACAAAGGGGACGTTTTCATGAGCCGAAAGAGACCGACCGTCGCCGATCTGCGCGCGATGAAGGGCAAACGGCAGCTGACCATGCTGCGCGTGCTCAACCTGGACGAGGCGCAGGCCGCCGAGCGGGCAGGGGTCGATATCGTCTCGGTACCGCCCGAACTGGTGCTCAACCCTGAGTATCGCGATGCCGCGCCCAGCCTGTTCACCATGCCGGGCGAGAATTTCTTCGAGATCGGCACGGCGGATGATTTCCTGCGCTGGGCGTTCCGGCTCTACAAGGCGGGCGCCGACGCGGTCTATTGCAGCGCCGGCTACGCCACGATCAAGCGGATGGCGGACGATGCGATCCCCGTCATCGGCCATGTCGGCCTCATTCCGTCGCGCGCCACCTGGACCGGCGGCTTCAAGGCGGTCGGCAAGACCGCCGACACAGCCATCCAGGTTTTCGAAGCGGTGAAGCAGCTGGAGGCCGCCGGTGCTGTCGGCGCCGAGATCGAAGTGGTGCCGGTCGAGGTGGCCAAGGCGATTTCCGAGCGCACCTCGCTGATCATGCTGTCGATGGGGGCGGGCTCGGGCTGCGACGCACAGTACCTCTTCGCCGACGACATTCTCGGCCAGAACCGGGGCCACATGCCGCGCCACTCCAAGGTCTATCGCAACTTCGCCGCCGAGTATGACCGGCTGCAAGCGGAGCGGGTGGCGGCGTTCTCCGAATATGTCGCCGATGTCAACAGCGGCGCCTATCCCGAGGACGGGCACGTCGTGCACATGGACCCGGCCGAGCTCAGCCTGTTCATGAAAAGGGTAGACGCGAAGAGCTGATTATTCGGTTTCTTTGCTGACCGCCGCAGCGCCTCGCCACGCTCCATCGGCGAGCATGGCGTGGAGCACCTCGGCGTCGGTCCCCAGCGGCCGGTCGTCTTTCAGCATCGATACATGCGCGCGCACCGCCGCATAGATCGCGCCAGTGCGCGGCGCCAGCGTCAATCCCTCACGCAGGTCGACGGCCTGGGCGGCGGCCATCAATTCGAAGGCGATCAGCCGCCGCCACAGCGCGATCATTCCGGCGCATTTCGAAACGGCGAGGGGCGACTGGGTCGCGTGGTCCTCGACGCCTTCCGAAACGGGCAGGAAGTCGAGCATCACCGGATTGGCCTTGTGGCGGATGGCAGCCAGGATCGATGTCGCCGTCTTCTGCAGCGGCACAAAACCGGCCGAGGCGCCGCCGATCGGCGACAGATATTTGGTCAGGCCGTTGCGGCCTGAACCGGTGAGCTGGATGAAGCGGGCGACGCTCGCGGCGGCGCATTGCGCGATGGCCAGGCCGAGCGTCTCGAAGGCAAGCGAGAGTGCGGCCGTGTGGAAATTGCCGGTCGACATCACCAGTTCGTCGTCGCCGATCACCAGCGGGTTGTCGGCGGCGGCGTTCAGTTCGATCTCGACAGCACTCTTTGCCTGGCCGATCGCCTCGATCAGCGCGCCGTGGATCGACGGCATGCAGCGGATCGACAGGGGATCCTGAATGGTGGTGGGCGCCGGCATCTCGTCGCGGGCGAGAAGGTCGTGCAAGGCCTTCGCCGCCTCCTGCTGTCCGGCAGCCGGCCGCGCCATCTGCAGGCGTGGATCGAGGATGGTGCGGTTGGCGCCAAAACCTTCCATGGTCAGCGCGCCGGCCTGCTGCTGCTGGGCGAGCGCCGACAGCGCATCCGTGATCGCGAGGGCGCCGCTGCCGGCGGAGACCGCCGAGGCGTTGATCAGCGACAGTCCGTCCTTGGGAGCCAGGCTGATCGGCGCGAGGCGGGCCATCATCAGCGCCTTGGTCGCCGGCATGCGCCGGCCCTGATAGTCGGCTTCGCCTTCGCCGATCAGCAGGCGGGCAAGCGCGGTCATCAGCACGAGGTCGCCGGCGCCGATCGAGCCGAGCGACGGCATCACCGGATGGACGCCGGCATTGAGCGCGTCGACCAGAGCGACGAAGACCATGGGCGACAGGCCGGAGCCGCCGGCCGACAGCATCGAGGCGCGGGCGACCATCGTGGCCCGCACGGCCTCGACCGGTAGAGTTTCGCCGACCGCGCCGCTGCGGCCCTGCAGCAACTGGCGCTGGAAGGCGCTGGCG
Source organism: Mesorhizobium sp. 2RAF45 (assembly GCF_052115225.1). Classification (NCBI taxonomy): domain Bacteria; kingdom Pseudomonadati; phylum Pseudomonadota; class Alphaproteobacteria; order Hyphomicrobiales; family Phyllobacteriaceae; genus Mesorhizobium; species Mesorhizobium sp. 2RAF45. The sequence continues at coordinate 880,323 of NZ_JBFRGG010000001.1, read as the reverse complement.
TCGCCTTCGACGGAGGTGCCAAGATTGGCGCCAAGCCCGGTGTTCAGGCCGTAGATCTGCTGGCCTGAGGCGGCGGCCTGGTCGAGCACTTTTCGCGCCTTGTCCAGCTTGCCGATGACATCGGGTCCGATCTCCACCTTGCGCGCCTGGCGGGCGACGGTGGCGACATCACCGACACTGACGCCGGCTCCGGCTAGGACGAGCGCGCTCATGCGAAACGCAGCCTCTGGCCGATGCCTTTTTCTCCTGCCTTGGCGAGCATCGCCTTGCCCAGCGCAATGTCGGAGAGCGACAGGCCGCGATGCCAGAACAGGATGGTCTCGTCGTCGCTCTGCCTGCCTGGCTTGAGGCCGGCGGCGATCTGGCCGAGCTCGGCATGCAGCGTCTTTTCGCTGAGCCGTCCGGTCTCGACATGGGCGCGCAGCGAGCCGAACTTGCCGCCCTTGCATTGGCCCCAGTCGTCGACGACCATCTTCTGCATGATGTCGGTCAGCGACAGCTCCACCGCGCTCATCGTGCCATAGGGCACGACCAGCGCGCCGGGCTTGATCCATTCGGTCTTGAGCAGCGGCTGCGGCTCCGGCAGCCGTGAGGCCTCGACGACGATGTCGGCGCCTTCGACGCAGCTTTTCCAGTCGGCTACGGCCGTGACTGTCTTGCCGAGATCGGCGGAGAGTTTTGCGGCAAAACCGTCGCGGCTTTCCGGTCGGCGCGAATGGACGCGGATCTCGTCGAAATCGAAGAGATGGTCGAGCAGCCGCACATTCCAATAGGCAGTGCCGCGCGCGCCGATATGGGCGAGCACCTTCGAATTCTTGCGCGCCAGATGCTTGGCGCCGATCGCGGTGAGCGCACCAGTGCGCATGTCTGTGATGACGGTGGCGTCGAGAATGGCGCGCGGCGTGCCGGTGCGCGGATCGAACAGATTGAGGATGCCGAATTCCGAGGGCAGGCCGTGCAGATAGTTGTCGACATAGTCGCCGACGATTTTCACGCCCGCCGTGTCGAGCGGCGCCACATACCCGCGCAAGACGTTGAAATGGCCGTGGAAGGATGGATCCGGTTCAAGATGGACGCGCGGCTCGATCACTGTCTGGCCCTTGCCCTGGGCGACCAAGCCCGCCTCGACGGCGGCGATGATTTCGCCATCGGTCATGGCGAGCGCTTCGATGTCGAGGGCATTGAGATAGTCGATATAGATCGGCTTCATTTTATGCGCGCACTTTCCTCGATCACCCCGTTCATCCCATAGCAGGCCGCGGCGCGACACGAAAGTTTGTTGCGCTGTGTCTGGACGCTGCCGGCTAAATGCTGTTCAAACCGGATCGACATGACTGCCATTCCCGAGACTGAAGCCTTACCCGAAACGGCCACCAATGCGCGGCGCGTGGCGCTGATCGTCGCAATCGCTTTCTTCATGCAGCTGCTGGATTCGACGATCATCTCGACCTCGCTGCCGCAGATGGGGGAATCCTTCCGTGTGCCGGCCGTGGCAATGAGCATCGGCATCACGGTCTACATGCTGACCATGGCGGTGTTCGTGCCGCTGTCGGGCTGGCTCGCCGACCGTTTCGGTGCGCGCAACATCTTTCTCGTGGCGATCGCGCTGTTCACGCTGGCCTCACTTGCCTGTGGCTTTTCGGGAAATCTGACCCAATTTGTCGTCGCTCGCGCCGTGCAGGGGCTGGGCAGCGCGCTGATGACGCCGGTGGGCCGGATTCTCGTCCTGCGCAATGCGTCGAAATCCGAGTTGCTCAACGCCACCGCGCTGATCACCTGGCCGGCGCTGTTCGCGCCGGTGGTCGGTCCGGTGCTTGGCGGCTTCATCACCACCACTCTGTCCTGGCACTGGAATTTCTTCATCAACATCCCGCTTGGGCTGGTTGGGCTGGCACTGGTTGCCCGCTTCATCCCGAGCGATCGCGAGGCCGATCCCAAGCCGCTCGACTGGCTCGGGTTTTTCCTGACCTCGCTCGGGCTCGCCTGCCTGCTGTACGGCCTCGAGCGCATCGCGCACCCGGAAGATGGCATGCTGCCGACAGTGGCGCTGATCGCGGCGGGCATCGTCATCGGCTGGCTGGCGGTGCGGCATCTGCGGCGCGCTCCGCATCCGCTGCTCGACCTCTCCTCGTTCAAGGTGCTGACCTTCGCCATCTCGACGCTCGCCGCCGGCACCATATTCCGGGTGGCGATCAACGCCACGCCCTTCCTGCTGCCGCTTTTGTTCCAGCTCGGCTTCGGCCTCTCGCCCGTCGATGCCGGCTTGATGATCCTGGCCTATTTCCTTGGCAATCTCGGCATGAAGACGGTGACGACGCCAACGCTGCGGCGTTTCGGTTTCCGTTCTGTGATGGTGGTCAACGGCATCATCGCCTCGGCCTCGATCATGGCTTGCGGGGTGATCTCGCCGCAGACGCCGCAGGCACTGGTGGTGGCGCTGATGCTGATCGCCGGCCTGTCGCGCTCGATGCAGTTCACCGCGCTCAACACGCTGGCCTTCGCCGATATCGAAGCCGCGCAGCGCAGCTCGGCGGCGACGTTGTCCTCGATGCTGCAGCAGGTGGCGATGCTGTTCGGCGTCGCCGTGGCGGCGGCGATTCTCAATTTGTCGCAGATTGCCAGGGCGCAGCCGGCGCTCGACCTCGTCGATTTTCGAATAGCCTTTTTCGTGATCGGCGCCATCGGGCTGGTCGCGGCGCTGCGTTTTGTCGTCCTGCCGCCCGGCGCTGGCGCCGAGGTTTCCGGCCACGCGCCGAGGAATTGAGAATCGGATTTTCTCGCCTGAAGCGGAGATAAATTCCGCCTCATCCTTTCGCCTTGATGCCGCACTTTCGCGAATGGCTGCGATGGCGCAATCGATTGCCAAAAATGCAGGATTTTCCGGGCATTGCACCAGTTTTGGCAATCGATGCGTCCACTCGGCGAATATCGGCATATGGCCACGTTCTGAACTCGGATTCATTTGACGAACCGGCGCAGAGCCGATTAGCTTTTGCTTTCGGGATGGCAGCGCTGCCATCGGGGCAAATGCAGACATGAATGCGATCGGCTGGCTAAATCTCAGGAGCCTGAATCAGGAAGGCATTGTCTTTGCCATCGCGGTGGTGCTGTTCGTTGCCGCTGCCATCGGCCTGCCAGGCTTCATCGACCCCAACAACCTCGTCGCTATCGTCAGATCCGTGTCGGTGCTGGGCATTCTGGCGCTCGGTATGGCGGTCGTCATCATCGGCCGCGGCATCGACCTGTCGGCCGTGGCGATCATGGCGATGTCGGTCGCCTGGTATCTGCAACTGCTCAACACCGGCACCTCGGACGGGCTGGCCTTCGCCTATGTGGTGGCCGGCGTGCTCGCCATCGGCCTGCTCAACGGCGTTCTCGTCGCCTATGCCGACGTGCCGGCGATCTTCGTGACGCTGGCAACCGGCTCCTTCGTCTTCGGCTATGTGCGCTCGCAACTGATCACGCAGGACGCGGTTCCGGTGCCGCAGGGCCATTGGGTCGAACTGCTCGGCGGCCTGCGCTTTCTCGATATCCCGATCGAGGTGTTCGTCTTCGCCGGGCTGGCTTTCCTGTTCTTCCTGTTCCTGCGCTACACCAAATGGGGCCGCTACATCTATTTCGCCGGCGACAATCCGGTCGCCGCCCGCAACATCGGCATTCCGGTGCGGCCGATGCTGGTGCTGCGCTACGTGCTCTCCGCTTTCGTGGCGCTGATCGCCGGCCTGCTGACGGCGTCCAGCCTGCATTCGATCAACACGCGCGTCGTCAATTCGACGCTGCTCTACGACATCGTGCTGGTGGCGGTGATCGGCGGCATCGGCCTGTCCGGCGGGCGAGGCGGGGTGCGCAATGTGCTGGTGGGGGCGGCGCTGATTGGCATCCTGCTCAATGCCATGACCATCATCGACATTCCGCTGCTCTACCAGAACCTGATCAAGGCGGCGATCCTGCTCGGGGCCATCATCGTCGACGGCATCATCAATCCGCGCGACGAGCAGACCGCGCAACAGGGCGACATTTAGAGCAGATGGGCTAGCCCATCTTGCTCGGGGTACCCGGCGCGATCGCGACGATCGGCCGGCAATGAAAACCGAACCAGAGGATGTGACATGAGACTGATCAAGACATTTATGGCCGCAGCAACGGCGCTCGCCGTTACTGCCTTAGTGGCGCCGACCTTCGCCGCCGACGATCCGGGCCCGGCGGCCTACGCACAGGCGCTCAAGGGCAAGCGGGTCATGCTGGTGCCGCTGGCGATGGGCTTCGACCTGGCGCAAGGCTGGGCGCACTATCTGAAAAAGGAGGTCGAGGCCCTGGGGCGGCACCTTCGAGACGCGCGATCCGAACTGGGTGGTCGACGCCGGTGCGCAGGCGATCACCGATGCCATCTCGTCCGATATGATATCCGGCAAGGAGGTTTCGCTGCCGGCTGATCTCAGCTGCATCACCGCACTTGCCTATACCGAGGACGGCACGTTGTGGCTGGCCAATGGTTCGGCCGCGCATGCGCCGTCGCAATGGGCGGCCGATCTGATGAAGAAGGGTGCGTCCGGTTCGCTTTGGAAGCGGGACGCCACGGGCGGCGCGTTCCGCAAGGTGGCCGGCGATCTCGCTTTCCCCTATGGGCTCCATCCAATCGGCCGGGACGTGCTGGTCAGCGAAAGCTGGCGCCATCAGCTCATCCGCTTCGACGGCGCCACCGGCAGCCACTCGACGGTGCTGACGCATCTGCCTGGCTATCCCGCGCGGCTTGCGCCGGCCGGCGATGGCGGCGCCTGGCTGGCGCTGTTTGCGCCGCGCAACCGGCTGATCGAATTCGTGCTGCAGGAAACGCACTACCGGCAGGACATGATCGACCAGGTGCCGCCGGCCTACTGGATCGCGCCGGCGCTCGCCTCCAACCGCAGCTTCCTCGAGCCGCTGCAATGCGGCGGCATACGCACCATGGGCATCCACAAGCCGTGGTCGCCAAGCCGTTCCTACGGGCTGGTGGTCCGGCTCGACGCGAAGATGCAGCCGCAGTTCAGCCTGCACAGCCGCGCCAACGGCACACGCCATGGCATCTGCAGCGTGGCGGAAAAGGACGGACGGCTGTTCATCGCCTGCAAGGGCGGCGACTGCGTGCTGGCCGTCGACCTCGTTTCGGGAGGTTTTTGATGGAACCGATCGTCCGCCTGGAAAACGTCACCAAAAACTATCGCGGTGTGCCCGCGGTCAAGAATGTCAGCTTCGAGCTGCGCAAGGGCGAGATCCACGCGCTGCTTGGCGAGAACGGCGCCGGCAAGTCGACGCTGACCAAGATCATCGCCGGCGTGGTCGACGCCACGTCGGGCAAGATGTTTCACAAGGGCCGTGAGATCGCCTACGCCTCGCCGCATGCCGCCCTCGAGGCCGGTATCGCCATGGTGTTCCAGGAAACCAGCCTGGTGCCGTCGATGACGGTGGCGCAGAACCTCTATCTCGGCACTGAAAAATTCCTCAACCGGCTGCGCGGCACGTATATTTCAGCACAGCAATTCCTGCAGTCGCTGAATTTCCCCGTCGATCCGAACGCCATGGTGGCGACGCTGGGCGCCGCCAAGCGGCAGATGGTTGAGATCGCGCGCGCCGTGCACCACAATGCCGAGATCATCATCTTCGACGAGCCGACGGCGACGCTGACGCCGGAAGAAAAGCGCCACTTCTTCGCGCTGATCCGCCGGCTGAAGGCGAGCGGCGTCTCCATCGTCTTCATCAGCCACGCGCTGGAAGAGGCGCTTGCCATTGCCGATCGCATTACCATTTTGCGCGATGGCGAACTGGTCATCACCGACGACACGTCGGCCTTCGACCGCGACAAGATCGTCGCCGCCATGGTCGGGCGCACACTATCAGGCCAGATCTACCGCCAGCGCGACGAGGCCAAGCTGCGCAAGGCCGGAAAGAAAGTGCTGTCGGTGCAGGACATTTCGATGAGCAATGTCGTGCGCAACAATTCCTTCTCGATCTTCGAGGGCCAGATCACCGGCGTGTTCGGGCTGATCGGTTCCGGGCGAACTGAGACCTTCAAGATCGTCTCGGGCATCTACAAGCGCGATTTTCTGCGCGGCGGCGCGATCGAGCTCGACGACAGGCCCGTGCGCTATCTCGTGCCGAGCGAGGCTGTGGCCGACGGCATCGTCTACGTCACCGAGGACCGCAAGAGCGAAGGCATTTTCGAGACGATGGGCATTGCCGAAAACCTGTTCGGCGGGCTGCTCGCTGCGGGCCGCGAAAAGGCCTGGGTGATCAACCAGCAGGAGATGCGGCAGCTTTCCGCCGAATGGACGAAGACGCTCAACATCAAGGCGATCAACGACAATGCCCGCGTCGTCGAACTGTCCGGCGGCAACCAGCAGAAGGTGGTGATCGGCAAGGGGCTGGTGCAGCAGCCGCGCATCGTCATCTTCGACGAACCGACGCGCGGCGTCGACGTCGGCGCCATCGCCGAGATCCACCAGATCATCAACCGGCTGGCGGATGAGGGTCTGGCCGTCGTGGTGATCTCGTCCTATTTGCCGGAGATCATGAACCTGTCGGACCGGATACTGGTCTGCCGACAGGGCCGCATCGTCGAGGAGTTTTCGCCGGCGGAGGCGACGGAGGAGAAGATCATGTACGCGGCCGTGCATTGAGGTGGCGGCCGGTGCCTACGTCGACAGTCGGCCGAGTCGCCTCTCCCTTCGTCATCCACGGGCGGAGCAAGGAGCGTAGCGACGCGGCGCAGACCCCTGGAGCTGCTCCGCAGCCCAAGGGATCCATGCCGGGACTCAGGTGCGCCGTCACGGTGCAGCATACTGCTCCGCTGCACTCTACGGTTAACGTCCCGGCATGGATCCTAGGGTCTCCGCGACGGCGCTTCGCGCCTGCTCCGCCCTAGGATGACGAAGGTGAGGGGGTTCCGCAGCCGTCCACCGTTCTGCGCCAATCGGCATCGAAAACTGAATCAGAAGAGCCGATTAGCTACCTTTGCTCGAGACCTGATTCAACGACCTAGTCCATCGATTCAACGAAGGAAAAACACCATGGCCACGACAAGACTCCTCAGCGATGCCGAGGTCGAAAAAATCCCGGCGGTGAAGGCCGTGTTCGACGACATCAGGTCGACTCGCAAATCGGATTTCGTCAACAATTTCTGGCGCGGGCTGGCCAATGACCCGGCGTCGCTGAAGCGGGTGTGGGAGCAGTTGAAGGCGGTGATGGTGGCCGACAGCGCCATCGATCCGCTGACCAAGGAGATGATCTACATTGCCGTCTCGACCGCCAATGGCTGCTCCTACTGCGTCCATTCGCACACGGCCGCGGCGCGTGCCAAGGGTATGACCGATGCACAGCATGGCGAACTGATCTCGATCATCGGGCTGGCGGGCCAGACCAACCATCTGGTGACGGCGATGCAGATCCCGGTCGATCCGCAATTCGAGGTGAAGTGAGCATGATCTCCAGCCGCGCGTCACAAGATTGTGAGCGCGGCCAATGGGTCGCGTATCGACGGTAAGCGGCTGAAATCTTTTCGATTTCCGCGTTGTGGCGCATGCCTCTGGCGCACTTCGACGACCGTTTCCCGCAATTGCACGATTTATCCCAGCCGCTGTTAAGGAAGTGACATGGAACGGCACTAAGGAAGCCCCTATGCGATGCCGCTTGCCTGGGGGCGCGGCTCGCATGGTGGAGCCGGCATGAAAATCGTTCAGATCACAGACACACATTTCAGTCCGACCAAGCCGCACTTCAACGGCAATTGGGCGCCGCTCGCCGCCTGGATCGAGCAGAGCTGCGCCGATCTTGTCATCCACACCGGCGACCTCAGCGTCGACGGTGCCGACAAGGATGACGACATCGCCTTCTGCATGGATCTGATGCGGGAAGTCTCCGCGCCGATGCTACTGGTGCCCGGCAATCACGATGTCGGTCATCTGCCGGGCTCGCTGCAGCCGGTCAATGCCGGACGCCTCGAGCGCTGGCGCCGGCTGGTCGGCCTCGATTACTGGATGGAGGACGCCGGGAGCTGGCGTCTCATCGGGCTCGACAGCCTGCTGATGGGCTTTGACGATGCCGAGGACGAGGCGCAGTTCGAATGGCTGCGCAGCGCGCTGGAAAGCCGCGGCGGCCGGCGTGTTGCGCTGTTCGCCCACAAGCCGCTGTTCGTCGATGCGCCCGGCGAGGGCGATACCGGCTACTGGAGCGTCAGGCCGGCGGAGCGCCAGCGCCTGTACGATCTGATCGCCGCCCACGATGTCGCGCTGTTCGCTAGCGGCCACCTGCACCGGGCATGGCAAGGCAAATACGAAAACACATCGTTGGTCTGGGGGCCGTCGGCCGCCTTCGTCGTCGGCGACATGGAGCGCGACATGCCGGGCGAACGGCTGCTTGGCGCCGTCATCCATCAGTTCGGGCACCAATTCGGCGATACGGTCGCCAGCGAGATCGTCGCCATCCCCGGCATGAGCACCTACGTCCTCGATGATGTGGTGGCCGAGGTCTATCCGCACGAGGCGCACAAGGTTCGAAAGCGGGTCGCGTCATGAGCGCGCTGTCGCTTCGCGGCCTGAAAAAATCCTTCGGCGGGAATGCCATCTTGAATGGTGTGAGCCTTGATGTCGAAGCCGGCGAGTTCATCGCGCTCGTCGGCCCCTCGGGATGCGGCAAGAGCACCTTGCTGCGCATCCTGGCCGGGCTCGACCATGCCGACAGCGGCGAGATGTTCGTCAGCGGCAGGGACATGTCGCCGGTTGCCGCGGCCGACCGCAACATCGCCATGGTGTTCCAATCCTACGCGCTCTATCCGCATCTGACGGCGGGACAAAACATTGCCGTTCCGCTGGCCATGAAGCGGCTGAGCCGGTCGCAGCGCCTGCCGCTGGTCGGCTCCCTGCTGCCCGGCCAGAAGGAGATCCGCACCGGCATTGCGCACGATGTCCGCGAGATAGCGGGTCTGCTCAAGATCGACCATTTGCTCGACCGCAAGCCGGGGCAGATGTCGGGTGGCCAGCGGCAGCGCGTGGCGCTGGCGCGCGCTATGGTGCGCCATCCCAGCATCTTCCTGATGGACGAGCCGCTGTCCAACCTCGATGCCAATCTGCGCGTCCATGCCCGCGGCGAGATCGTCGAACTGCACCGCCGCGCTGGCGTGCCGACGCTCTATGTGACGCACGACCAGGCCGAGGCGCTTTCGATGGCCGACCGGGTGGCGGTGATGATCGGCGGCAATCTGCTGCAGCTCGCCGCGCCCGATGTGATCTACAACGATCCCGCCCATATCGAGGTCGCGCGCTTCGTCGGCCAGCCGAGGATCAACATTATCCCGGCGCTTGCCGAAAACGGTCGTGTCGGCTTCGAAGGCATCCGGCCGGCTTGGCTGGAGAAGGTGGCAAACGGCCCGGTCAGCCTCGGCATCCGGCCAGAATTCGTCAAACTGTCCCCAAGCGGGCGCAGCGGCCTTGCCGGGCGGATCGAGCGTCTCGAATTCCTCGGCTCGGAAGTCATTGCCCATTGCCGCCTCGATGCCTCGGGCGACAGCGTCGTCGCCAAGCTGGCGCCTCAGGAGGCGAGGGACTTGATCGCCGGAATGAAGGTGGGTGTCGTCCTGGCCCCTGAACAGGCGATGGTCTTCGGGCCGGAGGGAAAGCGGCTGCGCATCGCGGCGGGTGCGCGGCAGGAGCCGGCCTATGTCTAGCGTCGCGCTGGCGGGCAATGTCGCGAGCGCCGCGGCACTGCGCGCGCGCAGCGAGGACCGGACCGCCTGGCTGCTGGCGGCGCCGGCCATCGTGCTGTTGCTGCTGTTCGTGCTGTTGCCGGTGGCCGCCGTCATCTTCCTCGGTTTCACCGATTTCGAGCTCGGCTACGGCAAGTTTCGCTTCGTCGGCTTCGAGAATTATGCGCATCTCCTGAACGACCGCACCTTCCGCCGGTCGCTGTGGAACACCTCGGTCTATACGGCGATCGTCGCGCCGGTCTCGATCATGCTTGGCCTGGGGGTTGCGCTGCTGATCGAAGGCGAGGGACGGGCGCGCGGCTTTTTCCGCACCGTCTATTTTCTGCCCGTCGCCTCGCTGATCGTCGCCATGGCGACGGTCTGGCAATACATCTTCCACCCGACGATCGGGCCGCTCAACGCTTTGCTCTCGCTCGCCGGCATTCCCGGCCCGAACTGGCTCGGCGCGTCGAGCACCGTGCTCTACAGCCTGTCGATCATCGGCATCTGGCAGTCGGTCGGCTTCAACATGGTGCTGTTCCTGGCGGGGCTGACGGCGATCCCGCGCGAGCTCTATGCCGCCGCTCATGTCGACGGCGCGAAATCGGCGCTCGACCGATTTTTCCTCGTCACCTGGCCGATGCTCGGGCCGACGACGCTCTTCGTCGTCACCATCAGCATCACCAATGCGGTGAAGGTCTTCGAGACGGTGAAGATGCTGACCGACGGTGGGCCCAACAAGGCCTCCGAAGTGCTGCTTTTCACCATCTACCAGGAGGGCTTCGTCTATCTGCGTGTCGGCTACGCCTCGGCGATGACGGTCGTCTTCCTGGCGATCCTGGTCGTGCTGATGCTTCTGCAATACCGCGTGCTCGACCGGCGGGTGCATTACACATGAACAGCATCCCGGCCGGCCGCATCATCCGCTTCGCGCTGCTTTCGCTCGGTGCGCTGATGATCCTTGCGCCCTACATCTTCATGATCTCGACCGCGGGCAAGACGCAGAGCGACATCTTCACCTCGTCGCTGTCGCTGATCCCGCAGTGTTTCTACTTCGCCGAGAATTTCGCCAAGGCGTTTGCCAAGGTGCCGATGGCGACGCTGCTGTGGAACGGCGTCGTCGTGTGCGGCCTGATCTTCTTCTTCCAGGTCGTGGTGGCGATCCCTTGTGCCTACGCGATGGCCAAGCTGAAGTTCCGCGCCGCACAGCTGATGATGGTGCTGGTCATGCTCGGCCTGCTGGTGCCGATCCACGCGACGGCGCTGCCGCTCTACGTCGCCTTCGACCGGATGTCGCTCTTGAACAGCTACACCTCGCTGGTCGCGCCCTTTACCATATCAGTGTTCGCGATCTTCATGTTCCTGCAGTTCTTCCGCGCCATGCCCGACGACTTGCTGCACGCGGCACGGCTCGACGGCATGTCCGAACTCGGCATCGTCGCGCGCGTCATCGTGCCCAATGCCTGGCCGGCGGTGACCGCCTTCGCGATCTTTTCCGTCGTCGCGCACTGGAACGATCTCTACTGGCCGCTGATCGTCGTCAGCAAACAAGCCTACGCCACGCCACCGCTCGGCCTGATGTATTTCCGCGCCGCCGAGGCCGGCGACGACTACGGCGCGCTGATGGCCGCCACGCTGATCATCACCCTTCCTCTCGTCGCCGCCTTCCTGCTTGCGCAGAAGCGCTTCGTCGAGGGCATCACCATGACCGGTCTCAAAGGCTGACCGGGCCAACAAGGAGCACGAACGATGAAGCATATTTCCAGGATCTTCGCCGCCGCGGCGGTGTCGCTGGCGGCGGCCCTTCCGGCCTATGCCGAGACGACGCTGACGGTTCACTACCCGATGCCCGGCTTCTTCAAGAACGTGATGGACACGATCTCGAAGAAGTTCATGGAGGAAAATCCCGACATCAAGATCCAGTTCGCCAGCCCGTCGGCGACCTACGAAGAAGGCATCCAGACCATTCTTCGCCAGGCCGGCACCGACGAGATGCCCGACATCACCTTCATCGGCCTCAACCGCCTGCGCATGCTCAACGAGCGCGACGTTGCCGTCGATCTCGGCCCCTTGGTCAAGAAGGAAGGCAATATGGCGGAGCTCGGCTTTTCCGACACGATCCTGAAGCTGGCGCAGGTCAACGGCAAGCAGGTTGGCCTCGCCTTCGCCACCTCCAACCCGATCATGTATTACAATGCCGACCTGGTGAAGGCGGCCGGCGGCGATCCGGACAATCCGCCCAAGACCTGGGATGAAGTCATCGCGCTTGGCGGCAAGATCAAGGCGCTCGGCAATGGCGTCGACGGCATCGACTTCCGCTGGCAGGGTGACGACTGGATGTTCTCGGCGCTGCTGTTCGGCGCCGGCGGCAAGATGCTGAACGAGGACGAAAGCAAGGTCGCCTTCAACGGGCCGGAAGGCGAGAAGGCGGTGGAGATCCTCGAGCGGATGGTGAAGGAGGGCGGCATGCCGGTCTTCACCAAGCCGGCGGGCGAGCAGGCGTTCGCGGCCGGCAAGGTCGGGTTCGAATTCCAGACCACCGGTGCGCTGGTCAACACGATCAAGAATGTCGGCGACAAGTTCACGTTGCGCACCGCCAAGATCCCGCTGATCGATCCGGTCAACGGTCATCTGCCGACCGGCGGCAATGCCGTGGTCATCCTGACCAAGGACGCAGCCAAGCAGGAGGCGGCCTGGAAGTTCGCGAAATTCGCCGCCGGCCCCTATGGCGCCTCCGTCGTCGTGCCGGGCACCGGCTATGTCCCCAACAACGAGCTGGCTGCGAAGTCTCCCGAGTATCTCGGCGATTTCTACAAGAAGAACCCGCTGTTCCAGGCCGGGCTCAGCCAGATGCCGCGGATGGTTCCGTGGTATGCCTTCCCGGGCACCAATGGGGTCAAGGTGACGCAGACGATCGTCGACAACCTGTCGCGCATCGTCGACCAGTCGGCGACACCGAAGGAAGCGCTCGACGACGCGGCCGGTGACGTCGAAGGCATGCTGCCGACGCAGTAAGGTGTCTCACTGTCAGTCTTCCCTTCTCCCCTTGCGGGAGAAGGTGGCCTCGCGAAGCGAGGTCGGATGAGGGGTGTTCCAGGGAACGCCAACGCCTCACTCCGCTGGAACCATCCGTCTCGGCGCTGCGCGCCGATCCACCTTCCCGCACAAGGGGGAAGGAAGAAACTGTGCTATACCGGCCGATACACGCGCTCCGCCGTGTTCCAGAAGATATCGGCCTCGGCCGCCGCGCCGTGCCCCGCCACCGCATCGCGGTGCGCCTTGATCAGTTCGGCGTGGCTGGTCCAGAGCTTCTCGATCGGGAAGTTCGAGCCGAACATCAGATGATCCGCGCCCAGGATGTCGATGGCGTTGTCGACGATGTAGGTGATGACAGCCGGGTCGTTGCGGTGGACGAAGGTGCCGAGACCGGACAGCTTGGCATAGAGATTGGGTGCGGCCGACAGTGTGCGCAGGCCAGCCTTCCAGGCCTCGGTGGTTTCCTCACCCATGCCGGTCAGCATGCCGGCATGGGTGAGGATGAAGTTGGTCTCGGGGTTCTCGCCGACCAGCGTCAGCCCGTCCTTCATCTGGGCGGGGAAGAGCTGCAGGTCGAAGGACAGGCCGTAATCCTTCAGCCGCGCGACATTAGCCCGCACCTTGGGGTCGATGACCTGATCGGCCGAAGCGGCGAAGCGGAAGGCCGGCGTCTCGTGCCAGTGCAATTGCATGCGCACCCCGCGCAGCAGCCTGTATTTCATCAGCCGGTCAATCTGCGGCCGGACATCATCGACCGTCATGTCGGCATAGCCGACAATAGCGTGCGGCCAGCCGGTCTCGTCAGCGGTCTTCTGCAGGAAGGCGACTTCCTTCTCGAAATCCTGCTTCGCCCAGTTGGTCTGGACATAGACGGCTTTCTCGACGCCTGACCCCTCCTGGTCCTCGAGGAATTCGCCGATCGGATAGTCGCGGCGGATCGGCTCGTAGGGGCCGAAGATGCGCGGCACCATCGGCCCGACCAGCCAGGGCTGGTCCTTCTGGCGCCAGATGTGGAAATGCGCGTCGATGGCTTTCTGCATCACGATACCCTTTTCCAGATTGTCGATGCGGCAGGGGCAGGGCGGGCGAGCGACAGGATGAATTCGGCGAGGCTGGTCAGCGACGAGCCGTCCATGAGATCGTCGAGGTCAGGCAGGATGGCGCGCAGCGCCGCCGTTGCCGGGTGGAAGCGCGGGTCGCCGGCCAAAGGCGTGGCCAGCGACAGCCGGAAGGCGCGGGCGCTCAGCCTTCGCATCGCGGTCTCCAGCTCGGCATGATCGCCGCGCTCCAGCGCGTCGGACAGGATGAGCACCGCCGCACCGCGCGCGAAGGACGAGAAGCGCGGCACGGAGAGAAAGGCGAGCAGCGTCGGCCCCATGCGGGTGCCGCCGTCCCAGTCGTCGACCTGCGCCACCGCACGCGCCAGCGCCTGGTCGCGGTCGCGGATGCGCAGCGCCGAGGTGATGCGGGTCAGCCGCGTGCCGAAGGTGAAGATCTCGGCGCGGTCCGCACCTTGCACGGCGGCATGCGCCAGCTTGAGATAGTCCGCCGTGTGCAGCTTCATCGAGCCGGAGACGTCGATCAAGAGCAGCAGCTTGCGCGGCACGGTCTGGCGGCGGCGCAGCAGCGGCGAGGGCACGTCGCCGTCGGCGCTGACGATTTCCCTGAGCGAGCGGCGCAGATCAAGCTTGCCGCGCGAAGCGGTGCGAACGGTGCGGAAGGAGCGGCGGGCGGGCAAAGCGGAGGAGAGCTTGCGGCGGAAGGCGGTCAGGCTGTCGTCGTCGCGCTGGAAATCGCGCGTGCTCAACTGCTCGAGTGCCGAAGATAGCTCGCCGCCTTCCTGGCTGCGCTCGGCCTCGATCCGCTCGTTATCGGCGCCGCCATCATCCTTGATGCGGGTTTCCTCCTCCGCTTCGCCTTCGACCACGGCTGAAGTGTTCCCATAGAAATGGCTCTGGAAATGGGCTTCGAATTCGTCGCGGCGATCGGGTGGGGGTGCCAGCGTGGCGAGGGCCGCCTCGCGAATGTCGGCCATTGAGCGCGGGCCAAGTAATGTCACCGCTTGCATGAAGCCGGAGATTTGCTCCGGTGCGACGGCGAAGCCGTAGCGGCGCAACAGCCGGCCGAAGCTGAGGAAGGGTTGGGCGGCGGGAGGTAGGCTCTCCTCCCCCCGTTTACGGGGGTCCGCAGGACGGGTCGAGACAGGCGGCTCGACCCCCGATGCCGGCAGGCAGGTGAGGGGCAGCGCCATCTTCTGCCCATGATGGCGCTGCCCCTCATCCGCCCCTTCGGGGCACCTTCTCCCCGTAAACGGGGAGAAGGGATTGTTGAGGTCGCGGCTCACCCCAGTGCCTCCTCAACAATCCGGCCAAGCTCAGGCGCGATGTAGGAGAGGTCCTCCTCGTCCTTGATCAATACGCCGATGGCGCGGCGGAAGGCTTCCGGCCAGGGGCTGCCGCCTTTTTCGAGGATGGTCGCGGCATTGGCCCATTCCACGGCCTCGGCGATACCGGGCGGCTTGGCCAGCGGCCGGGCACGGATAGTCTGCACGGCTGCCGCCACGGCGCGCGCGGTTGCCTCGGCGACGTCGCCGGCGCGCAGCATGATAATGGCGGCCTCGCGCCCGGCATCGGGATAGCCGATCCAGTGGTAGACGCAGCGGCGGCGCAACGCCTCGGCGAGCTCGCGGGTGCGGTTCGAGGTCAGGATGACAATCGGCTGGGCTGCGGCGCGGACGGTGCCGCGCTCGGGAATGCTGATCTGGAAATCGGAGAGGAATTCCAGCAGCAGCGCCTCGAATTCATGGTCGGAACGGTCGATCTCGTCGACCAGCAGCACGCGCTGCTCCGGCGCCTTCAGCACCTGCAGCAGCGGGCGGGCGATCAAAAAACGGTCGTCATAGATGTCGATCTCATGCTCGCCGGCATGGCGGATGGCGAGCAGCTGGCGCTGGTAATTCCATTCGTAAAGCGCATGCGCGGCATCGATGCCTTCATAGCATTGCAACCGCACCAGATCGCGGCCGAGCAGCTCGGCGATCGCTTTGGCCGCTTCCGTCTTGCCGACGCCTGGCGCGCCTTCGAGCAGCAGCGGCTTGCCCAGGCGTATCGCCAGGAAGATGGCCGTGGCCAGGCTGTCGTCGGCCAGATAGCGCGAGGCGGCAAGGTGCTGCGTCACCGCCTCCGGCGAGGTCGCGACGGACTCGGCTTTCACCTTGGGCATGTCAGTTCGCCGCTTGCGCCTTGAGCGCGCGCAAAATGCGCTCCGGCGTGATCGGCAGCGTGTCGATGCGCACGCCGACGGCGTCGAAGACGGCATTGGCGACCGCCGGTATCTGCGGATTGGCGCACATTTCGCCCGGTCCCTTGGCACCGTAAGGACCATCCGCCGAAGGCCGCTCCAGGACGATGATCTCGGTTTGCGCGAGGTCGCCAGGACCGGGCATCAGATATTGGTTGAAGTCGGTGCCGCCATGGTCGCGGTTGGGATAATAGGGCTCGGTGGTTTCGTAGAGCGCGTGGCTGATGCCCATCCAGGAGCCGCCGACCAGCTGCTGCTCGACCATTTTCGGGTTCAGCGCACGGCCGATCTCGAAGACGTTCTTGACCGTTAGAACCGTGACCTCGCCGGTCTCGTCGTCAACCTCGACTTCGGCCACGGTGCAGGCGTGGGCGTAGCAGGTCGACGGCTTCATCGCGCCGGTTTCCTTCTCCGGATAGGAGCGCGGGATCAGGAACATGCCGCGGCCCGATATGGACCGGCCGCGCTTGAAATGCGCCGACAGCGCGACATCGAAGATCGAGATCGATTTCTGCGGCGCGCCCTTGACCAGTATGTTGCCCTGGCCGTCGGTCTCAAGATCGGAAGCATTCACTTCCAATTCCTCGGCCGCCACTTCCAGCATCACCTGGCGGGCTTCCCTGGCCGCCTGGATGACGGCATTGCCGGCGCGGTGCGTGCCGCGCGAGGCGAAGGTGCCCATGCAGTGCGGACCGGTGTCAGTGTCGGCGGTGTCGACGACGACGCGGTCGGTGGGCACGCCGATCGTCTCGGCGCAGATCTGCGCCATGATCTGCTTCATGCCCTGGCCGAGATCGACGGAGGACAGCGTCACCATGAAATTGCCGGTCGGCGTCGAATGCACCAGCGCCTGGGTCGGGTCGCCGCCAAGATTCATGCCGGTGGGATAGTTGATCGCGGCGACGCCGCGTCCACGCCGGATCGCCATATCAGGCTCCCTTCCTGTAGGAGGACATCGCCATGAATTTCTCCGCCACCGGCCAGTTGGCGGCGCGCGACGCTTCCTGCATACACTCGATGAGTGCTGCCCCTTCCGTCGGCTGGCGGTGTGCCTTCATGTCGCCGTCGCGATAGGCGTTGATGAAGCGGAATTCGAGCGGGTCCATGCCGATCAGCCGCGCCAGCTTGTCCATCTGGACCTCCAGCGCGAAATCGCCGATGGTGACGCCGAAGCCGCGCATGGCCGAGGACGGCGTGCGGTTGGTGTAGACGCAATAGGTGTCGATCCAGACATTGGGGATGGTGTAGGGGCCGGGATAGTGCCCGGCACCTTTCTGCGCGCCATAGGGCGAGTGGCGTGAATAGGCGCCGGCATCGGTGTAGCCTGTGACCTTGCGCGCGACGATGCGGCCATCGTTCATCACGCCATCCTTGATGACCACCTTTTCGGCGGCGCGGGGCGAGGAGATCTGCATCTCCTCCTCACGGCTGTAGACAAAGGAGACCGGCCGGCCCGTGAGCTTGGCGCCGAGGATGGCGATAGGCTCGACGATGACGTCGACCTTGCCGCCAAAGCCGCCGCCGACGGTGCCGCCGACGAAATGCAGCTTCGAGCCCGGCATCTGCAGGATGATCGAGGTGTTGTCGAGGGTGAAGAACATCGCCTGCGTGTTGGTGTAGCAGGTGAAGCGGTCATTGCCTTCGGGCGCCACCACGCAACCGGTGGTCTCGGTCGGCGCATGCTCGATCGGCGAGGATTGGTAGCTCTGCTCCAGGATGTGGTCGGCGCTGGCGAACCCCGCCTCGACATCGCCGAAGCGGACCTTGCGGCACTCGCCGCTGTCATAGAGATAATAGTTCTGGCCGTGATATTCGTTGACCAGCGGCGCGCTGGGCTTCAGCGCTTCCTCCATGTCGAAGACGGCCGGCAGCACTTCGTAGTCGATCTTGACCTTGGCGGCGGCCTCCTGCGCGGCGCGCTCGGTCTCGGCCAGCACCGCCACCACGGCCTCGCCCTTCCAGCGCACCTTGCCGTCGGCCAGCACCGTCTCGTCCTCAGGGCCGATCTGGATGAGGATCAGGATGGTGTAGACATTGTGCGGCACATCCCTGGCGGTGAGGATTTTCACCACGCCGGGATGCTTCTCGGCCTCCGAGGTATCGATGCTGCGGATGCGGGCATGGTGGTGCGGGCTGCGCACCATCTTCAGGTGCAGCATGCCGGGAAAACTGCGGTCGGCGAAAAAGGCAGTCTTGCCGGTGACATGGCCGGGTGAATCCGAACGGGGCCGGGGCTGGCCGATTTCGTGCAGATCGTCCTTGCGGACATCGGCGAAGTAGTTCTTGCGCAGTTCCATCTTTGCTTCCCCTCAGAGCATGATGCCGAAAAGTGTGAAGCGGTTTTCGGACGACATCATGCTCTATCTCTTTGATTTAGAGCCGGATTCGGATTTCAGGTCGAACAGACCTGAAATCATCCGGCTCTAGGCCGCGTTCTGCGAATTGGCGCGGGCCGAGGTGAGCACCGCCTGGATGATCGGCTCGTAGCCCGTGCAGCGGCAGATATTGCCCGACAGCGCCTCCACCACCTCGTCGCGGCTGGGGTTGGGCGTGTGGTCGAGCAACACCTTGGCGGCCATGATCATTCCCGGCGTGCAGAAGCCGCATTGCGTGGCGAAGGTGTCGAGGAAGGCGCGCTGCAGTGGATGCAGCACGCCGCCTTCGGCAAGGCCGGATGTCGTGGTGATGGCAGCGCCATTGCAGGTTTCGGCTAATGTCAGGCAGGACAGCCTGAGTTCGCCGTCGATGATGACCGAGCAGGCGCCGCATGTGCCCTGGTGGCAGCCGCCTTTCGGCGAAGTGTCGCCGATCTTGTCGCGCAAAGCGTTGAGTAGCGTCGTGCCGCTGTCGATGAATTCGGCTTTCTCGGAGCCGTTGAGCGTGAATTGAACCGGGACCTTCGCCATGTTTCCTCCTTGCGCGCCTGCCCGACGGATCGGACAGACGCGCGCCCCCCAACGGTGATTTCAGGCCAGCAGCAGCCGGCCGAGATGG
Source organism: Mesorhizobium sp. 2RAF45 (assembly GCF_052115225.1). Lineage (NCBI taxonomy): Bacteria > Pseudomonadati > Pseudomonadota > Alphaproteobacteria > Hyphomicrobiales > Phyllobacteriaceae > Mesorhizobium > Mesorhizobium sp. 2RAF45. The sequence goes on along the minus strand of NZ_JBFRGG010000001.1, from coordinate 861,281 downwards.
ACCGGCAGGACTTCAGCGCGGTACCAGGCGCTGGCGATCGGATCTGTGATCGGCGCAATGCCCTCGGTGGCGGCGGCCAGTGCTGCCGCGATGCCGTTCTGGTCGAGTTTCTTTCCTTTGAGCGCCTTTTCCGCCGCCTTGGCCCGCATTGGCCGGTCGGCCATGCAGCCAAGCGCGATCCGCGCCGAGGACACGGTGCCGTCGGCAGCCTGTTCCAGAACGGCCGCGATGCTGAGCACCGAAACGCCTTTGGGCTTGACCCGCGACACTTTCAGAAAGCGGAAGCCGTCGGCCTTCGGCAGCGTGAAGCTCACTGACGTGACGATGGAGCGGCTGCCGTCCCGCCTGGCTAGAAAAGTCTCGATCGGCAATTCGCCATCCTCGGTGCCGACCGCGGCGTCGAGCGCCAGCAAGGCCACGGCGAAATCGCCATAGGGCGCTGGCGCGAACAGATTGCCGCCGACGGTCGCCATGTTGCGGATCGCCGGACCCCCGACGGCGCGTGCGGCCTTTGCGAGGGGGCCAAGGTCGGGATGACGAGCGATCGCCGCCATGGTCACCGAAGCGCCGATGCGGACCTTGCCGCCGGCGGCCGCGATGGCCGACAGGGCCGGGTCGGTCGACATGACAAGGCCGGAGACTGAAACATCGCCTTCATTGGCCGCGCGGACCACGAGGGTGCCGCCGCCGAGATAGCGGGTGCCGGCCGCCTTCAGCGCTGCGTTGGCGTCCTTCACGGTCGGGAAAGTCTGGAGGGCAAGCGCCATGGAACGCTCCTGTTTTCAGTCCTGGCCGGAAAATGGCTCTTCAGGGCGTTGAAACCGCCCTGGAAGACGTTGGCGCCCATGCCGGCGGCGATCTTGTCGGCTTCTTCGGGCGCTGCGTCGAAGCTGGCGGTCCATTCGGCATAGGTGCGGTCGCCATCGGTGACACGCCTGAGCTGCAGCGTCGCCTTGTGGTTGGTCAGCGGCTGCGGCGTTTCCAGGATGGAATAGCTGACGAGGTAGTTCTCATCGGAAAAGTCGAGCAGTTTTTCGCGCAGCCGCGCGCCGGTGATCAGCTCGAAATTGCGCACGCAGCCGATCGTCGAGGCGTTCTTGCCGTCCTCGATATGGCTTTCGACCATGCGCGGATGCCAGCCCGGCAGGCCGTTGAAATCGCGTATGCGCGCCCAGACCTTTTCGACCGGCGCGTCGATGACGCTGGAGATGGTGACTTTTGCCATAGGACGTTCCCTTGCGAATGCGACAGTCGGGCAAGGGTAGGGCGCCTTTCACGGCAGCACTTATCAAAGCGTCTTGCGCGCGTATCAAGGAGTCTGAAAAAGCAGGCTCAGGCGGTTGCCCGCGCGGCCTCGCGGTAGAGCGTCGGCGGCACGCCGACATGGTCGCGGAAGAAGCGCGAGAAATTGCCCTGCGTGGTGAAGCCGAGATTGCAGGCAACCGAGATCAGCGGCTCCTGCGACCACTGCAACTGCCGCACCGCTTCCTCCATGCGCAGCGTGTTCCAGTAGACATTGGGCGTCAGATTGGTCTGTTCCTTGAACAGGGCGAAGAAATGCGGCCGCGACAGGCCGACGCTTCGCGCCACATCGTCGAAGGAAATGCGCTCGCAGACATTGGCCTTCATCAGCTGGATGGCCTTGCGGACGCGGAAGTCCTGCATGGTGTTGATGCGGGTGCGCGCCTCCTGCGGCGCAGACGCATCGGCGGCATCGAGCACCGAATCGATGAAGCGCTCGATCTCGTAATTGGCGACGTCGTCGACGCTCTCATTGTCGGTCAGATGGTCGAGCAGGCTGGCGGCGGCCTGGTGCAGCCATGGCTCGAGCGTGATCTTCGCCTGGGCAAACAGCGGCGCGGAGGAGGGCAGGTCGCGGCGGCGGCGCGCCCAGTCGGGATCGATGTAGAAGGCGAGAAACAGACCTGGCGTCCCGTTTTGCGACAGGACGTGGCTGTGCGGCTGGAAGGAATTGATGCCGGCGGCGGTGCGGGGGCCGAGCCGCACCGTCTCGCGGCCGATGGTCATCTCGCCGGCGGTGCCTTCGAGCCAGATGATCAGATGGGCCTCGACATGGGCATGGGTGACGAAGTCGCTCGCGACATTCAGGACAGAAACATGTCCGAACCGGCCCCAGTAGAGCCTGATCGCTTCCGTCATGGGTATATCCTCCCGCAGGCGACTGGCCTCCCTTCGTCTGCATCGAGGATTGTGCGGCCGGTTTCCGGCTTCCGTCAAGGCATCGGCCGTTGGCCGATAGGCAGGGCGAGCCGCTTCAGGCGATTTTCAGACTGAGCGATAGGAGGTGAAACGAATAACGCCGGCACTTTCCTTCTCCCACCAGGGAGAAGGAAAGGCGCTTGAATCAGTCGCTGCGCCTGAAATTGCGGATGCGGTCGAACAGCACCGCCAGCAGGATGGCGCCGCCGATGAAGGTGCCTTGCCAGAAGGCATTGATGCCGAGCAGGCCAAGGCTGTTGCGGATGACCTCGATGAGGGCGGCGCCGACAATGGCGCCGAAGGCGGTGCCGACGCCGCCGGCCAGGTTGGCGCCGCCGATGACCGTGGCGGCGATCACCTGCAGCTCCATGCCGGTACCGAGATTGGTGGTGACGGCGCCGAGCCATCCGGTCTGGATGATGCCGGCAATGCCCGCCGACAGTGCCGAGATCATGTAGACGGCGACCTTGATCTGCTTCACCGGGACGCCGGTCAGCGTCGCCGCGTGCTCGTTGCCGCCAATGGCGAAGATGTGCCGGCCGAACTTGGTCCAGCGCAGGATGAAGCCGGTGATCAGCGCCAAAAGGATCATGTAGAGCACCGGATTGGCGATGCCGAACACCCAGGCGCCGCCGCCGAGCGCCAGCAGCTTGTCGTGGTCCGGCCCGAACTGGAAGACGACGGTGTTGTTGGAGGCGACCATGGCCAGGCTGCGGGCAATCGACAGCATGCCGAGCGTCACCACGAAAGGTGGAAAGCCGAGATAGGCGGTCAGGATGCCGTTGAAGGCACCGATGGCGAGCGCGGTGGCGATCGAGGCAAGGATGCCGATCTCGATCGAATAGCCGGCATGCATGGTGACGGCCAGCACCATCGACGACAGGCACAGAACCGAGCCGACCGAAAGGTCGATGCCGCCGGTGATGATGACGAAGGTCATGCCGAGCGCGACGATGGCGACGAAGGTGATGTTGCGGGTGATGTTGTAGAGGTTCTTCGACGTTGCGAAGGCGTCGGTGGCGAACGACAGGAAGATGCAGGCGAGGATGACGGCGATCACCACCCAGAAGGTCTGGGTGGAGAACAGCCGCGACAGGAAAGTGTGCTGCTTCTGCGCGATCGTCTGATCAAGGGTGACTGCCATTATCGACCTTTCCTGCCGGCGGCGATGCACGCCAGCCTGGTGAAATCCGGATTAGCCGCGCTCACGAGACCTGCTCGATGGCGCCAGTGATGAGCCCGGTGACCTCCTCGGGCGAACTCGACGCGATTGCCTTGTCGGCGACCTTGCGTCCGCGCCGCATGACGATGACGCGGTCGGCGACGTCGAACACGTCGGGCATGCGGTGGCTGATCAGCACCACCGCTATGCCCTGGTCGCGCAGATGGCGGATCAGGTTGAGCACTTCGGCGACTTGCCTGACCGAGATCGCCGCCGTCGGTTCGTCCATCAGCACGATTTTGGCCTGCGACAGCATGGTGCGGGCGATCGCCACCGCCTGGCGCTGGCCGCCCGACATCTGCTTGACGAGATCGCGCGGGCGGGTCTCGGACTTCAGCTCGGCGAACAGCTGGCCGGCGCGCTTGTACATCGCGGCATAGTCGAGAATGCGGAATGGACCGACGCCGCGCCGCAGCTCGCGGCCGAGATAAACATTGGCGGCGGCCGTCAGATTGTTGCAGAGTGCAAGATCCTGATGGACAATTTCGATGCCGTGCTGGCGGGCCTCCGCCGGCTTGTTCAGGATCAATTCCTTGTCGTCCATGCGCATGGTGCCATGGCTCGGATGGAAATTGCCGGCGATCATCTTGACCAGCGTCGATTTGCCGGCGCCATTGTCGCCCATCAGGCCGACGACCTGGCCGGGTTCGATCGACAGCGACACGTCGTTGACAGCCTGGATGGCGCCAAAATGCTTCGAGATGTTGGTGAGTTCGAGAACCGCCACCAGCCTGTTGCCTCCCATGTCTTGCTGCATGCCTTTTCCAGGTCGCAGCTCCGATATCGTGCTCCCCATTCCTCCCGGAAGCAACGATCTTCGGCATTTACGCGAATGCCTACTCGGGCGTCAATTGTCGAAATTGGCTATTTGTCAGACGAATAGTGACATGTGCTTCTGAAAAATCCGTTTTGTAGGACAAATAGCAATTGACGTTGGCGCCGCGCCGTTATTAGTTGATGGTCGGAGAAAGATTTCCGGTCCTGGGCCTTTGTCGCGGCGGGACCGGTGGGAGGTTATCGGCCGTTCCGGCACGTTGCCGGTCCGGTCGCATCTGAAAATGCTTATCGGCCTTGCCCGGCGGCACGAGCGTTGGCTCTGCCATCTCGCATCAAGTCGATTTGTATGGCGGGCACGCCGTGTCCGTTTGTTTCCAAGGGAGGACTGACATGAGGAAAACAGTATTGCTCGCCGCCGTCGCCGCCATGGCGCTGGGCGCCGGGCCGGCTTTGGCCAAGAAGCAGCTCGTCATCGTGGTGAAAGGTCTCGACAACCCGTTCTTCGAAGCCATCCATCAGGGCTGCGAGAAATGGAACAAGGAGAATGCCAGCTCGGAATATGAGTGCTTCTACACCGGTCCGGCGTCGACGTCCGACGAGGCCGGCGAGGCACAGATCGTCCAGGATATGCTGAGCAAGCCCGACACCGTTGCGATGGCGATTTCGCCGTCCAACGCGCCGCTGATCGCGCAGACGATCAAGAGCGCCAATCCGTCGATCCCGATCATGACCGTCGACGCCGACCTTGCCAAGGAAGACGCAGCCCTTCGCAAGACCTATCTCGGCACCGACAACTACCTGATGGGCAAGAAGATCGGCGAGTACATCAAGAAGGCCAAGCCGAAGGGCGGCACGATCTGCACGATCGAAGGCAATCCGGCTGCCGACAACATCCTGCGCCGCGCACAAGGCATGCGCGACGCTCTGACGGGCAAGGAAGGTCTCGCGACACTTGCCGGTGAAGGCGGATGGACGGAAGTCGCCGGTTGCCCGGTGTTCACCAATGACGACGGCGCCAAGGGCGTTCAGGCGATGACCGACATCCTCGCCGCCAACCCCAAGCTCGACGCCTTCGGCATCATGGGCGGCTGGCCGCTGTTCGGCGCGCCGCAGCCTTATCGTGACCTGGTTGGACCGCTGAAGGACCGGCTGGCCAAGAACGACTTCGTCATCGGCGCCGCCGACACGATCGGCGACGAAGTGGCGATCGCCAAGGATGGTTTGGTCACCGCGCTGGTCGGCCAGCGGCCTTTTGAAATGGGCTACAAGGCGCCGTCGGTGATGATCGACCTGATCGAGGGCAAGAAGGTCGACGATCCGGTCTTCACCGGCCTCGACGAATGCACCAAGGATACGGTCGACACCTGCATCCAGAAATAGGTCTTCCGATCCGGGGCGCTCGGCAACGGGCGCCCCGTCAATTCCTGAGCGAGACGCCGTGGCAAGGGGCAACAGGCTCCGGCCTTGACGCGTCCGTGGTTTGGATTTTTCGGTGACGGGATCGGCGCGCCAAAGGGTTCGGAGTATCTCCGGGCGACAGGCGGCCGACCTATTGGAACGTGGATGCCCCAGGACAAGGCAAAGAGACAAGCCAGCCGGGCCAAGGCGCAAGCCAGCCGCGATCCGGCGGTCGTGCGCAGGGCGGATGCGGCGCACTTTCCCGGGTCCAGTGTTCATGCCTCGCTCGCCAGCGAGATTGGGCTGCGGATCGTGCGCGGCGACTATCCGCCCGGCAGCATCCTGCCCAACGAGGCCAAATGGGCGGAGACGTTCAATGTCAGCCGCTCGGCGGTGCGCGAGGCGATCAAGATGCTGATGGCCAAGAGCCTTCTGGCATCACGTCCCAAGATCGGCAGCTGGGTCGAACCGAAGGAGCGCTGGAACCTGCTCGACCGCGACGTGCTTGCCTGGTACGCGACCGCACCCGACCGTGAAACCTTCCTGCGCACCGTGCAGGAGTTCCGCCATATCATCGAGCCGCAAGCATCCGCCTTCGCCGCCATGCGGCGCAGCGACGAGCAGATGGCCGAGATCAGCCTGGCCTGCCGCGAGATGGGGGAGGCTGCGAACCTGCCGGAACGCATCCGTGCCGACACGCGCTTCCACCTCGCCATCCTGCGGGCCTCGGGCAACGACCTGCTGGTGCCGCTCGGCGTGCTGATCGAGTCCGCACTAGACCATCTCTTCGTTTTCACGACACGCCAGGTCAGCGACCAGAACCGGGCGCAGAAACTGCACGAGGCGATCGAGAAGAACATCCGCCTGCAACGGCCGGCGGCGGCGCGCAATGCCGTGCACAAGCTGCTCGCCGACACCGATGAGGGGATCGGCAGCCGGCGGCGGTAGCCGTCCGGCCGTTAGAGCAATTCCCGGGAAAGCGCGTAGCGCTCTCCCTAGGGAGTTGCGTCAAAACAAAGAGTTAGAGCCTTAAATCGTCTGCTTCTTACCATCCTTGGTCGGCATCAGGTCGACGCCGTTGACCTTGCCGATATGCGTCGCCAGCATCGGCACGAACTGCTCGGCCGGGCCGGTGGCATGGGCGCCGGCGAAGGAGTTCTTGGTGGCGTTGCCGAGCGGGTTGGCGATGCCGGCGGCACCCGCCATCGATTCCAGATAGGTCAGGTCCTTGAAGGCGTTGGCGATGGTGAATTTGTGGGCGTCGCGGTCGCCTTCCAACGTCCAGCGCATGAAGGTCTGGTAGAAGCCGCAATCCATGCGCCCGTTGCGGATGACGCTGTCGAAACGCGGCGGTGAGATGCCGACCTTTTCGGCCAGGGCCAGCGCCTCGGAATAGATGGCGGCGTAGCCCAGCGAAATGAAATTGTTGAGCAGCTTCATGCGGTGGCCATCGCCGGTGTCGCCAATGTGGACGATGCGGCCGGCCCAGGTCTCGATCACCGGCTTGACCCTGGCAAAGACGGCGTCGGGTGCGCCGACCATGGCGTCGAGCGTGCCTTCCCAGGCTTCCTTCGGCGTGCGGCTCAGCGGCGCGTCGACATAGTCGATATCAAGCGCCTTGAGTTCGGCCGCAAGCGCCACGGTCGAGACCGGGTCCGAGGTCGAACAATCGACGACGACCGAGCCTTTCTTCAAGCCTTCCTTGAGGCCGCCGGGGCCGCGGATGATGGCTTCCACTTCGCGCGAACCGGTGACGCAGATGAAGACGATATCGGACGCTGCAGCGACATCGCGCGAGGTCGACGCCTCCTTGGCGCCGCGGCCGAGGAGGTCCTCCGCGGGTTTGCGGTTCTTGCGGCCAAGGAATGTCAGGGGATAGCCCTTGTCGACGATATTCTTGGCAATGCCGTGCCCCATCAGTCCAAGGCCGATGAAGCCGATCTTTTCGCGCGCGGTGGTGGTGTTCATGTCGTCGTCCTATCCCGGATTATCGATAATTGCGCCGCTGTTTTAGCCATATGCGGTTGCAGAAAGCAATATTGTCTGACAATAGACGGTAATTCCAGAGCCTGTCATGGAGACCAGAATGACGAAGCGGATCATGTTCACCGGCGGCAGCGGCAAGGCTGGGCGCCATGTCGTGCAATATCTTGTCGAACAGGGCTGCCAGGTGCTCAACATCGACACCAAGCCGCTCGACAATCCCAAGGTGCGCACGCTGGTCACCGACATCACCGATAGCGGGCAGGTGTTCAACGCGCTGTCGAGTTATATGGGCCTGCACGAATTCGACCCCTCGCTGCGCCCGCAGCCGGTGGATGCGGTGGTGCATTTCGCTGCCATCCCGCGCATCATGATCACGCCGGACAATGAAGTGTTCCGCATCAATGCGATGGGCACCTACAATGTCATCGAGGCGGCGGTGAAGCTCGGCATCCGCAAGGTGATCGTCGCCTCCTCGGAGACGACCTACGGCCTGGTTTTCGCCAACGAACCGCGCGACCCCAAATATTTCCCGCTCGACGAGGAGTATGACGTCGACCCGATGGACAGCTATGCGCTGTCCAAGATCGTCAACGAAAAGACCGCGCGTGCCTTCGCGCAGCGCAACGGCACCGACATCTATGCCTTGCGCATCGGCAATGTCATCGAGCCGCATGAATATTCGCTGTTCCCGAAATGGTTCGCCGATCCCGGTTTCCGCAAGCGCATCGCCTGGAGCTATGTCGACGCGCGCGATCTCGGCCAGATCACGCTGCGCGCCATCGAAAAGGACGGGCTCGGCTACCAGGTGTTCAACGCCGCCAATGACGACACTTCGTCCGACCTGCCGACGGCCGAACTCCTGAAGCGATTCTATCCCAACGTGCCGGTCAAGGCCGAACTCGGTGAGTACGAGACGCTGCTGTCGAACCGCAAGGCGCGCGATATGCTGGGCTTCCGTCCGGAGCATAGCTGGCGCAAATACGTCAAAACCGCCTGAGCAAGCAGGCAAAACGGGGTTGGGCTGTGCATAGCGGCGCGCTTTGTGGCCCAACCGCCCGGTGGTGCTTGACAGCTTCCGCAAACCGGCCTTTCTGAAGTCCATGCGGGACGCAAAGCCGAACAAGGAAAAATCGCCGAAAAAGCCGGCATCCGCCGAACGCCCCTCCGGTGTTCGCCGGCCCGACGCGGCACGCATTCCCGGCGCTAGCGTGCACACGTCGCTGGCCAGCGAAATTGGCCTGCGGATCGTGCGCGGCGATTATCCGCCCGGTACCATCCTGCCCAATGAGGCGAAATGGTCGGAAACCTTCAGCGTCAGTCGCTCGGCGGTGCGCGAGGCGATCAAGATGCTGATGGCCAAGAGCTTGCTTGCTTCACGCCCCAAGATCGGCAGCTGGGTCGAGCCCAGGGAACGCTGGAACCTGCTCGACCGTGACGTGCTCGCCTGGTACGCGACCTCGCCCGACCGCGAGGTGTTTCTGAAGACGGTGCAGGAATTCCGCCACATCATCGAGCCGGAAGCCACCGCCTTCGCCGCCATGCGGCGGACCGACGAGCAGATGGCCGAGATCAGCCAGGCCTGCCGCGAGATGGGGGAGGCGGCCAGCCTGCAGGAACGCACGCGCGCCGACACACGCTTCCACCTGGCCATCCTGCGCGCATCCGGCAATGATCTTCTGGTGCCGCTCGGAGTACTGATCGAATCCGCGTTCGACCATCTCTTCACCTTTACGACACGGGCGGTCGACGATCTCAATCACGTGCAGAAGCTGCATGAGGCGATCGAGAAGAACATCCGGCTGCAACGCCCGGACGCAGCGCGCGCCGCGGTGCGCAAGTTGCTCGCCAACACCGATCACGTGATCAAGTCGCGCTAGGGTGTGTTGATATTCAGGTGATGCCGGCCTGCGAACGGCAGTTTTCTGCGCTTCCGGTGCTCACGTACCCAAACGTACGCTGCGCGCCGGTTCTCGAAAACCACCATTCTCGGCTCGGCCTGACCTGAATCTCAATACACCCGAGGCTGGAGCTAACCTTCCTTCTCGCGGCCGAAGGCCACGCGCAGTTCGTCCTTGGCGTGCTCGAGCACTCGCCTGCGCGTGGCGGGCAGGTTCTTGCCGGCGCGGTTGATATAGAAATTCAGCATCGACATGGCGGATTGAAAAGGTTCGGCCTTGCGGCGGTGGCTGTGTTCGGCCGACCGTTTGAGCGAGGCGGCGATCTTCCTGGCATCGTCGGACTCGAAGATGTGATCCTCGAGATCCATAGCGTTGCTGTGCTCGGTCACCTCGGCCGACCATTTCTGCCTGGCAGCGGTCATGGCTGGCACTCCTTTGCGGTTTGATGGTCGGAAAACTCCAGACATTGGCGTCGGTTCCCGCCTTCTGTCCGCTCTGGAGCCACGGATTTGCCTGCTGTGGCGCTGCTGCACGCAGAGAATGCGCCGATAGTGGCGCAAACGGTGGCCGGTTTTCGAGACCGCCGACAGGAAACGCCATTGACCCGAACCGACCTGAACCGGCCGAGCCCCGGCATAGACAGTTCCTACGCCTGGGTGCGCCTGGCCATATCGATGGTGTTGGCGACGATCGGTGGGGTCGGCATGTGGGCTGTCGTCGTGGTGCTGCCCGCGGTGCAGGCGGAGTTCGGCGTCGACCGCGCCGCGGCATCCATGCCCTACACCGCGACCATGGTGGGCTTCGCCGCCGGCAATGTGTTGGTCGGCCGCGCCATCGATCGCATGGGGTATTGGATCCCGGCGCTGATTTCCTCCGTGGCACTCTCGGCCGGCCTGCTGCTTGCCGCACTTTCGACCTCGATCCTGCAATTCACCCTTGCGCAAGGGTTGCTTATCGGTGTCGGCACGTCGGTGATCTTCGGGCCGCTCATCGCCGACATCTCGCACTGGTTCAACCGCCGGCGTGGCGTCGCCGTCACGGCGGCGGCGGCCGGTAATTACCTCGCCGGAACGCTCTGGCCGACCATCATGCCGACGCTGATCAAGGCGGAAGGCTGGCGCTTCACCTATGCCGCGATCGGCATCTTCTGCCTGGTCACCATGGTGCCGTTGGTGCTGATGCTGCGGCGCGGCGCTCCTGAGGCTACCGCCGCCGGCTCACCGGGAAGCCGGTCTGTGCAGCCGATTCCCATGTCGCCGGCGGCGCTGCAGGCGCTGCTGGTTGTCGCCGGCCTTGGCTGCTGCGTGGCGATGTCGATGCCGCAGGTGCATATCGTCGCCTATTGCATGGATCTTGGCTACGGCATTGCGCATGGCGCCGACATGCTGTCGATCATGATGGCGGCGGGCGTCGTCAGCCGGCTCGCTTCGGGCTTCATCGCCGATCGCATCGGCGGTGCGAAGACCCTGGTCATCGGCTCGGTGCTGCAATGCCTGTCGCTGCTGTTTTACATTCCGTTCGACGGGCTCGCCTCGCTCTACGTCGTGTCGTTGGTGTTCGGCCTGTCGCAAGGCGGCATCGTGCCCTGCTATGCGATCATCGTGCGCGAATACCTGCCGGCCAAGGAGGCCGGCCAGCGTATCGGCATCGTCATGATGGCGACGATCTTCGGCATGGCGATCGGCGGTTGGATGTCGGGCTGGATCTACGACCTGACCGGATCCTACGCCGTAGCCTTCCTCAATGGCATCGCCTGGAATTTGCTGAACATAGTGGCGATCGGGCTGTTCATGTGGAAGGCAAGGCAAAGGGCCGTCATGGCAGCCTGAGGCGCGCCTCGGCTTGACAATAGGCAGGCACTGCGCGACCCCAGACATCAAGGGTTGCGGCGATAGGCCGGTGAGATGGCGGCAGCTGAGATGATCGTACTGCGGATGTGTGCAAGCGGACCTCGGCCTTGATCAAGCCGCGCTCGCGCCGCGGCGGCGGCCGCCCGACCATAGCGGATGTCGCGCGCAAGGCCGGCGTCGGCGCCATCACCGTGTCGCGGGCGCTGCGCGAGCCGGAGCGCGTCTCGGAAGAATTGCGCCGTCAGATCCAGGCCGCCGTCGACGAGCTCGGCTATGTGCCGGACCCCAATGCGCGCGCGCTGGCCTCGGCGCGCGCCGAGGTGTTCGGCGTGCTGGTGCCATCGCTCACCAACAACGTCTTCGCCGAGGTGGTGCGCGGCATCTATGACAGCCTGTCGGACAGCCCGTTCCGCATCCAGCTTGGCAACACGCACTATTCCGGGCTCGAGGAGGAGCGGCTCTTGCAGCTGTTCGGCTCGCAGCGGCCGGCAGCGCTGATCGTCGCCGGCATCGACCAGACGCCTACCTCGCGAAAACTGCTCGAAAATGCCGGCTGCCCCGTGGTGCAGGTGATGGAGACCGGGCCCGATCCCGTCGACATGATGGTCGGCTTCTCGCATTTCGACGGCGGCAGGACGGCGACCGAGCACCTGATCGAGGCAGGGTATCGCCGCATCGGCTTCATCGGCGCGCGCATGGACCCGCGTTCGCAGCGGCGCCTCGCCGGCTACCGCGCGGCGATGGAGAAGGCCGGGCTGTTTGATCCGCGCCTGGTCACCACCACGCCGGTGCTGTCTAGCGTGCCGCTTGGGCGAGAACTGTTCCGCGATGCCCTGGCCAAGATGCCGACGCTCGACGGCGTGTTCTGCAACAATGACGACATCGCGCTCGGTGTGCTGTTCGAATGCCACCGCGCCGCGATCGATGTGCCCAAGACCATCGGCATCGTCGGTTTCAACGATCTCGACATGATGCAGGTGGCGTTTCCCTCGATCACCAGCATCCGCACCTACCGCTACGAAATCGGCAGGCGTGCCGTGGCCATGGCACTGGCGGCGATCGCCGGTGACCGGCCGCAGGAGCGGGTCGTCGATCTCGGCTTCGAGCTCAAGCGCCGCGAGAGTACAGCCCGCTGAACCCGCTTTCTAGAAGACGCTCAAATGGTGCTTTACACAACGTTATGGTAGCGCTACCATTTTTCTGAACGAGCCTCGCCTCTGAAGTGCTGGGTTTGTTTATTATACATAAGCAACAGCTCATGCTTGTTTATTATGTATAATATGATAGTTTTTCTTCGATCGACGGGGACGGCAAAGGGGAGGTGGCGCAAAGGTCGTTGGCACCTGGGTAGGCGTGACTGGGCAAGGCGGGAGGGCCTGCCGGAAACGCGAGAATTGCATGAAACTGAAGCAACAAATCAGAACTGCAATCGGGAGGATTATCGATGATCAAGTCAATCGTCGGTGGCATCGTTGCCGCCACTGCATTCGTTATGTTGAGCTCGTCGGCGATTGCCGCGGGTCCCGAAATCGTCAAAGGTCCGGCTGCCGAGCCTGACTGTTTCGCGCCCTGGGCCGCTGACACCCAATTCTTCAAGTTCCCCAAGAAGGCTGGGCCGTACCGCATCGCGCTCGCCAATGGCTATATCGCCAATACGTGGCGCATCCAGATGGTGCAGACCGCGAAGGCCTATGCGGCGCAGAAGGACGTCGCCGCGAAGCTGAAGGAATTCAAGGTCGTCTCGACCGGCGAAGATGTGCCGGCGCAGATTTCGGCGATCAACAACTTCATCGATTCCGGTTATGACGCGATCGTCGTCAACGCGCAGAACCCGACCGCATTCGGGCCAGTGATCAAGCGCGCCAAGGAAGCCGGCGTCGTGCTGGTTGCCTTCGACAACATTCTCGACACCAAGGACGCCATCAACGTCAATGTCGACCAGAAGGGTCTTGGCGAGCTGTGGGGCAAATGGTTGGTCTCCCATGTGCCGAATGGCGGCAAGGTGCTCGAGGTGCGCGGCGTTGCCGGCACGTCGGTCGACACTGACCGCCACACTGGCATCCACGAGGTTCTCGATGCCTCCGGCAAGAAATGGGCCGTCACCGAGGTCGTCGGCAAGTGGGACGACGGCGTTGCGCAAAAGGCTTCGGCCGATGCGATCGCCACCAACGGCCCCTTCGACGGCGTCACCGGGCAGGGCGGCGACACCGGCATCGTGCAGGCGATGATCGATGCCAAGCATCCCTTCGTGCCGTTCGGCGGCGAGACCGAGAACGGCTTCCGCAAATTCTGCGCGGCCCATGCGGCCGACGGGTTGAAGTGCTCGTCGGCCGGTACTGGCCCGGCGCAGGTGGCGGTTGCCATCAAGACGGCGATCGCGGCGCTTGAAGGCAATGTCGTCCCGCAATCGGTCAAGCTGCCGCTGGCGATCGTCGAGGATCCAAACTTCAAGGCTGGTCAGGATTTCTTCCCCGACCAGTCCGACAATTTCTTCGTCGGCAATTCCTTCCCGACCTGCGGCATCAATTTCACCGCACAGGAAATCATGGGGCAGACCAAGGCGGACCAGTAGGCTGCACTCCCGGCGCCGTGGGATCTCCCGCGGCGCCGGTCAATTGATACGCTCAAAGCGCCCCGGGGAGGGCCGATGGACAGTGCGGTTCCGCTCTTTCAGATGGAAGGCATATCCAAGCGCTATGGTGGCGTGCGAGCTCTGGAAAAGGCGGAGCTTGTCGTCACATCCGGCAGCATCCACGCTATCCTTGGCGAAAACGGCGCCGGCAAGTCGACGCTGATCAAGGTCATGGCCGGTGTCGTGGCGCCCGATGAGGGCCGCATGACGCTGGATGGCCGTGAGGTGACCTTCCTGTCGCCAGCCGCCGCCAACCAGGCAGGCATCGTCTGCATCTTCCAGGAGCTGTCGCTGGTTCCAGATCTCAGCGTCGCCGACAACATCGTCATTTCCGATCCGCCCAAACGCTTCGGCATGATCGACCGCAAGGCGCAACGTCGCGTCGCAGAGGAAGCCCTTGCGCGCGCTGGCGCGGCCGACATCCATCCGCTGGCGCTGGTCAAGGACCTTCCCCTTTCAAGAAGGCAGATGGTCGAGATCGCCAAGGCGCTGGCCAGAAAGCCACGCATTCTCATCCTCGACGAGGCGACATCGGCGCTCACGGCGGCGGATGTCTCGAAGATTTTTGGCGTCCTGAAACGGCTGCGCTCGGAAGGGCTGGCGTTGCTATACATCTCGCACCGCATGAACGAGATCGCCGAACTTGCCGATCAGTGCACGGTGTTCCGCAATGGCCGCAAAGTCGCCAGCTACAAGGCCGGCTCGAAGAGCGACAATGAGGTGGTCGAATTGATGATCGGCCGCGAATACAGTCACATCTTCCCGCCCAAACCGGCGACCGTGCCAGCTACAGCCGCACCCAGGCTTGAAGCCCGCAAGCTTTCCTGGGCCGACCGGCTGCACGACATCTCGCTGACCGTCAGGGCAGGCGAGGTGGTCGGCCTCGGCGGTCTCGACGGCCAGGGCCAGCGCGAATTGCTGCTTGCCTTCTTCGGCGTGCTGCGCGGCCTTTCCGGCGAGGTGCTGATCGACGGCAAGCCGGTGGCGATCAGCAGTCCCGCGGCGGCCCGCGAGGACGGCATCGGCATGGCGCTGATCCCCGAGGACCGCAAGACCGAAGGCTTGATGCTGCCGATGACGGTGCGCGAGAATCTGTCCTTCGCCGCGCTCGATCGCTTGTCCAAGGGCGGCATCATCGACCGCGCCGCCGAACAGCGGCTGATCGACGATATGGTCGGCCTGCTCGCGATCAAGACGGCGGGCCTCGATATTCCGGTCGGCGCGCTGTCGGGCGGCAACCAGCAGAAGGTGGTCATCGCCAAATGGCTGATGCGCCAGCCGCGCATCATCCTGCTCAACGACCCGACGCGGGGCATCGATGTCGGCACCAAGCAGGAGCTCTATCAGCTGATGCGCAAGCTGGCGGACGCCGGGGCCGCGATCCTGTTCTATTCGACCGACTATGACGAGCTGATCGGCTGCTGCGACCGCGTGCTGGTGCTCTACGACGGCGCGGTCAAGCGCGAACTGGTCGGCGCCGAGATCACCGAGCGGGCGCTGATAGCGAGCGCGCTCAACATCCATGGCGAGGAGAGCCCGGTGGGCCTGGGAGCAAGTGCGTGAAAGATTGGCGCTACTGGCTGGCAGAGCAGCGCGGAACGCTGCTGGCGCTCGGCATCTTCATCGTCATGTTCATCATCTACACCTCGAACCACCCGGCCGGCTTCACCGCCAATGTGGTGCAGACGGCGGCGAACAAGGGCGTGCTGCTCGCCTTCGTCGCCATGGCGCAGACGCTGGTGGTGATCACCGCCGGCATCGACCTGTCCGTCGGCATGATCTTTCTGCTTACCAACTGCCTGGCCTCCTGGCTGGTGGTGGGCACGCCCATGCAGACGACGCTCGGCGTCATCGCCGTGCTGGCGGTCGGTCTTCTGTGCGGCGCCATCAACGGCGCCATCGTCATCTACGGCCGGCTGCAGCCGATCGTCGCCACCATCGCCACCGGCGCCGTCTTTTACGGCATCGGCCTTCTGCTGCGGCCCTTTCCAGGCGGCTCGGTCAATGAGGACCTGGCCGATGCGATGACCGGACGCGTCTTCGATGTGGTGCCGGCGAGCCTCGTCGTGCTGTTCGCCATCGTGTTGTTGATCTGGGTGCCGTTCAGCCGCTCGGTGCTTGGCCGTGCTGCCTATGCGGCGGGATCGTCGGAGACGGCGGCCTATATGTCGGGCGTTCCGATCAGGCGCGGCAAGTTCGCCGCCTACACGCTGGCCGGGCTGCTGGCCGCGATCGGCGGGCTGTTCCTGACCTTCTTCACCTATACGGGCGACGCTGCCTATGCCAGCGGCAACGCCTACACGCTGTTCTCGATCGCCGCCGTGGTGCTGGGCGGTGTCTCGCTGTTCGGCGGCAAGGGCAGCGCCATCGGCGCCATCTTCGGCGCGCTGGCCTTCCGCACCATCGGCGATCTGTTGTTCGTGTTCGATTTCGATCCGCTCTGGCAGCCGCTGTTCCAGGGGGTTATCCTGCTGATCGCGGTCAGCCTCGGCGCCTTCGCCCTGTTTCGGGTCCGCAACCGGCTGGAGTGGTTCCTGTGAGCGAAACGACATTGGGCGGCATTGCCGGCCGCATGCCGAAATTCATCCGCCGCGCCGATCCGGCTGTGCTGACGGCATTCGCCTGCATCGTGCTGTTGCTGTTCCTCGGCAGCCTTTATTCCAGAAGCTTCCTGTCACCTGAATATCTGCTGCAGCAGTTGAAGGTGGCCTCGTTCCTCGGCGTCATCGCCACCGGCATGATGCTGGTCATCCTGCTCGGCCAGATCGACCTGTCGGTGCCGTGGTCGGTGGCCGCGGGCGCCATGATGGCCTGCGCGGCGGCCGCCTACGGCCCGGTCGGCGTGGTGCTGGCCATTCCGTTCGGCATCTTCTGCGGCGTGCTGATCGGCGTCGTCAACGGCATCGGCGTCGCCTATCTGCGCATTCCCTCGATGATCATCACGCTTGCCACCAATGCCGTCGCGCAAGGGCTGATGGTGGTCTATACCGGCGGTTTCTCGCCCCAGGATTCGGCCACGGGCGCGATGCGCTACCTCGCCACCGGCTTTGCCGTTCCAGGCGTGCCCAATGCGGTCATCATCTGGGCGCTGATCGGGGCGGCGATGGTCTTCGTGCTGACTCGCACCGGCTTTGGCCGCACCGTCTACGGCATCGGCAACCGCGAGCGCGCTGCCTATCTATCCGGCATCGACACAAGGCGCGTGGTGATGATTGCCTTCGCCGTCTCCGGGGGACTCTCGGCCTTTGGCGGCGTGTTGCTGGCCGGTTATGCCTCGAAGGCGGCGCAGTCGATGGGCGATGCGTATTTGCTGCCGTCGATCGCCGCAGTGGTGCTCGGCGGCACCTCGATCCTCGGTGGGCGCGGGTCCTATCTCGGCACCGTCGCCGGCGTCATCCTGATCACGCTTCTGCAATCCATCCTGTCGGTCATGCAGATGCCGGAGGCGGGGCGGCAGATCATCTATGGCGTCGTCATTGTCGCCATGCTGCTGCTCTACGGCCGCGCGCCGGCAAGCCGCTAGAGCCGGATGATTTCAGGCCGGATCGACCTGAAATCTGAATCCGCCTCTAAATCAAGGAGATAGAGCATGATGTCGTCCGAAAACCGCTTCACACTTTTCGGCATCATGTTCTAGCCGTGGACGAAGAAGCAGCGCAGGCGCGGGCGGGCGCTCCCGGTTCGGTGCCTCCGGCGATTGTGGTGATGGGCGTCGCCGGATGCGGCAAGTCGGCTGTCGGCATTGCGCTGGCGGCCGCGCTGGGGGCCGTCTTCATCGAAGGCGACAGGCTGCATCCGCCGGAGAATGTGGCGCGCATGGCAAGCGGCGAGCCACTTACCGACCAGTTGCGTGAGGGCTGGCTCGACGCCATCGGCGAGCGCATCGCGGCGTCGGTCGGCGAAGGGCAGGGCGTGGTCGCGGCCTGCTCGGCGCTGAAGCGCGGCTATCGCGAGCGCCTGCGCGGTTTTTGCCCCGACATCGTCTTCCTCTATCTGGAGATCGATCCGGCGACGGCAAGGCAGCGGGTCGCCAGCCGCAAGGGCCATTTCATGCCGGCAAGCCTGGTCGACAGCCAGTTCGCCATTCTCGAGCCGCCGGGGAGCGATGAGCGGGCGCTGACAATCGACGCGACGCGTCCCGTCGCCGATGCCGTTGCGGACGCGATGCGTCTGCTGGCCAATTCATGAGCCGGTACCGTCGCCTGTCATGGCATCGCCATGGGCGATCATGGAACCTTGCTATGACAAACGCCGCCCCCAGCCGTCGATCTAGACTAAATCTGCGAGGAGAGCTCGACCGGGAAATCGTCGTTATCGGCATCGCGCATGGCGGCGAGGCTTCTGTTATCGAGCACCTCGGCAATGGCCTGGCGCACTTCCAGCATCATGTGCCGGACCTGGCAGGTCGCCTCGTCGCAATCCTCGCAGCGCTGGTACTGCGTGCGGCTGGCGCAGGGGATCGGCGCCAGCGGGCCGTCCAACACGCGCACGACATGGCCGATCTTGATCTCGGAAGCCGGGCGAGCGAGGCGATAGCCGCCTTCCTTGCCCTTGCGGCTCTGGACAAAGCCGGCATTGCGCAATTCGCCCAGAATGGCATCGAGGAATTTCTTCGGGATGTTGTTGGCGACAGCAATGTCGTTGACGAAGGCCAGTTGGCCCGCCGGCAGGCCAGACAGATGCACGAGGGCCTTTAGGCCGTATTTGCCTTTTTTTGTCAGCATGCCCGAGTCAACCCGTTGAAGCCCCAACCACCCCGCATCTGGCGGCTGTTTGTGTGCAAATAATGACGGTTTCGCCGCACGATGATATTTCGCGAAAACAAGACGCCGAATAGCACGTTAGGCACAAACGCGTTGATTCTTTGTAACGTTTTGCCGGGATGATGCCGTATTCGTCCTGGCTGATGGCAAAAACGAAGAAAGCCGGCTCACTGCCGGCTTTCCTCATCTGTTCAATCCATGCCGCAACCGTCAGCGGCTGCCATAGGCTTGGTCGAGCAGGCCGCCGGCGGCAAAGTGCTCTTTCTGGATCTTGTCCCAGCCGCCGAAGACGTCTTCCACCGTCAGCAGGCGCACGTCCGGGAAATCGGCCTTGTATTTGGCGGCGACGGCTGCATCACGCACCCGGTTGCCGTTCTGGGCTAGGATGTCCTGGCCCTCGGGCGTGTAGAGGAAATCGAGATAGGTCTTGGCCAGTTCGCGCGTGCCGTGCTGGTCGGCGACCTTGTCGACGATCGCCACCGGGAATTCGGCGAGCAGGCTGACCGAAGGCGTGACCTGCTCGAACTTGTCGTCGCCATACTCCTTGCGAATGCCGCGCGTCTCGGATTCGAAGGTGATCAGCACGTCGCCGATCTCGCGCTGCACGAAGGTGGTGGTCGCGGCGCGGCCACCCGTGTCGAAGATCGGCACATTGTTGAACAGCTTGGTGATGAACTCCTTCACCTCGGCGTCGTCGCCCTTGAAGGCTTCCTTGGCGTAGGCAGTGGCGGCCAGATAGGTGTAGCGCGCATTGCCCGATGTCTTCGGGTTGGGGAAGATCACCTGCACGTCGTCGCGCACCAGATCGTTCCAGTCCTTGATGTGCTTGGGATTGCCGGCACGCACAAGGAATGAAGGCAGCGAATAGAAGGGCGAGGCGTTGTTGGGGAAGTCCTTCTGCCAGTCGGCGGAGACGAGCCCTTTCTTGACCAGGAAATCGACATCGGTGACCTGGTTGAAGGTGACGACATCGGCGCCAAGCCCTTCGGCAATGGCGCGGGCCTGCGCCGAGGTGCCGGCATGCGACTGGTCGACTGTCACGCCCGGATGCCCGGCGACGAAGGCCTTGTTGACCTGGACGAACAGTTCGCGGCCGACGTCATAGGAGGCGTTGAGTAGCTTGTCGGCCGACCAAGCTTGGGAGGATGCGAGGAACAGGCCGGCAACGGTGGCAACGCCAAGGAAAAATCGCTTCATGAAAAGGCTCCGGATGCAATGCGTTATGGCTAGACCATAGCCGTGGCGCAGGGGGCGGGGCGAGGCATGGGTTCCAGAGCTTGGCGCTCGTCGCTAGAAAAACCGTTGCCCGAACTGGCGGATCGTAGCATTTTCTTTCAGGTGGGTTCGCTCTGTCTGGCCGGCCCCTTCAGTCCCTCCTGGCAAGGCAACAAGTAGATACACATTGTGTATGCGAAGTGCTATGATGCCGGAAAGGAGTCCTCCATGACAAAGGCCGCCCCTGAGAACCACGCCAAGCCTGTCAATCTGCGTATCCGAGAGGACATGCGCATACTAATTGACCGCGCCGCGAAAATACGCGGGAAAACCCGCTCCGACTTCATGATCGACGCCGCCTACCGTTCGGCTGAGGAGACGCTGCTCGACCAGACCCTGATCAAGGTGGATCCGGAGAGTTACCGGCATTATCTCGACATCCTTGACAAACCGCCAAGCGGGGAGGGTTTTGCGCGCCTTATGAACGCGCCCAAGCCATGGCAGGACTGATGCTATTGGCGCCGGCGCCCCTGGCCGAAAACCACGATCTCGAACTTTTCCAAAGTGGGACTGAAAGCCTCCACCAATGGCTTCGCCGTAGGGCGCGGGCCAACCAAGTCGGTGGCGCGTCTCGGACTTATGTGGTGGCGGAAGGCGCTCGGGTTGTCGGCTATTACTGCCTGTCTTCGGGCGGGCTTGATCTTGCGGAGGCGCCTGGCCCCATCCGTCGCAACATGCCGGATCCCATCCCAATGGTCGTACTCGGGCGCCTTGCCGTGGACGCAGGCTGGCAAGGCAAGGGGCTGGGTGCCGCGCTCCTGCAAGACGCCGTTCTGCGCGCCGGCCACGCCGCGACGATCCTCGGGATTCGCGGCATTTTCGTTCATGCCATATCGGATGAGGCGAAAGCCTTCTACGAGCACTACGGCTTCGCGGCTTCTCCGAAGCATCCAATGACCTTGGTGCTATCGTTGAAGGGCCTGGTAAAAGCTTAGGTCACTGCCATCGGTCCGAGATGTCCCTTTGGCGTACCAAATCACCGTGGCCCTAGGCCGCGGGAAACAGCTTCCAACGCCCCGGACGGAACGCCACCCGGCTCTTCTGCGCCGCGGGATGTCCGACGGGCAGTTCGATCTCGACCCGCTGGCGTTCGCCGCCGATCTCGAGTTCGACGCGCCGGGTGCCGGCGACGCGGCGGCTGGCGGCGACCGTGCCGGCGATGCAGCCGCTGCAGCCATCGAGCAGTTCGACGTCGTGCGGGCGGAAATAGAGCGTCGCCTCGCCCTCGGGCGCGTGCGGCGCCGACAGCCCGATCGGGCGATCAGCGAGCCAGATCTCGCCATTCTCGACCTTGACGGGAAGCGAGCTCGATTCGCCGATAAAGCCGTAGACGAAGGGTGAGTTCGGCGTGTCATAGATATCGTCGGCGGTGCCGACCTGCTCGATGCGGCCCTGGCTCATCACCACGACGCGGTCGGCAAGTTCCAGCGCCTCTTCCTGGTCGTGGGTGACGAAGACGGTGGTGTGGCCGGTGCGGTCATGGATCTCGCGCAACCAACGGCGCAACTCGCGGCGCACCTGCGCATCGAGCGCGCCGAACGGCTCGTCGAGCAGCAGCACCTTGGGTTCGATCGCCATGGCACGCGCCAGCGCGACACGCTGGCGCTGGCCGCCGGAGAGCTGTGCCGGATAGCGCTTCTCCAGCCCTGAAAGCTGGACGAGGTCGAGAAGCTCGGAAGCGCGACGGCGGATTTCTGCTGCCGGCGGCCGCGAGGCCCCGTGCCGGACCTTCAGGCCGAAGCCGATATTGTCGGCCACCGTCATGTGCCGGAACAGCGCATAGTGCTGGAAGACGAAGCCGACATTGCGCTCTTGGATCGACTTCTGCGAAGCATCCTCGTCGCCGAAGAAGATCCTGCCGCGCGTCGGCCGTTCCAGCCCGGCGATCAGCCTGAGCAGCGTAGTCTTGCCGGAGCCTGACGGCCCCAGCAAAGCGATCAGTTCGCCCGACTTGATGTCGAGCGACACGTCATGGAGCGCTGGAAACCGCTCGAACTCCTTGCGCACGTTGGCAACGCGAACTTCCATTTACAAAACCTTTTTTGGTGGATGCATGTCGTTGTCCCAAAACCGGTAGCCACTTTTGGGCGACATGCATCAATGTCCGCGCGTCGCGGCGAGTTCGGCGCCGTAGCGCATCTCGAGCAGTGTTTTCAAGACCAGCGTGACGAGCGCCAGCCCGGCAAGCAGTGAAGCGACGGCAAAGGCACCGACGGCATTGTACTCGTTGTAGAGGATTTCGACATGCAGCGGCATGGTGTTGGTCAGGCCGCGTATATGGCCGGACACCACCGATACCGCGCCGAATTCGCCCATGGCGCGCGCGTTGCACAGCAGCACGCCGTAGAGCAGGCCCCATTTGACGTTGGGCAGCGTCACATACCAGAAGGTCTGCCAGCCATTGGCGCCAAGCGAAAGGGCGGCTTCCTCATCGCCATTGCCCTGTTCCTGCATCAGCGGGATCAGTTCGCGGGCGACGAAGGGGAAGGTGACGAAGACGGTGGCCAGCACAATGCCGGGCACGGCGAACAGGATCTGGATGCCGTGTGCCTTCAGCCACTCACCGAGCAGCCCTTGCGCCCCGAACAGCAGCACATAGACCAGGCCCGAGATGACCGGCGAGACCGAGAAGGGCAGGTCGATCAGCGTGGTGAGAAACGCCTTGCCCTTGAACTCGAACTTGGCGATCGCCCAGGCGGCGGAGATGCCGAAGACGACATTGAGCGGCACCGAGATCGCCGCGACAAGCAGTGTCAGGTGGATGGCCGAGCGTGCGTCCGGCTCGCCCAATGCCTGCGTATAGGCACTGACGCCTTTTGCCAGCGCCTCGTGGAAGACGATGATCAGCGGCAAAAGCAGGAAGACGCCGAGGAAGATAAAAGCGATCGCCATCAGCACGGCCTGTGCCGGACGGCTCTCGGTCACCGCCGCCGAGCGGCTCTCATGGTAGGGTTCGTAGGATTTGATTTCGGGATCAGCCATAGCGCTTGCGGCTCCATGTCTGCACGAGATTGACGACCAGAAGCATGACGAACGATAGGGCCAGCATGATCGCAGCGATCGCGGTCGCCGCCGGGTAATTGTATTCCTCCAGCCGGATGACGATCAGCAGCGGTGCGATCTCGGATTTGTAGGGCAGGTTGCCGGCGATGAAGATGACCGAGCCGTATTCGCCGACGCCGCGCGCGAAGGCCAGCGAGAAGCCGGTGATGATGGCCGGCGCCAGGCCCGGAAACAGCACGCGGGTGATGATCTGGAAGCGGCTGGCGCCAAGCGTGGCGGCGGCTTCCTCCACCTCCTTGTCGATCTCCTCCATGATCGGCTGCACCGTGCGCACGACGAAGGGCAGGCCGATGAAGACGAGCGCCACGACGATGCCGAGCGGCGTATAGGCGACCTTGATGCCGAGCGGCATCAGCAATTTGCCGATCCAGCCATTCGGCGCATAGAGCGTGGTGAGCGCAATGCCGGCCACCGCGGTCGGCAGGGCGAAGGGCAGGTCGACCATGGCGTCGACAATGCGGCGGCCGGGAAAGCGGTAGCGCACCAGTACCCAGGCGACGAGCGTGCCGAAGACGACATTGACGGCCGCCGCGAGGAAGGCGGTGCCGAAGCTGATTTCCAGCGCGTTGATGGTGCGGCGGTCGCTGGCGATCGCCCAGAATTCAGCCCAGCCGAGCGAGGCCGAGCGCCAGATCAGCCCGGACAGCGGAATGAGGATGATGAGGGTGAGGTAGGCAAGCGAGAAGCCGAGCGTCAATCCGAAACCCGGAATGACACTCGGCTGCCTGAATCGCCACCCCGCCTGCGCGGGTGCTGTGGTCATGGGGTTCTGGATCGTCCCTTCTTACTCAACCAGATTTTCGCTGAAAGAAGCCCATTCGCGGGCTTCTTCGGGCACTGCCCAACCTCACTGGGCCGGCTTGTAGATCTGGTCGAATATACCACCATCGCCGAAATGATAAGGCTGCGCCTTCTTCCAGCCGCCGAAAAGCGGATCGTCGATGGAGATCAGCTTGATGTCGGGGGTCTTGGGCAGATCCGCCGGCGCCACCAGTTCGGGCTTGGCCGGACGATAGTGGTTCTTGGCGATGATCGTCTGGCCTTCCTTGGAATAGAGCCAGCCGAGATAGGCTTCCGCCACCTTGCGCGTGCCCTTGGCATCGACATTGGCATCGACGATCGCCACCGGCGGCTCGGCCAGGATCGATGTCGGCGGATAGACGATCTCGAAATTGTCGGCACCGAATTCGTCGAGCGCCAGATAGGCGTCGTTTTCCCAGCCGATCAGCACGTCGCCGATGCCCTTTTGCGCGAAGGTGACGGTCGAGCCGCGCGCGCCGGTGTCGAGAACCGGGGCATTGGCGTAAAGCTTGCCGACGAATTCCCTGGTCTTGGCTTCGTCGCCGCCATCATGGGCGTTGGCGTAGGCCCAGGCGGCGAGATAGTTCCAGCGGGCGCCACCCGAGGTCTTCGGATTGGGGGTGATCACCTGGGTGCCATCCTTGACCAAGTCGCTCCAGTCGTGGATGCCCTTGGGATTGCCCTTGCGGACCAGGAAGATGATGGTCGAGGTGTAAGGCGCTGAATTGTTTTCGAATTTCTTGCGCCAGTCGGGATTGATCTTCTTCGATTTGGAGACGATGGCGTTGATGTCGCCTTCGAGCGCCAGCGTCACTACGTCGGCGTCGAGGCCGTCGATCACGGCGCGCGCCTGGGCGCCCGATCCGCCATGCGACTGCTGGATGGTTACCGTCTCGCCGGTCTCGGCTTTCCAGTGGGCGGCGAAGGCCTCGTCATAGGCCTTGTAGAGCTCACGCGTCGGATCATAGGACACGTTCAGGATGGTGGTGTCGGCGAACGCGAAACCGAGCGTGCCGAACTGGACAGATGTGGCGACCAGTGCGCCGAGCAGTTTCCGGAAATGAGGTTTGGTCATTTCTGCCTCCGTTGAACCCGCGCCAAATCTAGCGAATTGATAGAAATTAGATGCATCGAATGTTGCCTTTTTTGTCCTCCTGAAGAAAATCTTCGACGATCTTCGGTCGCATGGGGAAATATTTTCCTCGCCGGCGCTCGGCGCGGATTCGAGGTTCTATCTAGGGATGCGCGGTGCCGAGGCAAGGCGCGCTGGTCCGGCAAATCACTCGGCGCTCACCGGGAAATCGAAGCGCTGGGTGGGAAAGGGCTTATGCCGGAGCGTATAGTGCCACCATTCGCGCGCGTAGTTCTTGAAGCTGCCGGCACGCATGGCCTCGACGAGCAGCCTGCGGTTTGCTGTCGCTTCATCGCCGAGCGGGCGATGCGCCGTCTCGCTCATCGGGTCGAAACAGTCGAAACCGCTGCCGAAATCGAGCGTATCGGCATCGATGGCGCCGCAAGCGGATTTGGCGACGGATGGGCCGTCGGCCCGCGCGATCGCGACATCGACGGTCGAACCGCGCGAATGGGTCGACAGTTCGCCGACATAACCTTTGGCGATGAGGTCGCCACGCCGAACCCCGGGATACCATCGCGGATCGGGCGGCCCGCCTTGTCGCGTCCAGTCGCCCATGTCGGCGACGGCACGGGCAGGGCGGTAGCAGTCGAAGACCACCAGCGTCAGGCCTTTAGCGGCGATGGCCTGCTGGACGCTGGCAAGAGCTTGCGCCGCCTGCAAGGTGAGAATGCAGACAGGTGCATCGTAGCCGGTCACCTTGCGGTGGAGGAAATTGTCCGATCCGGCGTAGCGGATGTCCTGATAGATCGACGGGGCGATATCGGCGAGGCGGACGAAGCCGGCGGGCAGGGGGTCGGCAAGTGCCGGCAGAACGGGAGCGACAACCGTCAGCGCGAAAAAGCCAACGCGCAGAATCGCCTGGCGCACTCTATTCAACGAACACTTTCACGCTGGCCGCTCGCCCGGCCGCGTCGATCACGGTCAGCGTCGAATAGCCGGCGCCGTCCGGTTGCCAGGTCGCGGTACGGCGGCGGTCGAGGCCAACCAGCGGTTTGCCGTTCGCAAGCCAGCGGAACGGCGCACGGCCGCCTTGCAGTTTGAGCACCAGCGGCGTGGCGTCGGCGGAATTCGTGGCGAGGTCGACGCGGGCGCCGTCCGGCGGGAAGATGATTGTCGGCGCGGGCTCGGTCGGCGTCGCCTGCACCAGGCCATCGGCGCCGGCGCCGAAGCGGGCAAGCGTCACCGGCAGGTCCTCGCGCTTGGGGGTGAAGGCGCCGGGCGGCTTGCTCGGCAGCGGCACGGTGGCAAGGCCCGAGCGGACAAAGCCCTCGAACAGGATGGGGGCGGCCGAGACGTAGCCGGAAAGGCCCGGCACGGCGCTGGCATCGGGACGCCCGACCCAGACACCCAGTACATAGCGGCCGTCGAAGCCGACCGACCAGGCGTCGCGGTAGCCGTAGGAGGTGCCGGTCTTGTAGGCGATGCCGCGCTGCAAGGCGCCTTCGGGTGGCTTGACCCCCGACAAGATGTCGATGATCTGCCAGTTCGCCTGATCGTTGAGGATGGTGGCGGTGGTGCGCTCGGCATTGGCCGGCTCGGTGCCGTCATGCAGCGTGTGCGTCTTGCCGCCATTGGCGAGCCCCGTATAGAGCTGGACCAGGTCGCGCAGCGTGACGCCGACGCCGCCGAGGCCGATGGCCAGGCCCGGCGCCTCGTTGATCGGCAGGATAGGGTTGACGCCGGCTTGGCGGAAGCGCGCGGTCAGCCGCGCCGGACCGACCGCGTCGAGCACGCGGATCGCCGGCACGTTGAGCGACAATTGCAGCGCCTGGCGGACGCTGACATCGCCCTGATAACCCATGTCGAAATTCTTGGGCCGGTAGCCGCCGAAATCGACCGGGCTGTCCTCGATCAGCGTTTCCTGCGCCACCAGTCCCTGTTCGAAGGCGAGCCCGTAGATGAACGGCTTCAGCGTCGAGCCGGGCGAGCGCACGATCTTGGTCATGTCGATCCAGCCGGAACGGCTGGCATCGAAGAAATTGGCCGAGCCGACTTCGCCGAGAATCTCGCCGGTGCGTGAATCGGCCAGCACCATGGCGACGGACAGACGCGGTCCAAGCTTGGTCGCGGCGTCGCGCGCCACCTGTTCCAGTCCTTCCTGGACGCTTTTGCGGATCGTGAGTTTGAGCGGCTGGCCGGGGACGGCCCTGGGCAGCATCGCATAGGCGGCGTGCGGGGCAAGCGCCGGCAAGGTGCGGCGTAGGCCCGACACGTCGTCAAGCGCGGCGCGCGCGGCCTCGCGTTCGCCGATCAGGCCCGACGAGACCATGCGGGTCAGCACACGGTCACGGGCGGCGTGGGCGATTGCCAAGTTGCGGTCGGGCCGGCGCTTCTCCGGCAATTGGGGCAAGGCGACGAGCAGGGCGGCTTCGGAGACGGTGAGCCGCTTCGGCTCCTTGCCGAAATAGGCAAGCGAAGCGGCGCGCACGCCTTCGAGGTTGCCGCCATAGGGCGCCAGCGTCAGATAGCGTTCGAGGATCTCGCGCTTGGACAGCCGCCGCTCGATCTGGATGGCGCGCAGCATCTGCTTGATCTTGGAGCCGAGGCTGCGGCTTTCGCGCGGCTCGATCAGGCGGGCGAGCTGCATCGAAAGCGTCGATCCGCCGGAGACGATGTGGCCGCTGGTGATGAGCTGGCCGGCGGCGCGGCCAAGCGCCAGAACGTCGACGCCCTGATGGTCCCAGAAGCGCTTGTCCTCATAGGTGACCAGCATGTCGACGAACTGCTTGTCGACCTGGTCGAGCCGGGTTTCGAGCCGCCAGTAGCCGTCCGGCGTGGCGAAGGCGCGCAACAGCTGGCCATCGCGGTCCTGGACTTCGGTCGAGACCGTGAGCTCAGCCGGCAAGGGTGGCGGGAAGGCGCGGTCGAGTTCCCACAGGGTGGCGACCGATAGCGCGAGGATGCCGGCGCAGGAAGCTGCCGTTATGGCGGCGCGGCGGAGGAACTTTCTTGAAAGCATGGCGCCGCCCCTCATCCGGCTGCTGCCACCTTCTCCCCGTATAGTGACGGGGAGAAGGAAGCTGTGATGATCGCCATCGCCATTTGCATGATCGCCACCACAGGCGCCTTACGGTGCCTTGATCTCCATCATGCCGGTGGCGGTGCGGGCCGAATATTGCGGCCGGTACATGTCTTCCACCGTCGCCGCCGGATGGGCGTAGGTGCCCGGCGTCACGGCGCGCACGACATAGGCGAGCGTCAGATTGTGGTCGTGATCRCCGTCGGCCGGGTTGAACGCCGCGACGAAACGGTCGTCGCGGAATTCGAGATGAGCGGCGTCGGTCTGCGCAAGCCAGGAGAAGTTCGTCAACTGGGCGCTGGAGACCAGGCCGGGATTGTCGATCTCGAAGCCGGCCGGCAACAGGTCGGTGACCAGCAGGCGCGACGGCCAGCTGTTCTGCTCGGTGACCTTGAGCACGACGACATAGCGTTCGTTCTGGGTTGCCTCCGTCACATTGGCTTCGGTGCCGTCGAGCTTGTAGTAGGTGCGGCTGATGGTGAAGCCGTCACCGCCGGCCGGCAGGGGCTGGATCGGCGACGCCACGGTGGTGACGACGGCCTGCAGCGGGGTCTTGCCGGTGTTGGCGATTTCGAGCGGGCTGTCGACCAGTTCGGAGCCGTTGACCTGGTTGGAATAGCCGCCCGAATGCGGCGCGCCATTGACGGAGAGCGCAATCGAGTCATTGCCTTCTTTCAGCGCGCGGGCCGCCAGCAGCATCCAGGAATCGTCCTGGGTGCTGGTCCAGCGCGCTTCGGCGCGTTGCCTGGTCACCAGCTTGATCAGCTCCGGCACGACCGACGACACCGGCTTCGATTCCGCCGCCAGCGACAGCATCGCCGCGCCGTCACGCAACGCCGAACCGTAGTCGGAGCGGTACCAGTCGTAGTCGGTGCTCGATTTGGCGAGCTGCAGCGCGGTCTTGAACGTCGCCTCCGAGCGCTGGGTGTCGCCGTAGAGCGCAAGGCTCGCCGCAAGCTGGGCAACGGCCATCGGGCTCGAGAAGGCTTCGAGTTGGGTGTCGGCATAGTAGCGCAGGTCGCCGATCGAGGCCTTCTTGTTGCGGGCCAGGACGTAGAGGGCGTAGGCGATCTCGCTGCCGCGGTCCTGTACGCTCTGGTCGTAGCCGAGCGAGTTCTGCAGATTGCTCAGCGCCTGGTTCATGGCCTGCGCCGGAACGTCGTATTTCTGCTCGCGTGCCCGGGTCAGGAACTCGCTGACATAGGCGTCGAGCCACAGATCGCCGGAGCCCGGACCCCACAGGCCGAAGCTGCCGCTCGAGGACTGGTAGCTCAGAACCTTGTAGATGGCATCCTGGATACGGCCATGCAGGTCGGGGTCGCTTTCCATGCCGATGCCCGAGGCCATCTCGTTGACATAGAGGAGCGGCATGGCGCGGCTGGTGGTCTGCTCGGCGCAACCATAGGGGTAGCGATCGAGCGTCATCAGCAGCGAGGGCACGTCGAAGGCAGCCGCCTGCGAAACGCCGACGCTGACGGAAGCACCCTCAAGCAGGCTTGCCGCCAGCAGTTCCTTGTCGACGCGCAGCGCGCCGCCATTGCCCTTGAGGTCGACCACAAGGCGCGTGGTGACCGGCAATTGCGCCGGGCGCACGGGCACGTAGAGCGTCTGCTCGACCTTGGTGCCGTCGGCGTGCGCCAGCTTGATGGTGAGCGAGGCATTACCCGGCGTCTTGGCGATCAGCGGCACGGTCAGCGTCTGGCGCTTGCCCTGGGCGAGCGTCAGCTTCTGGGGCAAGGGCTTGTCGCCCGTCGACAGGTCGCCTGTCGTGTCGATCGAGAAGGCATAGTCGCCGGCCGGGCCGTCGGTGTCGGCCACGTCAAGCCGCATGACGGCATTGTCGCCGGGCGCCAGGAAGCGCGGCAGGCCGGCGGTGATGACCACCGGGTCGCGCACGATCACATCCGACTGGGCATGGCCGACCGCTTCCTTGGTCCAGGCGACGGCCATGACGCGCACGGTGCCATTGAACTGCGGGATGTCGAAGTCGATCCGTGCCTTGCCGTCGGCGTCGAGCTGGACCGGACCGGAGAAGAAGGCGACCAGCTTTTCGGTGGGCGGGCTGCCTTGCGCCTGCATGTTGGCGCCGTCACCGCCGGTCCTGAGCTTGCCGGTGGTGCCGAGCGAACCATCGATCAGGCGGCCGTAGATGTCGCGGATCTCCATGCCCAGCATGCGCTGACCGAAGAACCAGTTCTCCGGGTCCGGCGCCTTGTAGTTGGTCAGGTTGAGGATGCCGACATCGACGGCGGCGACCATGACATAGGCGTTGGTACCTGGCTGCACGCCGGCCACGGAAACCGGGATCGACAGCTGCTGGCGCGGCATGGTCTTGTCCGGCGGCGTCAGCGTGACCGCGAGCTTCTTGGCGCCCGGATCGACCGTCAGCCATTTCACGCCGATGGCGCGGGCCGGCATGCGCGTCTCCTGCGCATCGCCCGGCCGGAACAGGGTTGCCGTGACATAGGCGCCGGCGCCCCAGTCGTCACCGACGGGAATGTCGACGGTGCTGCCGCCGGCCGGAACGGTCGCCGTGATGGTCTTAAACAGCTTGTCGGATCCGATGTTGATCAGAAGTTCGCCGGCAAAATGCGGCGAGACCTTCAGCTTGGCCACTTCGCCCGCGGCATAATTGTCCTTGTCGAGAGCGATTTCGAGGCCGTCAGGCGTTTCGGTGGTGGTCGAGGCGACATACCAGCCGGCGTCGAACTCATAACTGGTCGCGGGACCCTCGGGGTCCGAGGTCTCGACCTCGAGCCGGTACTGGCCCCAATCGACCGGCACGGAGACGGTGGCGTCGCCATCGGCGCCGAGGTCGATCTGGCCATTGGCGATCGATTTGGTGAAGGTCACCGGCTCGTAGCTCCACGAATTGTTGGAGCGGTACCATTGGTAATTGCGTTCGACCTTGACCAGCGTCCACTGCGCGCCTTTCAGCGCCTCGCGCTTGCCGGCCGGATCGACCGCGATCAGGCTGAACTTGGCCGTGCCGCCCTGCGGCACCTCATCGTCGGCGAAGTCCGGACGGATGCCGATCATATGGCCTTGCGGGCGGATACCGATGTTGAGCGAGCGCTCGATGGCGCGGCCGCCGGTTTCGCGCATGCGCACCGTCACCTTGCCGTCGACCAGCTTGGTGGTCGAGGGCAACTGGTCGACGGTAACAGGGAAGGTCGCCTTGCCGTCATCGCCAACCACCGGCAGGTTGGTCAGCGGCGTGACCGTGGGCTCGGCCGACTGCTCATCGGCGAGGCCGAAGGAGAAGTTGGGGAAGCGGTCCCAGTCGCGCGCCGTCGACAGCGTCAGCTCGCCTTCCAGCGCCAGGCCCGCCGCCGGCGCGCCATAGAGGAAGCGGCCGTCAATGTTGATGTTGGCGGTTTCGCCGCGCTCGATCTCCTGCTTGTCGGCCTTCATGTCGAATTCGATGCGATCCGGCACGAAATCCTCGACCAGGAACATCTGGCTGGCGACCGCCGGCTGCTTCGGGTCGGTGTAGATCGACACCGACCAGGTGCCGCGCATGGCATTGGGTTCTAGCGGCAGGTCGACGGCATGGCCGCCGGCCGAAGCGCCGTCGCTGACGATGCGGCGGTCCTCGACGCCGTCGGGACGCGAGAAGATGAAGGTCAGCGGCAGGTTCTCGACCGCCTTGGCGGCGCCATCGCGGGCAAGGGCCGCGACATGGACATCCTCGCCGGCGCGGTAGATGCCACGCTCGGTCCAGGCATAGACGTCGAGCGCGCCGGGCGCCGGGCGCCCGGTGACGCCGCGGTCCGACAGATCGAAGCCGGCCTTGGACATGTCGAGGAAGACGAAATCACTGTCGCCCTGCTTGGCCATCAGCACGGCCGGCACCATGCCGCCGTCGCCGCGCGTCAGGCCGGGATTGAAGACGGCATGGCCGTCGGCATCCGATGTCGCGGTGCCGAGAACCTCGTTGTTCCTGGCAACCAGCGTCAGTTCGGCGCCGGCGATCGGCTTGGCCGAGCCCAGCGAACGGGCAAAGACATTGAGCCCGTCCTGGCCGGTATAGGTCGACAGGCCGATGTCGGAGACGACGAACCACTGCGTGGCCAACGAATTGTAGTCGTCGCCTTTGCCGTCGACGGCCTGTGCGGTCAGCACATAGACGCCGGGCTTGCGCTGCGGCAGCGCTTCGTCGACCGGGAAGGAGGTGGTGACCTCCTTGTTGAGGTCGTTGACGATGTCGAGCTTGCCCTGCCAGACCGGGGCGCCCATCTGCTCGGAAATGTTGGAAATGTCATAGCCGTCGAGCTGGTGCAGGAACTGGTAGCCCGACAGAAGCTGCGCCAGCGAACGATCGCCGATGCGGTAGAGCTTCATCTCGGCGGCGTTCATGTTGACGGTGACGACCGGAATGCCGCGGCGCGCGCCGGACGGCAGCACGAAACTGTCACCGGTGAAGCGGGCGGAAGGGGCGCGGTCCTGCACATAGATCGACAGCACCACGGGAGCGGCGGTCACTTCGCCGATGGCCGCCGGCAGGCCGGCGCGGAAGGTGACATCATAATGCTGGCCGTGTTCGAGGCCTTCGACGCAGATCTGCTTGTCCTTGGCCTCGACGCCCTTCGGCGGCGCATTGTCGACGGTGACGAACTGCGCGTAGTCGACGCCGGTCTTGACCAGTTCCTCGGAGAATTGCGCGCAGATGCGGGGCGCGCTGGTGTCGGCATCGACGCTGTGGTCGACGACACGAAAACCCTTGCGGGCCTTGAGATCGGCATAGTCGGCCTGCACGGCCGGCGACGTCACGAGCGCAAGGCTCGCCTCATAGGCCTGCAGGGCCGGGCGGTAGAGATCGCGCTTGTCGAGGCCGGCGCCAAGCAGCGCCAGCACGTCCGCGCGGGTCTTGGTGGTGCGCAAGAGCTTATAGGCGTTGAAGGCGGCCGAAGTGGCGTTCATCGGCAAGGTCGAGGCTTCGGAGGTGTTGGCGGCGGGCTGCACGGCCAGCGTTTCACGCGCCAGATTGAGCCAGAGCTGGCCATCATCGGGCATCACCGAGACCGCAGCCTCGTATTTCTGCATCGCGGAGCGATGGTCGCCGGTCAGCATGGCCTGTTCGGCCGAGTTGATCAGGGCGGCCATGCCTTCGGTCGGCTTGTCGAAGGCCGGGCCAAGCAGCCTGTTGCGGTATTGCTGGGCCTGGTCGGCCATCCAGTTGGGGAAGAAGGTCAGTTCCGGCGGCGCGCCGATATCGGGATCGCCGTCAATGTTGACGACCTTGCCGGCGACCGCGCCGTTGAACGGTTTCAGTTGGTTGTAGTCGGATTTGAGAAAGCACCATTTGGCCTTGGTGTTGTAGGTGAAGGCGCGGCAGGCCCGATCGCCAAGGCATGTCGTCTTGCACTGGTCGAGGGTGACATTCTGGTCGGATCTGAGATCAAAGCCGAAATAGTCGGAATTGTCCGTCGTTGCGATTCGCCGGGCCTCGGCCGCTTGCGCGACACCATTCCAGGCCAAGACATTGGCCCAGGCGAAGAAGAGAAGGATCAGGATCGACAGACCACGAGCCGCGCGCATTGCCATAACACCCTCCAGACAATTGCAGACGTCCAGGCATGTTCAAGCTTCAGTCAAGCTTGTCAACGCAGGACGCGGCAGGGTTCCGCCTGCCAACGGTTTCCTTTCCGGCCGATGACCGGTAGTACCTCCATAGGACAGGGGATCACGCATTCTTGCGGCGACGCAAAAGGTGTGAATTCCAAGCCCGTCCTATTTCAGACAATTGGATTGTGGCCCCTTTACGAGCGCTTCAGAACTTCATTCCAATTTTAGTTTTGTAACCTAGGTTGTCTTAATGCCGGCGCATGAAGAGCAGATGTCAGGAGGGACCGCGCCAGGGCGCGTGCTTCCGCGCGCCCTGCTTTTGGCCATGATGTGCGTGAGCGTGCTGGCCGCCGAATCAAGTCCTGCGGCCGCGTTCGAGCTTTTCGGCATCAAGCTGTGGGGATCGTCCAAAGACCAGGACGCCGATATCGTCGATCCGCTGCGCTACGCCGTGACCATCACCGCGCCCGATGCCGACAAGGATCTGGTCAAGAAGCTCGAAAACGCCTCGGCGCTGAAGGGCGACGAGGATCGGCCGGTTTCCGGTTCGCTCGGGCTGATGGCCAAGGCGCGCAGCGACCGTGAACAACTGGTTGCCGCCCTTTACGCCGATGCCCGCTACGAAGGCGTGGTCACCATCACCATCGACGGCAAGCCGCTCGACGACTTGCCGCCGGACGCCGAATTCAAGGGCCCGCAGCCGATTCCGGTGGCGATCACCGTCTCCGCTGGCCCCAAATTCACGCTTGGCGATATCAGGCTGGAGGGCGACGCGGCGGGGTTGATGAGCGCCGATTACGGCTTGATATCCGGCGGTGACGCCGGATCCGGCGCCGTACTCAAGGCCGAGGCGCTGATCGTGCGGACGCTGAAGGAGCAGGGCAGGCCGCTGGCCAAGGTGACCGACCGGCAGATTGTCGCCGACCATGCCACCTCGACGCTGGACGTGACACTGACGGTCGCGGCCGGGCCGGTCGCCGGCTATGGCGCGACCACGGTGGAGGGCACCGAAAAGGTCGATCGCGACTTCACCGAATACATGACCGGGCTGAAGCGTGGCAAACAGTACTCGCCGCAGGAGATCAGCGACGCGCGCGACCGGCTGCTGGCGCTGGAGGTCTTCAACAGCGTCACCTTCAAGGAAGCCGACAAGCTCGACGCCGACGGCAACATTCCGATCGGCGTCCAGGTCAGCGAGCGCAAGCCGCGCTATTTCGGCCTGGGCGGCACCTTTTCGAACACCGAGGGCCTGGGCCTGGAAGGCTATTGGGGACACCGCAACCTGTTTGGTCACGCCGAAAAGCTGCGCATTGATGGCGCCATCAGCGGCATCGGCAGCAACAATCTGTCCGATCTGAACTACAATGCCGGTATCATGTTCGAGAAACCCGGCGTGATCGGGCCGGCGTCGAAGTTCTTTGCCAGCTTCAAGACGGTGCTCGAGCATCCGGATGCGTATGACCATTTCTCGGTCAAGGGCAGCACCGGCCTGTCCTACGAACTCGACAAGAAGCAGACGGTCTCGGCGGAAGTGGCGCTCGACTATTCCAGGATCACGGATGCGTTCGGCAAGCACACCTACCTTATCGCCAGCGTTCCCCTGCAATATGTCTACGACAACAGGGATAGCAGGCTGAACCCGACCAGGGGCTTCCGGGTGCTGGCCTATGCCGAGCCGAGCTACGACATATTGAGCGGTGCCGCCTTCCTCAAGCTGAAGGGCGAGGGATCGGCCTATCAGTCGCTGGATACGGCGTCGAAATTCGTGCTGGCCGAGCGTGTCGCCATCGGTTCGATCGTCGGCACCGGGCTGCAGAACGTTCCGGCCGACCGGCGCTTCTACTCCGGCGGTGGCGGTTCGGTGCGCGGCTATGCCTATCAGGGCATCGGCCCGAAAGACTTCACCGGCCAGCCGATCGGCGGCCTGTCCTTCTTCGAGACCTCGGTCGAAATGCGCATCGCCGTCACCGACACGATCGGTATCGTGCCGTTCGTCGATGCCGGCACGGTGTCGACCAAGTCGATGCCCAACTTCTCCGACGTCAAGGTCGGCGCCGGTGTCGGCCTGCGCTACGTCACGCCGTTCGGGCCGCTGCGCATCGATGCGGCCGTGCCGCTCAACCGCGATCCCAGCGATCCGCATTTCGGCATTTACGCAGGCATCGGGCAGGCGTTCTGACATGAAGACGGTGTGGCGCATCCTTCGCATTGTCCTCTACACGCTGCTGATCGTGGTCGCGGGCGCGATCGGCGCGCTCGTTGTCCTGACCAAGACAGAGCGCGGACGCGACAATCTCGCCGGCATCATTTCGCGACTGGCTTCGAACGACGACCGCAAGATCACGGTCAGCGGCATTGACGGCATCTGGTCTGGCGCGC
Source organism: Mesorhizobium sp. 2RAF45 (assembly GCF_052115225.1). Classification (NCBI taxonomy): domain Bacteria; kingdom Pseudomonadati; phylum Pseudomonadota; class Alphaproteobacteria; order Hyphomicrobiales; family Phyllobacteriaceae; genus Mesorhizobium; species Mesorhizobium sp. 2RAF45. The sequence continues at coordinate 825,295 of NZ_JBFRGG010000001.1, read as the reverse complement.
TCAGCGTCGACCATGTGGTGCTGGAAGACCGCCAGGGCGCCTGGCTGGTGGCGCGCAAGGTTGCCGTAGACTGGTCACCGCTGGCGCTTTTGTCGAAAAGCTTCAGCGCCGACCGCATAGCCGCCGAGCGCATCGAACTGGCACGGCTGCCGGTGGCGGGCACACAGCCGCCGGCGCAGGGCGGCACGACGACGCTGCCGGTTTCCATCGACATCAGGCAGATCGACCTGCCGGAAATCGCGCTTGGCCAGCAACTGGCCGGCAGCGGCATCGCCGAACTCGCCGCCAAGGGGATGCTCAAGGCCGACGCGGCGCCGCTGGCGGTCGAGACGGTGCTCAACGTCACCCGCCATGACGGCAAGCAAGGCAATGTCGACGCCAAGATCCACTTTGCACCGGCAGACAACAGGCTCGACCTCGACCTCAAGGCCTCGGAGCCGGCCGGCGGCATCATCGCCAATCTGCTCAAGCTGACCGATACGCCGCCGGTCGAAATAGCCGTCTCGGGCACGGGACCGCTTGCCAACTGGAATGGCATCGCCACATTCATGGTCGACGGTAAGATCGTCACGCAACTGACGGGCCGTCATCAGCTCACCGACAAGGGCAACCACGTCGAGGCCAAGGGCGACGGCGAGTTCGCGCCCTTCCTGCCGGAAAATCTGAGGCCGCTGTTTACGGGCAAGACCAGCTTCGATGTCGCGGGCACCGCCACATCGGCCGGCGGCATTAGCGTCGATCGGGCTAGTATCGAAAGCGACGCCATCCATGGCTCCGCGACCGGCATCGCCGATCCGGCCGGCGCCAGCGATCTGTCGGTCGAAATCGCGGCCAAAAGCGCGCCGGTGCAGATCGTTGTTGGAAGTGCGGCGCAACCGATCACCATTGCGATCAGGAACGCCACCGCCCGCGCCTTCGGCGACGGCAAGGCGCCGATCGTCGACATCGGTGCCTCGTTGGCTTCAGTGGTGGCGGGCGGCACCCAGCTCAACGATATTTCGGCGCAGATCCACTCCGACGGCTTCGACATCCCGAACCGCGCCGGCCCGGTCGCCGTCAAGCTGACGGCGGGCGGGCTGAAGACCGACGTGGCGACGCTGGCGCCGCTGGTCACCGGCAAGGTCGATGTCGACCTGGCGGGATCGCTGAGCAAGGACGCCATCGCCATCGACCAGGGCACGCTGCGCTCCGATGCGCTCAACGCCTCGCTGACCATGACGGTGGCGCTTGCGGATCTGTCGATGCAGCTCAAGATGAATGCCGATGCGGTGTCGACCGCCTTGCCGCCGCAGATCAGTTCCGTGCTCGGCGAGCGGGTGAAGTTCTCGGCCGCCGCGACGCGCGATCCGCAAGGGGCCTTTGCCGCCAATTCGATCTCGTTGACCTCCGGCTCGCTCAGCGCCAGCGGCACCGCCAGCGCGCAAGGCACCGACATCCAGGCCGACATCAAGGGCACGCTAGGCGATGTTTCGGTGCTGTCGCCGATGGTCGGCGTGCCAGTGGCCGGCGGCGTCAATTTCGCCCTTTCGGCAAGCGGCGCCAGGACGGCGCCGGATTTCACCATCTCCGCCGACAGCGACAGCCTGACGGCCTCGGGCCGCACGGTGAAGGCGATCAAGCTGACGGCAAGCGGCAAGGCCGACATAACAAGCCCCTCGGCCGATGTTTCGCTGACCGGGTCGGTCAATGACCAGCCGCTCGATATCAAGGCGGCGCTGGTGACCAGCGAGGGCAAGCGCTCGATCAACGGTTTCCTGGTCTCGCTCGGCGACAACAAGGTTTCCGGCGACCTGGCGCTCGATGACAAGCTCATGCCGCTCGGCACGCTGACGCTCGCCGCACCGGCAATCGATCAGCTGGCGGCACTCGCCGGCCAGGCCGTGACCGGCGACATCAACGGCACCATCCTCTTTGCCAAGGACGGCGACGCGCCCTCCGTCACCATCGATGCGAAAAGCACGTCGGTCGCACGTGGCGAAGTGACGGCCAAGGCGATCGCCATCAACGCGCTCATCGCCAACTATCTCAAGGCGCCGGCGATCTCGGGCACCATCAAGGCCGACAGCGTCACCTCAGGCGCCACCGAAATCAGCGGCATCGGCGTCGACCTGAAGCGTGACGGCGAGTGGACCAATTTCACCGGCGGCGCCACGATCGCGGGCATTCCGGCGACTGCCGCCGGCCGAGTCAAGATCGCTGAGGGCACCACCAGCGTCGAGATCGCCTCGGGCGAAGCCACGGTTCGCGGCATCAAGGCGGCAATCGCTGCACCCTCGACGCTGAGCATCGCCAACGGCACGACCAGCATCGAGAAGCTGGCGCTTGATGTCGGCGGCGGTTCGGTGACGCTGTCGGGCAGCGCCGGCCAGACGCTCGATCTCGCGGCACAGTTCTCCGCGCTGCCGGCGGCCCTGGCCAATGACTTTGCCCCCGGGCTCGATGCGGCGGGCACGCTCGGCGGCGCTGCGCAAGTGACCGGGTCGCCATCCGCTCCCGAAGTTCGGTTCAACGCGCAGCTTGAGGCCGCCGAAACCAGCCAGACCCGCCAGGCCGGGCTCGGGCCGCTTGCGGTCGATGCGGCCGGTGTCTACACCCTGGCCGGCGGCGTCGTCCTCGACCATGCGACGCTGTCCGGCGACAAGATTTCCGGCGAGGCCTCCGGCACCATCAATCCGAATGGCGCCAGCGATTTTGCCCTCGACCTTACATCGTCGGGACCGAGCCTGCCGCTGACGGTCGGAAGCGCCGAGAGCCCGGTGAAGCTCGAGATCCGGTCCTTGTCGGCGAAGGTGGCGGGTGAGAGCACGCAGGCCCGCCTTGACGTCTCCGCGATCCTGCCGTCAGTCACCACCAGCCCGGCGAAGGTGGACGGGCTTGTCCTGGCACTGCACTCGGATGCGTTCGATCTCAAGAACCGCGCTGGACCGGTTTCCGGCACGGTGTCGGTGGACAAGGTCGGTCTCGACAATGCCGCCATAGCGCCGCTCATCGCCGGCAAGGTGACGGCCGCGCTGAACGCCCGGCTGACGTCGGACGGCGTCGCCATCGACAGCGGCTCGCTCAAGAGCGATGCGCTGAACAGCCAGGTCGCCGGGCAGGTGTCGTTGCGCGATGGCGCCATCGACCTCAAGCTGAGTGCGGATGCCCCGTCATCGGCTTTGCCGGCGGCGGCGCGCGGCATGCTTGGCGAGCGTGCGCAGATCAGCGCCACGCTGAAGCGCGATCCTAACGGCAGCATCAATGTCGACGGGCTGAAGCTGGTCTCGGGCGGACTGACCGCACAGGGGCAGGCGAGCCTTGCCGACGACAAGCTGGCCGCCGACATCACCGGCGCCCTTGCCGATATCTCGCCGCTGTCGAAGGACGCCAAGGGCGCCATTGCGTTTGCGCTGAACGCACAGGGCCCGGCCATCGCCCCCGATCTGTCGCTGACGGTCAACAGCGATCGGCTTTTGGTGGCGGAGCGCGAGATCACCGGACTGAAGCTCACCGCCACCGGCAAGGCGGATGCCGCCAACCCGGCCGCGAACGTGCAACTGACCGGCAATGTCGCGGGACAAGCCTTGCAGGGCAGCGCGGTGCTGGCGACGTCGGATGGCAAAAGCGCCATCAACGGCCTGCTCCTGTCGCTCGGCAAGAACCGGATTTCCGGCGATCTGGCGCTGGACGACAAGTTCGTACCCGAAGGCACCATCTCGCTCGACCTGCCCGATATCGGCCCGCTCGCCGCGCTGGCGCTGGAAAAGGCGGAGGGCGACGTGCGTGGCACGATCGCCTTCACGAAGAACGGTGCCGCACCTCAGGTCGCCATCAAGGCGGCCACCGCCTCGATCACGCGCGGCGATCTCCAGGCGAAGGCGGTTTCCATCGATGCGCTGATCGCCAATTATCTCGCCGCACCGGTGATTTCGGGCAATATCCGCGCCGACACCGTCACATCGGGCGGCACCGTGATCAGCGGCATCGATGTCGACCTGAAGCGCGACGGCGACTGGACCGGCTTTTCCGGTGGCGCCACGGTCAAGGGCATTCCGGCCAAGGCCGCCGGCCGCGTGAAGGTGGCCAATGGCACGACCACCATCGAACTCGCTTCCGGCCAGGCGACCGTCCAGGGCATCAGGGCGGCCATCGCCCAGGCTTCGACGGTCAGCATCGCCAACGGCACGACGACGCTGGACCGGCTGGTGCTCAACCTTGGCGGCGGCACGGCGACGGTAACCGGCAAGGTCGGGCAGGCGCTCGACATCAATGCGGCGCTGGCCAAGGTGCCGATGTCGCTCGCCAACGGTTTCTCGCCGGGGCTCGATGCCGCCGGTTCGATTTCCGGCACGGTGAAGGTGACGGGCGCGCCGGCGAGCCCTTCCGTAGCCTTCAATATAGACGCGGCCGGCGTGCAGACGTCGCAGACCCGAGGCGCCGGTGTCGGCGCGGTGAGCGTGTCCTCCTCCGGTACCTTTGCCGGCAACAAGCTGACCTTCAACGCCAATGTCGGCGATGGCGCCGGCCTTGGCCTCAAGGGCGGCGGCACGGTGACGACGGCGGGCACGCCGGCGCTGGTGCTCGACTTCAATGGCGCCGTGCCGTTCGGCATGCTCAGCCAGAAGCTTGCCGCGCAGGGCTTGTCGCTGTCGGGAACGGCCACCGTCAATGTCCAGGTGCGTGGCCCGGCGACGTCGCCTGTCATCGGCGGCAGCGTCAGCACATCGGGCGCGCGGCTGGTCGATGCCCGCTCGGGCCTGGCCGTCAACGATCTCGCCGCCGACGTCTCGATCGGCGGCGGCGTCGCCAGGATCAACCGGCTGACCGGAACATTGTCGACGCGCGGCAGCCTTTCGGCCAGCGGCACGGTCGGCATCAACCCGGCGCAAGGGTTTCCGGCCGACCTGTCGATCAAGCTCACCGACGGGCGCTATACGGACGGACGCGTGGTGACCGCCAATCTCGGCGGCGACCTGACGATCAAGGGACCGCTGGTATCGGCACCGGTGATTGCCGGCACCGTCAATCTCGCCAAGACCGTCATCACGGTTCCGGACAAATTGCCGGGCTCGCTCTCGGCGCTCGACGTCAAGCACAAGAACGCGCCCGCCGCCGTCAGGGCGCAGGACAAGGCGCTGCGGCCGCCAACGACGTCGGGCAAGAGCGGCGGTAGCGGGCTTGCGCTCGACGTCACCGTCAATGCGCCGAACCAGATCTTCATCCAGGGCAGGGGCGTCGATGCCGAATTCGGCGGCTCGCTCAAGCTGACCGGGCCGGCCTCGTCGCCACAGGCGGTCGGCACCTTCACCTTGCAGCGCGGCCGGCTGTCGATCCTGGGCAAGCGGCTGACCTTCACCGAGGGAACGGTGGGTTTCTCCGGCTCGCTGGTGCCCTATCTCAACCTGACGGCGACCACGACGACCGCCAGCGCCACCGTCACCATCGTGGTGTCGGGCGAGGCGACCAATCCTAAGTTCACCTTCTCCTCGGTGCCGGCGCTGCCCGAGGACGAGGTGCTGGCGCAATTGATCTTCGGCCGGTCCATGTCGAACCTGTCGCCGCTGCAGATCGCGCAACTGGCCGAAGCGGCCGGGCAACTGGCCGGTGTCGGCGGCTCGACGTCGCTGCTTGAGAATCTGCGTAGCGCCATCGGCGTCGACGATCTCGACGTCACCACCGACGACAAGGGCGGCACGGCGGTCTCGGCCGGCAAGTACCTGAACGACCGCACCTACGTGACCATCCAGAAGGGCGACAAGCCCGGTTCGGGCAAGGCCACCATCGACCTCAACGTCGGGCGTGGCGTCAAGTTGCGCGGCGAGGCGACGGACGCCGGCGAGGCCAAGGGCGGCATCTTCTACGAAAAGGAATATTGAGGGCCTGGCCCTCACCATGGCCGGGACTGGCGCTGTCGTAACCCGTGCCAATGTCTCAGTTTAATCGCCTTGAGTAGATTTTGGCGAAATCTGGGCGCACTAGCAATTTTGCGTCAAGACTGTCGCTATCGCGCGTACCGCTCCCTTTTCAAAGTTGCACATTCGTCACCATGTTCCCAATCCAAGCCGTCTTTGACATCATGGCCTGGATGCGGAATGTTAATCGGCGGAAAGCCAACAATGGGAGTTAGTCATGACAATCTACAAGAGTAATGGCGATCGCGTTCCGGATCACATCCTGGCCATGGCCGAAGAAGCCAAGGCAGGTAAGGTCGATCGCCGCGAATTCCTGGCCATGGCAAGCGTCTTCGGCGCCTCGACGGCGATGGCTTATGGCCTTCTCGGTCTCGCCGATCCGACGCCCGCAAGGGCAGAAGAGGTAAAAGGCAAGAAAGGCGGCACGCTGAAGGTCGCGCAGTGGATCAAGGATCCCAAGGATCCTCGCAAGGCCGACTGGTCGGAAATTGCCAATGCCGAGCGCCAGGCGCTGGAGCCGCTGGTCAAGTACACGAGCGAATATACGTTCCGCCCTTATCTGCTGGAAAGCTGGGACGTGAACGACGACGCCACCCAGTACACGCTGCATGTACGCAAGGGCGTAACCTGGTCGAACGGCGACCCCTTCATAGCCTCTGACGTCGTCTTCAACCTGAAGCGCTGGGCCGACAAGAAGGCCGAAGGCAATTCGATGCCCGGCCGTCTCGGCTCGCTGGTCAAGGATGACAAGCTCGACGAAAGCGCCGTGACGATGCCGGACGACCACACGGTCGTGCTCAAGCTCAGCAAGCCTGACATCGCGCTTATCCCCAACATGTGCGACTATCCTGGCCTGATCGTCCACAAGACTTTCGACGAGAAGGGCGGCGACTTCAAGGCCTGCCCGATCGGCACCGGCCCATTCGAGCTCGTCTCCTACGACGTCGGCCAGAAAGTCGTCTACAAGCGCCGCGAAGACAACAAGTGGTGGGACGGCGAAGTGTTCCTCGACGGCATCGAATTCATCGACTACGGCACCGATCCGGCCGCCATGGTCAGCGCTTTCGAGGCTGGCGAAGTGCACACCAACTTCGAAACGTCGGCCGACTATGTGTCGATCCTCGACAAGATGGACCTGGTCAAGTCGGAGATCGTCACGGCTTCGACCATCGTCTGCCGCACCAACGTCAACAACAAGCCCTATGGCGACCAGAAGGTGCGCAACGCGCTGCAGCTCGCGGTCGACAACAATGTGGTCCTCCAGCTCGGCTATGGCAATGCCGGCTCGGTCGCCGAGAACCACCATGTCTGCTCGATCCATCCCGAATATTACGAGCTGCCGAAGGTTGCCCGTGATCCGGCCAAGGCCAAGGCGCTGATGGCGGAAGCCGGCCAAGCCGACTTCGAACACGAGCTGATCACGGTTGACGAGGACTGGCACAAGAACACCGGCGACGCGATCGCCGCACAGCTGCGCGACGCCGGGATCAAGGTGAAGCGCACGGTGCTACCGGGCTCGACGTTCTGGAACGACTGGACGAAGTATCCGCTGTCAATGACCAACTGGAACATGCGTCCGCTCGGCGTCCAGGTTCTGGCCATCGCCTATCGCACCGGCGAGGCCTGGAACGAGGCTGGCTGGTCGAACCCCGACTGGGATGCCAAGCTCAATGCGGCACTCGCCGTAGCCGACGCTGCCAAGCGCAAGGAGATGATGAAGGACATCGAGCAGATCCTGCAGGCTTCCGGCATCATCATCCAGCCCTACTGGCGCAAGCTCTACAGCCACTCGGTCAAGGCGGTGCAAAACTACAAGATGCATCCGACCTTCGAGCGCGACTACGGCAAGGTCTGGCTCGATCAGGCCTGATCGATCGGACCTGGGAAAGGGGCATTGCCCCTTTCCCTCCCTCTTTGCGTCGCCATTGCAGGTTCGTCCGCAAAAAATACGGACTCACCCGGGAAGGCCGTGCAATAAAAACAGGGTTGATCGCATTCGAGGGCCTGTTTGACGGCCAGTCCGCCGGTGACGGCAGGCGAGGCTTTGAAGCCGGCTCAAAACCCAACCCCATCGGCAGGGGGCCGTCATGCTTTCCTTCATTATCAGGCGTCTTGGCACCATGGCATTGACGATGCTGTGCCTGACGATGATCGTCTTCTTCCTGATCAACCTCGAACCCAACCTGAAGAAGCTGGCGATCAGCCAGACGGAAATGCACACTTCGGCCGAACAGCTGGAGGACTGGCTGGTCAACCATGGCTACCGGCAGAATTTCTTCGTCCGCTACGGACAGTGGCTGGGCCTGCTTCCCAAGCAGCCGGTGACCGACCCAGCGACCGGCAAGCCGACGCAGCGTTTCACTTTCTGCAACGACCCGGTCGTACCAACCTTCTCCGGCGTCCTCGAAGGGGATTTCGGTTGCTCGACCAAGTTCAAGACGACCGTCGCCTCTAAGCTGTTCCCGGCACTTGGCGCCACCGGGATCCTGATGTTCTGTGTGTTGGCGGTGATGGTGCCGGTATCGCTCTTGATCGGCATCCTGGCCGGCATGCGCGAGGGATCGCGAACCGACCGGGTGCTTTCGGTGGCCTCGATCGCCTCGACGGCGACGCCCGAATATGTGTCGGGCGTCATCTTCACCGTCATCTTCGCCTCATGGCTCGGCTGGTTGAACGGTTCGGCCGCGTCGGCCAGCCAGGGCATCACCTTCTACAATTTCACCCTGCCGGTGATGACGCTGGCGATCTACGGCATCGGCTACATCGCCCGCATGACCCGCGCCTCGATGGTCGAGGTGATGACGCAGCAATATATCCGCACCGCCCGGTTGAAGGGGCTCTCCTTCGGCGGGGTGGTGGTGAAACACGCGCTGCGCAACGCGCTGATCGCACCGTTCACCGTCATCATGCTGCAATTTCCCTGGCTGCTCACCGGCGTCGTCATCGTCGAGGTGATGTTCCGCTACCAGGGCTTCGGCTACACGCTGGTCGAGGCCGCTGGCAACAACGACATCGACCTTTTGCTTGGCTGCTCGCTGGTCTCGGTGTTCATCGTCTTGATCACACAGCTCATTTCCGATGTCGGCTACGCGTTTCTCAATCCGCGTATCAGAGTTCAGTAGGGGGCGAAGCGGATGCAGGTCCAATATATCAGTGCCTTCAGCGTCGTTCTCGAAGTGCTCTCGCGCTTCTGGCCGGTCTGGGTTGCGCTCATCATCGTCATGGGTGCGAGCTTCGCCTACAAGAAAAGGCTGGCGCTCTACGGACAGCTGTTCGACAGCGGCGTCGGCATCGTCGGGGTCGGCATCTGCCTGTTCTGGCTGTTCACGGCGATCTTCGCATCGACCATCTCGCCTTTCGATCCGCTGGCACAGGTCCCGGTGATGAAGGACATGCTGCCCGGCGCCATTGAGCCGCAATCGGGGCTTGTCTATCTGTTCGGCGGCGACAAGCTGGCGCGCGACGTGTTTTCGCGCATGGTCTATGGCAGCCAGATCGTGCTGATCATCGCGCCGGCGGCGACCGGCTTCGCGCTGATGGTCGGCATCACCCTTGGCCTGCCCGCCGGCTATTACGGCGGCAAGATCGATACGGTGCTGTCGTTTCTGGCCAACCTCGTGCTGGCCTTCCCGGTGATCCTGCTGTTCTACCTCTTGGTGACGCCGGGCATCATGGACACGCCGATCCCCTATGCCATGGCCGGCGTGTTCTTCCTGTTTCCGATCATCTTCTTCAGCGTGCTGTTCTGGACGCGTTACAAGAACCGCCCAGACCGGCTGTACATCCTGCTCGGCCTGACGCTGATCATAGGCGGCTGGATCTATCTCGGCCTCGTGTTCGACAAGGACCCGCTGCACATCGTCCACATCGATCCCAACCAGCTCAATATTTTCGTGGCGGTGGTGTTTGCCTCTAGTCCGGGCGTGTTCCGCATCGTGCGCGGCCTGGTGATGGACATCAAGACGCGCGACTATGTGGCGGCGGCGCAGACGCGCGGTGAATCGCCCTGGTACATCATGCTTTGGGAAATCCTGCCCAATGCACGCGGACCGCTGATCGTCGATGCCTGCCTGCGCATCGGCTACACCACGATCCTGCTCGGCACGCTGGGCTATTTCGGCCTCGGCCTGGCACCGGAAAGCCCTGACTGGGGCACGGCGATCAAGGATGCCAGCCGGCTGCTGCGCTCCTTCATCCATCCGGCGCTGCCGCCGACGATCGCGCTGATGTCGTTCGTGCTGGGGCTCAACCTGTTGGCCGACTCGCTGCGTGAACAATCGATGAAGGACTGATTGACGGGCTCCGGCCCGCATCTGGTAGAATTTGGATTGGAGCGACCCATGGACGAGGCAGTTCGAAATCCCGCAGAGCCGATCATCGAGATCGAAAACCTGTCGATCTCCTTCTTCACCCGCAAGGGCGAAATACCGGCGGTCATGGATTTTTCCTGCACGGTCATGCCCGGCGAGGCGATGGGCATCGTCGGTGAATCCGGCTGCGGCAAGTCGACCGTGTCGCTCGGCATCATGCGCGACCTCTCCAACATCGGAAAGATCGTCGGCGGCAGGATCAAGTTCCAGGGCAAGGACATGGGCGAGCTCTCCGACGAGGAGCTGCGCGCCATTCGCGGCAACAAGATCGCCATGATCTACCAGGAGCCGATGGCCAGCCTCAATCCGGCGATGAAGGTCGGCCAGCAGTTGATGGAAGTGCCGCTGATCCACGACAAGGTGTCGAAGGAAGAGGCCTACAAGCGCTCCCTCGAGATGGTGCGCGCGGTCAAGCTGCCCGATCCCGAGCGCATGATGCGCTCCTATCCGCATCAGCTCTCCGGCGGCCAGCAGCAGCGCATCGTCATTGCCATGGCGCTGCTGTCGAAGCCGGCGCTGCTTCTGCTCGACGAGCCGACGACGGCGCTCGACGTGACGGTGGAGGCGGGTATCGTCGAACTGGTCAAGGGGCTGGGCGAGAAGTTCGGCACGTCGATGATCTTCGTGTCGCACAATCTCGGCCTCATCCTCGAGACCTGCGACCGCATCACCGTGATGTATTCGGGCGAGGCGGTGGAGACCGGCAAGATCAAGGACGTGTTCGACCGGATGCGCCATCCCTATACGCAAGGGCTGTTCCGTTCGATCCCGCTGCCGGGCGCCGACAAGAATTCGCGGCCGCTGATCTCCATCCCCGGCCAGTTGCCGCTGCCGCATGAGCGGCCGAAGGGCTGCAATTTCGGTCCGCGCTGCCACCATTTCGTCGAGGGCGTCTGCAACGCCGCCGAAATCCCGATGGTCGAGGTCGCCGGCCACGAAGGCCATTTCTCACGCTGCGTGCGCTTCAACGAGATCGACTGGGAGGCGCTGCCGCCCGGCGCCAAGAAGGTCAATGAGCGTGTCGTGCCCGGCGCGCCGGTGCTCAAGATCGAGGATCTGCGGAAATACTACAAGGTCGGCGGCAGCGAGGTGTTCGGCTCGAGCGAAGGCCGCGTCGTCAAGGCCAACGAGACGATCTCGTTCATGGCGCGCGAATCCGAGACCGTCGCCATCGTCGGCGAATCCGGCTGCGGAAAGTCGACATTGGCCAAGGTGCTGCTCGGGCTGGAGACGGCGAGTGCCGGCACGGTGACGCTGGGCAACAAGGAAATCCAGTCGACGGGCATCGAGAGCCGCAGCGTCGAAACCGTGTCGTCGATCCAGATGGTGTTCCAGAACCCGTTCGACACGCTGAACCCCAGCCATTCGGTCGGCTCGCAGATCATCCGCACGCTGGAGAAATTCAATGTCGGCAAGACGGTCGCCGACCGGCGCAAGCGCATGCTGGAACTGCTCGACCTGGTGAAGCTGCCGCGCGCCTTCGAGACGCGCAAGCCGCGCCAGCTGTCCGGTGGCCAGAAGCAGCGCATCGGCGTGGCGCGCGCCTTTGCCGGCGATGCCAAGGTGGTGGTGGCCGACGAGCCGGTCTCGGCACTCGACGTGTCGGTGCAGGCGGCGGTGACCGAACTCTTGATGGACATCCAGCGCAAGAACAAGACGACGATGCTGTTCATCAGCCACGATCTGTCGGTCGTGCGCTACATCGCCGACCGCGTCGTCGTCATGTATCTTGGCTACATCGTCGAGCAAGGCACGACCGACCAGATCTTCGCGCCGCCCTATCACCCCTATACCGAGGCGCTGCTTTCGGCGATCCCGATCGCCGACACAAGCGTGGTGAAGAAGCACATCGTGCTGGAAGGCGACATTCCCTCGGCAATGAACCCGCCGTCCGGCTGTCCGTTCCAGACACGCTGCGGCTACAAGAAGCTGGTGCCGGACAATCTGTGCGAAACCAAGGTGCCGCCGGTCAAGCATCTCGGCGACGGCCATATGAGCCTGTGCTGGCTGTCCGACGATGTGCTGGCGACGATGGAGCCGGTGATCAAGTTCGACAAGGAACACGCGGCGCATGAAGGTGTTCCGGACGATGCGCACGGCACCGGGCCGGGTCCGACCGGAACGGCGCCCAACCGGCCGCGTGGCAAAACGGGCAGCGCGGAAGCCGACCAGATCGGGGACGCCGTGGAGCAAAGCGAGGCTGGCATGCGAGCCCGTCGCCACGAAGTGCGCGACGAGACTTCCGAAACCGGTGTCTCCAAGCCGAAAGATACGACAAGGCGGCACTAGCCAGGGCTGAGTGTCAGCTTCCGCACTGGCGTAGCTGCGATTCATAATCCCGCGCCATCTTGTCGGTCGCCCGGGCGTAACCCTGCACGCCGGCGTCGCCACGATTGCCGCGGCCATAGGCGGTCCAGCCGAGATAGTAGGCGAGGTAGAGATTGTAGGTGTCGTTGCGCGCGACGCCGTAAGTGTCTGCCGTCTTGGAATGGTACCAGCCGACGAAATCGACGGCGTCGGCGAATTTGGTGCGCCGCGCCGCCCAGTTGCCGGTTTCGCGCTGATATTGCGACCAGGTGCCGTCCAGCGCCTGCGAGAAGCCGGTGGCCGACGAGACATGCTTCCAGGGAATGAAGCCGAGGAGCTTGGTGCGCGGCGGCCGGGCATTGCTCTTGAAGCCGGATTCCTTGCGCACCGTCGCCATCAGCACGGGGACCGGCACGCCATATTTCTGCTCAGTGCGTTCGGCTGCCGACTGCCAATTGTCGAACCAGCCGTCATTCTGGTCGAAGACGGCGCAGACATTGTTGATGTGGCTGGGCGCTGTCGCGCAGGCCGAAAGTGCCAGCAACACGCCAACTGCTACAATTTTACTAAAACTCGACCTACGCATTGGATGAGCAATAGGCCGAAATCATAAAGGGAATCTTGCCGCCGCCGTTAACGCCTCGCAGTCACGAGCGCTCGGGAAAAGGCCCTGTATATATTCCGACGCCTTCTGTCGCTTTTGATAAAATCGCGCTGCATAAATGCCGCCTTGGCTAAAATCGCGCCTGTAAACGGCGTATTTCTGACAGCTTGCCTGGTTTGCCAAGGCTTTGATGCCTGGCATGAACGAACCAAGACGCAAGCGTGGCGCCGAGCGCACCAGCAACCGGGGGCCGGCGCCCATCCCGCAGCTGCCGCAGAGGCGGGTGACCAATCCCTATCCGCCGATGGCGTTGCTGTCTCCAGACCAGATCGAGGCGATCCATCAAGCGTCGATGCATATATTGGAGAATTTCGGCATCGAGGTGATGAGCCCGCGGGCGCTGTCGCTGTTCGAGCAGGCGGGTGCCAGGGTCGACCACGCCTCGGCCAATGTCCGCCTCGATCGCGGCATGGTCGACGAGGCACTGAAAACCACCCGGTCCAGCTATACGCTGACGCCGCGCAATCCGGCCAACACCATCCATCTTGGTGGCAACACCATCAATTTCACCCTCGTCGCCGGCCCACCCAATGTGCACGACATGGAGCGCGGCCGCCGCGCCGGCAATCTGCGCGACTATGCCGATCTCACCCGGCTGGCGCAGCATTTCAACTGCGTCCACATGCTCGGCAACCAGGTCTGCGCGCCGGTCGAACTGCCGGCCAATTCGCGCCACCTCGACACCTACTTCACCAACCTGACGCTGACCGACAAGAGTTTTCATGTCTCGGCGATCGGCCGGGGCAGGGCGCTGGACGGCATCGAGATGATGGCGATCGCGCGCGGGCTGACATTGGATCAGCTGCGCGACGATCCCGGCATCGCCACCATCATCTCGGTCAACTCGCCGCGCCGCTTCGACGAGATGATGGCCGAGGGCCTGATGACCATGGCCGAGTTCGGCCAGTCGGTGGCGGTGACGCCGTTCACGCTGATGGGGGCGATGAGCCCGGTGACGCTGGCGGGTGCCTTGGCGCAGCAGAATGCCGAAGCGCTGTTCGGCGTCGTGCTGACGCAATTGGTGCGGCCGGGCGCGCCGGTGATGTATGGCGCTTTCACCTCCAATGTCGACATGAAGTCCGGGGCGCCGGCCTTCGGCACGCCTGAAAACACCAAGGCCAACATTGCGTCCGGGCAATTGGCGCGGCGCTACGGGCTGCCCTACCGGACGACGCCCGGTTCGGCCTCCAATGCGGCCGACGCGCAAGGCGCCTACGAGACGCTGATGGCGCTGTGGGGCGCGGTGCTCGGCCATGGCAATCTCGTCTATCACGCCGCCGGCTGGCAGGAGGGCGGGCTGACGGCATCGTTCGAAAAGCTCATCATCGATGTCGAGATGATCCAGCACATGATGGAGTTCTTGCGGCCGATCGTGGTCGACGAGGCGGAACTCGCCGTCGAGGCGCTGGGCGCGGTGCCGACCGGCGGCCATTTTTTCGGCGAGCCGCACACGCTGGAGCGCTACGCCACCGCCTTCTACCAGCCGATGCTGTCCAACTGGCAGAATTTCGAAGCCTGGCAGGAGGCCGGCAGCCTCGATGCAACGGCGCGCGCGACCCGGCTGTGGAAGAAGGCACTGGAGGATTATGTCGAGCCGGTGATGGATATCGCTGTGCGCGAGGCGCTGGAGGCTTACATGGCCAGGCGCAAGGAAGCGATCGGGCAGGGTGAGCCGTGATACCTCCCATATCGATTCATCTCACCCATACAACTCACTGATATCAGAGAAAAATCCATGAAATCGCATGCAAAGGTCGTGGTCATTGGCGGCGGCGTCGTCGGGTGTTCCGTGCTGTTTCATCTCGCTCGCCATGGCTGGACCGACGTGGTGCTTCTGGAGCGCGACGAGCTGACATCAGGCTCGACCTGGCACGCGGCGGGCGGCATGCACACGATCAATGGCGACCCCAACGTCGCCAAGCTGCAGAAATACACGATCAGCCTCTACAAGGAGATCGAGGAACTGTCAGGCCAGGCGACCGGCGTGCACCTGACCGGCGGCGTGCTGCTCGCGGCGACCGAGGCACGGCTGGACTGGCTGCGCGGTGTCGTCGCCAAGGGCCGCTATCTCGGCATCGACCTGGAAGTGATCTCTGCGAAAGAGGCCGCCGAACTGATGCCGCTGCTCGACCCCAAGCAGTTCGTTGGCGCCGTCCGCAACAAGGAGGATGGGCATCTCGATCCCTCCGGCGTCACCCATGCCTATGCCAAGGCCGCGCGGAAGCTTGGGGCGGAAGTAGAACGCTTCACCAAGGTCGAGGACATTGTGCGGCGGCCCGACGGCCTATGGCGCGTCATCACCAACAAGGGCGAGGTGGTGGCCCAGCATGTCGTCAATGCCGGCGGCCTGTGGGCGCGCGAGGTCGGCCGCATGGTCGGGCTCGAATTGCCGGTGCTGGCCATGGAGCACATGTACCTGATCACCGAGGACATGCCGGAAGTCGCCGCCTGGAACGCCAAGACCGGCACCGAGATCATCCATGCGGTCGATTTCGATGGCGAGCTCTATCTGCGCCAGGAGCGCGGCGGCATGCTGATGGGCACCTACGAGAAAGCCAACAAGCCGTGGTCGGAATACCAGACGCCTTGGAATTTCGGCCATGAATTGCTGGCGCCCGACATCGACCGCATCGCGCCGTCGCTGGAGGTCGGGTTCCGGCATTTCCCGGCCTTCCAGAACACCGGCATCAAGCAGATCATCAACGGGCCCTTCACCTTCGCGCCCGACGGCAACCCGCTGGTCGGGCCGGTGCGCGGCCTGCCGGGCTTCTGGGTCGCCTGCGGGGTCATGGCCGGCTTCTCACAGGGCGGCGGCGTCGGGCTGGCGCTGTCCAACTGGATGATCGAAGGCGACCCTGGCGCCGATATCTGGGCCATGGATGTGGCGCGCTATGGCGACTGGGCGACGATGGCCTACACCAACGCCAAGGTGCGCGAAAACTATTCCCGGCGCTTTTCGATCCGCTTCCCCAATGAGGAGCTGCCCGCCGGACGGCCGCTGAAGACGACGCCGGTCTACGATCTGCTGTCGGCCAAGGGCGCACAGTTTGGCGTCGCCTATGGGCTGGAAGTGCCGCTCTGGTACGCGCCGGAAGGCGTCAAGGACGAGTTCTCCTGGCGCCGTTCCAGCGATTTTTCCCATGTCGCCAGGGAAGTCGCGACGGTGCGCGACGGCGTCGGCCTGTCGGAGATTTCGAGCTTTGCCAAATATAAGGTTACGGGCGAGGGGGCGTCGGCCTGGCTCGACCGCCTGCTCGCCTGCAAATTGCCGAAACCCGGCCGCATGACGCTGGCGCCGATGCTGAAGGATGACGGCAGGCTGATCGGCGATTTCACGCTGGCCAATCTGGGCAGCGATGGCTGGTTCCTCGCCGGCTCCGGCATTGCCGAGCAGTACCATATGCGCTGGTTCGAGGCGCATCTGCCTGGCGACGGTTCGGTTCATATCGAGGCGCTGGGCGCGAAACTCACCGGCCTTGCCATTGCCGGCCCCAAGGCGCGGGAAGTGCTGGCCAAGGTCAGCCGCGCCGATGTCTCCAATGCGGCGTTTCCGTTCATGGCGGTGGCCAGGATGGATATCGGCATGGCGCCGTGCCTGGTCGGCCGCGTCAGCTACACCGGCGATCTCGGCTACGAGATCTGGGTGGCGCCGGAATATCAGCGCGCGGCTTATCATGCGCTGACGGCAGCGGGCGCGGA
Organism: Mesorhizobium sp. 2RAF45; assembly: GCF_052115225.1. Taxonomy (NCBI): domain Bacteria; kingdom Pseudomonadati; phylum Pseudomonadota; class Alphaproteobacteria; order Hyphomicrobiales; family Phyllobacteriaceae; genus Mesorhizobium; species Mesorhizobium sp. 2RAF45. Next base: position 808,364 of record NZ_JBFRGG010000001.1, on the reverse strand, counting down.
ATTCGGTATCGGCCTGTTCGGCTCGCGCGCGCTCACTGCGCTGCGGCTGGAGAAGAACTATGGCTCATGGGGACGCGAATACCGTCCGATCTACGGGCCGCTCGAAGCCGGGCTCGACCGCTTCGTCGCCTATGGCAAGGAGGCGGATTTCATCGGCAAGACGGCAGCGCTGGCCGAGCGCAAGCAAGGCGGCAAATTGCGGCTGCGCAGCTTCATTGTCGACGCCGACGATGCCGATGTCATCGGCGACGAACCGATCTGGTTCGGCGGCGCGGTGCGCGGCTGGGTGACGTCGGGCGGCTACGCCCATCATTCAAAGAAGTCGGTCGCCGTCGGCTATGTGCCGAAGGAGATCGCCGACGAGAGCGACGGCTTCGAGATCGAGTTGCTGGGCAAGCGCCATGCGGCGCGTATTCAGGCAGCCCCGCTGTTCGACGCGAATTTTGAGCGCATGCGGGGGTGAAGGTTCATCCCCAGCGGGGACATCAGGCCTCGCTGCGATTGTCCAGCGCAAAGGCGCCGGCGCCGGCGAAGACCAGATAGAGGAAGATGAAGCAGAAGGAGATTGCCGCGTCGCCGCTGTTGTTGACCGGGAAGAAGTCACGCGGCATGTGCGCCATGAAATAGGCGATCGCCATTTCGCCGGCCAGAAGGAACGCCACCGGGCGTGTGAACAGGCCGAGCGCCAGCAGGATGCCGCCGGCGAATTCGAGGATGCCGGCGGCTGTCGTCAACCCGGTGAGGGCGTGAGGCTGGGCGCTTACGGGGAAGTTGAACAGTTTCTGGCTGCCATGTTCGATGAACTGCAGCGCGGTCATGATGCGCAGCACGCCGAGTGCCTGCGGCAGGTATCTGGAGAGGCCATCAAAAAGCTTCATCTGAACTCCTTTTCGCCCTCCCGGCCCGGCCATAGATCATGGTCCGACGATGGACCATTCACTTCCCATGGCGCGCCATCAACAATCGGTGATTGGAAATGTGCTCCGGTATGCCCTTTCATATCGTTCTCGTCAGGGTTGCATTTGTATCGCTATGGTTGTATTGATGTGGGCACTCTAAACCTGTGGGTTCTCTTGCCATGAAAAAACTCGTCGTCAGCCTATTCGCACTCCTTGCAGGCACCAGCTTGGCCATGGCCGAGGACGCCGGTTGCGAGGCCTTCAAATGGCCGGTGACGCGGGAACAGGCGCTGTTTGCCGCGGCGCCCGCAACGCCGGCTGGAGCGGAGCTGGCGGTGGGTGCCGCCGCGGATCTGGCATTGGTTCCGGCGGACAAAGCCGGTTTTACGCTGCCGCCCGAGCGCGCGCCGGCGGGGGGCACGTTCGGTGCCGTCGCCAGCGTGGAGGTGCCGGCCAGCGGAGCCATTCAGATCAGCCTGTCGGGCGAAGCCTGGATCGACGTCATCCAGGACGGCAAGGCCATCAAGTCGGCCGGCTACAGCGGTGTGAAAACCTGCCCCGGCATCCGCAAGAGCGTGCGCTTCAAGCTCGCGGCTGGACCGGCCATCGTTCAGTTCAGCGGGGCGAAAAAGGCCGAGCTGAAGGTTGCGGTGCTGACGCCGGAATAGAGCGGCAAATAGAGCAATACGGCCTTTCATCGGTGGTGAGATGAAAGGCCGCCGCTTCGTGCCGGCGAAGCTGCCGTCAGCGCACCGGCGCCATCAGCGCGAAATGCGCGCCCTGCGGATCCTGGCACTGCACGATCCAGCTGCCGCCGGGCACCTCCATCGGGCCCATCAAGATCTTGCCGCCATTGTCGGTGACGCGTCTTGCGGACGCGTCGATGCCGGTGACGTTGAAATAGAACTGCCAGACCGGGACGGGGATTTGCGCAGGCTTGTTCATGATGCCGCCGCCGGACTCGGGGCCGGCCGTAAACGTCTGGTAGATGCCCATCGGGCCCATGTCGAAATCACCGGCATTGGTCCAGCCGAACTGGCCGGAATAGAAGTCGAACGCGGCCTTCCAGTCGCTGGTGTAGAGCTCGTGCCAGCCGATATGGCCGGGTGTGCTGGCCGGCACGACGGGCTGGTCGGGGCCGTTGGGCTGCAGGAACATGAAGGTCGCGCCTTGCGGGTCGGCGACCACGGCGAAGCGGCCGACGCCCGGAATGTCGCTGGGTTCGCAGTGAACGCCGCCGCCGGCGGCTTTCAAGGATTTGGTCGAGGCGTCCACGTCGTTGGTATGGATGTAGCCCAGCCAGGCCGGCGGCGCTCCCATCTTCCTGACATCCTCGGGCATCGTCATCAGCCCGCCGACGCCACGCTCGCCGACATTCATGACGATGTAGCGCGGCATGCCGGGCGCTTTGTCGAAGGGCTGCGCCGTCCAGCCGACAACCTTGGTGTAAAAGGCCTCGGCGGCGTCGAGGTCGGAAGTCATCAGCTCGTACCAGAAGAAGGGCATTGGGGATTTCGGCATGGTCGGTCTCCTCACGGTTCAGCATCGATCGTTGTCCGATCCACCGCAGGACGATCCAGGATACGGGATTCCGACAACCGCCCGGACAATAATGCCTGCCCATGACATGCGTTCCCGGTTGCGTGCCCCGCGATTTTAGATTTCTCTACGGCAAAGGGGGTGTTCATGCGCCAGATGTCGCTCACGCCGGAGCTTGTCGCACTGTGCCACAGGGAAGAGGCCGATCCTGGCCCAGACTTGAGTTGGACGGAGCTGAAGGACGGGGATTTCCAGACCCTTGCATCGCGGCTGTCCGGCGAAGCGGATGAGGGGCCGCTGTGGGTGTTTGCCTACGGCTCGCTGATCTGGAAGCCGGAATTCGAATCGGTCGAGCAACGGCTCGCCACGGCCTTCGGCTGGCATCGCTCCTTCTGCCTCGACATGGTCCGCTGGCGCGGCAGTGCTGCGCAGCCGGGGCTGATGATGGCGCTCGAACGCGGCGGTCGCTGCAACGGCGTGATCTACCGATTACCGGAGGGTGAAAAGCCGGCGCAGATCGAAAGGCTGCTGCGCCGCGAGATCAGCGACCATGAGAGCGTCAGCTCGGTCAGGTGGCTGCCGGTGCATACGGCGCAAGGCGCGCTGCGGGCGCTGGGTTTCTGGGTCGGCGTGAAGGGCAGGGGAACGTCGCTCAGCCAGCCGCTGGACAGAGTGGCGAGCATATTGGCCAGGGCCTGCGGCCATATCGGTTCCGGCGCCGAATATCTCTACAACACGGTCAGCCATCTCGAAGCGTTCGGCATCCATGACCGAAATCTGTGGCGACTGCAGGAACTGGTGGCGGACGAGGTCCGGGCACTCCATGGCCGGCCGGTCGACGAGGGTAGCGCACCCAGGCAAGAGCAGCCGTCCACTGCATAACATGAGTAAAAAAATCATGTTTTTATCGAGCCTTTTCAGCAGCTTGTGCCAAAAATTGACCAATTGATAAAAAAATAAAACGTGCTAGCCTTCCCCAAAACGAAAACATGGGGAACTGACAATGCCAGAAGGCCAGTTCAAGGAAGGTATCGTCGGCGGCCGGCTTCCAGCCGAGCAGTATGCGGACAATTTTTCCGACCTGCATCCGCCGCTCGATCATCACGAGGCGTTGGTCGAATCCGACCGCTGCTATTTCTGCTACGACGCGCCGTGCATGAACGCGTGTCCGACCTCGATCGACATCCCGCTGTTCATCCGCCAGATCTCGACCGGCAATCCGATCGGTTCGGCCAAGACGATCTTCGACCAGAACATTTTGGGCGGCATGTGCGCCCGCGTCTGCCCGACCGAGACGCTTTGCGAAGAGGTCTGCGTGCGCGAGGTGGCGGAAGGCAAGCCGGTGCAGATCGGCCGCCTGCAACGCTACGCCACCGATGTCGCCATGGCCGAGAACAAGCAGTTCTATCCTCGCCCGGAGCCGACCGGAAAGACGGTTGCCGTGGTCGGCGCCGGCCCGGCCGGCCTTGCCGCCGCGCACCGGCTCGCCCGCCATGGCCATGACGTGACCATATTGGAGGCGCGGCCGAAGGCCGGCGGCCTCAACGAATACGGCATCGCCGCCTATAAGAGCGTCGACAATTTCGCCCAGGCCGAGGTCGATTATGTCACGGCGATCGGCGGCATTGACATCCAGAACGGCAAGGCGCTCGGCCGCGACTACCAGCTCTCCGACCTGATCCGCAATTATGACGCGGTGTTCCTCGGCATGGGGCTTGGCGGCGTCAACGCGCTGCGCGCCGATGGCGAGGATGCCGCCGGCGTCACCAATGCGGTAGAGTTTATCGCCGAGCTGCGCCAGGCCGGCGATCTCGCCAGCCTGCCTGTCGGCCGCCGCGTCGTCGTCATCGGCGGCGGCATGACGGCGATCGACGCCGCCGTGCAGTCGAAGCTGCTCGGCGCCGAGGAGGTGACGATCTGCTACCGTCGCGGCCAGGAGCATATGAACGCCTCCGGGTTCGAGCAGGACCTGGCCGCCGCCAACGGCGTCACCATACGCCATTGGCTGCAGCCGAAGCGGGTGATCGCTGACGCCGGCCAAGTGTCGGGCATCGAACTCGAATACACGGCATTGAAGGGCGACAAGCTTGCCGGTACCGGCGAGACGCTGACGCTCGTCGCCGACCAGGTGTTCAAGGCGATCGGCCAGAGCTTTGTCCCGGCCGCGCTCAACGGCAGCGAGGCCTCGATCGAGCTCGAAGCCGGGCGTATAAAGGTCGATGGGGAAGGGCGCACCTCGCTGGCGAAAGTCTGGGCCGGCGGCGACTGCATCTTTGGCGGTGACGACCTGACCGTTTCGGCCGTGGCGCAAGGGCGCGATGCGGCGGAAAGCATACACAGGAGTCTGACGCAGGGATAAGCATCATGGCCACGGTGGAACCGGGCATCGCCCGTCACTACGACATAGCGGGTCTCGAGCAGCGCATCCTTGCCGCGCTCGCCGATACGGGCTTGGACGTTGCCCATCTGCGTGCCGGCGATCTCGAAGCGGTCGACGAATTCCACATTGGCGGTATCGCCGCCACAAGGGAACTCATCGGGCAGATGGGGCTGAAACCAGGAGCCATGCTGCTCGATATTGGTTCCGGCGTGGGCGGTCCCGCCCGTTTTGCCGCCAACGAAGCCGGGGCCGATGTCACCGGCATCGATCTCACGCAAAGTTATGTCGATATCGCGACCAGCCTGTCGAAGCGCACTGAAATGGCCGACAGGACGCACTTCGTGCAAGGCAGCGCGCTGGACATGCCGTTCGCCAATGCTGGCTTCGACGCGGCCATGATCCTGCATGTCGGCATGAACCTTCCCGACAAGAAAAAGCTGATGGGCGAGGCCGCGCGTGTGCTCAAGCCGGGCGGCGTCTTCGCCGTCTACGACGTGATGCGGCTCAAGGACGGCGCGCTGACCTATCCGCTGCCATGGGCTTCGGACGAGAGCATGTCCTTCGTTGCCACGCCCGACGACTATCGCTCGGCTGCCACGGCTTCCGGCTTCTCCGTCGTCGCCGAGCGGCGGCGCGGTGCTTTCGCCGTCGAATTCTTCGCCGCGACGCGTGCCCGGATGGCCGCCGCGCAAGCGGAAGGCAAGAAGCCGCCGCCCGGCGTCGGCCTCGTCATGGGCGAAGACGCCCATACCAAGATCGCCAATGTCACCGCCGCGCTTGAAGGCGGTATTCTCGCACCCGTTGAACTGCTTCTTCGTCTCGGCTGAAAGGGACCTGTCATGGCAGACCTCCGCAACAATTTCGTCGGCATCAAATCGCCAAATCCGTTCTGGCTGGCCTCGGCGCCGCCGACCGACAAGGCCTACAATGTCATCCGCGCCTTCAAGGCAGGCTGGGGCGGCGTGGTGTGGAAGACGCTGGGCGAGGAAGGCCCGCCGGTCGTCAACGTCAACGGCCCGCGATATGGCGCGATATGGGGCGCCGACCGGCGCCTGCTCGGCCTCAACAACATCGAACTGATCACTGATCGTGACCTTCAGACCAATCTGCGCGAGATGAAGCAGGTCAAGATGGACTGGCCCGATCGGGCGCTGATCGCTTCGATCATGGTGCCTTGCGAAGAGGCAAGCTGGAAAGCCATCCTGCCGCTGGTCGAGGAGACCGGCGCCGACGGCATCGAGCTCAATTTCGGCTGCCCGCACGGCATGTCGGAACGCGGCATGGGTGCCGCCGTCGGCCAGGTGCCGGAATATATCGAAATGGTGGTGCGCTGGTGCAAGCAGTATACGCGCATGCCCGTCATCACCAAGCTGACGCCCAACATCACCGATATCCGCAAGCCCGCGCGTGCGGCGCATGCCGGCGGCACGGACGCGGTGTCGCTGATCAACACCATCAATTCGATCACCGGTGTCGACCTCGACAGCTTCGCGCCGATGCCGACCATCGACGGCAAAGGCTCGCATGGCGGCTATTGCGGCCCAGCGGTGAAGCCGATCGCCATGAACATGGTGGCCGAAATCGCGCGTGATCCGGAGACACACGGCCTGCCGATCTCGGGCATTGGCGGCATCACCACCTGGCGCGACGCGGCCGAATTCCTGGCGCTCGGCGCAGGCAATGTGCAGGTGTGCACGGCGGCGATGACCTACGGCTTCAAGATCGTGCAGGAGATGATCGCGGGTCTCGAAAACTGGATGGACGAGAAGGGCCACCGCTCGCTCGACGACATTATCGGCCGCGCCACGCCCAACGTCACCGACTGGCAGTATCTCAACCTCAACTATGTCGCCAAGGCGCATATCGACCAGGACGCCTGCATCAAATGCGGCCGCTGCCACATCGCCTGCGAGGACACTTCGCACCAGGCGATCACCAGCATGGTCGATGGCGTGAGGCATTTCGAGGTGATCGAGGCCGAATGCGTCGGCTGCAATCTGTGCGTCAATGTCTGCCCGGTCGAGAACTGCATCACCATGGAGCCGCTGGCCGCCGGCGTCATGGACCAGCGCACCGGCAAGCCGGTGTCGCCGATCTACGCCAACTGGACGACGCATCCGAACAACCCGATGGCCAAGGTGGCCGCGGAGTAGGGGCGGCATTCAACAAAAAAGCGGCGCCTTCGGGCGCCGTTTTTCACTTTCCTATTGCAGATAAGAAATATCCACGATAAAAGATATCCACGAAAGGGAGATCGGCATCATGAAGCTGGGCGAGGGCGTTGAGGCGGCCATCCACTGCACCGCCACGCTGGCGAGCGTCGAGGGCAACAGCACCATGCCGGGCGCTGCTCTCGCTGAGTGTTTCGGCCTGTCGGCGAGCTATCTGCTAAAGCATCTCAACATGCTGACCGCCGCGAGCATCCTGGAATCGGTGCCGGGGCCGGCGGGTGGCTATCGGCTGGCGCGGGCGGCCGAACGCATCACTCTGCTCGATATCGTGCTGGCCATAGAAGGGCGCGAACCGGCATTCCGCTGCGGTGAGATCCGCCGCAACGGTCCGGTCAAGATCGATGCCTCGGCCTATGTCAAACCCTGCGGCATCAATGCCGCGATGCTCAAGGCCGAGCGCGCCTATCGGGCAGCGCTTGCTGAAGTGAAGCTGTCCGACATCGTGGCGGATTACGCGGCAGAAGGCGATCCGCGATCCTTTGCCGCCAGTTGCGCTTTCGTGGCGCGCCACCAGCGGCCGCAGAAATCCAGTTCAACCCCCCAAAAGCAGATGTGAAAGGACATTCGATGAAACAGAGGATGCAATTCTTCGCCAAGGCGCCGGAGATCATGAAAGCGGTGTCGGCGCTGAACAAGGCGGTCGACGAATGCGGGCTGGAGGTCAGCCTGTTGCATCTGATCAAGCTCAGGGCCTCGCAGATCAACGGCTGTTCCTTCTGCGTCGAGATGCACAGCCGCGAGGCGCGGCGCGACGGCGAAACCGAGCAGCGGCTCTATCTCGTCGCGGCCTGGAAGGAATCGCCGCTGTTTTCCGAACGCGAGCGCGCCGCTTTCGCCTGGACCGAGGCGGTGACCCTGATCGCCAACAATGGTGTGTCGGATGAGCTCTATGCCCGCACGCTTGAGCATTTCTCGGAAGAGGAGTTGGTCAAGCTGTCGGTGGCGCTCGGCATGATCAACACCTGGAATCGGCTCTGCGTCCCGTTCCAGGCCATTCATCCGATGCCGGCCGCCAAGGCCGCCTAATCTTATCGCTATTGGAGCGCCGTCGAGGAGACGGCGCTCCCCATTGTTTCAAAGGGAGTGTTTTATGCCTGCCGATTTGCCATCGACCTTGTTGTTTCTGGGCCGCCTGCTGCTTGGCGGCGCCTTCGTCTTCGCCGGCCTGCGCAACATCCAGAACGCGGTCTTCCTGACCGGGCTGATGGCGGCGCGCGGCGTGCCGCAAGCGCGATTGGCGCTGTGGGCCGGCATTGTGCTCCAGATCATCGCCGGTCTCCTGGTGATGGCCGGCCTGTGGACGGCAACCGCCTGCGCGGTGCTGGTGCTGTTCCTGATTGCCGCCACGCCGATGTTCCACAATTTCTGGGACCACCAAGGCCCGGACCGCGCGGCGCGCATCAACGGCTTCGTCGGCAATGTCGCGCTGGGCGGCGGTTTCCTGACGTTGATCGCTCAGTCGCTTTAGGGGCAGGAGTCAGGCCGCAAACCGCAACCCACCATCGCAGGTCAGCACCTGGCCGGTCATGAAGCCGTTTGAGACGAGGAAGGCTATCGCCGAGGCGACATCCTCGGCGCGGCCGATGCGGCCGACCGGCGTCTTGCCGGCATATTCAGCAAAGACCGCCTGCCGCTGGTCGTCCGCCAGAAAATCCCACCACGGCGTGTCGATGACGCCGGGCGCCACGACGTTGACGCGCAGGGGCTTCAGCTCGACCGCCAGGATCGGCACCACGGTCAAGAGCATGCCGTTTATCGCGCCGATACCCGCGATGCCGGGCATTGTGGCCTGAGCCGACACCGCAGATATGAAGGTCACCGATCCAGATCTGTTAAGCGTCGGCAATGCCGCCTGCAGGCAGGACAGTTGCGGCCGCACCTTCTCTTCGACGCCGCTGCCGATATCGGCAAGGTCAAGCGTCTCGAACGGGCCAAGGCCCTTGCCGCCGCTGGCCGCCAGGACGAGGTGGTCGAACGGGCCGAGGCGCTCGAAGAACTGGTGGACCTCATGCGGTTTCGACGCATCGAACGCAGCCTTGTCGGCGGCGCCGCCGAGGCTCTTCCAGGCGCTGATAAGCTTGTCCTGGTTGCGCCCTGTGATCGTCACCTTCATGCCCGGGCCGAGCAGTTTTCGCGCGGTCGCCAGGCCGATGCCGGACGAGCCGCCGATAATGACTGTGTGTTCCGTTCTGTCGCTCATGAATTCAGGTCCTTCGATTTTGAGGAGGCCGGGCCGATAAGGTCGAGGCTCAGCTTTCGCAATTGTTGCCGTGCCCTGGCGTCGTAAGCCTGGGCATCGGCGCGGGTTTCGCGCAGTCCGTCGAAATAGAGGCCGCTGCGGCCTGCGAGCGCGGGTGAGGCGGCAAGGTTGACGATGGCTTCGGCGCCGGTCTCGACCGAACTCCATGGCGTCACGCCGGCCTGCCGGACCATGGTGGTGTTCATGTAGCTCGCCGGATGCAGCGCGTTGACGATGACGCCGGTGCCTTTCAGCTGTTCCGCCAGATCGACGGTGAACAGGATTTGCGCCAGCTTGCTCTGGCAATAGGCGCGTACGCCGCTATAGCCGTGGGTGAGCATCACGTCGCCGAAATCGATCGCCTGCTGGCCGGCCGAGGCGACGTTGACGATGCGCGCCGGAGCGCTGGCCTTCAGCAGCGGCAGAAGCTCCGAGGTCAACAGGAAGCCGGCAAGATAGTTGACGGCGAAACGCAATTCGTAGCCATCGGCGCTGACCTGCCGCTTGGCGCCTGCCGTGCCGATGCCGGCATTGTTGATGAGGATATCGAGCCGGTTCGTTCGGGCACGTACCGCCTCGGCGAGGTGGCGAATTTCGGCCAGCGAAGCAAGGTCGGCGGCGAGGAACTCGGCCTTGCCGCCGGCCGATTCGATCTCGGCGACCGCTGCCTTGCCGCGCGCCGCATCGCGGCCATGCACCAGCACCCGGGCGCCGTCGGCACCCAGCCTTTGCGCGACGACGCGGCCGACGCCGTCGGTCGAGCCGGTGATGAGGATTGTCTTGTCTTTCAGGTCCATGTCCAGAGCCTCCTGTCTGCTGCTCTGAAGGCAAGATGGGACGTCTGGCCGATCTCAAACAGTTCAAACTTTATCCTGGTATCAATACTGCTATAGTACGCGTCATGGATGCTCCGTCTCATTCCGCTGAAGACAGCCGCCGGCGCGAGCTTGGGGCTTTCCTGCGCTCGCGCCGCGAAAGGCTGACACCCTCGGCGACCGGCATCTCGACTGGTCTCAGGCGCCGCACGCCAGGCTTGCGCCGCGAAGAGGTGGCGATGATCGCCGGTGTCGGCACCACCTGGTACACTTGGTTGGAACAGGGCAGGGACGTGCGACCTTCGGTGGAGGTGCTGACGGCGCTTAGCGGTGCGCTGCGCCTCGATGCCGTCGAGAAGCGGCACCTGTTCATCCTTGCCGGGCGTCAGCAGCCGGAGCGCCGCGTCGCCGCGCCGGAGAAGGCCGATGGTCCCTTGCTGCACATGTTGCAAAGCCTCGTCCTGCAACCCGCCTACGTCGTTGGTCGGCGCTGGGACGTACTCGCCTGGAACAGAGCGGCCGTCGCGGTGTTCGGCGACTACGGCCTGCTGGAGGGTGACGCTCGCAACATCGTCCACATGGTGTTCACCAGCCCGCACCACCGCCGTCTGCTGGTCGACTGGGAAGAACTCGCCCGCGTGGTGCTCGCGTCGTTTCGCGCGGAAAGCGCCAAATATGTCGGTGATCCCGATTTCGACCGGCTGATCGCGCTGATGATGCGCTCGAGCCCCGAGTTCCGTGACTGGTGGCCTCTGCGGGACGTGGCGCGAAGACTGACGGGTGTGAAGCATGTGCGGCACCCCATTGCGGGTGCGATGACATTCGAGCACATGAGCCTGTCGATCGACGATGGTTCTGACATGAGGCTTATCGTCTACACGCCGCTCGCCGAGCAGAACTCGATCGTCAAGCTGCAGTCCTTGCTGGACGCGCTCCCCGCCGAGCGGCGTAGCGCCTGAGCCGTCGTGGCAGGGTCAGCCCTTCGGCTTCAGCCCCTCAAGAAACAACTGCTCCAGGAACCTTGCCGCGTCCTCGAAGCGGCCGTCGCCGCCACGGTTCGGCCCGAGCACGGCGCGCACCTGGACGTCGAAATCGGCGTAGTGCTGCGTCGTTGCCCAGATCGAGAAGATCAGGTGCCAGGGATCGGTCTTCGCGATCTTGCCGGCGCGCATCCAACCCTTGATGACGGCGGCTTTCTCATCGACCAGCGTTTTCAATTCGCCCGCCAGCAGCGGCATGATGCGCGGCGCGCCTTGCAGGATTTCGTTGGCGAACAGCCGGCTCTCGCGCGGGAAATCGCGCGCCATTTCGAGCTTGCGCCTGATATAGCTGCGCAGCTCGGTCATCGGATCGCCGATGTCGTCGAGTTCGCGCAGCGGCGCCAGCCAGGTGTCGAGCAGGCGCTGCATCAACGTCTCGTGAATGTCCTCCTTGCGGCGGAAGTAATAGAGCAGGTTGGGCTTCGACATGCCGGCCGCTTCGGCGATCTGGTCGATGGTCGAGCCGCGGAAGCCATGGGTGGAGAACACTTCGAGCGCGGCCTCCAGGATGAGTTCGCGCTTTTCCTGCTGGATGCGCGTGCGGCGAGGGGCTTCCGTGCCGGTGTTCACCGTTGCGAACCCTCATGTTGCCAAATCTCGCATTCAAGGTCATCTGGACCAATTCTCTGGACCAGTTTTTCCCTAGGCTGTGGAACGCACTTCAGGAGCCGCATTTCCGCTAGTAATCCCTTGACCGCCGACAGGGCGGTGCTAACGTTTGTCCAATCGGTCAAAAATTTGCGTAGCATGAAAATGGCGCAAGGACCAAGCGTTGGACGCACCGAAACAGGTTACAAGGGGAAGTCTTGGTCATGTCCAACCGGCTGAAAGTCACGCCGAACGATCTCAGTGCATTCTGGATGCCGTTCACGGCAAACCGGCAGTTCAAGCAGGCGCCACGCATGTTCGTGTCCGCCAAGGACATGCATTACACGACCAGCGATGGCCGCAAGGTGCTCGACGGCACCGCCGGTCTGTGGTGCGTCAATGCTGGCCACTGCCGGCCGAAGATCACCGAGGCGATCCAGCACCAGGTCGCCGAACTCGATTACGCGCCAGCCTTCCAGATGGGTCATCCGATCGTGTTCGAGCTGGCCAACCGCCTGGTCGACATCGCGCCCAAGGGCATGGACCATGTCTTCTTCACCAATTCCGGTTCGGAATCGGTCGAAACGGCGCTGAAGATGGCGATTGCCTATCACCGCATGAAGGGCGAGGGCGCGCGTACCCGTCTCATCGGCCGCGAGCGCGGCTATCACGGCGTCAATTTCGGCGGCATCTCGGTCGGCGGGATCGTCTCCAACCGCAAGATGTTCGGCACGCTGCTCGGCGGCGTCGACCACATGCCGCACACGCATCTGCCGGAAAAGAACGCCTTCTCGAAGGGCGTGCCGGAATATGGCGCGGAGCTCGCCAACGAACTGGAGCGCATCGTTGCCCTGCATGACGCCTCGACCATCGCCGCCGTCATCGTCGAGCCGGTCGCCGGCTCCACCGGCGTCATCCTGCCGCCCAAGGGCTATCTGCAGAAGCTGCGCGAAATCTGCACCAAGCACGGCATCCTTTTGATCTTCGACGAGGTCATCACCGGTTTCGGCCGTCTCGGCGCGCCGTTCGCGGCCGACTATTTCGGCGTCACGCCCGACATCATGACCACCGCCAAGGGCGTCTCCAACGGCGTCATCCCGATGGGCGCGGTGTTCGTGAAGAAGGAAATCCACGACGCCTTCATGACCGGCCCCGAGCACATGATCGAGTTCTTCCACGGCTACACCTATTCGGGCAATCCGATTGCCTGCGCCGCGGCCCTGGGTACGCTCGACACCTACAAGGAAGAGGGCCTGCTCACCCGTGGTGAAGAACTGGCGCCCTATTGGGAAGACGCGCTGCACTCGCTGAAGGGCGAGCCGCATGTCATCGACATCAGGAACATCGGCCTGATCGGCGCGATCGAGCTGGCGCCGATCGCCGGCAGCCCGACCAAGCGTGCCTTCTCGGCCTTCGTCAAGGCGTTCGAGCGCGGCGCGCTGATCCGCACCACCGGCGACATCATCGCGCTGTCGCCGCCGCTGATCATCACCAAGGGCCAGATCAACGAACTGATCGACCATGTGCGTGAAGTGCTGAGGTCGATCGACTAAACTTGCTTTTACCTGGGTGGGTGGCGATGGGAACCGCCACCCGCCCAGATCTTGAAATGGAAGGACTTTGAATGGCCGCACCCGGCGAGAATCTGCGAATCAATTCAGACCGTTTGTGGGATTCGATAATGGAGATGGCGAAGATCGGCCCCGGCATTGCCGGCGGCAACAATCGCCAGACCGTGACCGACGAGGACGGCGAGGGCCGGCATCTGTTCAAGCGCTGGTGCGATGCCGCCGGGCTCGAAATGGGTGTCGACGAGATGGGCACGATGTTTGCCCGCCGCGAAGGCACCGACCCCAGCCTGCCGCCGGTTTACGTCGGCAGCCATCTCGATACGCAGCCGACCGGCGGCAAATATGATGGCGTGCTCGGCGTGCTTGGCGGCCTGGAGATCGTGCGCTCGCTCAACGATCTCGGCATCAAGACAAAACATCCGATCGTCGTCACCAACTGGACCAACGAGGAAGGCGCGCGCTTCGCACCGGCGATGATGGCGTCGGGCGTGTTCGCCGGTGTGCTCGACCAGGCCGACGTCTATGGACACACGGACAAGAACGGCAAGAAATTCGGCGAGGAGCTGGAGCGCATCGGCTGGAAGGGCACCGAGAAGGTCGGCGATCGCAAGATCCACGCCTTCTTCGAACTGCATATCGAGCAGGGGCCGATCCTCGAGGACGAGGACATCGACATCGGCGTCGTCACCCATGGCCAGGGCCTGAAATGGCTGCAGGTGACGCTGACCGGCAAGGAAGCCCATACCGGCTCGACGCCGATGCCCAAGCGCCGCAATGCCGGGCTCGGCATGGCCCGCGTGATCGAGCTGGTGCACGAGATCGCCATGGACTACCAGCCCGACGCCGTCGGGGCGGTTGGCCATATGGAAGCCTATCCAAATTCGCGCAACATCATCGCTGGCCGCACCGTCTTCACCATAGACATCCGCTCGCCCGAGAAGGAAGTGCTCGACGCCATGGATGCGCGCGTCCGCGAAGGCATCGACACGATCTGCGAGGCGCTCGACATCCAGTACAAGGTTGAGCAAGTCGGCCATTTCGATCCCGTCACTTTTGATGCCGGCTGCGTCAAGGCCATCCGCGATGCCGCCGACCGGCTTGGCTATACGCACCGCAACATCGTCTCGGGCGCCGGCCACGACGCCTGCTGGATCAACCGCGTCGCGCCGACCGCAATGGTTATGTGTCCTTGTGTCGATGGGTTGAGCCACAACGAAGCCGAGGAGATCACCAAGGAATGGGCCGGCGCCGGCGCCGACGTGCTGTTCCACGCGGTGGTGGAGACCGCCGTCATCGTGGAGTGAACTTAGCCATCTAGATTCCAAACGACGCTCGCAAAGAAGCGCGAAGAGAACAAGGGAACAAGACAATGACCAAAGTCATCAAGAACGGCACCGTCGTCACCGCCGACCGCAGCTGGAAGGCCGACGTGCTGTTCAGCCACGGCAAGATCGTCGCCATCGGTTCGGACCTGCATGGCGACCATGAGTATGACGCCACCGGTTGCTATGTCATGCCGGGCGGCATCGACCCGCACACGCATCTCGAAATGCCGTTCATGGGCACCTATTCGGCCGACGATTTCGAATCCGGCACGCGGGCCGCCCTTGCCGGCGGCACGACGATGGTGGTCGATTTCTGCCTGCCGGCGCCGCAGCAGTCGCTGCTGGAGGCCCTGCAGATGTGGGACAACAAGACCTCCAAGGCTGCCTGCGACTATTCCTTCCACATGGCCATCACCTGGTGGGGCAAGCAGGTGTTCGACGAGATGGCGACCGTCGTCGACAAAGGCATCACCTCGTTCAAGCACTTCATGGCCTACAAGGGCGCGCTGATGGTGGATGACGACGAGATGTATGCGTCGTTCCAGCGCTGCGCCGACCTTGGCGCGCTGCCGCTGGTGCATGCCGAGAATGGCGACGTGGTCGCGGCCCTCTCGCAGAAGCTGCTGGCCGCGGGCAACAACGGTCCGGAAGGTCACGCCTATTCGCGACCGCCCGAAGTGGAGGGCGAGGCGACCAATCGCGCCATCATGATTGCTGACATGGCCGGCGTGCCGCTCTATGTCGTGCATGTCTCCTGCGAGCAGGCGCATGAGGCCATTCGGCGGGCACGGCAAAAGGGCATGCGGGTGTTCGGCGAACCGCTGGTCCAGCATCTGACGCTCGACGAGACTGAGTATTTCAACAAGGACTGGGACCATGCGGCGCGCCGGGTGATGAGCCCGCCTTTCCGCAACAAATTGCATCAGGATTCGCTGTGGGCCGGCCTGCAGGCTGGGTCGCTGCAGGTGGTGGCGACCGACCATTGCGCCTTCACCACCAAGCAGAAGCGCTTCGGCGTCGGCGATTTCACCAAGATCCCCAACGGCACAGGCGGCCTCGAAGACCGTCTRCCGGTGCTGTGGACCAAGGGCGTCAACACCGGGCGGCTGACGATGAACGAGTTCGTCGCGGTGACCTCGACCAACATCGCCAAGATCCTCAACATGTATCCGAAGAAGGGCGCTATCGTCGAAGGCGCTGACGCCGACATCATCGTCTGGGATCCGAAGCGCAAGAAAACCATCACCTCGAAGAAGCAGCAGTCGGTGATCGACTACAACGTCTTCGAAGGCGTCGAGGTGACCGGCCTGCCGCGCTTCGTGTTCTCGCGCGGCGAATTGTCGATCGAGGAGGCGGAGGTGAAGGCCAAGCCCGGTCACGGCCAATTCGTCGGCCGCGAGCCGAACGCCGCGGTCAACCGGGCGCTGTCGACGTGGAAAGAGATCACCGCGCCGCGCAAGGTGGAACGCACCGGCATCCCGGCGACGGGGGTTTAAGCTTGGCGCGTTCGGCCGCGCTCATCTCGATGGTCTTGGCGGCAGTTGCCGGTGGCCCGGCGAGCGCGGCTGGCGTGCTGGCAGGCTCCTGGGGCAATGATGTCGGCTGTGCCGGCATCAAGGCCGGTTACCAGAACAGTGATGCCTACATCCTCCTGACCGCGGAAGGCATCGAGACCTATGGCAGCGGTTGCCGGTTCGAGCAGCAATTGGCCCCGGTACCGGGTCCGCAGTCGCTGCGTTCTACGTGTTCCGCCGAAGGCGAGGCAGGAACGACGATCGAAACAATTGTGGTCACCAACAAGGGTGCGGATGGCTTCTTCGTCACCATTCCCGGCCTTGAGGAACTGGGGCCGCTGCAATCATGTTCGTGACGTTTGAGCATTGGGACCTGGGGGATGAGTATGCGCGGTTTCGGCTTGTCTGTTGCGATGACGCTTGTGTTGGCTGCCGGTCAGGCTTCCGCGGCAAGCATTGATCTGTCGAAACCCTATGGCGACAAATATGGCTGCATCAACCGCAACGGCCAGGAAGTCGCCGCCGATCAGATGCTGCTTTTGACCGACAAGGAATTGATTACCGCCGCCAGCGCCTGCACGTTCACGAAGACGCAAGCGCAGGCCGACGGATCGCTGGTGGTGACAGCGACATGTGAGGCGGAAGGCGACGAGGGACAGGCGCCGACCAATTTCACCATCAAGCGCAGTGCCAAGAACGGCAAGAAGCTGACGATCGCCGATGCGGAAGGCAATGTGATGGGGGAAGTCTCGCGGTGCAAATGACGGCGATCCCGTCGACCTCAGGCGACCAGCGCATCCAGTTCCGGCAGCAGGACGACGCTCTCCTGTTCGTTGGGGTCGGTGCGCGCAATGACGGCGGAGGACGGAGCGTTGCTCAGATTGGCCGGCAGATGCGGTACGCCGGCCGGAATGTAGAAGAGGTCGCCGGCCTTGACGACGATGTGGTGCTCGAGCCGGTCGCCATACCAGGTATGGACCTCGCCGGAGAGCACGTAGATCGCCGTTTCATGGTTCTCGTGCAGATGCGCCTTGGCGCGGGCGCCGGGCGGCATGGTGAGCACATGCATGCAGATGCCGGAGGAGCCGACCGACTCCGTGGCGATGCCGGCGAAATAGGTCAATCCCTGCTTGCCTTCATAAGTGCTTTCAGGGCGGATAAGATGACAAGTGGGTTTGGGCGACATCGGGGAACTCCGGGCGTCGATTTGCGTGGAACAGGGCCAATGGGACAGGGCGAGTGGAAAACAACATCGCGATAAAAGCAATCGGATTCCTGCCGGCGCCCCTTTGGCGGGAACAGGCAGGCAGCAGCCGATGACAGGGATTTCGCCAGCCGTCGTCGCGGCAAGCAAACTTGGCCTCACCTTCCAGACCAATGACGGCCCCGTCCAGGCACTGTCCAATGTCGATCTGACCATCGGCAAGGGGGAGTTCGTCTCCTTCATCGGACCGTCCGGCTGCGGCAAGACCACGCTGCTGCGCGTCATCGCCGATCTGGAGAAGCCGACCTCGGGCACGATCTCGGTCAACGGCATGACCGCGGAGCAGGCACGCGAGAAACGCGCCTATGGCTATGTCTTCCAGGCCGCCGCGCTGTTTCCGTGGCGCACCATCGAGCGCAATGTCGCCCTGCCGCTGGAGATCATGGGCCTGTCGAAGGCCGAGCAGGCGGAGCGCATCAAGCGCACGCTCGACCTCGTCAACCTCGCGGGCTTCGAGAAGAAGTACCCCTGGCAGCTTTCCGGCGGCATGCAGCAGCGCGCCTCGATCGCCCGAGCGCTGGCCTTCGACGCCGATCTGCTGTTGATGGACGAACCGTTCGGCGCGCTGGACGAGATCGTTCGCGACCACCTCAACGAGCAATTGCTGCAGTTGTGGGCGCGCACCAACAAGACCATCTGCTTCGTCACCCACTCGATTCCGGAAGCCGTGTATCTGTCGACGCGCATCGTCGTCATGTCGCCGCGCCCTGGCCGGGTCAGCGACATCATTGAATCGACGCTGCCCAAGGAGCGGCCGCTCGATATCCGCGAGACGCCCGAGTTCCTGGCGATCGCCGCGCGCGTGCGCGATGGTTTGAGGGCAGGGCACAGCTATGATGATTGAGGCGAAGCGCTAGATGGATAGCTTCCGCGACAAGCTCGTCCCCGTGACCTCGATCCTCGCCGGCGTGGTCGTGCTCTGGTACGTCTTCGCCGTCATCCTCAACGCGCCGTTCCAGCGCGATCTCGACACCCGGGCCAACGAAACGCCCGGCACCGTCGAGTTCATCGGCAAGACACTGGCGCAGCCGAAGCCGACGCTGCCGGCGCCGCATCAGGTGGCGATGAACTTCTTCGAGAACACATTTCTGCGGCCCATCACCTCTAGCCGCAGCCTCGTCTACAATGCGTGGGTGACGCTGTCGTCGACGCTGCTCGGCTTTGCCTTCGGCACGGCGCTCGGCATCATCATCGCCGTCGGCATCGTGCATGTGGCGACGCTCGACCGCAGCCTGATGCCGTGGATCATCGCCTCGCAGACGATTCCGATCCTGGCGGTGGCGCCGATGATCATTGTGGTGTTGGCGGCGATCGGCGTCACCGGGCTGATCCCGAAGGCGATGATCTCGACCTATCTGTCGTTCTTCCCGGTGACGGTTGGCATGGTGAAGGGGCTGCGCTCGCCCGAAATCATGCATCTCGACCTGATGCACACCTACAATGCCAGCCCCTCGCAGACCTTCTGGAAGCTGCGCGTGCCGGCCTCGGTACCGTTCCTGTTCACCTCTATGAAGGTGGCGGTGGCCGCGAGCCTGGTCGGCGCCATCGTCGGCGAACTGCCGACCGGTGCGGTCGCCGGCATCGGTGCCAAGCTGCTCGCCGGCGCATATTACAGCCAGTCCATCGACATCTGGTCGGCTCTGGTCGCGGGTTCCATCGTGGCGGCACTGCTGGTCATGGTGGTTGGCATGGCCGGGCGCATCGTCGACCGCGCCATGGGCGGGAGGTCGGCATGAACTGGCTGAAACCTTCGTGGCAAGCCGTGCTGGCGATCGTGTTGTGCGTGATCGCAATCGCGCTCGGCGCGATGTCGAAGCCGGAAGCGGCAGCGCTTGCGGACCCGACCGCCAGCATCAACTATCCCTATCTCGGAACCAAGGGCTTGATGCTCGGCCTGGCGATCTTGGCGGCGCTGGTCTCGATGGTCAGGATTCCATCGCTCGCGGAGGCCGGCGTGCTGTTTGTCGGCGCCCATCTCGTTGCCTCGCTGCTGATCTCGGGCATTGCGGGGTTCGAAGGCACGGCATTGGCGCCGTATTTCCTGCTGCTCACGGCCGCCTGGCTGCTTGGCTGGCGCTGCGTGGCGGTGCTGTCGGGGCTTCGCCCGATGGCGGGCTCGGCCCGCAACGCGCTGCGCCTGATCATCCCCGCCATCTTCGGAGCCTGGATCCTGATCATCTGGGAAGCGGTGACGCGCGGCGCCGGCATTCCCTTCATCCTGTTGCCGCCGCCGAGCGCCATCGGCGCGCGCATTGCCGGTTCGCTGCCGGTGCTCGGCGCCGATGTGCGGCAGACCATCTTCAAGGCGGTGATCTTCGGCTATGTCGTCGGCAGCGGCGCCGGCTTCATCACCGCCATCCTCACCGACCGCGTGCCCTTCCTGCGGCGTGGGCTTTTGCCGATCGGCAACATGGTCTCGGCGCTGCCGATCATCGGCGTGGCGCCCATCATGGTCATGTGGTTCGGCTTCGACTGGCAGTCCAAGGCGGCGGTCGTCATCATCATGACGTTCTTCCCGATGCTGGTGAACACCGTCGCCGGGCTCGCCGCATCAGGTCATATGGAGCGCGACCTGATGCGCACCTATGCATCGGGCTACTGGCCGACACTGATCAAGCTCAGGCTGCCGGCAGCCGCCCCCTTTATCTTCAACGCGCTGAAGATCAACTCGACGCTGGCGCTGATCGGCGCCATCGTCGCCGAGTTCTTCGGCACGCCCGTCGTCGGCATGGGCTTCCGCATCTCGACCGAGGTCGGGCGGATGAACATCGACATGGTCTGGGCCGAAATCGCAGTTGCAGCACTTGCGGGTTCGGTCTTTTATGGCGTGGTCGCTCTTGTCGAAAGAGCCGTCACGTTTTGGCATCCCTCTGTCCGTGGTGGATAGGGGCGGTGGGTTTAAGGGTGCTAACTTCAGAGGGTAAAAACATGAAAAGACTTGTCATTCCAGTTCTGGCCGGCGCGATGTCGCTCGCCGCCTTCCAGGCAATGGCCGCCGACAAGGTGACGTTGCAGCTGAAATGGGTCACGCAGGCCCAGTTTGCCGGCTACTATGTCGCCAAGGCCAAGGGTTTCTATGAAGCAGAAGGCCTCGACGTCGACATCAAGCCCGGCGGTCCCGACATCGCCCCCGAGCAGGTGATCGCCGGTGGCGGCGCCGATGTCATCGTCGACTGGATGGGCGGCGCGCTCGCCGCGCGCGAAAAGGGCGTGCCGCTGGTCAACATCGCCCAGCCGTTCAAGAAGGCCGGCATGGAACTGGTCTGCCCGAAGGACGGCCCGATCAAGACCGAAGCCGATTTCAAGGGGCATACGCTGGGCGTCTGGTTCTTCGGCAACGAATATCCGTTCTACGCCTGGATGAACAAGCTTGGCCTCAAGACCGATGGCGGCAAGGACGGTGTCACCGTGCTCAAGCAGAGCTTTGACGTGCAGCCGCTGATCCAGAAGCAGGCCGATTGCATCTCGGTCATGACCTACAACGAGTACTGGCAGCTGATCGACGCCGGCTACAAGCCGGAACAGCTCACCGTGTTCAACTACTCGGCGATGGGCAACGACCTGCTCGAGGACGGGCTCTATGCGTCGGAAGACAAGCTCAAGGATCCGGCCTTCGCCGACAAGATGGTGCGTTTCGTGCGCGCCTCGATGAAGGGCTGGAAATACGCCGTCGACAACAATGACGAAGCGGCAGGCATCGTCATGGATGGCGGCGGCCAGGACGAGAACCACCAGAAACGCATGATGAGCGAAGTCGCCAAGCTGATCGACAATGCCGACGGCAAGCTCGATCCGGCGACCTATGAGCGCACCGCCAAGGCGCTGCTCGACCAGAAGATCATCACCAAGGAGCCGAAAGGCGCCTACACCACCGCGATCACCGACAAGGCGATCAAGTAACCCTACCGGAGCGTGATCCCGAAAAGATCATGCTCAAACGACAAGATGGAGCGGCGCCCCTGGCCAGATGTCAGAGGCGCCGTTCCTTTATGGTGTTCATGACGAAGCTGGTCTCGATCGAGGCGACGCATTTCAGTCGTGCGATCTTCTCCTTGATGAAGCGCTCGTATTGTTCGAGGCTTCCGGTCACCACTTTCAGCACATAGTCGCGCGAACCGGTGACGAGGTGGCACTCCAGCACCTCTTCCCAGCCGCGGATCGCGTCCTCGAACATGACGATCTCGTCCTCGTTCTGCCGGCTGAGCCGGATTGTGGCGATGGCGACCATGCTCCAGCCGAAGGCGGCGGGATCGACCAGCGTGGTGTAACCCTTGATCACACCCGTCTCCTCCAGCCGCCGCACGCGCCTGAGACAAGGTGACGGCGACAGGCCGATGCGCTCGGCGAGCTCGTTGTTGGTGATGCGGGCGTCATCACGCAGTTCGCGCAGAATCCTGAGGTCAAAATCGTCGGCTATCTTCTGCTGCATTTTTTATCACTCGGGGCAATTTCTTGCCGGCAAGCAGCCATGTACGGCCGAAAATAGCAAGGACTGGCCGATCTAGATCGCATAAATTGCGGCGGGATATCTCTCAAAAAAGCAGGAAAAGCCATGACCGCGCCACGCCCGTCGAAAACCCATATCGGCAACCACAAGCTCCATCCGGAGACGCTGATGCTGAGCTATGGCTTCGATCCGCAGCTGTCGGAAGGCGCGGTCAAGCCGCCAGTGTTCCTGACCTCGACCTTCGTGTTCAAATCGGCGGAAGAGGGGCGCGACTTCTTCGACTACACGTCCGGCCGCAAGGAACCGCCGAGCGGCACGGCATCGGGTCTCGTCTATTCGCGCTTCAACCATCCCAACAGCGAGATCGTCGAGGACCGGCTGGCGATCTATGAGGGCACGGACGCCTGCATCCTGTTTTCGTCCGGCATGTCGGCGATCGCGACGACACTGCTGGCCTATGCCCGTCCGGGCGACGTCATCCTGCATTCGCAGCCGCTCTATGGCGGCACCGAGACGCTGCTGACGCGCACGCTGTCCGGCTTCCGCATCGGCGCTGTCGGCTTCGCCGACGGTGTCGACGAGAAGGCGGTTCGGGCAGCCGCCGATGCCGCGGTGGCGAAGGGGCGCGTTTCCGTCATCCTGATCGAGACGCCGTCCAATCCGACCAACAGCCTGGTCGATATCGCGCTGATGCGGACGATCGCTGATGAGATTGGTGCGGGCCAAGGGTCAACACCGATCATCGTCTGCGACAACACGCTGCTCGGCCCGGTGTTCCAGCGGCCGATCGAGCACGGCGCCGATGTCTCCGTCTATTCGCTGACCAAATATGTCGGGGGCCATTCCGACCTCATCGCGGGCGCGGCCATGGGCAGCAAGGCCGTCACCAAGCCGATCAAGGCGCTGCGCGGCGCGATCGGCACGCAGCTCGACCCGCATTCCTGCTGGATGCTCGGCCGTTCGCTGGAGACGCTGTCGATCCGCATGGAGCGGGCCAACGACAATGCGCGCCTGGTCGCCGAATTCCTGCGCGATCATGCCAAGGTCGAGAAGGTGCATTATCTGCCGTTCCTGGGCGAGGATACGCCGGCGGGGCGCGCCTATGTGAGGCAATGCAGCGGCGCCGGCTCGACATTCTCCTTCGACATCAAAGGCGGAGAGAAGGCGGCTTTCGCATTTCTCAACGCCCTCCAGATCTTCAAGCTGGCAGTAAGTCTCGGCGGCACCGAGTCGCTCGCCAGCCATCCGGCGGCCATGACCCATTCCGGCATTCCATTCGACGTGCGCCAGCGCATCGGGGTGCTGGAGACCACGGTCAGGCTGTCGATCGGTGTCGAGCATCCGGACGATCTGATCGCGGACCTGACGCAGGCGCTGGCGTCGGCCTGAAGCTTGCTCTTTGGAAACTACAAAGGGGCGAGCGATCGTCCCCTTTGCTTTTCCTGGTAACAAAAACGTGTGCGGGGAAACATTGCGCGCTCCAGCCGTTGCGTTGAAGCATGCGCGCGTCGGGGGACCGTGACCCATGCGACAGCCAATCGGAGGTTTTTCATGCGCACATATTCTTTCCTGCCGGTGCTTTCGGCTCTTGCCGTTTCGACCGCCTTCCTGCTCGCTTCGCCAGCAATGGCCGAGGTGGTGAAGTACAAGGCAACGCTCGATGGCGGCCAGCAGAACCCGCCCGTCACCACCAAGGGCAAAGGCACCGCCACGCTCACCTTCGACACCACCAAGAAGAAACTCAGCTGGAACGTCAAATATTCCGGCCTCAGCGGACCGGCGACGGCAGCGCATATTCACGGCCCGGCGGCGATGGGTGCGAATGCCGCTCCGGTCATCCCGTTCAAAGGCAAGCTCAAGAGCCCGATCAAGGGGTCGGCAACGCTGACGGATGCGCAGGCCGCCGACCTGGCGGCCGGCAATTATTATGTCAATGTCCATACCGCCGCCAACAAGGACGGCGAGATCCGCGGCCAGATCGAGGCGGCGAAATAACGGAAACCGCTTAAAAAAGGGGCGGGCGACCGCCCCTTTTTGTTTGGATCACGCCTTGTCGCGGATCTGCGTCATCGTGCGGGTTGGCGTGATCGCTTCGGGGTCGAGCCTGATTTCGACGATGGCCGGCTTGCCGCTGGCCCGCGCTCGCTCGAAGGCCGGCGCGAAGTCTGCCGTCTTCTCGACCGTCTCGCCATGCCCGCCATAGGCGCGTGCCAGCGACGCGAAGTCGGGATTCCTGAGATCGGTGGCGACGACGCGGCCGGGATATTCGCGTTCCTGGTGCATGCGGATGGTGCCGTAAATGCCGTTGTTGACGACGATGACGATGATCGGCAGGTCATATTGCACGGCGGTGGCGAACTCCTGGCCATTCATCAGGAAGCAGCCGTCGCCGGCAAAGGCGATCACGGTGCGATCCGGATAAAGGGCCTTGGCGGCGACCGCCGCCGGGGTGCCGTAGCCCATCGAGCCGGAGGTCGGCGCCGCCTGCGTGCCGAAACGGCGGAAGCGGTGGAAGCGGTGCACCCAGGTGGCATAGTTGCCGGCGCCGTTGGCGAAGATGGCGTCGTGCGGCAACTCCTGTTCCAGATAGTTCATGATCGGGCCCATCTGCAGGTCGCCCGGACCCGTCTGCGGCGGCGTCGACCATTCGAGATAGGCGCTATGCGCTTTCGCCGTCTCGGCCGTCCAAGATGGTGTGCCGGCCGGCTTGCGCTTGGCAAAGGCCTCGACGAAGGCGGCGGGCGAGGCGTTGATTGCCAGCGTCGGCCGGTAGACGCGGCCGAGCTCGCCGGCGTCGGCGTGGACATGCACCAGCGCCTGGTCGGGGTAGGGGCTTTTCAGCAGCGTGTAGTCGGAAGAGGGCATCTCGCCCATGCGCCCGCCGATCAACAGCACGACATCGGCCGCCTTGACCTGCGCCGCCAGCTTGGGGTTGATGCCGATGCCAACGTCGCCGGCGTAGTTCGCGTGAAGATGGTCGAAGAGCATCTGGCGACGGAAAGAGCAGCCGACGGGAAGCGACCACGTCTCCGATATGGTGCGCATGCGCGCGACGGCTTCCTCATTCCAGCGTGTGCCGCCGAGGATGACGAATGGTCGCTTGGCGCCGTTGAGCAGCATTTCCAGCGCATCGAGTTCGGCCCCGCCGGGATAGGTCTCGACCGGCGTGTGGGGAAGCGCTTCCGGAGCCTGGACCTCGCTGGTCAGCATGTCTTCGGGCAGCGAGATGACGACCGGGCCAGGCCGTCCCGATGTCGCGACCGCGAAGGCGCGGGTGACGAATTCGGGGATGCGCGAGGCGTCGTCGATCTCGACCACCCATTTGGCGATGTCGCCGAAGAACCTCTTGTAATCCACCTCCTGGAACGCCTCGCGTTCCTTGGCATGGCTGGCGACCTGGCCGATAAATAGGATGAGCGGCACCGAATCCTGCATGGCGATGTGGATACCGGCGGATGCGTTGGTGGCGCCGGGGCCGCGGGTGACGAAGCAGATGCCGGGCTTGCCGGTCAGCCGGCCCTGGCAGTCGGCCATCATCGCGGCACCCCCCTCCTGGCGGCAGACGATGGTGCGGATCGATGAATCGTGCAGCGCGTCGAGCACCGCCAGATAGGATTCGCCGGGCACGCAGAAGATGCGGTCGGTGCCGTTCGCTTCCAGCGCTTCGACGATCAGTTGTCCACCGGTCTTCATTTTGCTGATCTCTCCAGTTCGGCAAGGATTTCGTCGGTGTGTTCGCCCAGGCGCGGCGAAGGGCGCTCATAGACCAGCGGCGTGCCCGACATCACCATCGGCGCGCGCACCGAGGGCAGAAGATTGCCATGGCCGTCGTCGAGGTCGAGCCGCATGCCGCGCGCGATCGTCTGCGGATCAGCAAACATCTGGCCGATCGTGTTGATCGGGCTGGCCGGCACGCTTGCCGCTTCCAGCTTTGCCAGCAGCGGGGCGCGATCGAGCGTGCTCAGCGCCTCGACGATGCGTTCGCGCAGCTTCACCCGGTTGGCGACCCGGGCCGGATTTGTGGCGAAGTCGGGATTGGTCGACAATTCATCCAGCCCGACGGCGGCACAGAATTTGGCGAACTGGCCGTCATTGCCGACCGCCAGGATGATGTGGCCGTCCCGGACCGGCACCACCTCGTAAGGCGCGATGTTCATATGCGCATTGCCCATCTGCACCGGCGACTTGCCGGAGACGAGATAGTTGAGGTTCTGGTTGCCGAGCGCCGAGATCTGCGTGTCGAACAGCGCCATGTCGATATGCTGGCCCTCGCCGGTTTGTTCGGCATGCCGCAACGCGGCCTGTATGGCGATGACGGAATAGAGCCCGGTGAAGATGTCCGAGATGGCGACGCCGGCCTTTTGCGGCTCGCGGCCGACCTCGCCGGTGATCGACATCATGCCGGCCATGGCCTGGATGATGAAGTCGTAGCCGGCGCGCGGCGCATAGGGCCCGTCCTGGCCGAAGCCGGTGATCGAGCAATAGACGAGGCGCGGGTTGATCTTGCGCAGGCTGTCGTAATCAAGCCCGTATTTCTTCAGGCCGCCGAGCTTGAAATTCTCGATCAGCACGTCCGACGTGGCGACCAGCCGGCGCACGGTCTCGGCGCCCTCCGGCGTCGAGAAATCGATAGCGATGGAACGCTTGCCGCGGTTGCAGGAATGGTAATAGGCGGCCGACAGGTTCTCGCCGTCATGGCTCATGACGAAGGGCGGGCCCCATTTGCGGGTGTCGTCGCCGCCATCGGGACTTTCGACCTTGATGACGTCGGCGCCGAGATCGGCAAGCAATTGCCCGGCCCATGGCCCGGCGAGGATGCGGGCGAGTTCGACGACGCGGACGCCTTTCAGGGGTGGTTCGGCCATAAATCACCGTGATTGCCGCAATCACCATGATTGCCGCGAAAGCAGAGCCTCTATCAAGCCCGGCATCGGCTGTCACGGCCCTTGCAATAGGCCAACGGGCCGGTTCGAAAAGGATTCAGGTCGCTATTTCAGCACGCTGTCGGCCCAGGTGGCGAAATCGTTCATGATGATATCGCGGTTCACCTCGTTCAGGCCTTCGTGGCGGGTGTCGGCGTAAACCTTTGAAACGAGATTCGAAAAGCCCATCCCGCGCATGCGATTGGCAAGGTGGGTGATGCCCTTGCCATAGTCCGAGGCGGGGTCTTTCTCGCCGCCGATGATGGCGACGGGAAGGTCGCGCCGGACGCCGGCAAAGCCGGCATCCTTGCCGCCGTTGAGCGCCATCGAGACCACGTCGCGCCACATCGACACGGAGGCATCCCAGCCGCACAGCGGATCGGCGATGTATTTCGCCACCTCGGCCTCGTCGCGCGATAGCCAGTCGAACGGCGTGCGGTGATCGGGCACCGCCTTGCCCCAGGCCTGAAAGGTGAGTTTCGGCAGCAGGCGGGACGGGACATCGGAGCCCAGCCGCATCCGTTCCCAGGCCAGGATGCCGAGCGCCACCTGCCCAAGCCGCCCTTGCGAAAAATTGCCGTTCCAGATCGCGGCGGCATGGATGCGCGGCGAGTGGCCCAAAAGGTAGTTCAGCGCCACCGACGCGCCCATCGAATGACCGAAGAGGATGACCGGGAGGCCCGGGCATTCGCTGGCGATGAGATCATGGATGGCGTCGACATCGGCGATCACCTTGGCCGGTCCATCCTCGTCGGCGAATTTGCCGAGCGGTGCGTCAGGCGCCTTGGTCGCGCCGTGACCGCGATGGTCATGGACATAGAGGTGGAAGCCGCGCGCGGAGAGGAAATCGGCAAAGCGGGCATAGCGCGCGGCGTGCTCGGCCAAGCCGTGGTTGATCTGGACGACCGCACGCGGTTTGTCTTCAGCCTGCCTGACGAAGAGATTGAGATCGGCGCCGGTCGGTGAGTGGACCATGCGTTGCTGATTGAAAGGCATGGCCGCCCGCTCTCCCCCCTCGTTTTATCTTTGTTGGCTTTTCTTGCGCCGGCGCCGGTTACGCGTCAATCCACAGCAAATGCTTTTGCGCGACGATGTTTCTTGCGTTCGACCAGCAAAATATCGCAATTCTGACATGGAGACAGCTTCAGTCTGTCGCCCACTTCTCAGCCGGGGATCTCTCATGCGCATTGGTGTCGTTTTCGGATTGGCCATGCTGGCGGTATCGCTGGCCAATGCTGCGCATGCCGAAGTCAAGATGAGCGGCACCTTCGTTGCCGATGCGGCCTGTCCGGCAACGCAAGCCATCAAGAACGGCAAGAACCCCGGCAACGTCTCGACCGATGCCGGAAAGAGCTACCAGCTGCTGGCCGGCAACAAGGACGCGCCGACGCATTATCTGATCCTGGTGCCGGGCTCCGATCCGGAGCGCCGCTGGGTGAAGGTCACTTGCGGCCATGTCTCGGGCAGCAGTGCCTCGACGGTGCCTGCGGCACCTGGCGGACAAGGCAAGGCCGCCCCATCGGGGAAACCCGAATATGTCTTCGCGCTGAGCTGGCAGCCGGCTTTCTGCGAGACCAAGTCGAGTAAGACCGAATGCAGGGCGCAGAACCCGAATGAGTTCGACGCCACCAACTTCACCTTGCATGGGCTGTGGCCGCAGCCGAACGGCAATTCCTATTGCCAGGTGGCGGCCAGCGACAAGGCCAACGACAATCCCGCTCACTGGAAGGATCTGCCGCCGGTCAATCTGGACGCCGGCACCCGCAAGGAGCTCGATCAGGTGATGCCGGGCACGGCCTCCCAGCTGGAACGGCATGAATGGATCAAGCACGGCACCTGCTACGGCAAGAGCCAGCAGGAATACTTCTCCGACGCGCTCGGCCTGATGCGACAAGTAAACGCCTCGCCGGTGCGCGAGCTCTTCGCCAAGACCATTGGCGGCAAGCTGACGGCGGACCAGATCCGTGGCGCCTTCGACCAGGCCTTCGGTGCCGGGGCAGGGGATCGCGTGCGGGT
The DNA here is from genome assembly GCF_052115225.1 of Mesorhizobium sp. 2RAF45. NCBI lineage: Bacteria > Pseudomonadati > Pseudomonadota > Alphaproteobacteria > Hyphomicrobiales > Phyllobacteriaceae > Mesorhizobium > Mesorhizobium sp. 2RAF45. The sequence continues at coordinate 779,574 of NZ_JBFRGG010000001.1, read as the reverse complement.
GTCCTGCGTCATCGATCCCTCAAATGGCCGGCGGCTGATCGGCGAATTGACGCTCGGCCTTGCCGGCCCGATCAGCCCGAACGCTTCGCTTAAGGACCTGCTGCTGGCTTCCGTGCCGACCAACAAGGCCGGTTGCCCGATAGGCACCGTCGACGCGATCGGGTTCCAGTAAGGACACACCTGGCTCTAGATTTAGAACTGCGCCGACCTGGTCCAGGCGATGGCGGCGTCCGGCTCATGGCCGCCCGGCTCGCCGACGACGCGGTCGCGTCCGGTGGACTTCGCCTTGTAGAGGCGCTGGTCGGCAAGCGCGAACAGATCGGCAAGACAGCGCGTCGTTTCGCTGACGGTTGAAACGCCGGCGCTGACGGTCAGCTCGAAGCGGGTGGCCACGGGCGATGCCTTGACGGCGTAGCGGATGCTTTCGCCAAACAGCCTGGCGACCGGATGCGGGCGCGAACTGAGGATGGCGAACTCCTCGCCGCCGATGCGGAACACCTGGTCTTCGGCGCTCGCCACTTCGCGGAGCAGGCTTGCTACCGCTTTCAGCACCTTGTCGCCTTCGGCATGGCCGAAACGGTCGTTGATCGACTTGAAATGGTCGACATCGACGATCAGCAGGCTGAGGGGCCTCGCCGTGCGCAGGCTGACCTCGACGGCGGCTTCACCGTCGGCGTCGAAGCGGCCGCGATGCAGCAGGCCGGTCAGGCCGTCGCGGCCGACATGCTCGACCAGCGCTTCATAGCGCTCGCGATAGGTCAGCGTTTCGAAAATGTCCGTCAGACCGCGCGGCAGCGCAATGTCGCGGACCTCGAACCACCTTAGGTAGGCCACGAGCATGCCGCTGAAGGCCAGCGCCGCCGCCATCTTGGCGAACCAGCCGCCGAAGAAGACGGCAATCGGCGCGCCGGCGACGAAATGCAGCGCGGTGAAGAAGCCCGCCTGGTCGAAGGTCAGCACACAAGCGACGCAGATCAGGATGCGCGCGAACTGCGCCTTGCGCAGGGTGCGTCCAAGTCTTTCATAGAGCAGGATGATCAGGATAGCGTCGATGAACAGGAGCGTCGTGCCCCATACCATCAGCCAGCCCATCTCGTCGATGAAGCCGATATCGGGCAGCTTGCCGTCGGGGAGCGGCGCGATGGCATGCAGGCGCAAGAGCAGCACCATCCCGATCATCAACGCATTGCCGAGCAGCAGGCCATAGATGGGCTGGCGCACGGTGGCGGCGTCCTCCTTGATGTAGAGCAGGAGCAGCATCACCAGCTTGCCCGAAAACAGCACTGCCGAGCCTGGCGAGACCAGGCCGAACGGCAGCGCGACATAAAAGACGCTGGCGAGATAGGTTTCCAGGAAATGCATGACGCCGAGCGCGCAGACGAAGACGCCGAGGCCAATGCGCTTCCTGAAGCGAAAAAGCGTCACCATGACGCTGAAGTAGACGACCGCTTCGGCAAGGAGCAGGAAACTGTTCAGCACTGCCGTCGATCCGCTTTCTCTACAGGAATCGCGGCCAGCCAGCGATTCCACCCCGATCCTGTTGTGACGCGGAAGGGTTAACCGGAGATTTCTGCGCGCCTCGTGATCGGCTTGATCTGGCAAAAGCGATTGCCGTTCGCCGCCGCATCGCCTACATAGCGGCCAACCTCCATTCAATTCGACAATTCAGTCAGTTTTTCAGGGAAAGCGCGCGTGGCACGCCAGTTCATCTATCACATGTCCGGCCTGTCGAAGGCCTACGGCACCAAGAAGGTGCTCGATAACGTTCACCTGTCCTTCTATCCGGACGCCAAGATCGGCATTCTCGGGCCCAACGGCTCGGGTAAGTCGACCATCCTGCGCATCATGGCCGGGCTCGACAAGGAGTTTCAGGGCGAGGCGTGGCTGGCCGAGGGTGCCACCGTCGGCTACCTGGCGCAGGAGCCGCATCTCGACAACTCAAAGACCGTGCGTGAAAACGTCATGGACGGCGTCGGCAGGAAGACCGCCATCATCGAGCGCTACAACGAACTGATGATGAACTATTCCGACGAGACGGCCGACGAGTCCGCCAAGTTGCAGGACGAGATGGACCGGCTCAACCTGTGGGATCTCGACCAGCAGGTCGAGATGGCGATGGACGCGCTGCAGTGCCCGCCGGCCGATTCCGAAGTGACCAACCTGTCGGGCGGCGAGCGTCGCCGCGTGGCGCTCTGCCGGTTGCTTCTGGAACAGCCCGACCTGTTGCTGCTCGACGAACCGACCAACCATCTCGACGCCGAGACCACGGCGTGGCTGGAAAAGCACCTGCGCGACTATCCCGGCTCGGTGCTGATCATCACCCACGACCGTTACTTCCTCGACAATGTCACCGGCTGGATCCTCGAGCTCGACCGTGGCCGCGGCATTCCCTATGAGGGCAACTACACCAGATATCTCGACGCCAAGGCCAAGCGCCTGATCCAGGAAGGCCGCGAGGACGACGCTCGTCAGAAGTCGATCTGGCGCGAGCGCGAATGGATCCAGTCCTCGCCGAAGGCGCGCCAGACCAAGTCCAAGGCGCGTATCAAGGCCTATGAGGAACTGGTCGAGCAGTCGCAGAACCGCAAGCCGACCGACACACAGATCGTTATTCCCTCGAGCGAGCGCCTCGGCAACGTCGTCATCGAGGTCGAAGGCCTCAACAAGGGTTTTGGCGACGAGCTTCTGATCGAGAACCTGTCGTTCCGGCTGCCGCCGGGCGGCATCGTCGGCGTTATCGGCCCCAACGGCGCCGGCAAGACGACGCTGTTCAAGACCTTCACCGGCCAGGAAAAGCCGGATGCGGGCACCGTGCGCATCGGCGAGACGGTCAAGCTCGGCTATGTCGACCAGAGCCGCGACGCACTGGATGGGAACAAGACCGTGTGGGAAGAAATCTCCGGCGGCGCCGAAATCATCAAGCTCGGCAAGCACGAGATCAACAGCCGCGCCTATTGCTCGTCCTTCAACTTCCGCGGCGGCGACCAGCAGCAGAAAGTCGGCAACCTCTCCGGCGGCCAGCGCAACCGCGTGCACCTGGCCAAGATGCTGAAGAACGGCGGCAATGTCCTGCTGCTCGACGAACCGACCAACGACCTCGACACCGAAACGCTGGGAGCGCTGGAAGACGCGCTCGAAGCCTATGCCGGCTGCGCCGTCATCATCAGCCACGACCGCATGTTCCTCGACCGTATGGCGACGCACATGCTGGCCTTCGAAGGCGACGCGCATGTCGAATGGTTCGAAGGCAATTTCGAGGAATATGAGAAGGACAAGCTGCGCCGCCTCGGCGCCGAGGCGGCGGCCCCGCACCGCATGACGCACAAGCGGCTGACGCGGTAGGGGATCGTTAGGGCGGTGAATTCTCAAAGCCACATGAGGAGTTCAAATGGCTGACTGGTCCGCCGCCCAATATCTGAAATTCGAAGATGAGCGCACGCGGCCGGCGCGTGACCTTGTCGCGCAAGTGCCGGTCGACTTCCCGCGCCGGGTCGTCGACATAGGCTGCGGGCCGGGCAATTCGACCGAGCTTCTGGTCGAGCGCTGGCCGGATGCGCAGGTGATAGGCTTCGACACCTCGCCCGACATGATCGAGAAGGCGAGGGCGCGCCTGCCCAATGTCAGCTTCGACCTGGCGGACGCGGCGACATGGCAGCCGGCCGAACCGGTCAATGTGATCTTCGCCAACGCGGTGTTCCAGTGGCTGCCCACGCATCCGGCGGTGTTCCAGCGGCTGATGGGCTTTCTGGCGCCTGGTGGCGCGCTGGCCGTCCAGATGCCGGACAACCTGCTTGAGCCTTCGCATCAGATGATGCGGGAAACCGCCGCCGAAATGCCGTTCGCCGACAAGCTCAAGGGCGCGGCGCGCGGACCGTTGCCGCCCGTGTCGTTCTATTATGACCTGTTGTCGCCGCTCACCGATCGGCTGGATATCTGGCATACGGCCTACAACCATCCGCTGGCCGACGCCGAGGCGATCGTCGAATGGGTGAAGTCGACCGGGCTGAAGCCCTTCCTCGATCCGCTGGACGCCGACGAGCGCAAGATGTTCCTGGACAATTACACGGCCAAGGTCAAAAAGGCCTATCCCAGAATGGCGAATGGCAAGGTGCTGCTGCGCTTCCCGCGTATCTTCATTGTCGCCAAGCGGGACGGCTAGGAAAGAATTATCCACTTCGCCTGCAGCCGATTGCCGTGGCTTGACCCGGTTTCGCCGTCATGCCCAATTTATCGCGTGGGGCCATGATGGCCGCGTGGCAGGGGGAAATGATGAGTTTGAAAAGGTTGCTCTATGGCGGCGGCGTTTGCGCGGCGGCACTTCTGGCGTTCTCGGTTTCGGCGCAAGCCAAGCGGGCGCGCTGCTTCACGTCGGATGATGGGTATTTCCCGTGCAGCTACCGCGCGATCGATGATGCCGGCAGTTTCCGGATAGCGGCGCCGGGTTACCCGACCTATGTGCTGGAGATCGACGGGCCGGGCTTTGCCTATGGCTATGTCAATCTCGGTCGCCGCAACGTGCCGCTGGCGGGGCAGTTCGTGCGCAGCCGTGACGACGGCGCCTGCTGGAACAACCCGCAGACAAACACCAAGCTGTGCGCCTGGTGAAATCCTGGTTCAAGCCGGCCCGAATCCTTAGTTTAAGCCGGCGTAAACCGGCCGGATGAGAAAAGTGTTGCGCCGAAGCGTTTCGGCGCCCACATGAAGCCGCAACGCCTGCGGATGGGACGGACTGAAACATGCATCGCGTCATCATCAGCGGCATTGGCGCTGAAATTCCTGAAGCTGTCATCACGAATGAAGAACTGGTCGAGAGCTTCAACAGCTGGGTCGACACGGAGAATGTGYGCCGCCAGGGTACTGGCGAGCCTATGCTGCAGAAATCCGACAGCGACTTCATCGTCCATGCCTCGGGCGTGAAATCCCGTCATGTCATCGAGCGCGAAGGCATTCTCGACCCGACCCGCATGACGCCGCGCATTCCCGCGCGGCCCGACGATGCGCTGTCGCTGGAGGCCGAGTTCGGCATTGCCTCGGCCAGGAAGGCGCTCGACCATGCCGGCGTTGAACCGTCCCAGATCGACCTGATCATCTGCTCGGCCTCGCACCACCAGCGCCCCTATCCGGCGATCGCCATCGAAATGCAGGAGGCGCTCGGCACCACCGGCGCCGGTTTCGACATGGGGCTCGGCTGTTCGTCCGCGGCGGCCGCCCTGCACATGGCGGTCAATCTCGTGCGCTCTGGCGCGCACAAGCGCATCCTGGTGACCACGCCGGAAATCATCACCGGCCATCTCAATTTCCGCGACCGGCAGACGCATTTCATCTTCGGCGACGCTTCGGTGTCGATGGTGGTTGAGGGGCTTGCCCAGGGCGACAAGCGGCCGGGGCGTTTCGAGGTGCTGGATACGCGGCTGTGGACGCAGATGTCGAACAACATCCGCACCAATCTCGGCTACCACACCCGCACCGCCCAGGATGATCCCTACATGATCAATCTGGAAGGCAACCTGATCAAACAGGTCGGCAACAAGGTGTTCAAGGAAGTCACCGTCGCCGGCCAGAAATTCATCGTCGAGTTCCTGGCCGAGCATGGGCTGACGCCGCAGGCGATCCGGCGCTTCTGGCTGCATCAGGCAAATGCGCGCATGAATGCGATGATCCTGAAGCTGTCGTTCGGCCACGATGTCGATCACGATCGCGCGCCGATGGTGCTGGAGCGGCTGGGCAACACGGCGGGCGCCGGCGCCATCGTCGCGCTGTCGGAGAACCATGCCGACATGAAGCCCGGTGATTTCGGCTTGATCTGCGCCTTTGGCGCGGGGTATTCGATAGGTGGCGCGCTCATCCGGATGCTCTAGGCAATGTCGCGGTGACGCTGGCCCGAAAGGGCCATTCGGACTTTCGTCCTCATGGGGGCCGCTGCGCGCCCGTCCTACATTCCCGTTCAGCCTGGACCGACCCTCGACACGCCCGTGTCGGGGGCGGCTTGAATCAACGCGAACTCGTTTCAGAAAGGAGAGTTCCAATGGTCGATGCACGATGCAGCTGCGGTGCCCTCACGCTGACGCTGACAGGACCATCAAAACTGGTTGTCGCCTGCCACTGTCTCGATTGCCAGCGCCGAACCGGCGCGCCCTTCGGCGTCGGCGCCTTTTATCCGGCTGACGCTGTCGCCATCTCTGGAACCGCGAAAGAATTCACGCGCGATACCACGAGCGGCGGCAAGGTGCACAACCACTTCTGTCCCGCCTGCGGCTCGACGGTCTATTGGAAAGCCGACAGGCTGCCATCGCTGATCGGTGTCGCGGTTGGTGCGCTTGCCAACCCGAACTATCCGCCGCCCGTCCGGTCGATCTTCGAACAGTCGAAGCATGATTGGGTTCAAATCGACGGTGCCGTCGACCATTTTCGGCAAGGCAGCGCGGCGGGGAAATCGAGCTGAGCGGGCGTTCGCCGCACCTTGGCGTGTCAGGCCGGCGTAAAGGGAACCAGCATCGGCACCCGCCGCGCGTAGTCGTCATAGGCGGGGCCAAGTTCGCCGCGCAAGAAGCGCTCCTCGAGTTTTGCCTTCATGACGATGCCGATGGTGAGCAGTGCGACACCTGCAATGCCCCACACAGTGCCTTTCGCGAGCATGGTGGCGAGGAGCGCCAGCAGCAATCCTGTGTAGATCGGGTGGCGGACGAGGCCGTATGGACCGGTATCGACCACGCGGTGGTCTGCCTTGGCAGTGACCGAGGCCGACCACAGCCTGCCCAAATGAATACGCGCCCACCACGAGAAGATGAGGCCGATGGCGATCAGGGCAATGCAAGCCCAGGCCTCGGCGAGGCTTGGTGTCCACAATCTCAACCTGCCCTCATAGCCGTGCGCCGGGACGAACAGCAGGACGGTGCCGGCCAGCCAGAACACTCGATAACGGACCTCCGCGCCGATGGTGGCGCGTTTTCTAGCCGGATCAGCCCACATGGCGGCCGCAATCCAGGTGACCACCCAGACGAGCCAAAGCAGCGCGATTGCCGTCGCCGGTCGCATGAGAACCTCCGCAGTGTCTCGCCAACATGAAAGCGATCCGACGCGGCGGCAATGCGGCACCAATTCCATTTCCGGTAAGAAGATCGTGATCCTTCGCCTTCATTGACCCGAGCAACTGAACATCCACTGCACGCCATAGGCGTCGACCAGCATGCCGAAGCTGGTTCCCCAATATTGCCGTGCCAGCGGCACGGTGATGCGGCCGCCGGCGGCCATGCGGGCAAAAAGCGCGCGCATGGCCACCAGCTCGTGGAATTCCAGCATCATGGCGGAGCCATTCATCGGCTCCGCATCGTCATTGTCGGAGGCATAAAACAGCACGCCCGGACCTTCGAAGCGCGCATGCAGGATTTTTCCGCGCATGGTTTCGGTCCGCACCGGCATGCCGTTATCGCCCCAGCGCAGCAGGATCGTTCCCCGGCCAAGGCCGCACTGTTCGTAGAAAGCCAGTGCCGGCTCGCAATTGGTGGTGAAGAAGAGCGAAGGGGAGAGCCGCATCACATCTTCCCTATCAGATCAATGCGCAGCGGCGGTGGCGGCGGCGATGAGCGCGTCGCCGGTAAATTGCCTGTCGCCGATGCCCCAGCCGCCGTCAGGCGCGTTGACGATGTTGATCCAGGTATTTTCCGGCTTGTGCCCGGGCACGCAGAGTTCGGCGACAATTCCGGCGGCCGCGGTGATGAAGGCGTTGCGGGTCTCGATCGAGCCAAGGCCGATATTGGGCAATTTCAACTCCACCATCACGACGGGCCTGTTGGCGCCGCCGGCATAGATATGGCGCAGCGGCAGGATGTGGACAGTGCCGCCGACGATCGCGGTGAAGAAGGCATTGCCGGTGGCGCCGGAAGCTTCGATGAGGGCGGCGCTGAGGCGCGGCAGGATCTCGCGCTCTCCGGCCTCTGTCAGGACGCCTTCCGGCGCGGTCACGGTGATGGGCATTGGTCTCTCCTTGTCCTCGGGCTGCACGGCCTTGCCGGAAGATCGTCTTCCGGCTTGCCATGTTTCGTATCAATTGTTACGTTATGTGAAACGAGCGAGTCAATAGGTTTCGTATCGATCACTATGGATAACTTGGAAAAGGCTAGGGGTGGTCGTCCCCGCACGTTCGACCCCGACCGGGCGCTGGATGCGGCGATGCATCTGTTTTGGGAGCATGGCTATGAGGCGACGTCGCTGGCCATGCTGCGCGAGGCGATGGGGCTGACGCCGCCGCAGATCTACAACGCCTTCACCGACAAGGAGACCTTGTTCCGCAAGGCGCTGACGCGCTACCACGAGACGGAGATCGGCTTTGCGCTGGATGCGCTGAGCGCGCCGGTACCGACGCGCGAGGCGATCCGGCGGTTGCTGCAGGGCGCGGCGGAGGCCTATTCCAGGCCCGGCAAGCCGGGCGGATGCCTTTTTGTCAGCGGTGCCCTGGCGGCCTCGCCGCAGGCGCGAGCCATCGCGGATGAACTCAAGGCCTATCGCAAGGCGAGCGAAGCGGCGATCGCGGAGCGTCTGGCCAAAGGCCAAGCGGCGAGCGATCTGCCGGAAGGCTTCTCCGTCGAGAGCTTCGCCAAATATATCGCCGGCGTCATGAACGGCATGTCGATCCAGGCGCGGGACGGCGCGTCGGCCGAAGAGTTGCGCATTATGGCCCAAACCGCCCTTGCGGCCTTGCCGCCCGAAGAGCAAAAACGGGGAGCATGATTCAAGGACGGAACGCCATCATGGATCTCTTCCCCGAAGCCGAGAAGCCGGTCGAAATCATTCCGGCGAAGAAGCTTTCCGCTCGCGCCGCAGCGCTCTTTGTCGCGCCGGCGGATCATTTCCAGACGCGACCGGTGGAGGAATTGCGGCTCGGCTTCGACGGCATTTCGGGCGATTTCCATGCCGGATCGACGCGGCGGTCGGGCGGGCGCGAACCCTGGTATCCGCGCGGCACCGAAATGCGCAACGAGCGGCAGCTGTCGATCGTGGCCGCGGACGAACTGGCCATCGTCGCCGGGCGGATGGGCCTTCCCGAGATCAAGCCGGAATGGATCGGCGCCAATCTGGTGATCGAAGGCGTGCCGCATCTGTCGATGCTGCCGGCCGGCACGCTGCTGTTCTTCAAGGATGGCGTGACCCTCAAGATCGATGCCCAGAACGGACCATGCCGCATCGCCGGGCGATCGATCGCCGAAAATGCTGATATGGCCGACATCGAGGCCGGCGCGCTGCTCTTTCCCAAGGTGGCCAAGCGGCTGCGTGGCGTGGTCGCCTGGGTCGAGAAGCCCGGAACGATCAGGGTCGGCGAAGAGATTTCGGCGCGGGTGCCGGAGCAGTGGATTTATCAGGCATAGCCGCCCGTTCTCATCGTGACCGAAGGGCTACGCCGCTGATGAGCGGCGTAGCAAAATGCTGGAGCGTCAGCCCTTGCGGTTCTTGTTGGCGCCTTGCGCCATGACGGACACGTGGTCCCATTTGTCCCAGGTGGCGAGGCGGTTGGCGTATTCCTGGCGGATCATCGGCAGGCCGCCATCGCCGAAGAACACGCGCAGCGGCGGCTCGGCAGCATCGACGATGGCCAGCATCGCCGGGCCGGTCGCCTCGGGATCGCCGGCGACCGAATTGGCGCGGCGCTCGGCCATCTTGGCGCGGGCGGGCGCATAGGCTTCGATCGGCTTGGAGACCTTGGCTGAGGCGCCGGACCAGTCGGTGGAGAAGCCGCCCGGCTCGACCAGCGTGACATGGATGCCGAATTCCGCGACCTCGATGCTGAGCGACTGGCTGAAGGCTTCCAGCGCCCATTTCGAGGCATGGTAGAGGCCGAGCGAGGCAAAGGCGTTGACGCCGCCGATCGACGAGATCTGGATGATGTGGCCGGACCGCTGCGCCCGCATGATCGGCAGCACGGCCTGCGTGACCCACAGAGCGCCGAACACATTGGTTTCGATCTGGTCGCGGGCTTCTTGCTCGCTGACCTCTTCGATGGCGCCGAAATGGCCGTAGCCGGCATTGTTGATGACGACGTCGAGCCGGCCAAAGCGCTTGTGCGCCTCGGCGACAGCGGCATCGACGGCTTTCTTGTCGGTGACGTCGAGCTTGATCGCGGCAATGTTGTCGCCATATTTCTCGACCAGATCGGCGAGCGTGCCGGCGTCACGGGCGGTCGCGGCAACGCGGTCGCCGCGCGCCAATGCGGCCTCGGCCCAGACGCGGCCAAAACCCTTCGACGATCCGGTGATGAACCAAACCTTGTTTGTCATGATGTGGAATCCTTGCCCGTGCGGGCGCAATCTTGGATAAAAGCGGAGGCTTCTCCGCTTTCGGGCATATACGGCCTATCCCGTGATTTTCCAGAGGCGAGGGGGATCTTTTTTGAACAAGACGCCCTTTGATCAGGGATAACTCACCTGAGACGACCAGGCCGGATCGTCGTGCTTTTGCCAGTAGAGCACCATCAGCCGGCCGGTAACAGGCCCGACCTTGCCGTCGGCGATCGCAGCGCCATCGATCTCAGTCACCGGCATGATGCCGCCCGCGGTCGAGGTGATGAAGACCTCGTCGGCCGCCTTGAGCGCTGCAACGCTGACATCGGCGGCGGCGGCGACAAGACCGTCTTCGGCGCAGAGATCGAAGACGGTGCGGCGGGTGATGCCAGGCAGCACGCCGATGGCCGGCGTCGACAGTTTGCCATCCTTGACGCAGAAGACGTTGAAGCCCGGACCTTCGGCGACATTGCCGTTGAAGTCGAGGATGAGCGCGGTCTCCGCACCGCGGTCATAGGCGTCGTAGAGGCCGCGCACCAGATCGAGCCAGTGGTAGTTCTTGATCGACGGATCGACCGAAGTCGGCGGGATGCGCACCTTGTCGCTGATGGCGACGCGCAGGCCGCGCTGCAACTGCTCGGCATTGGCGACCGAGCCAAGGGCACGGCGAAGGCCATGAAGCGGTTGATCGCCTGGCGCGGATCGCGGCTGAAGGTCGGCGAGGCGCCGCGCGTGCACAGCATTTCGACATAGGCGGCACGATGGCCCGAAAGGGCGACGCAATTGTGCAGGATCTCGGCCACGCTGTCCCTGTCGAAGGGGATGGTCATGCGCAGCTTTTCCAGCCCGCCGAAGAAGCGGTCGAGATGCAGGTCGAGGCGGAAGAAGCGGCCGTTCCAGACATGCACCGTGTCATAAGTGGCGTCGGAATGCAGGAACCCCCAATCCAGCACCGACACCTTGGCCTGCGACATCGGCAGATACTGGCCGTCGAGGAAGGCGATGCCATCGGGATAGGAATGCGGGTCGACGTGGCGGGCGCCGACCGTGGGCAGCGGCCTTGAAGCCTTTGTTGCCGTCGTCTGGTCCATCGGGGCCTCCTCGTGTGTGGGGCGGGCCATCAGCCTACCGGCCCGGGAGAGGAGCCATAGTGCCAGCCGTCCGGGCGCTGTTCGTCCTCCATAACGGTCCAGCCGATACACCGGATTGGAATTGCCGTATGATAGGTGGCTTGGAGTGGGAGGGGATATGGGCAGGCTTGGGACGGTCATCGCGACCATGATGATTTTCGCCGGCGCGGGCGAGGTCAGCGCGCAGTGCGTGAAACAAGGTGACGAACTCTGCCAGAACGGCCAGACCTATCGCTGCGAGAAGACCGGCAGCGAACTGACGCCGATCTTCCAGAACCTGCCTTGCACGGTGAATGCGCCGGCGCAGACGCTGACGGGCACCTGGGTCGGCAGTGGCCACCAGAGCCCGGCGGGGGACGCCGGCGCCGACTGGTCGATCGCCATGACGATCAGGGATGACGGCGCGTCGATCGATTATCCGTCACTCGGCTGCGGCGGATCGCTGTCGCAGACGTCGAGGGACGAGACATCGGCGGAATTCCATGAGAGCATCACCTACGGCCAGGAGAAGTGCATCGACGGTGGCGACATCACCGTCCGGTTTTTCAAGGGAAACCTGTCCTGGACCTGGGTCGGCCAGGCCGACGGCCAACCCTACAATGCGATCGCCGTGCTGACCAGACAATAGCCGCCTCATTCCTCTTCGTCGTCGGCGTCGAGCAGGCGTGTCGCGCGCCAGCGGGTGAGCACGATGTTGGTCTGCTCGATGACGAAGAAGCGGGCGGAGTCGCGGTCATAACCCTCGGCCAGCAGCTTTTCGTAGTCGGTGTGCATGTGGCGGATGTGGGCGATCGTCGCCAGCCACACGGCAATGCCCGGCGGCAAGGTCTTCATATGCACTGCGCCGGCGTCGGCGCGGATCTTCTCCATGTCGGCATAGGGCGCCAGCGGCAGAAGGGCGGTCAGCGCCTTGGCGATGGCGCGGCGGCGGCCGGTCGGTGCTGTCATCGGTCATCGCGTCCTTCGACGATCGCCTCTGGCATGGCGTCGGTCGAGGCGAAGTAGGGCTTGATGTCGATGACCGGCGTGCCGTCGAGCACGTCGATGGCGTCGAGATCGAGGCGCCCGGTGGCGATGTCCAATCCGATGAGCCTTGCCACATGCAGGCCGACCGGGTTCGGCCGGGCAGGGGAGCGCAGGCCGAATACGCCTTTCGCTTCAGCCGCATGGCGAGGTTTTTGCACAATCAGATTCCGCGGCGCGTGATGCAGCCAGGACAGGATGATGACATGGCTGGCGCGCTCCAGCCCGCGCAGGCCTTCACGATAGGGCGCGTCGATGGTCAGCATCGCCGGCTGCCCGGTCTCGCGCGCCGTGCGCATGTTTTTCGGGCAGCTTTCCCGCGTTACCCAAGGCGAGGCGATGCGGCCGATGAAGACGATTCCGGCATCCGCCGGCATCGTTGCCGGATCCTGTTCCAGCTTCTGCTCGCCTTCGCGTGCCTCGAACATTTCGCGCGGCCCGGTCATTTTGCTCATCTCCGTGCTGCTGGCTGCCATTGTCAGAAGACCGCTACACATTTTTGGGCGGCGCCCACCGGAAAATCACGCATGCGGCATTTTCTTGTCCGGAAGCGACATAGCGCTTGCAAGGTTTTGAAAATCGACATAAACATATGTTTATATCTTTTTCAAAGTGAATGCGCTGAAAAGAGAATACGCTGATGCATGTTTCGCTCGACACCATGGTGGATACGCTGAAGGCGGCGGCCGAATCCAGCCGCCTGCGCATATTGGCACTGTTGTCGCGTGGCGACCTCACCGTTTCCGATCTTACCGAAATTCTCGGCCAGTCGCAGCCGCGCGTTTCGCGGCATTTGAAGCTGCTTCTCGAGGCCGGGCTGATCGACCGCTACCAGGAAGGGTCATGGGCGTTCTTCCGCCTATCGGATGCCGATTCCGCGCGTGACTTCGTCATGAGCCTGGTTTCCAGCATTCGCGGCGCCGATCCGCAGGTCGAGCGCGATCTCGAGCGGCTGGCCTCGGTCAAGCGCAAGCGGCAGGACCGGGCGGCGGAGTATTTTTCGGTGAATGCCGCAAGCTGGGACCATATCCGCTCGCTGCATGTGCCGGACCGCGCGGTCGAGGCGGCGATGCTGAAGCTGGTCGGCAAGCGGCCGTTCCAGTCGATGCTGGATCTCGGCACCGGCACCGGGCGGCTGCTCGAAATCTTCTCGCCGCTCTACCGGCGCGGTGTCGGCATCGACATGTCGCGCGAGATGCTGACCGTGGCGCGCGCCAATCTCGACAAGGCCGGCGTTTCCAATGCGCAGGTGCGGCAGGGCGATATCTTCTCGCCGCCGGTCGAGCGCGATGCCTTCGATCTCGTCACCATCCACCAGGTGCTGCACTATCTCGACGATCCGGCCCGCGCCATCCACGAGGCGGCGCGGCTTTTGCGCCCGTCGGGCCGGCTGGTCATCGTCGACTTCGCGCCGCACACGCTGGAATTCCTGCGCGAAGAGCACGCACATATGCGCCTCGGCTTTTCGGACCGGCAGATCGGCGAATGGTTTGCCGAGGCCGGCCTCGATCTCGAGGATGCCCAGGAATTCGAGCCGCGCGGCGGCAGCGAGCCCAGGCTCACCGTCAAACTCTGGCTTGGCCGCGATAGGCGCCTGCTGATCGCCGACCCTGCCAACGACAGCCAGCAGACCAAAGTGAATTCGATAGGGGAAATCGCCTGATGAACCAGTTCCGCTTTTCCCGCCGCCCCGACATTGGCGACAAGGTCAAGGTTTCCTTCGAATTCTTCCCGCCCAAGAATGACGAGATGGAGGCGCGGCTGTGGGACACGGTCACAAGGCTGGAGCCGCTGAAGCCGAAATTCGTCTCGGTGACCTATGGCGCCGGCGGCTCGACGCGTGAGCGCACGGCGCGCACCGTCTGCCGCATCCTGAACGAGACCAGCCTGACGCCGGCCGCGCACATGACCTGCGTCGATGCCGCCCGCCATCAGGTCGACGCGGTGATCCAGGAATTCGCCGATATGGGCGTCAAGCGCTTCGTCGCCCTGCGCGGCGATCCGGCCGCGGGCGTTGGAACCGCTTACCGTCCGCACCCGGACGGCTATGCCAATGGTGCCGAGCTGGTCGGAGCTCTGAAGGACGCTGGCGATTTCGACATTTCGGTTTCGGCCTATCCGGAGAAGCATCCGGAAAGCCCCGACTTCGCCACCGATATCGACATGCTGAAGCGCAAGGTCGACAATGGCGCGACGCGGGCGATCACCCAGTTCTTCTTCGACAACGATCTCTACGAGCGCTATGTCGAGCGCGCGCGCCGGGCCGGCATCTACATCCCGATCGTTCCCGGCATCCTGCCGGTGCATAATTTCACCCAGGTCGCCAATTTCTCGGCGCGCTGCGGCGCGCTGGTGCCGGCATGGCTGGCCGAGCGCTTCGACGGCCTGCAGAACGACCCGCAGACCCATGCGCTGGTGGCATCCGCCGTCGCCGCCGAACAGGTTCTCGACCTGGTCGAACGCGGGGTGGGCGACTTCCACTTCTACACAATGAACCGCGCCGACCTCGTCTTCGCCATCTGCCACATGATCGGCATCCGCTCGCATGAGGCGGAGGTGGCGGGCTCGGCTGCTGCATGAGGCAGCGCTGAACAGCAAAAGGCCGGGTAAAAACCCGGCCTTTCGAATTGTTTAGACTATCTGGTGCTGGTCTTCCCCGTTTTGGCGGGTTCAGGGAAGGACGCCCATAATGAGGGCGCCGATGAAAGCAAACGCAGCACAAATCATCAATGCGTTGATTGGCCTCGTAAGTCCCATGACATAGCCTCCTCTTAAAGAGCTATGCCTAAGAGTCTAGGTCCATTTGTGCCACAGGCAAGCGGAAAATGTGCTGCATTGCGACGTGATTGTGAAATTTGCGACTCCGATTTTGCCGTTAGCCGTTGAAACTTCTCGGCAAAAACCCGCTTCAGACCTGTGAATAAATTGTGGCGGCGACGTGTCGATGCTGTGTCATGGCAGCGCTACCGCCGCGAAAATCGACTTCGATTTTCGCGCCTAACGCCTTCCAAGGACACGTCCGTCGATTGTGAGAAGACCGAGGCCGATCAGCACCACGCCGCCGATCTCGAACAGTTCCAGCCGCTCGCCCAGGAAAAGGAAACCGAGCAGCATGGCGCTGGCCGGCACGATCAACGTGACCAGCGAGGCGTTGGTGGCACCGGCCGAGGCGACGAGGTTGAAATAGAGGACGTAGGCGAAGGCGGTGGACAACAGCGCCAGTGCCAGCACCGCCGCCCAGACTGGCGGCGAGGCCGAGAACAGGCCGGCCGGGCCGTGCGCCAGCAGCACGACCGGTATCATGATGATGGTCGAGGCGGTCAACTGCCCGGTGGCGATGACCGGCGAGGGCACGCCCTTGAAGCGGCGGGCGACCATCAGCGCGACGCCATAGGACAAAGACGCGCCGATCAGCGCGAATTTGGCCCATACCGGGCCGCCAAGCCCGGCAAGCACGCCGGGACCGATCATGACAGCGGTGCCGGCGACGCCGAGCCCGATGCCGGCGAGCTTGTTCCAGGAGAGCTTCTCGTCCGATGTCAGCGCGTTGGCAAGGATCAGCGTCCAGAACGGCGTCGTCGCGTTGAGCACCGAGGCGACGCCGGCGCCAAGCTCGGTCTGGCCGGCGAAGATCAGCGAGAAGGGGACGACATTGTTGGTGAAGGCCAGCAGGAAGAACAGGCCGGCATGCGGAAAGGCAAGGCGGAAGGATGGGCCGCGCAGGCCGAGATAGATCTGCAGCGCGATTGCCGCGATGGCGACGCGAAACAGCACCAGCACCAGAGGGTGAAGCTCCGCCACCGCGATGCGGGCGAAGAAGAACGAACCGCCCCAGATGGCGCCAAGCAGCAGCAACTGCCCCCAGTCGGTAAGCGTCATCGGTCCGCGCGACGCCGATGTGGCGGCAATTGCCATGTGGATCGTCCTCCCCCGACATGCCGGCTCGAATGTCAGCCGGCCAGACACGGGCATATCGGGTCTGGCGACAAGCGCCACCCGAAACCTGATCGATGGCAAGCGATGTCGCCGAAGATTAGCGCCGCGGCGTCAGGTGCACGAGACACAGAATTGTTTTCATTGGCCGCTAGCTTGGATTAATTGTGCGCAGCCGAGATCGAGGATTCGTCAATGCAGCGATTCGAGAATGCCCGCGAGGCGGCACTGGCGCTTCGTCCTGACGATCCGGTCTATTGCTTCCGCCCGCAGGTGCTGAAGGCCGATGCCAGGCAGTTCATGGGCATGTTCCCCGGCAAGACCGCCTATGCGGTCAAGACCAATGGCGAGCAGATCGTGCTGAAGACCTTGGTCGAGGCCGGCGTCAACGCCTTCGACGTCGCTTCGCCCGGCGAATTCGCTGCCGTGCGCGCCGTCTCTGCCGATGCCGAGATGCTCTACATGCACCCGGTCAAGGCGCAGTCGGACATCAAGCTGGCGCTGGAGAAATACGGCATCCGCGTCATTTCGCTAGACCATGAGGACGAGATCACCAAGCTGACGCGGGTGGTGCGGGCGCTCGACATCGACCCCGGCTCGATCAGCGTATTCGTGCGCATCCAGACGAAAGGGTCGGCGGCCTACGAACTGTCGAAGAAATTCGGAGCCGGGCCGGCCTATGCGGTAGAACTCGCCGAGCGGCTGAACCGCACGGGCTACAAGGTCGGCCTGTGTTTCCATGTCGGCAGCCAGATCGAGGATCCCGACACCTATGAGCGGGCGCTGGCTTCGGCCGACTGGGTGCGCAACCGGTTGACCTTCGACATCGCCGGCCTCGATGTCGGCGGCGGCTTTCCGGCCGAATACGGCCATGATCCGAACCGCAAGCAGATCGAGATGCCGTCGCTCGGCCAGATCATGTCGCGGCTCTCCGGCGACTTGAAGGAATATCAGTTCGACCAGATCCCGCTGGTGGCCGAGCCGGGCAGGGTGATCGTGGCGCGTTGCCTGTCGCTGATCGTGCGCGTGCTGTTGCGCAAGGGCAAGCGGCTCTACATCAATGACGGCATCTGGGCGTCGCTATCGGATTCATGGACCGGCAAGATCACGCTGCCGGCGCGCTTCATTCCTGATCCGGCGATCAGGACCCGCAATGGCGCTGAAAAGAACATCGTGCCGTTCAAGGTCTGCGGCGCGACCTGCGATTCCGTCGACATCCTGTCCAGGCCTTTCTGGCTGCCGGAAACCGTCGACACCGGCGACTGGATCGAAATTGGCCATATCGGCGCCTATTCGCTGTCGCTACGCACACGCTTCAACGGGTTCTATCCCGATACGTTCGTCGAGGTGACGACGCCGTTCGACGAAGGCGATGCGCCGCAAGGCTTTGCGAGTTTGGAGACGATGGCAGACTAGGGGGTAGGGATCGTTTGTTATACTGGCGCTTTCAATGTCACCTTTGGTATTTGCCCACTGCCTACTGCCTACTGCCTACTGCCTATCCCTACGCCACTCCACCGCCAGCCTGGATGTTCTCGCCGGTCAGCCAGCGGGCCTCGTCGCTGGCCAGGAAGACCGCGATATCGGCAACGTCGCGCGGCGCGCCTATCCTGCCGAAGGGCGACATGCCGCCAGCCTTGCGGGCGTTCATCGATTTCGTGCGGGCGAGGAGAGCAGGCGCTAGCCGGTAGCGAGGGCCTCAAGAATGGCGGCCCCTCACAGCTTCGCCAAAAGCTCCGGTGTCGGCCAGCCGTCCACCGGCAGGCCAAGCCGCATCTGCTCCTTGCGGATCGCTTCGCGGGTGTTGGTGCCCAGAATGCCGTCGACCGTGCCGACGTCGTATCCCCGGGCCTCGAGCTTGGTCTGCAGCGCCTTCATCTGCTCGTTGTTGAGGCCTTGGTCCGGGGTGCGCGGATCAAGCGGCGGCGCGCCTGCGAGCCGCGCGGCCAGATTGGCCGCGGTCAGCGCATAGGTGAACGACTGGTTCCATTCGAGATAGACATCGAAATTGTCATAGGTGAGGAAGGCCGGGCCCTTGCGGCCCATGGGCAGCGCCAGGCCGGCCTTCAGCCCCTTGTCGACGAGCGGCGAGCCGTCGGGATTGGTGACGCCCCACTGCGCCCACTGCGTCAGCGGCAATTTGTTGGTGCGCCCGGTCTGATCCCAGGGCATGTCGTCGGGCACCCGCACTTCCTGAATCCAGGGTTCGTCGCGCTTCCAGCCGCGCGACAGTACCTTGTTGGCCGTGGTCATGATCACGTCGGGCACGCTGTTGCGCAGGTCGATCTTGCCATCGCCGTCGCCGTCGACGCCCCGGGCCAGATAGTCCGAAGGCAGGATCTGCGTCTGGCCGATCTCGCCGGCCCAGGCGCCCTTGACGTCGGCCGGCAGCACGCCGCGATCGATCAGCTCCAGAAGCGGCACAAGCTGCTGGCGGAACAGTTGCGGGCGGCGGCAATCATGCGAAAGCGTCACCAGCGCGCTCAGCGTGTGGAAATCGCCCTGCACGGCGCCGAAATCGGTTTCCAGCGCCCAGAAGGCGGTGATGACCGGCGCCTGCACGCCGAACTGCTGATCGGCGCGGGCGAAGACATCGGCGTATTTCTTCATGTTCGCCGCACCTTGCTTCAGCCGATAGGCCGAAATCATGCGGTTGGAGAACTCGATGAAGGTCTGGGTGAAGACGCCCTGCGCGCGGTCGCGCGCCAGCGCCCGCTCGTCAAAGGTGGCATCTTCCAGCGCATCGAGACCCACGGCGCCGACACCGGCCGCCTTGGCTTCCGCCGCCACGCCCTGTTTCCAGGTTTCGAAGTCGCCGCCGCATTCCTGCGCCATCGCCGGCAAGGCCGTGGCGCACAGGAATAGCGCCGCGAGGGCTTGGGAACGCAGTCGCATCAGCTTCCTTTCGAAACGAAGAGGGCATTGTCGTGCTTGGCTGGAAACCCAATGCCCGAATTACCGGCGGTTGCACTCTTTACCGCTGGCTGTGTCGAAAAGCAGGCGGCAGGCCCGGTGTCAACGGGTGTTCTGCCGCAACCACTTGTTCCATGCGGCTTCCGAGCCGTTGAAGACGTTGATGTCTGATTTGCCGGTCATGCCGGGAACGATGCCGGTTCCGGTGTACTGCCAGAAGGTGAAGGGGTGGCTGCCGTATTTTTCGCGCGGGTGGCCGGCGACCGAGCGCAGCCAGTAGGGGTAGCCGCGGAAGCTCGACAGCTCGTTGTCGTCGAAGAAGTCGACAGAGGTGTAGATGATCGGTTTCTTACCGTAATGGCGCTCGACGATCTGGAGGAAGGTGGTCATCTCCGCGCGCACCGTGGCGGCGTCGGGACGCAGCCGGCAGGTCGGCGATTTGGGGTTCCATTCCATGTCGAGAACCGGCGGCATGGCGGAGCGGTCGACGGGAACGTTCTGGATGAACCAGCGCGCCTGCTGGGCAGCCGGAGTGCAGAAATAGAAGAAATGATAGGCCGCGCGCGGAACGCCGGCGGCTTTCGTGCGCGCCCAGTGCTCGTTGAAATACTCGTCGAAGCGGTCGCCGCCTTCGGTGGCCTTGATGAAGGCGAAGGAAATGCCGCTCGCCTTGGCGGTCGGCCAGTCAACCGAGGTCTGGTATTTGGAGACATCGGTGCCGTGAACGGCATAGTTCCACGGCGCGCCGCTGTCCCATTCATGCGGCTTGGAATCCTCGAAGCGCGGCGCGCGTACGGCGACCGTCGGGCTGCTGGACCCGGACGGCGACAGCGGCGACAGATCGTCCACGGTCGAGCAGGCGCCAAGCAGCGTCAGCATGAAAAGGGCCGCAAGACGGCGCATCACAACTTCCAAGCCGGAAACAGCCGGTCGCTGATGGGTCTGTGAACCGATGGCCGACGATTGGTCGAGCCCCTCCGGGCGATCGCCCCACAGCATCGCCCAGTCTATCCCTTTTTGTGCATGTCGTGGTCCCAAAACCGCAGCGCACTTTCGGGCGACATGCCTCCTGTGATCGCCGATCATGGTTGAGAATCCGTTGACGGCGCTCGACAAGTGCCCTGATTTTGCGGAAGCAATGGCGGCAATTCGATGACATAAGGGGCCGGCGAAAGTCCGGGAGGAAGCGGAATGCGGTTCGTCGTCAAGATCGTCAGATGGCTGCTTGGCCTGATCGTTATGGCGGTCGCCGGGCTGTTTGCCTGGCTCTACATCGCGCCGCCAGAACTGATCCGCGTCGGTTCCGGCTATTCGGCCAAGATCGTCTGCTCCAACGTCTTTATTGCCGGGCGCGATGCCAACGAAGTGCTTGCCGTCGACGTGCAGGCGCCCGGCCACCCGCTGCTGCGGCTGATGCGGGTCTCGGTCGACAAGAACCGGGGCACCGTTTCGGCGGGCCTGCTGGGCTTCCTCGGCAAGAGCGAGGCGGTGTCGCGCGATGGGCTGGGCTGCGCCTCGATCCCCGACGGCGATGTCGGCAAGGCGCGGCGTACGACGGTCCATGTCGAGCCTTCGCCAACCAGCCGGGATACGCTGTGGCCCGAAGGCGAGCGGGTCGAGGCATCGCAGGATCCGGTGATTGCCAAGCTGCTCGACGATGCGGCGCTGACCGGTTCGGGCATGCGCGCGGTGGTCGTGGTCAAGAACGGCCGCGTCGTCGCCGAGCGCTATGGCGACGGCTTTTCGGCCAAGACGCCGCTGCTCGGCTGGTCGATGACCAAGACGGTGAATGCCGCCATCGTCGGCACGCTGGTCAAGGACGGCAAGATGGCCGTCGACAACAAGGGCCTGTTCGCGCCGTGGAAGGCGGACGGCCGCGCGGCGATCAGCCTTGCCGACATGATGGCGATGTCGAGCGGTCTGGAGTTCAACGAGGACTATGGCGACGTCGCCGACGTAACGCGCATGCTCTATCTCGAGCCCGACATGGCGGGCTTTGCCGAATCAAAGCCGCTGGCAGGCGAGGTCGGCAAGGTGTTCTCCTATTCGAGCGGCACGGCGGTGATGCTGTCGCGGCTCTGGCAGGACGCGATCGGCGACAAGGCGAAGGCGCTGACATGGCCGCGCACGGCGCTGTTCGGGCCGCTCGGCATGCACAGCGCCGTGCTTGAAACCGACGAGCAGGGCACCTTCGTCGGTTCGTCCTATCTCTACGCCACGGCGCATGACTGGGCGCGCTTCGGCCAGTTCCTGCTGCAGGGCGGCGTGTGGAACGGCAACCAGGTCCTGCCGACGGGCTTCGTCGACTGGATGCGCGAGCCGGCGCCTGCCTCGAAAGTCTACGGCAAGGGCCAGTTGTGGATCGAGGCGCCCGGCGATGAGGAAAATCCCGGGGCCGGCGTCGCGGCAGGCCTGCCCAAGGACACCTATTGGATGGAGGGGCATGACGGCCAGACCGTAGCGATCATTCCGTCGGAGCAGCTGGTGATCGTGCGGCTGGGGCTGACACCGGCCAAGGTCGGTTATCGCCCACAGACGATGGTGGGGGCGCTGGTGAAGGCGCTGCATTAGCTAGTTGCGCGGTCCAATCACGCCAAACCAGGCATAACCGCGATAAAGCGTGCAAAAACGGAAGGTTGCGCCGGTTCGCCGAGATTCCGATTCCAGAACTTCGCGCAGCGATTCACGCGGCGTGACGTGGAATTTTCTGAGCCAACCGCGCAGCAAGGTCCGGAACCAGCCCGGCAGGCCTTCCTGCTGGCCGAAATCGACGATGTGCAGCGAGCCGTCGGGGGATAGCGCGGCGAGTGCCGCCGACACCGTCTTTTCCCAGCCTGGGATCATCGACAGCGAATAGGAGACGAAGACCCGGTCGAAGCGCTCGATGCCGTAAAGGGAGCCCGCATCGAAATCGGTGGCGTCGCCTCTTGCCAGCGTGACGCGGCCGGACAGGCCTTCGCGGTCGATCGCCTTGCCGGCCGTCTCCAGCATCTCGGCCGAGATATCGAGGCCGAAGAAGCGGGCATCAGGATAGCGACGGGCGGCCAGGATGATGTTGCGACCGGTGCCGCAGCCGAGTTCCAGCACGGTGCCGCCTTGTGGCACCTCAAGCCCATCGATCAGCCGGTCGCGGCCGAGCAGATAGTATTTGCGGGTCAGGTCGTAGATGTGGCGCTGCCAGTGGTAGACCCCGTCCATCAGCTCGGCATGATTGGCCTTGAATGCCGGGCTGACCGGCAGCTCGGTCGTGCTCATGCGGCGCGCTTCACGTAGAGGTGGAAGCCGCCATAAATGGCGGAGCGGTCGCGGGTCGAGAATTCGCGTGAGGCCTCGTCCTGATAGTCCCACTGGTCGAGCAGCGAGGTCGAGACGCGGCCCGGCAGCAGGCTGGGCTCGGCGGCGGTGCGGAAGATGACGCGAGCGCCTGCGGAGGCGGTGCGGCTGATTTCCGACCACAGCGCGTTGAGCTGGTCATCGGTCATCCAGTCCTGCGCATCGAGCAGGATGAAGCGGTCGACGGTGCCCGCGTCCTTGCCGGCGAGGAACTCGATCAGATTGGCATGGTGGATGGCGACGCGGTCGATATTGCCGCGAATGGTGTCGTAGTTCTGCTTTTCCAGATAGGCGGGCAGGGCGGCCTCACCGGGATTTGGATAGCGGCGGGCAAAGGCCTGCCAGGCGAAATAATTATTTTCCAGGGGAAAATCGCAGGCGAGCTTTTCCAACCGGGCCTTCAGAACGCTGGCCATCGTGCCGTCGCCCGATGTGATCAGCGAATCGTACTGCGCCGGCGGAATGCCGAGGCCAAACAGCGAAGCCTTGCGCGAGGTCGCCCATTTCAAGAGCTTCTTGTCGAAGACCGGGGCCAGTTCCTCGTTGAAGAAGCGGCGCTGCTCGGCGATATTCCCAGCTTCCATCATGCGGGCCGGATTGACGCCGAAGAACTTCGCCGTGCGGTGGCCCATGGCGATGAACAGGCCGAGCAGGCCGGTCTGGTAGAAATTGCGGTCGAAAACACCGATGCGGCGGCGACCACGCCAGTTGCAGCGTTCCCAATAGTGGCGGCTGACCGGATCGAGATGCGGCGCGATGAAACGGTCATAGGCTTGCGAATTGTGGCTGGTGTCGGCGGCGCCGAAGAAGCGGAACAGGTCGCCCTGCGATGGCAGACGGCGCACCGCCTCCAGCTTCATACGGTTCAGCGCGATATGGGCGGCGTTGAGGTCGACGGCGTCGATCCGTGCCGGCGATCGGGTGAGGTAGGCCAGGATGTTGCAGCCGCCGGAAGCGATGGTGACGATGCGATGGCCCTCACCAAGCTGCATGGCCTCCATGTCGACATCGGGGTCTTCCCAGATCTGCGGATAGACGAGGCCGGAGAACAGGAAGGCGAACAGCCGCTCGGAGATGCCGGCTTTGGAAAGCGCGCGGTTCTGGTAGACGGCCTTTCCAACTTCCTTGCCGCGGCGAAAAACCAGATCCGAGGAGACGTCCGTCATGGCAAAGTGATTCCCCATTTGCTTTGCCGCAAGCGGGTAGCGCAGCGTCATGACAGGCCGGTGACAGCCTGTTGACGTGTTCTTTACAGCTTGCCAAAGCCCCCCGGCGTCGGCGTCATCAGGATCACTGCATCGCCGGCCTCGAGCACGGTCTGATCGCAGGCCTTCAGCATCTCGATCGCCCCGTCCTTGCGGCGGATCTTGGTCGAGCCGACCTCGCCGTCGCCGCCGCCGTCCAGCCCCTGCGGTGGGCGGTTGCGGTGCGAGGACAGGATCGCGCATTCCATCTTCTCGAGAAAGCGGATGCTGCGTTTGGTGCCATCGCCGGCGCTCCATTTACCCTTGCCGCCGGATCCCTTACGGATGTGGAAATCCTCCAGCACCACGGGAAAGCGCAGTTCCAGCACTTCGGGATCGGTGAGGCGAGAATTGGTCATGTGGGTGTGCACGCCGGAGGTGCCGGCAAAGCCGCGGCCGGAGTTCATATGGCCGGCCGGTGAGCCGGAGCAGATCGTCTCGTAATACTGGTACTTCTTGTTGCCGAAGGTCAGGTTGTTCATCGTCCCCTGCGCATTGGCCATCGCGCCCATGGCGCCGAACAGCGCGTTGGTGACGTGCTGCGAGGTCTCGACATTGCCGGCAACGACGGCGGCGGGATAGGCGGGCTTCAGCATGCAACCGTCGGGAATGACGATGTTGATGGGCCGCAGACACCCGGCATTCATCGGGATCATGTCCTCGACCATGACACGGAAGGCATAGAGGACCGCGGCGCGGGCCACCGGCTCCGGCGCGTTGAAATTGTTCTTCATGACAGGCGATGTGCCAGTGAAGTCGACCGTCGCTTCGCGCTTTTGCCGGTCGACCGATATCTTCACCTTGATCACCTGGCCGGTGTCCGTGGGATATTCATAGGCCGATGTGTCGGGCAACCGTTCGATCACCCGCCGCACGCTCTCGGCCGCATTGTCCTGGACGTGGCCCATATAGGCCTCGACGACATTGAGGCCGAAATGCGCGACCATCTTGCGCAGTTCGGCGACGCCTTTCTCATTGGCGGCGATCTGCGCCTTGAGGTCGGCAATGTTCTGGTGCGGGTTGCGGGCCGGGTAACGATGGTCGGTGAGCAGCGCATGCAGCTCTTTTTCGCGGAATTTGCCGCGGTCGACGATGCGGAAATTGTCGAACAGCACGCCTTCCTCGTCGACCGTGGTGGCGAGCGGCGTCATCGAGCCGGGGGCGGTGCCGCCTATATCGGCGTGGTGGCCGCGCGAGGCCGCCCAGAACAGGATCTCTTTCTGCGCGTCGTCGAACACCGGCGTCACCACGGTAATGTCGGGCAGATGCGTGCCGCCATTGTACGGTGCGTTCAAGGCAAAGACGTCGCCCGGGTGGATGTCGCCGGAGTTCAGCCGGATGATGGTTTCGACCGAGCGGTCCATCGAGCCCAGATGCACCGGCATGTGCGGCGCGTTGGCGACCAGCGCCCCTGTATGGTCGAAGACGGCGCAGGAGAAATCCAGCCTTTCCTTGATGTTGACGGAATAGGCGGTGTTCTGCAGCGTGACACCCATCTGCTCGGCGATCGACATGAACAGGTTGTTGAAGACTTCGAGCATGACCGGATCGGCTGATGTGCCGAGGGCGGCGGCGCGCGCCTTCTTTTCCGTGCGGCGGATCACGACATGGTTGAGGTTGGTGATTTCGGCCTGCCAGCCCGGTTCGACGACAATGGTCTGGTTCGGTTCGAGGATAAGGGCGGGGCCGGCCACCAGATTCGATGGGCGCAGGTTCTCGCGACGATGGATGCCGGCTTCATGCCACTGGCCCTCGGTGTAGATGCGCCGCGTTCCGGAAGCGCCGGCTTCAATCCGTGCGGGTCCGGCGGGCGCATAGGCCTCGGCGCTGCTGTCGCCGATTTCGCTGCCTTCGACGCCAACCGTCTCGACGATCATCGGCTTGTCGTCATAGACGAAGCCGAATTGCGCCTTGTGGGCGATTTCGAAGTCGCGCTTTGCCTGGAAAATCGAGTCGCTTTCGAAATTCACCGGCAGTGTCGTGTCGGTGCCGTCATAGCGGATGTGCAGGACGGGCTTTGCGGCAACCGTGTCCTCGGCGATGCCTTGCGCGGCCAATTCGGCGATCACGGCCTTTTTCAAGGTGGCGATGAGGCCGGCGATCTCTGTTCGGGACTCCTCGGCAAGCGGTTTGAGCAATGCCTGCTGGCGCGAGGCAAAGACCGATGCCAGGCCGATGCCATAGGCCGAAAGCAGGCCGGAGAAGGGGTGGATCAGCACCGCTTCCATGCCGAGCGCATCGGCGACCAGGCATGCGTGCTGGCCGCCGGCCCCGCCGAAGCAGTTGAGCAGATATTCGGTGACGTCGTAGCCGCGCTGCACGGAAATCTTCTTGATGGCGTTGGCCATGTTCTCGACGGCGATGGTAACGAAGCCTTCGGCAACCGCTTCCGGCGAGCGGCCGTCACCGATCTGGTCGGCGAGGGCCGCGAATCTTGAGCGCACGGTTTCGACATCGAGCGGCTGGTCCTGGCCGCGGCCGAAGATCGCCGGAAAGAAATCGGGCTGCAATTTGCCGAGCATCACATTGGCGTCGGTGACGGCGAGCGGGCCGCCGCGCCGGTAGGCGGCGGGGCCGGGATTGGCGCCCGCTGAATCCGGCCCTGCGCGAAAACGGCCAGCCTCGTAATGCAGCACCGAGCCGCCGCCGGCGGCGACGGTGTGGATGCGCATCATCGGCGCGCGGACGCGCACGCCGGCGACTTCGGTATCGAAAGCGCGCTCGTACTCGCCATCATAGTGGGCAACGTCGGTGGAGGTGCCGCCCATGTCGAAGCCGATGACCTTGCCGAAGCCCGCGAGCTTGGCCGTCTCGACCATGCCGACGACGCCGCCGGCCGGACCCGACAGCAGCGCGTCCTTGCCCTGGAACATGTCGGCGGCGGTGAGGCCGCCCGACGACATCATGAACATCAGGCGAGGGGACTGGTCGCCGTCTCTCGCCGCGCCCAGTTCTCCCGCCACCCTTTGCACATAGCGTGACAGGATGGGCGAGAGATAGGCGTCGACCACGGTGGTGTCGCCGCGGCCGACCAGCTTGATCAGCGGCGAGACCTCATGGCTGACCGAGACTTGGGCGAAGCCGATCTTGCGGCAGACCTTTGCCACCGCCTTCTCGTGATCGGGGTATTTCCAGGCATGCATGAAGACGATGGCGACGGCATCGATGCCGTCGGCCTTCGCCTGCTCGATCGCCGGCCGGCAAGCGGCGATGTCGAGCAGTTGTTCGACGCAGCCGTCGGCGAGCACGCGCTCGTCGATCTCGATGACGCGCTCATAGAGCTGCTCGGGAAGGATGATCTCCTTGGCAAAGATGTCGGGCCGCGCCTGGTAGGCGATCCTCAGCGCGTCGCGAAACCCCTTGGTGATGAGCAGGAGCACGCGGTCGCCCTTGCGCTCCAGGAGCGCGTTGGTGGCGACCGTGGTGCCCATCTTGATGTCGCCGATCAGCCCGGACGGGATCGCGGCGCCAGGATCAACGCCGAGCAGGTCGCGGATGCCCTGGATGGCCGCATCGGCATAGGCTTCGGGATTCTCCGACAGAAGCTTGCGCGGATGCAGCCCCCCTTGCGGATCACGGCCGATGACATCCGTGAAGGTGCCGCCCCGGTCGATCCAGAAATCCCATTTCGCGGCCATGGCGGCTGTCTCCGGCATTTTTCGTTTTCAGCTTTCGTTGTTAATGCGCCAATGCGGCGGCAGCAACGCATCCCGTTGATGTTACACGCGGAAACGCAACGTTACGAAACTCATGGCCGTGTCGCGCATTTCCTCTTCGACCGTTCACCGCAACGTGAGCGTGTGTTGAAGGAGAGATATTATGAAAAAGCTCATTCTGGCTTCCGTGTCCGCCCTTGCCCTGCTGGGCGTCGCGGCCTGCAGCGACAGCGGCAAGGGCACTGACACCACCACAACGCAGAGCACCAATCCGCCGGCTGCTGAGCAGCCGATGAAGCCTGCGGCTCCGGCCGACAATTCGACCAAGCCTGCCGAGCCGGCTCCGGCAACGCCTGCTCCTGCGCCCGCGCAGTAGTTTGTAAAGCAGTAAGAGTGTCTTGGGAGGAAGGGCCGGCGTCTCGCCGGCCTTTTCTTGCAAAGGCAACCACCTGGACCGACCAAGGAGCCCCTGGTTGTTATTGGCTTGATAGCGGGGACCGGTTGGTTCTATGAAGCGGGCCATGTCGATTTGGGACCGCCTCGGCGAGTTTATCACACGGGTATCGTCTTCAGCCTCGTCGGGCGTTGCCGATGTCGTGGAGGCCGTGCGCACGGTTTTTTCCGGCGATGCGGACCTGCGCCGCCGCGTCGCCTTTTCCGTGGCGATGATCGCGCTCTCGGCCAAGATGGCCAAGGCAGACGGCATCGTCACCCAGGATGAGGTGCGCGCCTTCCAGGAAATATTCGAAGTGCCGCCGAAGGAGACGCGCAACGTTGCGCGGCTGTTCGATCTCGCCCAGCGGGACGTGGCTGGTTTCGAAACCTATGCCGAGCGCATGGCGCAGTTGTGCGGTTCCGGGCATTCCAATTGCGTGATGCTGGAAGACATACTCGACGGCCTGTTCCACATCGCCAAGGCCGATGGGCTGGTGCATGAACGCGAAGGCATCTTCCTGCACCGTATCGCCGAGATCTTCCGCATCGACGAGGCCCATTACGAGTCGATCCTGGCCCGGCACGTCAATCTTGGCGCCGGCGACCCCTATGTCGTGCTCGGCATCGAGCGCGGCAAGCCGTTCGAGGAGGTCAGGAAGCGTTACCGCAAGCTGGTCTCCGACAACCATCCCGACCGGCTGATCGCGCGTGGCCTGCCGCAGGAATTCATCAAGATCGCCACGACCAGGGTCGCGGCGATCAACGCCGCCTATGAGATGATCGAGCGGGGCCTGCGGCACGTATGAGCGGCTTCCTGCCCGACGAGCCGAGCGCCGAGGTCAGGGTGTCGCCGAATTTCGGGCCACGGCGCGATACGCTGAAACCCGACATGATCGTGCTGCACTATACTGGCATGCCCACGGGGGCCGGAGCGGAAGCCTGGCTGTGCGATCCGGCGAGCGAGGTTTCATCGCACTATCTCGTCCACGCGAGTGGCCACATCGTGCAGATGGTGCGGGAAAGCGACCGCGCCTGGCACGCCGGCAAGAGTTCCTGGTTCGGACGCACCGATATCAATTCCTGCTCGGTGGGCATCGAGATCGTCAATCCTGGCCATTCGCTGGGCTATCCCGGGTTCCCTCGGCGCCAGATCGAGGCGGTGATCGGCCTGTGCAATGGAATTACCGCGCGGCATGCGATCCCCGCCATGCGGGTGCTGGCGCATTCCGACGTGGCACCCGGCCGCAAGATCGATCCGGGCGAGAAGTTCCCTTGGGCCGCCCTGTTTGCGGCCGGTGTCGGCCATCTTGTGCCTGCTGCACCCATCAGGCGCGGGACCGCGCTGAAGCCCGGCGACAGCGGTGCCGATGTCGAGGCGTTGCAGTCTATGCTGACGCTCTATGGCTATGGTGTCGAGATATCGGGTGTTTTCGACCATCAGACGCGGATTGTCGTCGAGGCCTTCCAACGGCATTTCCGGCCCCGTCTGGTCGACGGGCTGGCCGATGGCTCGACCATGCGCACGCTGCAGAAGTTGCTTGCCTCGGTGAGCGGCTAACCCAGGGCAGGGCGCCGCCCAAGTAATCTTTTTCCCCTGTCAGGTTACAAACTGTCACTCAAAGTGACTTGCCCCGCCTTCATTGGCGCCAATTCGGGCCTCAAAGGGCAATTCGTACAGTTTGTCGGACCTCTAGCCCCCCGGATGTTCCGCTATTAATCAAGCAGCGCCACGCGAACATCTTCGCGTGGTCCAGACAGAACAGGATCACATGCAGAAATTGACCGTTGTAACGGCAGCTCTTGCTGCCGGCGTAGTGACTTTTGCCTTCAGCGCGGCCGATGCCGCGACATGGAGCCCCCGGGCCGATCAGGGCCTCGTCGCGGTGACCAAGGGCAAGGCCATTTCAGCCAAAAGCAGCAGGAGCCTGAAGGCAACGGCGAAGCACGCTTCTGCCAAGGTGGAAAAAGCCAGCTGGACCAAGGCGAAGAAATCCTCCGCCAAAAGGCAGACGAAGCGTGGCCGCAAGACCGTCGACATGACGACAACGGCATCGATCGGTCTCAGGAATGTCGCTGCGTCGACGGCAGCGGTGGCCAGCAGCGGCCAGTATTCCGCTATCGTTGCCCGCTACGCGGCAAGCTACGGCGTTCCGGTATCGCTGGCCAATGCCGTCATCACGATCGAGAGCAACTATCGGCCGAACATGGTCGGCAGCGCCGGCGAGATCGGCCTGATGCAGATCAAGCCGGCGACGGCGCGGATGATGGGCTACAACGGTTCGGCCAAGGGCCTGTTCGATCCCGACACCAACATCAAATACGGCATGAAGTATCTCGCTTTGGCGCAGAACCTTGGCGGTGGCACGACTTGTGGCACGATCCTGAAATACAATGCCGGCCATGCCGCGACGCGGATGAACCCAGTTTCGGCCGCCTATTGCAGCAAGGTCAAGGTTCAGATGGCCGCGCTTTGATAGCAAGTTGCGAGAGCCGGCGGACAAGCCGGCTTTTTCATTTGCGTTTTCCCGGCTGAACCCCTTTATACGCCTTGCCAGCTGGCTGGGCGGCCGCACTCGCAAACGCCGAAAGGCCGCGAGTGAGGAAAGTCCGGGCTCCATGGAGACACGGTGCCGGTTAATGACCGGCGGGGGCGACCCCAGGGAAAGTGCCACAGAAAGCAAACCGCCACGACTTTGTCGGGGTAAGGGTGAAAGGGTGGGGTAAGAGCCCACCGCGCGACTGGCAACAGGAGCGGCACGGTAAACCCCACCGGGAGCAAAACCGAATAGGGGCGGTGCGAGGGGAAACCCTCGAGGGCTGTTTCCGGCTCACCGTCCGGGTAGGTTGCGTGAGGCGTATGGCAACATGCGCCCAAGATGAATGGCCGCCACGTTCTCGTCCCGCAAGGGGCGAGGGCCATACAGAACCCGGCTTACAGGCCAGCTGGCAGTTTCGTCCTCGAAGAGAAATCCTTTTGAGATCAGCAGGTTGCGCCCTCGGGCGCGCCTGTCGATTCAAGTCTTTTCAGCTATTTGCAAGCAAGTCGGCAATCGGCCAATGGCATCGGGAGCCTATCCATGGGGCAAGTCGACAAACGCAGCATCACGCTGTCGCCGGAACTGGCGCAAGCGGTGGACGATGTCGTTGCCGCCGGCGAATATGCTTCGGCGAGCGAGGTGATCCGCGAGGCGCTGCGGCAGTGGAAGGACCGTCGCGATCTCTTCGGCTATACGGTTGAGGAACTGCGCAGGTTGGTGCAGGAAGGGATCGACAGCGGGCCGGGACGATTTGCATCGATGGATGAAATCAAGGCCGAGGCACGGAGACGCTTGCGATCTGACGACGCGGCATGAATTTTCTGCCTATCGTTCGGAACGCACGTGCTGAAGATGATCTGACCGCGATCTGGCTTCATAATGTGCGCGACAACGAGGCCGCAGCCGATCGGCTGCTCGACCGCTTCGAGGCGCGGTGGCACGGCCATCGCAACATCGAGGCCGACTACCTAGGTTCGTGACCAGTCCGTCAGGCGCCGATCCCGTCCAGCGACGTCTCAATGGCCTTCCAGAGCTCTTCCACCGGTTCGCAGCCGACTGACAGGCGTACAAAGCCGGGCGGTACCGCATCGCCTCGCTTCGAGCGTCGTTCGGCCGAAGTGTGGACGCCGCCGAAGGAGGTCGCAGCCTCTATAAATGGGCAATTGTTGATGAAATCCTCGGCTTTGTCCTCCGAGGCGAGTTCGAAGGAGATGAGGAAGCCGAAGCGCTCCATCTGGGCGCGGGCAAGGTTGTGCGACGGGTCGCCGTTCAGGCCGGGAAAACGCAGGCCGCGCACCGCGCGATGTTCCTTCAACCGCTGCGCGATCGTTTCGGCGGACGAGCACATGCGGTCGAAGCGCACCTCCAGTGTTTCGAGGCCGCGATGCACCAGCCAGGCCTCGAACGGCCCGGGAATGCCGCCGGCCATTGCGCGCCAGTCCGTCACCTTGGATATGATGTCGGCGTCGCGGCTGGCGACGTGGCCGAACAGCACATCCGAATGGCCGTTGACCGCCTTGGTGTCGGCGGAGACGACGATGTCGGCGCCGAAGTCGAGCGGACGCTGGCCGAATGGCGTCATCGTCGTGTTGTCGACGACAAGGATCCCGCCTTGTTCGTGGACAGCCTTGGCGATCGTCGCGATGTCGCAGATATCCAGCCGTGGATTGGACGGGGTTTCCACGAAGACCAGCGAATAGCCTTTGAAACCGCCGTCAAGGAAGGTCGGCGTCGGCCTGGTATCGCAGGTGATGCCGAGCGGCTTCAGGAAGCGTTCGGCCATCGCGCGCGTCGCGTGATAGCCGTCCGCCGGCAGGAGCACGCGATCGCCCGATTTCAGGAGCGCGAAAAACACCGAGGAAATCGCGCCCATTCCGGAGGGAAAACTCACGCATTGCGCGTCTTCCAAATGGCCGAGCACATGTTCCACGGCGCGCCAGGTTGGATTGTCGTAGCGGCCATATTGATCGACCCCGGTCTCTACGCCCGGCGTGTGAAAGATCGAAGCCATGGTCAACGGCAAGGGGACGGGATCGCCACTGGCGAAATCGCGGCTGCGCAAATGGGACAGTTCGGCGGCGCGTGACTTTGCCGTCTCGGACATGAGCTCGATCCTTGCTTTTTGGGCGGAAGACGTCGCTCGACGCTATGCGCGCGGGTGGTCGGCGGCAAGCCGGGTCTTTTGGGCCAGCGGGCTCTAAACGCTTCGTTAGGCTTAATGGATCATAAAGACGAGACGTGCCGTAACGGCTGCTCGGATTGGTCGCGATGCGCGTGTTCGTGAAGCCTATTCCCGTTGACGCCCATAGTACCCCATGATATCCCATCGAGACATCAAAGCCTTCGTTCCGCGTCAGGGTAAAGCGTACGCCAGTCGGGCAGCCGCGGCGGCTGCGCGTTTGCCGGCTTTTGGCCGTGCGGGCGAGGCTGATACGGGGCAGGGAACGCGCTGCGGCGGCGCGTACGAGACGATGAAGAGGGGGGCGGCGGCGCAAGCGGCTGTAGGGTTTAATGGACCGGTTTCTGTCGAACACGGTGAGCAGGATCGATGCGAAGGGGCGGGTGTCCGTTCCTGCGCATTTCCGCGCCGTCGTGCAGAAGCGCGGCTATTCGGAACTCTATGCACTGCGCTGCCTGGACCTGCCGGCGATGGATGTCGGCGGGCTGGATCTGCTCGACCGCTACGAGCAGCGCATCGCGCAGGAAGATCCCTTCCTGCAGACGGCGGACGACATGTCGTTCTTCTGCCATGGCGACGGAGCGTTCCTGAAACTCGACCAGGACGGCCGCATCACGATGAGCGATTTCATTCGCGAGCATACCGGCATCTCGGCGGAGGTGGCCTTTGTCGGGCGCGGCAATTTCTTTCAGATCTGGGAGCCGGGACGGCTTGCGGCCTATGGGGCGCAGGCGCGGGCCAGGCTTTTGCAGCTTCGGCAGGGGACGAAGCCTGGGGAGCGACCGGAATGACGGTGGGCCACGGCGATGACATCCACGCCGTTGGCGGATCGGTCCGCCACATTCCGGTCCTACTTGGCGAAGTGCTCGAGGCACTGGAGCCGGCGAAGGGCGATATCATCATCGACGGCACGTTCGGCGCCGGCGGCTATACCAAAGCCATTCTGGCGACCGGCGCTTCGGTCGTCGCCATCGACCGCGATCCCGACGCGATCGCTGCCGGGCGCGATCTCGAGGCACAATCGGGCGGCAGGCTGAGACTGGTGCAGGCGCCGTTCTCGACGCTGGACGAACATGTCGAAAGCGCCGACGGCATCGTGCTCGACATTGGTGTGTCCTCCATGCAGCTCGACCAGGCCGAGCGCGGCTTTTCCTTCCGCTCCGACGGGCCGCTCGACATGCGCATGGCGCAAGCGGGCCTGAGTGCGGCCGATGTCGTCAATAGTTTCAAGCCGGGCGACCTTGCCCGCATCTTCGGCTTCCTCGGCGAGGAGCGCCACGCCGGCCGCATCGCCCGCATGATCGAGGCGCGCCGCGAAAAGAAGCCATTCGAGCGCACGCTGGAACTGGCCGACGCCATCGAGACGCATATTGGCCGCGCGCCGAAGGACAAGATTCATCCAGCGACCCGCGTCTTCCAGGCGCTGCGCATCTACGTCAATGACGAACTCGGCGAACTGGCCAAGGCGTTGTTCGCGGCCGAACGCGCATTGAAGCCCGGCGGGCGTCTGGTTGTGGTGACGTTCCATTCGCTGGAAGACCGCATCGTCAAGCGCTTCATCGCCGACCGCGCCGACGTTGCCACCGGCTCACGTCATTTGCCCGAGGCGCATGCGCGCACAGCGACCTTTCGCAAGGCCGGCGGTGGCGTGACGGCGGGCGATGCCGAGGTCGCTGCCAATCCGCGCGCCCGCTCGGCCAGGCTGCGCGCGGCGATCCGCACCGAAGCGCCGGCGCGCGCCGGCGATTTTTCCATTTTCGGCCTTCCAAAGCTTCCCGGCATCGATCGGCCGGGGGAGAGGTAAGCACGTGTTCCGTACCAGCGACATTGTCCTGATCGCCGTCATGGTTTCGGCGGCGGCCCTGACCTACAAGACCAAGCGCGAGGCCGAGGATCAGTTGGCGGCGGTGCAGAAGATCCACAACCAGATACGCTACGAGGAGGAGACGATCGACCTGCTCAAGGCCGACTGGAGCCTGCTCACCCAGCCTTCGCGGCTGCAGAAGCTCGCTGAGCTCTACAAGTCGCAGCTCGCGCTCGAGCCGGTCAGCGCCCGCCAGATCGTCGGCCTGAGCGATCTGCCGGCCAAGGCCCTGGATATCCAGGATATTCTGAACGGACGCCAGGGCGGCATGGCCGACAATTCCGACAAGGCGCCTGCGGACGGCAAGGATCCCGTCGTGACCGGAGGCATCGCCCAATGATCGGCAAACTGCTGAAGCGTCGCCCCAGGACGGGTGAAGATGGATCGATTGTCGTCGAGGGCGCCCGCAAGGCGACCGGCGGCAAGGGCAAGGCGCGCATCGTGATGACGATGGCGGTGTTCTTCGGCATCTTCTCGACCATTTCTGGGCGGCTGGTCTACCTCGGCTTCCAGACCCCCGATTTGTCGGGCGGCCCGCAGAGCCGGATCACCGCCTCGCGGCCCGATATCGTCGACCGCAATGGCGAAGTGCTGGCGACCGACATCAAGACGGCGTCGCTCTTCGCCGAGCCGCGCCGCATCGTCGATGCCGACGAGGCGATCGAGAAGCTGTCGACGGTGCTGCCCGAGATCGACTACGAGCAGACCTACCACAAGCTCAAGAGCGGCGCCGGCTTCGTCTGGCTGCAGCGGCAGCTGACGCCCAAGCAGCAGGCCGACATCATGCAGCTCGGCATTCCCGGCTTCGGCTTCCGCACGGAGAAGCGCCGTTTCTATCCGAGCGGCGAAACCTCATCCTACATTGTCGGCCTGACCAACATCGACAACCAGGGCATCTCCGGCATGGAGAAATATATCGACGAGCAGGGCCTGAGCGACCTGCAGGCGTCGGGCCTGGCGGTGGCCAAGGATCTCAAGCCGGTGAAGCTGTCGATCGATCTGCGCGTCCAGCATGTGGTGCGCGACGAAATCGCCGCCGGCCTGGAGCGCTACCGCGCGATCGGCGCCGGCGCCGTCGTGCTCAACGTCAAGACCGGCGAAGTGATCGCCATGGCCTCGGTGCCGGATTTCGATCCGAACAATCCCTACAATGCACAGGAAAAGGATCGGCTGAACCGGATGTCGGCGGGCCTCTATGAGATGGGCTCGACCTTCAAGAGCTTCACCTCGGCGATGGCGCTCGATTCCGGCAAGGCGACGATGAACAGTCGTTTCGACGCTTCGCATCCAATCCGGGTAGGCCATCAGGCCATTCACGATTTCCACGGCAAGAACCGTGTGCTGTCGCTGCCGGAGGTGTTCCTCTATTCGTCCAACATCGGGTCGGCCAGGGAAGCCGAGCTGGTGGGCATCGAGGGGCACCGGGAATTCCTGCATCGCCTTGGCATCCTGGAAAGGATGCAGACCGAACTGCCGGAAGTCGCCCGCCCGACCGAACCGAAGGTCTGGAAACAGGTCAATTCGTTCACCATCGCCTTCGGCCATGGCGTATCGACGACGCCGTTGCAGGCGGCTGTCGGCTGCGCGGCACTGATGAATGGCGGCTATTTGATGAATCCGACCTTCCTGGTGCGCACGCAGCAGGAAGCGATGGCGATTGCCAAAAAAGTCGTCAACGAAAAGACGGTCGAGGGCATGCGCTACCTCTATTCGCTCAATGCCGAGAAGGGCTCGGCCAGAAACGCCAGAGTCCCCGGCTACCGCGTTGGCGGCAAGACCGGAACGGCCGAAAAGGTCATCAACGGCCGCTACTCTAAAGACCTGAATTTCAATACCTTTGTCGCTGCCTTCCCGATGGACGATCCGCAATATCTGGTGTTCACGATTGCCGATGCACCGCACCCGGAAAAGCCCGGGATGACTGACGTCGCGGCCGCGAATGCGGGCGTCATAGCGGGTAATATCATCAGGCGGTCGGCGGCCATGCTTGGCGTGAAACCAGATTTCAGCCATGAAAATGGTGCAACGTTGGTTTCCTACGAGTGATTCTTAGGGCGCGCCGGCGACTGCGCGCTATTTTATTGCGGTGAACGGAACTCGATGAAGCTCAGAGATCTAGCCGGTGTCCTGCCAGTCGA
This sequence comes from Mesorhizobium sp. 2RAF45, assembly GCF_052115225.1. Lineage (NCBI taxonomy): Bacteria > Pseudomonadati > Pseudomonadota > Alphaproteobacteria > Hyphomicrobiales > Phyllobacteriaceae > Mesorhizobium > Mesorhizobium sp. 2RAF45. The sequence continues at coordinate 742,918 of NZ_JBFRGG010000001.1, read as the reverse complement.
AGGAACAGCTTCCGCCGATCTGGAGGTTACCGGGATTTCGTCCGATTCCCGCCAGGTAAAACCGGGCGTCGTCTTTTTTGCGCTCGCCGGTACCAAGGCGGACGGCGCGGCTTACGCTGCCGACGCGGCCAGGCGCGGCGCCCTAGTGATCGTGTCAGGCAAAAGCAGTTCCATCGCCGGACTGCCGGTTCCGGTGCTGGCGGTCGACGATCCGCGCCTGGCGCTGGCGCTGAGTGCCGCCCGCTATTTCGGCAAGCAGCCGCAGACCATGGTGGCGGTGACCGGCACCAGCGGCAAGACCTCGGTCGCCGCCTTCACCAGGCAGATCTGGGAGCAGGCGGGCTATGCCGCGGCTTCGATCGGCACCACCGGCGTGGTGGCGCCCGGCCGCAACGACTATGGCTCGCTGACCACGCCCGATCCGGTTGCCCTGCATCAGCTGCTGCGGGAATTGGCCGATGCCGGTGTCACCCACGCTTCGATGGAAGCCTCCAGCCATGGGCTCGACCAGCGCCGTCTCGACGGGGTGAAGCTCGCCGCCGGCGGCTTCACCAACCTTGGCCGCGACCATATGGACTACCATCCGACGGTCGAGGATTATCACCGCGCCAAACTGCGCCTGTTCGACACGCTGCTGCCGAAAGGCGCGCCGGCGGTCATCTTCGCCGACGATCCGTGGTCGGCGCCGACGATCCAGGCGGCCCAGGCTGCCGGGCTCAAGGTGCTGACGGTTGGCCGGCATGGCGATTTCCTCACGCTGAAGCGGGTCGAGCACGAACGCCATCGCCAGCGCGCCGAGGTCGAGGCCGAGGGCGTGCTTTACGAAATCGACCTGCCGCTGGCCGGCGATTTCCAGATTTCGAACGCGCTGGTTTCGGCAGGGCTCGCCATTTCCACGGGAACAACTGTCGCCAAGGCATTGGCCGCATTGGAAAAATTGAAGGGAGCGCCGGGTCGGCTCGACCTCGTTGGCACCACGGTCAGTGGTGCGCCGGTCTATGTCGACTACGCCCACAAGCCCGATGCGCTGGAAAACGTGCTGGCTTCGGTCCGCCCGTTTACCACTGGTCGCGTCATGGTCGTGTTCGGCTGCGGTGGTGACCGCGATCGGGGCAAGAGGCCGATCATGGGCGAAATCGCCACCCGGCTTGCCGATGTCGTCATCGTCACCGATGACAATCCGCGCTCCGAAGTGCCCGAAACGATCCGCGCCGCCATTCTGGCCGCCGCACCCGGCGCCATCGAGATCGGCGACCGGCGCAAGGCGATCCACGAGGCTGTCGCCATGCTTCATGCCGGCGACACGCTGATCGTGGCCGGCAAGGGGCACGAGGAAGGCCAGACGATCGGCACCGAAACCCTGCATTTCTCCGACCACGAGGAAGTCCGCGCGGCGCTGCGGGAGCGTGCCGCATGAGTATGCTGTGGACCTCCGAGGCGCTGGTCGCGGCCATGGACGGGCGGCCGCTCGGGCCCGTGCCCGAGGGCATATCGGGCATTTCGATCGACAGCCGCAGCCTGCAGCCGGGTGACGCCTTCTTCGCCATCAAGGGCGAGGCGATGGATGGTCACGACTTCGCCACCGCGGCCATCAAGGCCGGCGCCGGCGTGCTGGTGGTGGCGGAAGGCAAGCTGCCGTCGCTCGGCCGGCTGACGGCGCCGATTATCGTCGTCGAGGACGTGCTGGTTGCATTGGAAAAGCTTGGTGTCGCGGCGCGCGCCCGCTCCCAGGCCAAGATCATCGCGGTGACCGGGTCGGCCGGCAAGACCACCACCAAGGAAGCGCTGCGCCATGTGCTGTCGGCGGTCGGCAAGGTGCATGCCTCGGCACAGTCCTTCAACAACCATTGGGGTGTGCCGCTGACGCTGGCGCGCATGCCCGATGATTGCGACTATGCCGTCTTCGAGATCGGCATGAACCATCCCGACGAGATCCGGCCGCTGGTGAAGATGGTGCGGCCGCATGTCGCCATCGTCACCATCATCGCGGCGGCGCATCTCGGCTTCTTCCGCAATCTCGACGAGATCGCCAAGGCCAAGGCCGAGATTTTCGAAGGGTTGGAGCCAGAGGGTGCGGCCGTCCTCAACCGCGACGATGCGCGCTTCAAGCTGCTCGACAAGATGGCGCATGCCGCCGGCGTCGAGCATGTCTACGGCTTCGGCGAGAATGCACGCTCGACCTTCAAACTCACCAGATGCGAATTGCATGCCGACCACTCCGACATCGCCGCCCGGATCGGCGGTCATGACATGATCGCCCGCATTGGCGCGCCCGGCCGGCACATGGTGCAGAACGTGCTGGCGGTGCTGGGCGCGGCGCAGCTGGTTGGCGCCGATCTCGACAAGGTGGCACTGGCCCTGGCCGATCTTTCGGCTGAGCGCGGCCGCGGCAAGCGCCATGTGTTGCGCCACCCCGGTGGGCCGATCACGCTGATCGACGAGAGCTACAACGCCAATCCGGCCTCGATGGCGGCGGCGATGGCGCTGCTCAACGCGACGCCGGTGACGGGTGAGGGGCGCCGCATCGCCGTGCTCGGCGACATGCTGGAACTTGGCGAGCATTCGGCCAAGCTGCATGCCGCCCTTGCCGATCTCATCGTCGGCACCGGCACGCAGACCGTGTTCCTTGGCGGCCCCGAAATGCGGGCACTGGCGGAAGCGCTGCCTGAGGACATCAAGACGGAATACCGCGCCGGCGTCGAGGAATTGAAGCCGGTGCTGCTTGCCGCGCTGAAGCCGGGCGACGTGGTGATGATCAAATCGTCGAAGGGCATCGGTTTTGCAAAACTGGTCGATGCGCTGCTGGGCAAATACCCGGCTGAAACGACAACCAGCAAACTGACCTAGGTCGAGTCGGGGGACGAAAGCGCATGTTTACACTGCTGGTCGATTTCGCGGACAAGATCTCGGTCTTCAATGTCTTCCGTTACATCACGTTCCGCACCGGCGGGGCGCTGATCACCTCGGCGCTGATCGTCTTCATCTTCGGACCGACCATCATCAATTCGCTGCGGCTGCGCCAGGGCAAGGGGCAGCCGATCCGTGCCGACGGCCCGCAGACGCATTTCAAGAAGGCGGGCACGCCGACCATGGGCGGGCTGATGATCCTGTCCGGCATCATCGGCTCGTCGCTTCTGTGGGCGAACCTGTCGAGCATCTATGTCTGGGTCGTGCTGCTGGTGACGCTGGGCTTCGGCTCGATCGGTTTTTATGACGACTATCTGAAGGTGACCAAGCAGTCGCATCTCGGCTTCTCCGGCAAGGCACGGCTGGGGCTCGAATTCATCATCGCCGGCATCGCCGCCTGGGTGATCATGCACAACGGCCAGGCGCCATTCTCCTCGTCGCTGACATTTCCCTTCGCCAAGGAATTCATCATCAACCTCGGCTGGTTCTTCATCCCGTTCTCCTGCTTCGTCATTGTCGGCGCCGGCAATGCGGTCAATTTGACAGACGGCCTTGACGGCCTGGCGATCGTGCCGATCATGATCGCGGCGGCATCCTTCGGCGTCATCGCCTATCTCTCGGGCAATGCGGTGTTCGCCGAATATCTGCAGATCCACTTTGTGCCCGGCACCGGTGAACTCGCGGTCGTGCTGGGCGCCGTCATCGGCGCCGGCCTCGGCTTCCTCTGGTTCAACGCGCCGCCGGCGGCGATCTTCATGGGCGACACCGGTTCGCTGGCCATGGGCGGCCTGATCGGCACGGTGGCGGTGGCCACCAAGCATGAGATCGTGCTCGTCATCGTCGGCGGATTGTTTGTTGTGGAAATCCTGTCGGTCATCATCCAGGTCGGCTACTTCAAGATGACCGGCAAGCGCGTGTTCCTGATGGCGCCGATCCACCATCATTTCGAAAAGCTCGGCTGGACCGAGAGCCAGGTGGTGATCCGCTTCTGGATCATCGCCGTCATCCTGGCGCTGGTCGGCCTCTCAACCCTGAAGCTCAGATAGGAAGCCTCCCTTGATCCCCGCTGCATCCTTCGCAGGCAAACAGGTTTCGCTCTTCGGCCTCGGTGGCTCGGGGATCGCGACCGCGCGGGCATTGATCGAGGGTGGGGCGCAGGTGCTTGCCTGGGACGACAATCCCGACAGCGTCGCCAAGGCAGCCGCCACCGGCATCGCGACCGCCGATCTGCGCGGCGCCGACTGGGCAAAATTCTCGGCTTTCGTGCTGTCGCCGGGCGTGCCGCTGACGCATCCCAAGCCGCATTGGACGGTGGAATTGGCGAAGGGCGCCGGCGTCGAGATCATCGGCGACATCGAGCTTTTCTGCCGCGAGCGGACGCTCAGCGCGCCAACGGCGCCTTTTATCGCCATCACCGGCACCAACGGCAAGTCGACCACCACCGCGCTGACGGCGCACATCCTCAAATCGGCGGGCCGCGATACCCAGATGGGCGGCAATATCGGCCGCGCGGTGATGACGCTCGACCCGCCGAAGCCCGAACGCCACTATGTCGTCGAGTGCTCGTCCTACCAGATCGACCTCGCGCCCTCGATCAATCCGACCGCCGGCATCCTGCTCAACCTGACGCCGGACCATCTCGACCGCCACGGCACCATGCAGCACTACGCCTCGATCAAGGAGCGGCTGGTGGCGGGCAGCGAGACGGCGATCATCGGCATCGACGATTCCTGGTGCGCGCAGATCGCCGAGCGGCTGGAGCGGGCCGGGCGGCAGGTCATCCGCATTTCCAAGCGGCTGCCGCTGACCGACGGCTATTTCGCCGACGGCACCAATCTGATGGAGGCCGTGCACGGTCGCTACAGCAAGGTCGCCTTCCTCGAAGGCATCGGTTCGTTGCGCGGCCAGCACAATGCGCAGAACGCGCTTGCCGCGGTCGCCGCTTGCCTGAAGGTCGGGCTCGACCTTGGCGAAATCCAGTCGGGGCTCGAAAGTTTTCCGGGCCTCGCGCACCGCATGGAGCAGGTCGGCCGCAAGGGCCATGTCCTGTTCGTCAACGATTCCAAGGCGACCAACGCCGATGCGGCCGCCCCCGCGCTGTCGAGCTTTCCGCGCATCTACTGGATCGCCGGCGGCCTGCCCAAGGAGGGCGGCATCGAGCCGCTGCGCGGCTTCTTCCCGCGCATCGCCAAGGCCTATCTGATCGGCGAGGCCGCACCTGCCTTTTCGGCGACGCTGGGCGAGGCGGTGCCCTACGAGATCTCGGGCACGCTGGCCAAGGCGGTCGAACACGCCGCGCATGATGCGGCCAAGGACGACAGCGGCGAGGTGGTGGTGCTGTTGTCACCGGCCTGCGCCAGTTTCGACCAGTTCAAGAATTTCGAAGTTCGCGGCGAAGCCTTCAGGCAAGCTGCGAGCGCTATAGATGGCGTCAAACCCATCGGAGGGGCACGATAATGCAGAGCCGTCTCGATAAAAGTCCTGTCGCAACCTGGTGGTGGACGATCGATCGCTGGTTCCTGGCGGCGTTCCTGTCGCTGATGGGGCTGGGCATCGTCTTGTCCTTCGCCGCCAGCCCAGCGGTGGCCGAGCGCATCGGCCTCGACAGTTTCCACTTCGCCACCAGGCAGATCATCTTCACCGTGCCGGCCCTCGGCGTGATGCTGGCGGTCTCCTTCCTCGATTCCCGGCAGATCCGGCGCATGTCGCTGATCATGCTGTGCCTGATGCTGGTGCTGATGGTGGCGGTGCTCTATATCGGCGTCGAGGTGAAGGGCGCACGGCGCTGGGTGTCGCTTGCCGGCCTGTCGATCCAGCCGTCCGAGTTCCTGAAGCCGGCCTTCGTCATCATGTGCGCCTGGCTGTTCGCCGAGCACAAGCGCCAGCCCGACATTCCCGGCAATTTGTTCGCCATGCTGCTCCTGGTGCTGGTCGTGTCGCTGCTGGTGGCGCAGCCGGACCTCGGCCAGACCATGCTGACGACCGGCACCTGGGGCATCATGTTCTTCATGGCCGGGCTGCCCTGGCTGTGGATCATCGTTCTGGGTGCTGCCGGCGTCGGCGGCGTCTTCGCCGCCTATACGGTGTTTCCGCACGTTGCCTTGCGTATCGACAAGTTCCTCACCGGCGAGGGCGATACGTTCCAGGTCGACATGGGACGCGACGCGCTGATCAATGGCGGCTGGTTCGGCGTCGGCCCGGGCGAGGGCACGGTCAAGCGGGTCATCCCCGACAGCCACGCCGACTTCGTCTTCTCGGTCGCTGGCGAGGAATTCGGGTTGATCATGTGCTTCTTCATCATGTCGATCTTCGCCTTCATCGTGCTGCGCGGCCTCAACACGGCGCTCAAGGAACATGACGATTTCACCCGCTATGCGGTCGGCGGTCTCGTCACCGTATTCGGCCTGCAAGCCGTCATCAACATGTGCGTCAACCTGCAGCTGGTGCCCGCCAAGGGCATGACGCTGCCCTTCATCTCCTATGGCGGCTCCTCGCAGATCGCCATCGCCATTTCGATGGGCATGGTGCTGGCGCTGACCCGCAAGCGGCCGGAAAAGCGCAAGCAGATGGGTTTTGCGCTGCCGCAGCGCGCTTTGCCGGCGGAGTGACATGGCGAGGGGTGTCATCCTTCTGGCGGCGGGCGGAACCGGCGGACATCTGTTCCCGGCCGAGGCGCTGGCGCATGAGCTGAAGGAGCGCGGCTGGACGGTGCATCTGGCGACCGACGACCGCGCCGAACGATTTGCCGGCCACTTCCCGGCCGCTGCCGTCCATCCGATCCAGTCGGCGACGATGGGCTCGAAAAATCCCATCGCCGTGCTTGGCGCGTTCTGGAAAATCTGGCGCGGCGTGCGCCAGGCCTCCGCCATTATCGGCCGGATCAAGCCGGATGCGGTGGTCGGCTTTGGTGGCTATCCGACCCTGCCGCCGCTCTACGCGGCGACGCGGCGGAAGGTGCCGACGCTGATCCATGAGCAGAACGCGGTGATGGGGCGCGCCAACCGGGCGCTGGCCGGCCGTGTCGATGCCATCGCCGGCGGCTTCCTGCCGCAGGATACGAGTGCCACCGGCGAAAAGACGGTGACGACGGGCAATCCCGTCCGGCCGGCGGTGTTGGAGGCGGCCAAGACGCCTTATGCGGCATCGACGGGGGAAGAGCCTTTCCGCCTGCTGGTGTTCGGCGGCAGCCAGGGCGCGCAGTTCTTTTCCGATGCCATGCCGGGAGCCATCGCGCTGCTTTCGGATGCACAGCGCAAACGTATGGTGATCACGCAGCAGGCCCGCGCGGATGACGTAGCGCGGGTGAAGACGGCCTATGCCGCGCTTGGCGTCACCGTCGAGGTCTCGCCCTTCTTCACCGACATGGCGGCGCGCATGGCCGCTGCCCATCTGGTGATTTCGCGCTCCGGCGCCTCGACCGTCTCGGAGATCGCCGTCATCGGCCGGCCGGCGCTGCTGGTGCCCTATCCCTATGCGCTCGACCACGACCAGGCGGCGAACGCGGCAGCCCTTGCCGCTGCCGGCGGCGGCGAGGTGCACCCGCAATCGACGCTGTCGCCCGAGCGCATCGCGGCCCTCGTTGGCGGGCTGATGGACAATCCCGAGCAGCTGGCGGCGATGGCCGCGGGCGCGAAATCGGCCGGCAGGCCGGACGCGGCACGGTTGCTCGCCGATCTCACAGAGGCTATTGCGTCCCAAAAAACCGTTTCGGATTTCAGGAAAGGGACGCAAGCATGAAGATGCCGCAGACCATCGGCCTTGTGCATTTCATCGGCATTGGCGGCATCGGCATGAGCGGCATTGCCGAGGTGCTTCACAATCTCGGCTACAAGGTGCAAGGGTCCGACCAGGCCGACAGCGCCAATGTGCAGCGGCTGCGCGACAAGGGCATCGAATGCTTCGTCGGCCACAAGGCCGAGAATCTTGGCGATGCCGAGGTGGTGGTCGTCTCGACGGCGATCAAGAAGACCAATCCGGAGCTGAAGGCCGCGCGCGAAAAGCTGCTGCCGATCGTGCGCCGCGCCGAGATGCTGGCCGAACTGATGCGCTTCCGTCAGGCGGTGGCGATCGGCGGCACGCATGGCAAGACGACGACGACCTCGATGGTGGCGACCTTGCTCGAAGCCGGCGGGCTCGATCCGACCGTCATCAATGGCGGCATCATCAATGCCTATGGCACCAATGCCCGCATGGGCGACGGCGAGTGGATGGTGGTCGAGGCCGACGAGAGCGACGGCACCTTCCTCAAGCTGCCGGCCGACATTGCCGTCGTCACCAACATCGATCCCGAGCATCTCGACCACTACGGCAGCTTCGACAAGGTGCGCGAGGCGTTCCGCCAGTTCGTCGAGAATGTGCCGTTCTACGGCTTCGGCGTGATGTGCACCGACCATCCGGAAGTGCAGGCGCTGGTCGGCCGCATCGAGGACCGCCGGGTCATCACCTATGGCGAGAACGCGCAAGCCGATGTGCGCTTCACCAACCACCGCATGGCGGGGGCCACCTCCGAGTTCGACGTGGTGATCCGCGACCGCAAGACCGGCAGCCAGAGCACGATTTCAGGCCTGCGCCTGCCGATGCCCGGCCGCCACAATGTCTCCAACGCCACCGCGGCCATCGCCGTCGCGCATGAGCTCGGCCTGTCCGGCGAGGCGATCAAGAAGGGCCTGTCGTCTTTCGCCGGCGTCAAGCGCCGCTTCACCCATACCGGGTCCTGGAACGGCGTCGATGTCTTCGACGACTACGGTCACCATCCGGTCGAGATATCGGCGGTGCTGAAGGCGGCGCGCAGCGCCACCAACGGCCGCGTCATCGCCATTGCCCAGCCGCACCGCTTCACCCGGCTGCACGATCTGTTCAACGAGTTCTCCGCCTGCTTCAACGACGCCGACACGGTGATGGTGGCGCCGGTCTATGCTGCCGGCGAAGACCCGATCGACGGCGTCAGCTCGGACGAGCTGGTGTCGCGCATCCGCGCCGGCGGTCATCGCGACGCGCGCTACATAGAGGGTCCGGCAGCGATCGCGCCCATCATTCGCGACCTGGCCAAGCCCGGCGACTTCGTCGTCTTCCTCGGCGCCGGCAACATCACCCAATGGGCCTATGCTCTGCCAAAGGAGCTTGCCGCCTCATGATGCACGGCCAGGCCCTGATCGACAGACTTGGCGACCGGCTTGCCGGCCTGCGCGGCCGTCTCACGCCGAATGCCGAGATGGACAAGATCACCTGGTTCCGCGCCGGTGGCCTGGCCGAGGTGCTGTTCCAGCCGGCCGACGAAGAAGATCTTGCCGCGTTGCTGCGTGCGGTTCCCGAAGAAATACCTCTTACCGTCGTTGGTGTCGGCTCGAACCTTCTGGTCAGGGACGGCGGCATTCCGGGTTTTGTCATCCGGCTCTCGGCCAAGGGCTTTGGCGAGGCCGAGATCGTTTCGCCGATCAGGATTAAGGCGGGTGCCGCCACGCCCGACAAGCGTGTCGCGGCCCTGGCGCTGGAAGCCGGCATTGGCGGCTTCCATTTCTATCACGGCATTCCAGGCGCCATCGGTGGGGCGCTGAGGATGAACGCCGGCGCCAACGGCGTCGAGACGCGCGAGCGCGTGGTCGAGGTGCGCGCGCTCGACCGTAAGGGCAATGTCCAGACACTGAGCAATGCCGAGATGGGCTATGCCTATCGCCATTCGGCGGCTCCTTCCGGGCTGATCTTCACCTCGGCCGTGTTCGAAGGCTTTGCAGAGGACAAGGCCACCATCAAGGCGGCGATGGATGCGGTGCAGAATCACCGCGAGACCGTGCAGCCGATCCGCGAAAAGACCGGCGGCTCGACCTTCAAGAATCCCGAAGGCACGTCGGCCTGGAAGGAGATCGACAAGGCGGGCTGCCGTGGCCTGATGATCGGCGGCGCGCAGATGTCGCCGATGCACTGCAATTTCATGATCAACACCGGCACTGCGACCGGCTACGACCTCGAATATCTCGGCGAGACGGTGCGCGCCCGCGTGCTCGAACATTCGGGCATCCGGCTGCAGTGGGAGATCAAGCGCATCGGCAATTTCCGGCCCGGACATGCCGTGCAGGAGTTTTTGGGTCAGCTTCTCTAGGTACGCTGATATTCAGGTGATGCCGGCCTGCAAACGACGGCCTTCTCCGCTTCCGGTGCTCACGGACCCGAATGTCCGCTCCGCTCCGGTTCTCGAAGGCCATCGTTTTCGACTCGGCCTGACCTGCACCTCAACGTACCTTCGCTGTTCATGAAGTTCATGTGATGCATGAACTTCAGCACCTTCCCAAAACGCGCAAAACCGTTGCTCCAGGGACTCAGCGGCACGGTTTTCGCAGCCATTTTCTCAGAAAGTGAATCTCTCGGAATCATAAGCACTTGCCAGTGAATCAACTCTCTGATTCTCTGCTGGAAAGCGTTTCCTGATTTGAGTCGTTCGACGCGTTACCCGCGTTTTCCGTCTGGGGGGCAACCTGCCGGGAGACTCGGACTCAATGTTGCGGAAATCTTGGTTTTTGGTCCGCCGTGAGAGGGGATGACGGGGAATGAAAAGCAAGCATGTGGCCGTCCTGCTGGGAGGTTTTTCGTCCGAGCGGCCCGTGTCCTTGTCTTCCGGAAAGGCCTGTGCCGATGCGCTGGAGAATGAGGGTTACCAGGTCACCCGCGTCGATGTCGGGCGCGATGTCGGCTCGGTGCTTGCCGAACTCAAGCCTGACGTCGCCTTCAATGCGTTGCACGGCCCGTTCGGCGAGGACGGCACCATCCAGGGCATCCTCGAATATCTCGGCATTCCCTACACCCATTCCGGCGTGCTCGCCTCGGCGCTCGCCATGAACAAGGAGCAGGCGAAGAAGATCGTCAAAACGGTGGGTGTGCCTGTCGCCGAATCGAAGGTCGCCAATCGCTTCGCCATCCAGAACAAGCATCCGATGAAGCCGCCTTATGTGATCAAGCCGGTCAATGAGGGGTCGAGCTTCGGCGTCGTCATCGTGTCGGAGGGGCAGTCGCATCCGCCGCAGGTCGTAGGCTCGTCCGAGTGGAAATATGGCGATACCGTCATGGTCGAGCGCTATATCCACGGGCGCGAGCTGACTTGCGCCGTCATGGGTGATGTGGCGCTCGGCGTCTGCGAGATCATTCCGACCGGCCATTCCTTCTACGATTACGATTCAAAATATGTCGCGGGCGGATCAAAACACGAATGCCCCGCAAAAGTTTCACCGAATATTTACCAAAAAATACAGACACTGGCGCTCAAGGCTCACCAAGCTGTCGGCTGTCGGGGCGTTTCCCGGTCGGACTTCCGTTATGACGATCGTCACTCCGAAAATGGCGAAGTTGTATGGCTCGAGGTCAACACTCAGCCGGGCATGACGCCGACGTCTCTGGTGCCTGAAATTGCGGCCCATGCCGGGCATTCGTTTGGTGAGTTGTTGAGTTGGATGGTGGAGGACGCTTCGTGTCTGCGTTGAAATGGGGACAAGGCAAGGGGAAGGGCGCGGCCGGGCCGTCGCTGTTCGGCTTGTCGTTGTCATCAGGCCATTTCGTGCTGCCGCGCATGCTTCGCCGCCCGGTGCGCATCCTGGCGCGCCTGGGTGATGGTGAATTCGAGGCGCCGCGCTTCTCCGCCGCGATGATGTCGGCGGTGCTGCTCGCTTCGAGCGGCGCCTATGGTGCCTATCTCGGCGGTCATGCCGACGGCATCATCCAGAGCATCACCGCCCGCACCGGCTTCGCCGTCGATCAGGTCAAGGTGGTCGGCAACCGCCAGACCTCCGAGATCGACATTCTCGACAGGCTCGAACTCGATGGCTGGACCTCGCTGATCGGCTTCGACGCGGAGGCCGCGCGCGAGCGCATCTCTGGCCTGCCGTGGATCGAAGTGGCGGCGGTGCGCAAGGTCTATCCGCACACGCTGGAAGTGCGCGTCGAGGAGCGCGAGGCTTTCGCGCTCTGGCAGCAAGGCAATGATCTCTCGGTCATCGAGAAGGATGGCGCTGTCATCGCGCCGTTCTCCGGCGGCAAGCAGGTGCTGCTGCCGTTACTGATCGGCGACGGCGCGCCGGCCAAGGCGCCGGACTTCCTGGCCAAGGTCGAAAAGTACCCGGACCTGGCGACCCGCGTAAAAGGCTATATCCGCGTTGGCGATCGCCGCTGGGACCTGAAGCTCGACAACGGCATCACCGTCAAGCTGCCCGAGGACGAGGAAGACCAGGCACTCGCCCAACTGGTCAAGATGGATAAGGACAAGGGGCTTTTGTCGCGCGACATCGCCGCTGTCGACATGCGCCTGACAGACCGGCTGGTCGTGGAGCTGACGCCCGAAGCGGCGACGCAGCGCGAGGCCGCGCTCAACGAGAAGCCGAAGACCCTCAAGCGCAAGTCGGAGACGAAGATATGAGCTGGCTTGGCGGTTCAGGCGATGCCTCGTCGCGCCGATCCGGCACTCTGACAGTGCTGGATGTCGGCTCGAACAAGGTCTGCTGCATGGTGGCCAAGCTCAAGCCGAACGATGACGGCAAGCTGTTGCGCGGCCGCTCGCACCGGATCCAGGTGATCGGCATCGGTCATCAGAAGTCGCAAGGCGTGAAGTCGGGCGTGGTCGTTGATCTCGACCGGGCCGAGCATGCCATCCGCCTGTCCGTCGACGCCGCCGAGCGCATGGCGGGGCTGACGGTCGATTCGCTCATCGTCAACATGACCGCCGGCCGGCTGAAGAGCGAAGCCTTCTCGGCGACCATCAACCTTGGCGGCCACGAGGCCGACGAGGCCGACATCAAGCGCGTGCTCGGCGCCGGCGCCAAGCAGGCGCTCAAGGCCGAGCGCGAGGTGATCCATTCGCTGCCCGTCGGCTTCTCGCTCGATGCCGAGCGCGGCGTGCGCGATCCGCGCGGCATGGTCGGCGACGCGCTTGGCGTCGACATGCATGTGCTGACGGGTGACGCGGCGCCGATGCGCAACCTCGAACTCTCCATCAACCGCTCGCATCTGTCGGTCGAGCGCATGGTGGCGACGCCCTATGCCAGCGGGCTGGCGGCTCTGGTCGACGACGAGCTGGAACTGGGTGCGGCCTGCATCGACATGGGCGGCGGCACGACGACGATCTCGGTGTTTTCGGAAGGCAAGTTCGTCCATGGCGACGCCATCGCCATCGGCGGCAATCACGTCACGCTCGACATGGCCAAAGGGCTTTCGACCTCGCTCGATGCCGCCGAAAGGCTGAAGGTCATGCATGGTTCGGCGCTGCCGGGCAGCGCAGATGACCGCGACCTGGTCTCGATCCAGCCGATCGGCGACGATGGCGATGTGCCGCTGCAGATTCCGCGTTCGGTGATGACGCGCATCGTGCGCGCCCGCATCGACGAGACACTCGAACTGCTGCGCGATCGGCTGAACAAGTCCGGCTACGGCAACGCGGTCGGCAAGCGCGTCGTGCTCACCGGCGGCGCCAGCCAGCTGGCCGGCCTGCCGGAAGCGGCGCGCCGCATCCTGGGGCGCAATGTGCGCATCGGCCGTCCGCTCGGCGTGGCGGGCCTGCCCGAAGCAGCGAAGGGGCCGGCCTTCTCGGCCGCCGTCGGGCTTCTGATCTATCCGCAGATGGCGAGTTTCGAGAGCCATCCTGCAAAAGGCATTTCCGGTCTCAGGATGACCGGAACGGGTGGAAAACTGCATCGCATGAGTCAGTGGTTGAGAGACAGTTTCTAATTGACGGGGACAGCCCCATAGGCGGCCGCGGCGGCGAAGCGGCGTGAAAGGCAAAGGACGGAGACAATGACCATCAATCTGCAGAAGCCGGACATCACCGAGCTTAAGCCGCGCATCACCGTGTTCGGTGTCGGCGGCGGCGGCGGCAATGCCGTGAACAACATGATCACCGCGGGCTTGCGCGGTGTCGAGTTCGTCGTGGCCAACACCGACGCGCAGGCGCTGACCATGTCGAAGGCCGACCGGCTGATCCAGCTCGGCGCGCATGTCACCGAAGGCCTCGGCGCCGGCTCGCAGCCGGAAGTCGGCCGCGCGGCGGCGGAAGAGTGCATCGACGAGATCATCGACCACCTATCCAACACCCATATGTGCTTCGTCACCGCCGGCATGGGCGGCGGCACCGGCACCGGTGCTGCTCCGGTCGTTGCCCGCGCCGCGCGCGAGAAGGGCATCCTCACCGTCGGCGTCGTCACCAAGCCGTTCCACTTCGAAGGCCAGCGCCGCATGAAGACGGCCGATTTGGGCATCGAGGAACTGCAGAAATGCGTCGACACCCTCATCGTCATCCCCAACCAGAACCTGTTCCGGCTGGCCAATGACAAGACCACCTTCGCCGACGCCTTCGCCATGGCCGACCAGGTGCTCTATTCCGGTGTCGCCTGCATCACCGACCTGATGGTCAAGGAAGGCCTGATCAACCTCGACTTCGCCGACGTGCGTTCGGTGATGCGCGAGATGGGCAAGGCGATGATGGGCACCGGCGAAGCTTCGGGCGAGGGCCGCGCGATGGCCGCTGCCGAGGCTGCGATCGCCAACCCGCTGCTTGACGAGACCTCGATGAAGGGCGCCAAGGGCCTGCTGATCTCGATCACCGGCGGCCGCGACCTGACGCTGTTCGAAGTCGACGAAGCTGCGACCCGTATCCGCGAGGAAGTCGACCAGGACGCCAACATCATCCTCGGCGCTACTTTCGACGAGGAACTGGAAGGCGTCATCCGCGTCTCGGTGGTCGCCACCGGCATCGACAAGTCGGCGGCTGAAATCGCCGCGGCGCCGATCTCGATCCGTACGGCACCGCAGAAGCCGGCCGCCCGTCCGGCCGTGGCTGCCGTGGAGAGCCGCCCGGCGCCGGTCCAGCAGCCTGTCTATGAGCCGCGCGCCGCGGACCCGGTCGCCGAGGCCATCCAGCTCGCCGAGTCGAACGCTGCCGCCATGGCGCAGGCCCGCCCGGCTCCTGTCGCCCATGCGGACGATTTCCGCCCGCAGAGCAAGATCTTCCAGGCGCCGCCGCAGCAGCCAATGCCGCAGCCGGTTGTCCAGCAGATGCAGCCGGCCCCGCAGCCGCGCGAAATGCTGCGCGAGGTCCAGCAGCCGGTGGCGATGGCACCGCAGCGCATGCCGCGCGTCGAGGACTTTCCGCCGGTGGTGAAGGCCGAGGTCGACGCCAAGAGCCGCCCGGTGGACCACGAGAACAACAGCGGCCCGATGGGTCTGTTGAAGCGCCTGACCAACGGCCTGACCCGCCGCGAGGAGGAACCCGCAAGGCTGCAGCCGGCGCAACCGCGCGAGCCGAAGCTGCGCCAGGCAGCGCCTGAAGTGCGCCGTCTCGCCAGCCAGGACGCCCAGCTTTATGCGCCGCGCCGCGGCCAGCTGGACGACCAGGGCCGCCTGACGCCGCAGACCAGGGCGACTCAGGACGACGATCAGCTGGAGATTCCGGCGTTCCTGCGCCGCCAGGCCAACTGAGCGGTTAACGGACCGTAACAATTGTTAACAGGCAAGCAAGGAATTGCTTGCCTGTTAACGTTTTAAGTGCTGTAGAATCAAATAGTTACGATGTGGAGCTTACTCTGGTTCGCGGTTACAGAGGGTAAGAAACCGTGATTTGGAGTCTCCTTGGGGGGACATTATCTTCGCTGCCTACCATAGTCGGTCTGCCGGGATTTCGGGGAAGTGGCCCTGCCTGCCGATTTAACAAGAGCCGCGCCCTCGGGCTGGAGAAGCGGACTTAGGCATATCGGGCTTATGGGGATTGTCTTGCACGACTACCAGACGACAGTGAAAACGCGCGCGTCGCTTACGGGCACCGGCGTTCACAGTGGCAAAGAAGTTTCCATCAGTTTCCTGCCGGCGGATGCCGACACCGGCATCGTGTTCCAGCTCATCAATAGCGACGGGCTGGGCCGCGAGTTTCGCGCCCTGTTTTCCGAGATCGGCGCCACCGATCTGTGCACCATGCTTGGCGATCCCTCGGGCGAGCATATCGCCACGGTCGAGCACATCATGGCCGCGCTGTTCGGGCTCGGCATCGACAATGTCCTCATCGAGATCGACGGCCACGAGGTTCCCATCCTCGACGGCAGCGCCATGGCCTTCGTGGAAGCCATCGACCAGGCGGGCATCGAGACGCTCCCGGTCAAGCGGCGCTATATCAGGGTCGTCAAGCCGGTTCGCATCGAAAACGGTGCTTCCTGGGCGGAGTTCAGGCCCTATGACGGCACCCGCTTCGAGGTCGAGATCGATTTCGAAAGCCCGGCCATTGGTCGTCAGCTCTTTGCGTCGGACATCAATGCCGACATTTTCCGCCGCGACGTTGCGCGCGCCCGAACCTTCGGCTTCATGAAGGATGTCGAGCGGTTGTGGGCGGCCGGCTATGCGCTGGGATCTTCGCTCGAGAACTCGCTGGTGATCGGTGACGACAACCGCGTCATCAATATGGGCGGCCTGCGTTATCCCAACGAATTCGTGCGCCACAAGACGCTCGACGCCATGGGCGACCTGGCTCTGGCCGGCGCCCGCTTCATCGGCTGTTTCCGCTCCTATCGCGGCGGTCACAGGCTGAACGCTGCGGCGCTGCGGCGCCTGCTGTCGGACCGCACGGCCTTCGAGATCGTCGAGACGACACGCCGCGAGCGGGGCCGCGCGGCTGAGATGAGCGCCGTCAATGCGCCGCTCTACGCGCCCTGGATGATCTAAGCTCCGCACCGTTTTCGCACCCTGTGGCGGAATGCCGGGTGTTGCAGGAATGCATCATCGGTCGGCGAAAATATAGGGATGCGTCGGCGCCGTCGCGCCGCCACAAAAATGCGCCATTGCCCGGAGATAGCGTTGCCGGGCAAGGCGGTTATGGTTTATGGCTGCTGCCGTCGATTAGTGCATGTCGCTCAAAAGTGGGGACCAGTTTTGGGACAACAGCATGCAAGAGGCATTAAAATAACGCCGAAAGGGCGCAATCCAATCATGTTCTTCAAGCGAGTCGGTCAATCGAAAGCGCCAAAGCGGTCTGTTCTCCTGGCGCTTTCGCTGGTTGTTCCATCGCTCTTTCTGTCGGCCTGCATGTCGTCGGAGAAAGACATCGACCTGTCGAAATATGTCGACCAGACCGAGCCGGCCGACGTTCTCTACAACCAGGGTCTCGCCAATTTGAATGCCGGCCGCCTGGACGAGGCGAGCAAGAAGTTCGACGCCGTCGACCGCCAGCATCCCTATTCGGAATGGGCTCGCAAATCGATGGTGATGGGCGCTTTCACCGACTACCGAAAGGGCAGCTACGACGAGGCGATCTCGTCGGCCAAGCGCTATCTGGCGCTTTATCCGTCCACCGATGACGCGCCCTATGCACAGTACATCATCGGCCTGAGCTACTATCGCCAGATCAAGGATGTGACGCAGGATCAGAAGGAAGCGCGCCAGACGCTGCAGACGATGCAGGATCTGGTCACGCGCTGGCCGACGTCGGAATATGTCGACGACGCCAAGGAGAAGATCCGCTTCGCCAACGACCAGCTCGCCGGCAAGGAAATGCAGATCGGCCGCTATTATCTGGAGCGCCGCGAATACATCGCCGCCGTCAAACGCTTCCGCACCGTGGTGGAGAACTATTCCAACACCCGCCACGTCGAGGAAGCGTTGGCCCGCCTCACCGAAAGCTACTACGCGATGGGGCTGACCTCGGAGGCCCAGACGGCCGCAGCGGTGCTCGGCACCAACTATCCCGACAGCCCGTGGTACAAGGACTCCTACAAGCTCCTGCAGAGCAACGGGCTTTCGCCGCGCGAGAATGCCGGATCGTGGATTTCCAAGGCCGGCAAGCTGATCACCGGCGCCTGATCTGTCAGGCGCAAGCGTGCGTAGCGCGCTTTTCGGATTGATCCGATGCTGAAACAAAAAGATAGTGCGGCGCTGCGACTCCAATCGGTCGCGTGCCGCTCCACGGCGGTTCAGTGGTTTGATTGAAGCGCTGAGCCGTCCCAACTTTTTGTTCTACGCAATTCCCATGGGAAAAACGCTCCGCACTTTTCCTGGAATTGCCTGAGGTCCGGGTTCTGATGCTTTCCAGACTGTCGATCCGCGATATCGTCCTGATCGAGAAGCTGGATATCGACTTCCAGCCGGGCCTTTCCGTGCTGACGGGTGAAACCGGCGCCGGCAAATCCATCCTGCTCGATGCCCTGTCGCTGGCGCTTGGCGCGCGCGGTGACGCTTCTCTGGTGCGCCATGGCGCGGCACAGGGCCAGGTCATTGCCGTGTTCGATGTGCCGCGCAACCATCCGGTGCGGGCGCTGCTCGTCGAAAACGCCATCGAGGACGATGGCGACATCATCCTGCGCCGCGTGCAGACGGCGGACGGCCGCACCCGCGTGTTCGTCAACGACCAGCCATCCAGCGTGACCCTGATGCGCGATGTCGGGCGCGCATTGGTCGAGATCCACGGCCAGCACGATGAGCGCGCCTTGGTCGATCCCGGCGCCCACCGCGACGTGCTCGACGCGTTCGGAGGCCATCTCGGCGCGGTTCGCTCGACCGGCGAGACCTGGCGCCACTGGCGTGCCGGCGAGCAGGAGGTTAC
This sequence comes from Mesorhizobium sp. 2RAF45, assembly GCF_052115225.1. NCBI lineage: Bacteria > Pseudomonadati > Pseudomonadota > Alphaproteobacteria > Hyphomicrobiales > Phyllobacteriaceae > Mesorhizobium > Mesorhizobium sp. 2RAF45. Next base: position 724,461 of record NZ_JBFRGG010000001.1, on the reverse strand, counting down.
GCGCCACCGCGCCAAGGTGGCGGCGGCGGCGCGCGAGGCCGACTATCTGCGTGCGGCGGTGGCGGAACTGACCAAGCTCGATCCGCAGCCCGGCGAGGAAACGGAACTTGCCGAACTGCGCGCCCATATGATGCGCGCCGAGAAGATCGCTTCCGAAATCCATGACGCGCAAGATGTGCTGTCCGGCCCGTCTTCGCCCTTGCCGCAGCTCGCCAGCCTGCTGAGACGGCTGCAGCGCAAGGCGACGGAGGCGCCCGGCCTGCTCGAGGATGTGGTCAAGTCGCTGGACGAAGCCATGCTGTCGCTCGACGCCGCGCAATCCGGCGTCGAGGCGGCACTTCGCGCCACGGAGTATGACCCGCAGCGGCTGGAGAAAGCGGAGGAGCGGCTGTTTTCGTTGCGCGCGGCCTCACGCAAGCACAGTGTCGCCGTCGACGATCTGGCGCAATTGCGCGACACGATGGTTGCCGATCTGGCCGATCTCGACGCCGGCGAGGAACGCCTGCACGGGCTAGAGAAGCAGGCCGCGGCGTCGCGCGAGGCCTATGACATCGCCGCCGCACAGCTTTCCTCGCTTCGCCATGCGGCGGCCATCGGCCTGACCAAGGCTGTCATGGCCGAATTGCCGGCGCTGAAGCTCGAACGCGCCGCCTTCATCGTCGAGATGAAGAGCGAGGCCGAGACCCGCATGGAAGAGGGCATCGACCAGATCGAGTTCTGGGTGCGCACCAATCCCGGCACGCGACCAGGCCCGATGATGAAGGTGGCATCCGGCGGCGAGCTGTCGCGTTTCCTTTTGGCGCTGAAGGTGGCGCTGGCCGACCGTGGCTCGGCGCCGACGCTTGTCTTCGACGAAATCGACACCGGCGTGGGTGGCGCCGTTGCGGACGCCATCGGCCAAAGGTTGGCGCGGCTGTCGAAGCGCGTGCAGGTGCTGTCGGTCACCCATGCGCCGCAAGTGGCGGCGCGCGCGGCGACGCATTTCCTGATCTCAAAATCGGGCAGCACCGACCGTGTGGCGACCGGCATTGCCGAGATGGACAGGCCGGCGCGGCAGGAAGAGATCGCCCGCATGCTGGCCGGCGCCACGATCACCGACGAGGCACGCGCCGCCGCCGAAAGGCTGCTGCGCGAGAACACAAACGCGGCATAAGGCCATCCAGCGTCATTGACGGGGCAGGATATGGCAGCGAGTCAGGATATGGCTCCATCCTGCTGTTCAGGAATGATCTTTTCCGAAAACCGGTTCCCACTTTTCGGGATCATGCTCTATTGTGGCGCGCCACCGTTCGGGGAAGAAAAGCATGGCCGAAAAACCTGTCGATTCGCTCAGCGAAAGCGAGGCTGAAGCCGAGCTGAAGCGCCTGGCGGAGGAGATCGCCGAGCACGATCGGCGCTACCATACCGAGGACGCGCCGACAATCTCGGACGCCGCCTATGATGCTCTGACGCGGCGCAACCTTGCCATCGAGGAGCGTTTTCCCGACCTGGTGCGCGAGGATTCGCCATCACGCAGGGTCGGCGCGCCGCCGGCCGAGGGTTTCGCCAAGGTGCGCCATGCCGTGCCGATGCTCAGCCTCGCCAAGGCCTATACAGACGAGGATGTCGCCGATTTCATCGAGCGCGGCCGGCGCTTCTTCGACCGCGACAAGGACCTCGACATAGCCTTCACGGCCGAACCGAAGATCGACGGCCTGTCGGCCTCGTTGCGCTATGAGAATGGCGTGTTCGTGCAGGGCGCGACGCGCGGCGACGGAACTGTGGGTGAGGACATCACCGCCAATCTCAGGACCATCGTCGATATTCCCGCGAAGCTGAAAGGCTCGGGCTGGCCTGATGTCATCGAGATACGGGGCGAGGTCTACATGACCTATGCGGAATTCGAAGCGCTGAAGGCGCGCTCGGCCGCGGCCGGCGGCCAGGATTACGTCAATCCGCGCAACACGGCTGCCGGATCGCTGCGCCAGAAGGATGCCTCTGTCACCGCCAGCCGCAATCTCAAGTTTTTTGCCTATGCCTGGGGCTTCACGACCGCGGATCCGGCGCCGACCCAGTATGAATCGGTGCAAAAATTCGCCGACTGGGGGTTCAAGATCAGCCCTTTGATGGTGCGGGCGAAGTCGGTCGAGGAACTGGTCGCGCATTACCATCTGATCGAGGAGCAGCGCTCCTCGCTCGGCTATGACATTGATGGTGTCGTCTACAAGGTCGACCAGCTGGAGCTGCAGCGCCGGTGGGGTTTCGTCACCAGCGAGCCGCGCTGGGCGGTTGCCCACAAGTTCCCGGCCGAGCAGGCGATGACGACCGTGCAGAGGATCGACATCCAGGTCGGCCGCACCGGCACGCTGGCGCCGGTCGCAAGGCTTGCGCCCGTCACCGTCGGCGGCGTCGTGGTCGAAAACGTCACGCTGCACAATGAGGATTACATCAAGGGTTTCGACAGCAACGGCCTGCCGATCCGCGACGGCATCGACGTGCGCATCGGCGACACGGTGGTGATCCAGCGGGCGGGCGACGTCATTCCGCAGATCGTCAGCGTCGTCATCGACAAGCGCCCGGCCGATACCGTGCCTTACGAATTCCCGCATACCTGTCCAGTCTGCGGCTCGCCGGCGACGCGCGAGATCAACGAGAAGACCGGCAAGGAAGATTCTCGCCGGCGCTGCACCGGCGAACTGATCTGCGCCGCGCAAGCCGTGGAAAGATTACGCCATTTCGTCTCGCGCGGGGCGCTCGATATAGAGGGGCTGGGCGCCGAAAACATCGACACCTTCTTCAATGCTGGGCTGATCAAGACCGCCGCCGATATTTTTACGCTCAGGGACCGCCGTCCCGCGGTCACCAAGGCACTGGCCGAGCGGCGCGAGGAGCAGGCCAGGCAGCGCGAGGCAGCGTCCGGCAAGACGCGCAAGAATGTGCGCAGCGTCGAGGACCGCAACTATGAGGGCCTCGACAAGCTGTTCGCGGCCATCGATTCGCGCCGCGAACCGGAACTCGACCGCTTCATCTTCGCGCTCGGCATCCGCCATATCGGCGAGACGACGGCCGCCGTGCTCGCCAAGACCTTTTCCACCATCGAGGAACTGATCCGTGTCGGCAAGGAAACGGCGGCAGCGGAGGACCCGCACACCGTATTCCCATCGGTCAACGGCATCGGTGACACGGTGATCGATGCGCTGCGCGATTTCTTCGGCAATGAACGCAATGACGACGTGCTCGACAAGCTGCTCGAACAGGTCAGGCCCAAGCCCTATATCGTCACCGTCTCGGCCGACAGCGAGGTCGCGGGCAAGACCATCGTCTTCACCGGCACGCTGGAGAAGATGACCCGCTCGGAAGCCAAGGCGATGGCCGAGCGGCTCGGCGCCAAGGTCGCCGGCTCGGTTTCGGCCAAGACCGATCTGCTGGTGGCCGGACCCGGGGCCGGCTCCAAGCTCAAGCTTGCCAGCGAACTCGGCGTCGAGGTGATCGACGAGGACACCTGGCTGCAACGGGTCGGCAAGGCGTGACCGCGTTCAAAGGCTTCGGCCCAAAGGCCATACCATTCCTGAAGGCGCTGGATTTCCACCAGAGCCGGGAGTGGTTTTTGGAGAACCGCGACCTGTTCGAACAGGAATTGCGCGATCCCCTTGGCGATCTGGTCGACACGCTGACACAGCGCTTCGCAGAGGCAGGGCTCGGTTTGCGCGGCGATCGCAAGAAGTCGCTGTTCCGCATCAATCGCGACGTGCGCTTCGCCAAGGACAAGCGGCCGTACAACCGGCATGTCTCGGCGATTCTGTCGCCTGACGGCAGCAAGGCCGTGCAGGGCGTGTTCTACATTCATATCGGGCTTGAGGGCTGCTTTGCCGGCTTCGCCTGGTGGCAGCCGGAGGCCGCGTTGCTGCTGGCGATGCGGCGCGCCATCGAGACGTGGCCGGACAGGTTTCGCGCCATGGTGAAGGCGTTGAAGAAGAACGGCCTCGAGCTTAGCGCGGAAGACGCCATGAAACGCACGCCGCGGGGCTTCGAGCACGTCACGGATGAGGATCTTGTCGCTGCGATCCGCAATCGGCATTTTGCCGTCCGCCACGTCATCGATCCGGCAGGCATCCACGGGCCGGATCTGGTCGAGGAACTCGTCGATTTTACCATGCGCGCCAAGCCGCTGCTCGACTGGGGCAGGGCGATCGAGGGCAAAATCGCGAAGGACTAAGTTCCATCTCGACCCAAGGCGACGATCATTTCCGCTGATCGTTTGGCTCAAGCGAATTCGTGTGACAAGGCGGGCTGCACTACCTACATCGGCGGTTTCGACCCTGGGAGCGATCGATGGCGACGGACGTGATTTCCGAGAGCGGCGGCAAAAGCGACTTCTGGCAAGGCGTGCGACTCTCCATGCCTGTCGTCGTGGCGTCGGCGCCGTTCGCGGTGCTGTTCGGAGCGCTTGCCGTCGACAATGGTTTTTCGGTCCTCGAAGCCTTTTTGATGAGCGCGCTGGTCTATGGCGGCGCCAGCCAGATGGTCGGCATCCAGCTGTTCGGCCAGCATGTCGCGCCGTGGCTGATCGTGCTGTCGATCTTCGCCGTCAATTTCCGCCATGTGCTCTACTCCGCCGGCATCGGCCGGCGCATCGCGCACTGGCCTGTCATCCAACAGGCGCTCGGCTATTTCATCCTCACCGATCCGCAGTTCGCCGTGGCCGAGGCGAGGGCGGCGTCCGGCCAGACGGTCGGCTTTGCCTGGTATCTGGGGCTTGGCCTGCCGGTCTATCTGTTCTGGGTGATCGAAAGCGCGCTGGGTGCCGTGTTTGGCAAGCTCATCCCCGACACGCATGCGCTGGGCATCGATTTCCTGCTGCCGATCTATTTCCTCGGCCTGGTGATGGGCTTCCGCAAGCGGCCGCTGTGGCTGCCGGTGGTTATCGCCAGTGCGTGCGCCTCGATCATCGCCTACAAGACGGTCGGCTCGCCCTGGCACGTCTCGATCGGCGCCATTGCCGGCGTGCTGCTCGCCGTCATCCTGCCACCGCACCATAGCGGCGTGGAGACAAGGCCATGAGCACGACTTTCTGGATCATCATCGCCGGCGCGGTCGCCACCTATCTCACGCGAATCGGCGGGCATCTGGTCATCTCCCGCTTCGACAACATCCATCCACGCGTCGAGGCCGGCCTCAACGCCGTGCCGGCGGCGGTGCTGACGACGCTGGTGGCGCCGGAGCTGCTGAATGCCGGACCGGCCGAATGGGCGGCATTGGTCGTCACCGCCGTGGTCTCGCTGCGCGGCGGCCTGATGGCGATGTTTCTGGCGGGCGCGGCAGTGTTGATCGTGGCTCGGCAGTTCGTGGGATAGAATTCTGCGAGTGCCATCGATTTAAATCGCTGACTTACCAAGCTAGATTCAAATCTTCGCATCATGCGGCAGCGGTGCCGTCGCCTTCTCAAGCCAGGCCAGCGTCTCGCCGTCGAGCATCGGTCCGATCTCGGCCAGCACGCGGGCATGGTAGGCGTCTAGCCAATGCAGCTCCTCGCGCGTCAGCAGCTCTGACCGCACCAGCCTGATGTCGATCGGCGCCAGCGTCAGCGTCTCGAAGCCGTGCATGGCGATGTCGCCGCCCTCGATCTGTTCGGCCGGCGTCACGAGGATCAGGTTTTCGATGCGGATGCCGTAAGCGCCTTCCTTGTAATAGCCGGGTTCGTTGGACAGCATCATGCCTTCGAGCAGCTTTTCGGTGCCGGTGCGGGCAATGCGCTGCGGGCCTTCATGCACGGCGAGGTACGAGCCGACGCCATGGCCGGTGCCGTGGGCGAAATCGCAACCATGCTTCCACAGCGCCATGCGGGCAATGGCGTCGATCTCCGAGCCGCGCGTGCCGGCGGGGAAGCGCAGCGTGGAAATACCGATCATGCCTTTCAGCACCAGCGTGTAGCGTTCGCGCATTTCCTCGGTCGGCTGGCCGATCGGCACGGTGCGGGTGATGTCGGTGGTGCCGTCCTGATATTGCGCGCCGGAATCGAGCAGGAACAACTCGCCCGCCTGCAGCTTGCGGCTGGTGGCGCGCGACACGCGGTAGTGCATGATGGCGCCGTTCGGGCCAGCGCCGGAAATGGTGTCGAAGGACACGTCGCGCAGCGGCATCTGCGTTTCCTCGCCGGTCTGCCTGCGGCTCTCCTCCAGCCTGGTGACGACCGCGATCTCGTCGAGCGAGCCGGGTTTTTGCCGCTCCAGCCAGCACAGAAGCTTGGCCACCGCCGCGCCGTCACGACGGTGCGCGGCGCGCGAGCCGTTGATCTCGGCCTGGTTCTTGGTGGCACGCGGAATGCGGGCAGGATCGGGCGCGGCAACCACCGTGCCGCCATTGTCCTCGACCAGTATGCGCAGCCGGTCGGCCGCCAGGACCGGGTCGAGTGCGATCTTGGCGCCGCCCTTGGCAAGCGCCGCGATCGCCGCTTCGAATTCGCCGGGCTCGTGCGGATCGGCGAGCTGGGTGAGATAGGCCGCGACCTGGCGCGAGAATTTGCGGCTGTCCATGAACAGCTGGTGCGACCCATCCGCTGCGAGGATGGCGAAGCCGAGCGCCAGCGGCGTGTGCGGCACGTCGCCGCCTCGGATGTTGAAGGCCCAGGCGATGGAGGAGGGGTCGGTCAGCACCGCATGGGTGGCGCCGTCCTTGCCGATCGCTGTCGCCAGCCGCGCCAGCTTGTCCTTGGCGAGTTCGCCGGCAAAGCCGATCGGGTGCAGCTCGACCGGCGTCACCGGCGCCGCCGGCTGGTCCTTCCAGATGATGTCTATCGGGTTTTTCTCGAGCGGCACCAGCACCGCGCCGGTCTTGTCGGCCGAGGTCTGCAGCGCCTTGACCTCGCTGATCGTGTGCAGCCATGGATCGAAGCCCAGCCGCGCGCCCTTGCCTATATTGTCCTTGAGCCAGACGGCGGGCGGGTTGTCGACCAGGCTTTCGACCGAAAAAATGTCGAGATCGACCTCGCTGCGCACCTGCAGCGTATAGCGCCCGTCGACGAAGATGAAGGCGCGGTCGCGCAGCACGATGGCGACGCCGGCCGAGCCGCTGAAGCCGGTCAGCCATTTCAGCCGTACCGAACGATCGGCGACATATTCGCCCTGATGTTCGTCGGCGCGCGGGACGATAAAACCGTCTAGGCCATTGGCGGCAAGCCATTGGCGCAGCAGCGCCACGCGCGGCTTGCCAACCGAAGGCTCGCCCGCGGAATCGAAGGTCTGGAACATGATGGGCCTCCTGATGTCGGCGTGACCGTAGTCTATGGGTCCGGAAATCGGAATCGATTTCCAGTTGGCGCAACCTGCTACAGCGCCGGCTGGCTGACAACCAGATGGGGCTGGTCCAGCCGCGGCACGATCAGCTTTCCGGCGAAATCCATGCCACGGCGCATCAAGTTCTAGGTGTTAGGACTGTCGAGGATCGGCAGTTGCCTTGCCGGTCTCAGCGCTTGAGGTGGATCGTCACCCAGCCTTCGCGGTGCAAGGTGCGCACGTGCCGGAAATTCTGGCCGACATAGGCCGAGATGACGGCGTCGCGCTGGCGCTCGAGAATGCCTGACAGGACGATCGAGCCGCCAAGTGCGATGTGCCCGGCCATTTGCGGCGCCAGCCGCATCAGCGGCCGCGCCAATATGTTGGCGACGATCAGATCGAAGGGGGTACGCTTGCCGAAGATCGGATGGTGGAAGCCCGGTGCGGTGACCGTTTCGATGAGCGCCTTGATGTGATTGAGCCGCGCATTGGCGGCGGCGACCCTCACCGCCACCGGGTCGATGTCGGTGGCGAGCACCGGAATATGCGCCAGCTTGGCGACGGCGATCGCCAGCACGGCACTGCCGGTGCCGAGGTCGAGCGCATTGCGCGGGTGCTCGCGCCGCACCACTTTCTCCAGCATTTCCAGGCAGCCTGATGTGGTGCCGTGATGGCCGGTGCCGAAGGCAAGGCCGGCCTCGATCTCGATGGCGAGTTCGCCGCTGTGGCGCTTCCTGCGGTCATGCGCGCCGTGGACGAAGAAACGGCCGGCGCGCACCGGCTTCAGGCCCTCTAGTGAGCGCGCCACCCAGTCGATGTCGGGCAGCACTTCGCGCTCGACCGGCTTCGACAGAGCAAGCCCGGCGAGAATGTCCTTCACCCGCGCTTCAATCGCATCGACGTCGCCATCGGCATAGAGCGAAACTTCGTGGATGTCCTGGTCTTCGTCGACCTCGAGCACGGCGATCGGCAGGCCCTCATCCTCGAAAGCCAGTTCGAGCGCCGCGAAGATGCGCTCAGCCTCGATCTTGCCGGTGGTGAAATGCAGCCGCGTCTGGGTCATATGGATACTTATCAACCCTTGGCCGCGAGGCGCTTCAGCTTCTCCACGGCGGTGCCGGCGCTTTCGCCATAGGCGATCGTGCCGGCAAAGTCGCCCTTGGAGTTGAGCAGCAGCACCGAGGCGGTGTGGTCCATCGTGTAGTCGCCGTCGCCCGTGTCGACCTTCTTCCAGTAGATGCCGAACGACTTGGCCATGGCATGGACCTTGTCCGGGTCGCCGGTGATGCCGGTGATGCGGTCGGAGAAATTGCTGACATAGGCGTTCATCACCGGCGGCGTGTCACGCTCCGGGTCGACCGAGACGAAATAGGCATGCAAGGTCTTGCCGTCGTCGCCGAGCGTCTTCAGCCAGCCGGAGAGTTCGAACAGCGTCGTCGGGCAGACTTCGGGGCAGTGGGTGAAGCCGAAGAAGACGACGCTGGGCTGCCCCCGGAAGGCGGCTTCGGTGATCGGCGCGCCTTTCTGGTCGACGAGGGTGAAGGGCGCTCCGAACGGTTCGCCGCCATAATGGCCGCGGTACCAGTCGAAGGTCAGCCAGCCGATGCCGGCTGCCATCAGGACGAGAATGCCGACCAGGATAGAACGCATCATCATAAAAGTCCGTCCGCAGAAATCATCGCGCCGGCTCGATGCCGCGCCGGTGCGACAGTCTTGAGCCCTGTTTGGAAATTCTACTCTGGCGGCCATCTGATGGCGTTTTCTGCGCTTCTCAGTTCTTACTGCATGCAGTAGAACTGAGCTCACGGACCATATGTCCACTGCGCTACGGTGTCGAAACCACCACCATATGACTCGCCAGAGCGAATTTCGAAACAGTCTCTTAGCGGTTTGGCCCTGCGCAGGCAAAGTGCCGCGATGCCGCAACCGTGGTGGTGTTGACGCATCCGCTTGCAAAGCCGCACGCCGCGTCCCACCTGATACTGGCAACTCGAACCGCAGGAGGCTCCTTTGCTCGAACTGGTTGGGCGCGAACGGATTGGGCGAAAACTGATCGGCGGCGCCTTGGCCGCGTGCGTCGTTCTTGGCGCAGGCAGCGCGGTCGCCGAGGAAGTCGGCAAGGTCGGCGTCGACTGGGTCGGCAATGACATCATCGTCGAAGCGATCAAGGATCCCAAGGTGGATGGCGTGACCTGCCATGTCTCCTATTTCGACCGCAGCATCATCGACCGCCTGCACAAGGGCAACTGGTTCGAGGATCCCTCCGATTCGTCGATCTCCTGCCGTCAGACCGGCCCGATCACCATCGGCGACATCGACATGAGCGAGGGCGGCGAGGAGGTGTTCAAGCAGGGCCTCAGCCTGATCTGGAAGAAGCAGGTGGTGAACCGCATCTACGACAAGACCAACGAGACGCTGATCTATCTCTCGCATTCGCGTCAGGTGCAGAACGGCTCGGCCAAGATGTCGGTCACCACCGTGCCGCTCTATGGCCAGAACGTGGTGTGGAGCAAGGGCAAGCCGAAATAGGCGGATGGGCGTCTTTTTGTGCTGATTGGCACCACGAGCAATTGCTCCTGCCTTGCGGGAGCAATTGCCCTGAAGTAAAGCGCCGCATGGACCGCACCGAAAACCTCGTCCTGAAAGATCCCGAGCCGCGCATCCATCCGACCGCGGAGCTGAAGGCGTGCAAGCTCGGCCGCTACGCCTCGATCGGTGAACGGGTGGTGCTGCGCGAGGTGAGCGTCGGGGACTTCTCCTATTTCGAGCGCCATGCCGAGGCGATCTATACGAGTATCGGCAAATTCTGCTCGATTGCCGCCAACAGCCGCATCAACGCGCTGGAGCATCCGATCGAGCGACTGACCCAGCACAAGGTCAGCTACCGGCCGAACGAATATTTCCGCTGGCTGGGCGTCGATGCGGCGTTCCGCGCGCGGCGGCAAGCGAAGGCCGTGACCATCGGCCACGACGTCTGGATCGGCCACGGCGCGGTGATCATGCCCGGCATCGCGATCGGCAATGGCGCGGTCGTTGGCGCCAATGCGGTGGTGACGCAGGATGTGCCGCCCTACATGATCGTCGCCGGCGTGCCGGCAAAGCCGCTCCGCTCGCGCTTTGCTCCCGACATAGCGGCGCGGATCGAAGCCCTCGCCTGGTGGGACTGGCCGGTCGAGAAACTCGCCAGGGCGGTTCCCGACATCCAGTCCATGCCGATCGAGGCCTTCCTCGATCGTTGGGAAAACGACGTCGTCTAGGGCGCGCAGGCCATCAGCAGACCGAGAGCGGCGCTGGTGGGCGAGTTGCGGGAAATGGGGCGTCCGCCTGTCCGTGTACCGGTCGCCGCTTTCGGTACTGAAGCCCCTTCCGCCATGCGGGGGTGGCGCGGCGGAAGGGGCCGGAGGTAAACCGCTGTGGAGCGGAACGAACAGGCGCTTTTGCCTGCATCGTTACTATGACATTGAACCGATAAGATGCGTTTTCCGTCGAGTGCCCGCTTCGCGTGTGCCCAATTGCATCCGATGTATTTGCTGCCGGCGGGAACCCAAGACGGCTACCGGTTGTTTCTCATCGGCGCAGCCATTGATGGGTCTCGACAGATGGAAAAGCTCTTCACCAGGATCGCCAACTGGGTCGCCCATATAACCGGCCTGCCGCTGACCTTTGCGGGCTGCTGTGTGATTGTCGTCGTCTGGGCGGTGAGCGGGCCGTTCTTCGGCTTCTCGGACACCTGGCAATTGGTGATCAACACCGGCACGACCATCATCACTTTCCTGATGGTGTTCCTGATCCAGAACACCCAGAACCGCGATGGCGCGGCGATCCAGGCCAAGCTCGATGAGTTGATCCGGGTCAGCGAGGGCCATAACAATTTCATCGGCATCGAGCACCTCACGGAATCCGAAGTCGAGGAAATCCGTGACAAGTGTGAGCGGGCGGCACGGCGGCATGACGAAAAAATCGCCGCCATGGCCGCCAAGAAGGCCGTGGCGCAAAAGCGAGCTCCGAAAAAGCACGCGGCTTGAGGGCTTTCGGATCAGCCTTTGATGAAGTCCGCGAACGCATCCTTGTGATCGGGGTGCCAGCGCGACAGGGCCGGGCGGTTTTCGATGATGTCGCCTATCGCCCAGGCCATGCGCTTCTCGTCCAGCGGCCGCGCTACGTCATTGTCCGGGCACAGGATGTAGAAGTCGCCCCTGACCAGGGATTCCAGCATGAAATCAATGACCTGTTCGCCGGTCCAGGCGCCGGCCGGCTTTTCCGTCGCCCCTTCGGTGAGGCCGGTATAAGTGAAGCCGGGGATGAGCAGATGCGCCGACATTCGGTCGCCCGGTTCGTTGCGCAGCGCATGCGCCAGGCCTTCGGTGAACGTCTTCACGCCGGCCTTGGAGACATTGTAGGCGAGGTTGCCGGGCGGCGTGGTGATGCCTTGCTTGGAACCGGTGTTGATGATCAGGCCCGGCTTGGCCGACGCCAGCATGCGCGGCGCGAAGGCTTCGACGCCATGCACGACACCCCAGAAATTAATGTCGAGCAGCCGTTTCCAGCCATCGCGGTTTTCCCAGGGTTTTCCCGGATTGTCGCCGACGCCGGCATTGTTCATCAGCAGCGAGACCTCGCCGAAGGCGCCGAATGCGCGGTCGGCGAGACGATCGACCTCATCGGCCTTCGAAACATCTGCGGCGACGGCAAGCACGGCATCGTCGCCGGCAATGGCAGAGACGGCGCGGGAGGCATCGTCAAGGCGCGCGCCACCGATGTCTGCGAGCACGATCTTCATGCCCATCAGCGCAAGCCGCTTTGCGGCTGCCAGACCGATGCCGCTGGCGGCGCCGGTGATGACGGCGGTATTGCCGGGGCCAAGCGCGGGCAGGGCGCTCTGGATTTCAGCGTCGGTGATCATGAGCAACAGCATCCTTTTTTCGATGGCGCCGAACTTAGCGCCGGAAACCGCTTGCGCAAGCCTTCGTCAGCACGTGTTCGGGTTGACCAGTCGGGCCGCGACCGCGCATGCTGCCCCACAAATGGAGATTTTCGATTGACGGACTGGATCGCAATTCTGAAAGAGCAGACCGCCACCGGCGACCAGATGGGGCGCGAGGTGCCGCAGATGCTGGCCAACCCCGATATCAGCGAAACCCAGGTGAAGACACTGTTTGCCGCGCTGGAAAAACAGGCCGAGTTCGTCGAGAAGCTGCGCATGGCGTTGGAGAAATTCGGCCATGATTTCTCGATCATCAAGGCAGCCGAAAGGCTGGAGGAGCGCTATGCCGACCTTGCGGCGTCGGTGGCGGAAAAGCTGAAGGCGATGCGTAAATAGAGCAATTCCAGGAAAGGTGTGAAGCGGTTTTCCCGGGGAAAGCGCGTAGCATTTTCCCCCCCGGGGAATCGAGTCAGGCAAACAGCGCTACTTTTCGATCACCCGCGCGAAGCGCGTATCCGGCACGAGCCAGATCGTCGCGACCAGCACATAAAGCGCGACGCCGATCCACTGATTGACGAAGGTCAGCAGGACGGCCGCGATGTAGACGGCCAGCGAGAGCTTGCCCTTGCGGTCGTTGCCCAGCGCCTTGGCGAAGGCGGTGTCGTTGCCGTGCAGGCGATGCAGCGCGGATGCCAGAATAGTGTAAGCGATCGCGCATAGAGCGAGATCGGCGCCATAGACAGCGACCGGAACCGTGGCGAAATGATTCTCCCCCATGAAGGCGGTCGTTACCGGCATCAGCGACAGCCAGAACAACAGATGCAGGTTTGCCCAAAGCACCCGGCCGTCGACGCGTTGTACGGTGTGAAACATGTTGTGCAGATTGTTCCAGTAGATGCCGACATTGATGAAGGACAGCACGTAGCTGAAGAAGACCGGCCACAACGGCAACAAGGCGGAAACATCCTCGCCATGCGGCACTTTCAGTTCGAGGACCATGATGGTGATGATGATGGCCACGACGCCGTCGGTGAATGCCTCGACCCTGCCTTTGCCCATGATCCCCGCCTACAAACGAATTTGTCGAAAGACAGTAAACTGTTAGCGCAAGTTCCCGGGCCAATAAACGGCGCTCGGGAAATTCCTCAACTATGTCTGGGAAAACCAGCGCGCCGGTGGCTGCTTTGTCGGCAATGCCTTACCCGTCAGCGGCGTCGGCATCGTCTCGACCTACGTCAGGGCTGTCGCGGCAAGCCTGGCATTTGCCGGCATGATCATCGTCTTTGCGCTGGTGGCGCTGGGCTTTGAGCTAAAACACAGACATTGAGACAAAGCGGGCTCGCCTCAGCCGTTCGGCGTCTCGGGCGCCATGTTGGCGCGCCCTCGTGGCACACCGAGCCCGGTGTCGGGCGGCTCGCCGGCGGCCGGCCTGTTCTCGATCATGTGCAATGTGCGCCAGCCGCCGAAACGGTAGTAGGCCGCGGCCAGCACCAGCGAGGTGATCGAGCCTGCCGGGAAACTCCACCACAGCGCTTCCTCGCCGATCACGCCGCGCATGAAATAGGCAAAGCCGGTGCGCACGATGAGCACCGAAATCACCAGGATGATCAGCGGCGGCATCACCGCTCCGGTGGCGCGCACGGTGGCGAACAGCACGATGGTGATGCCGAACAGGATGAACGACCAGGATGCGGCAGAATTGATGTGCGCGGCGATGTCGATCGCCGCGCTGTCGCTGCTCAGGAACAGGCCGAGGATCGGGCGGTCGAAGAGCCACAGCAGCGCGACCAGGGCGCCGGTCAGGACGAGGTTGAAGCCGACGCCGGAGGCGGCGACGCGGCCGATCCGGTCCCAGCGGCCGGCGCCGACATTCTGCGCAGCCATGGAGGAAACCGCGGCTCCGATGGCCAGCGCCGGCATCTGGATGTAGGTCCACAGCTGCGCCGCGATGCCGTAGGCGGCGGCGACCTGCGACCCGTAGGAGTTGACGATGCCCATCACCGTCAGGGCCGCCGCCGAAATGACGATCATCTGCAGGCCCATCGGCACGCCCTTGAAGACGACGATGCGCAGCAAGCCAGGGTCGGGCCACAGCAGGGCCAGATTGGCGCCGGCCAGCCGCAGCGGGTGCTTGCGCGCATAGAGCACGACAAGGATGGCAATCACGCCCACCGTCTGGCCGATCAGCGTCGCGGTGGCGGAACCGGCGATGCCAAGTTCGGGGAAGGGGCCGATGCCGCGGATCAGCAGCGGGTTGAGCACGATGTCGAGGACGACCGCCAGCGCCATGAAGATGAAGGGCGTGCGTGAATCGCCCGCGCCACGCAGTACGGTCATGACGAAGGACAGAAGGTTCATCATCGGCACGGCGACGAAGATGATGCGCAGATAGGAACGCGCCAGCGGCAAGGCGTCCGCAGGTGTGCCGAGCATGCCCAGGATAGCATTTACCCAGATCCAGCCGCAGACGGCGAAGACCACCGAAATGAAGAAGAAGAAGGTGGCGCTGGTGCCGACGATGCGGCGCGCCACGGGCAGGTCGCGGGCGCCGACCGACTGCGCCACCAGGATGGTGGCGGCCATGCCGATGCCGAACACGGTGCCCAGGATCAGGAACAGGACGAGGTTGGCGTTGGATGTGGCGGTCAGCGCCGATTCGCCCAGAAAGCGGCCGACCCAGACGGCATTGATCGACCCGTTGAGCGACTGCAGCACGTTGGAACCCAGCACCGGCAAGGCAAACAGCAGCAGCGTGCGCGGGATCGGGCCGCTGGTCAGGTCGCCGGTGCGCCGGCGCGGGGGCATTTTTTCGTCCATGGCTGGCAACTCGGCAAAGGTGATCTGGCCCCACCATCATTGCCGATTCAACGGGGCAGGTCGATGCGGTGTCGGAAAGGTCTGCTGGCGCCCCTTGATCTAATCATGTTCTCAAAACCCCCGGAATGGGCTATTGATCCCCTGGGGCGTGGGGCCCGCATTCCTGTATCTTGTGAATAGCCGGGGGGATCATGTCCGATAGTCCGCTGTTTTCCGAGCGCCTGAACCGGCGCGCGTTTCTCGGTGCGTCCGCCTTGGGCGCGGCCTCGATGGCTCTTTCGGCATGTACGACGACCGAGGTGGTGACGCCGCCGCCGCCGGTGGCCGCGGCGCCACCCGACACGGCGTTCGGCGACACCGCGACCATGTACGCGGCGCGCACCGACGAGGGCTATCAACTGCCGGCGATCCCGGTGGCCAAGCTCGATCCGAAGTTCGTGCGCCAGATCGTGGTCGACCCGACCGGCGAAAAGCCCGGCACCATCGTCGTCGATGTCTCCGAGCACTTCCTCTATCTGGTGCGCGACGGCGGCAAGGCCATCCGCTACGGCGTCAGCTTAGGGAAGGCCGGTTTCGGCTGGACCGGCAGCGCCGTGGTTCAGGCACGGAAGAAATGGCCGGTGTGGACGCCGCCGCCGGAAATGATCCAGCGCCGGCCGGAACTGGCGAAGTTCAAGGACGGCATGCCGCCAGGCCCGCAGAGCCCGCTCGGCGCACGCGCGCTCTACCTGTTCCGCGACGGCAAGGACACGATGTACCGGCTGCACGGCACACCGGAGTGGGATTCCATCGGCAAGAACGCATCGTCGGGCTGTGTGCGCTTCATGAACCAGGACATCATCGACCTCTACAGCCGCGTCAACGGTCCCGCGCAGGTCTTCGTGCGGCCCAACCTGTCGGCTGCCGGCAAGATCATGGCCGTGTCGAGCAGGACGGCCGAGCCGATCGATGCCGGCGTGCCGAAGGATGCCGAGTTCTTGAAGTAAGTACCTTCACGATCGACGGTTCGATCGGAATAACTCAGGCGGACGCGATATACGCGTCCGCCTGGATCGCGCTGATTACTTCTTGGCCAGACCCGGCAGCGTGACCTGATAGACCAGGAACATGGTGTCGACATTGGCGCCGTCATCGGCCTTATAGGGCGCGCCGACCTGGAAGCCGTCCTGGGCAAGGAAGTCGTTGTCATTGGCGACGAACAGGAAATAGTCGTCAGGCAGCTTCGGATCGAGCACGCTGGCCAGCGACATCGCTTCCCATTTCTCGGACAGGTTGTTGTGGTCGTTCGGCGCGCCATTGTGCAGGCCGAAGCGATTGAGCTGCGCATTGTCGTTGATGTCGATGAACGGCGTCAGTCTGCCCGGCGTTACCGACGGATCGAGCACGCCCTTGGGCGCGACCGGCTTGTCGGCGGCGTCGAAAGGACCGCCCGCGATGTCGGTTGCGGCGGAAACGTCGACGACGAAGATCTGGCGCAGAAGCGAGGTGTCGCCCTTGACGCCCTGGCCGTTGCCGCTGTCGCGCGCCAGCATCAGAAAGGACGTGTCCGACAGCGCCACGATCTCGCTTTGCGCGGCGACCTTGGTCTTGCCCTTGGCGTCCTTGAACACCGGCAGCGGCACGACATATTCGTGCGCCAGCTTCAGATGGGCGAGGTCGGAGGCGTCATAGACCAGCGCCCTGGTGTTTTGCCGGGTCGAACCTGAATCGCCGCCATCCTGCCGGGTCGCCGACTGCAGCACGGCGATCAGGAACTTGCCGTCCGGCGTCATCGCCATGCCTTCCAGGCCCTGGTTGTTCTGGCGGCCGGTCTCGGGATCCTTCGGGTCGGGCTCGGCGGCACCGGGGCCAGGATTGTCCGAGGAGAAGTTCGGCGCGCCCTTGCGCATCGGCACCAGCGCCGCCGGCGGCTGTGTCGCCGACAGCAGACGGCCCTGCGCCGAGAAGCGGTAGATGTTGGGGCCATATTCGTCGGAGATGAACATCGAGCCGTCGGGCAGCCGCACGATCGCCTCGTTGTCGAGGGCGAGCTTGCCATTGGTGGCGGCGGGCAGCATCGGCATGTCGCCGGTGGCGGCGCGCACATCCGACAGCGGGTCGAGCCCGGTGGCATTGGCGCCCTTGTCGTCGGTGAGCAGCATGGTGTCGGTGAGCGTCGCCTTGACTTCGTTCTGTTCCTGGCCAACGGCGCCTGCTGCTGCCGGCGTGAACTCGATGCCGATCGTGTTGAGGCGCGGCCGGTAGTCGGTGGTGCCGGCGACATTGTAGCCGCGATCCGGCAGCAGCCAGAGCGAACCCTTGTAGGTGCCCGCATCATGCGTCCAGCTCGATGTGTCGATCGCCATGCCGGAACCCGAGCCGAACGTCTCGCCGAATCTGTCGCGCTGTGCGGCAGGGATGCGGCCGACGCCGACCAGGCCCTTGTTGACGAGGCCGCCTGCTGTCGTGGTGCTGTCGGCGAGCGCCGGCGTGAGAGCAGTGAACAAGGCCAGCGCGATCCCGAGCGAGGCGGTTCGGTGCAGGTGTTTCATGGATGATCCTCTTTGTGAAAGATGTGCCGGGGCGGCCGAAAAGCTGAAAGAGGCGGTACATCGATGATGCCGCGCGCCGCCCCCCGAAAGCGGTCTACGGCGCGAACATGATGCTTGCGTGACAGTGCGGCATGCCTGCCCGCCGGCGTGTTCGCCGGCCGAAAAAACACCCGCTCGGATGCGCAAGTGCAGTACTGGACACTTATGTCTAGTGCGTATATGTTGCTGCCTACGCATTGGGAGGGAAGCCTTGAAGTCGCGCTACCGTGCAGTCGTCATCGGGGGCGGGGTGGTCGGCGCCTCGGTGCTCTACCACCTGACGCGGTTCGGCTGGTCCGATGTGGCGCTGATCGAACGTGCGGAACTGACGGCCGGCTCGACCTGGCATGCGGCTGCCGGGTTTCATGCGCTCAACGCTGATCCCAACGTCGCGGCGCTGCAGGATTACACCATCAAGCTCTATCGCGAGATCGAGGCCGAATCCGGCCGGGATATCGGCTTGCACATGACCGGCGGCGTCAACATGGCCAGCGATCCCCAGCGCTGGGAATGGCTGAAATCGGCATGGGCGGTGTTCCAGTCGGTCGGCATCGAAACCGCCCGGCTGGTGACGCCCGACGAAATCAAGGAAATCTGTCCGATTGTCGACGTCACTGGCGTGCTCGGTGGTCTCTACGATGCCAATGAGGGTCATCTCGACCCCTATGGCACGACGCATGCCTATGCGGGTGCCGCCAAGAAGCGCGGCGCCGACGTGATCCTGCGCAACCGTGTCGCCGAGTTGAAGTCTCGCGCGGACGGCCATTGGGACGTCGTCACGGAGCAGGGCACCATCATCGCCGAGCATGTCGTCAACGCCGGCGGGCTGTGGGCAAAGCAGCTCGGCCGCATGGCCGGCGTCGACCTGCCGGTGACGCCGATGGAGCACCATTATTTCGTCACCGAGGACATTCCCGAGATCGCCGCTCTCGACCGGGAGCTTGGCCTTGCGGTCGATCTCGACGGCTTTTCCTACCTGCGCCAGGAGCGCAAAGGCGTGCTGCTCGGCGTCTACGAGCAGAACCCCAAGCATTGGAACATGGACGGCGCGCCATGGGACTACGGCATCGAGCTGATCCCGGAGGACATAGACCGCATCAGCCCGGAACTCGCCAAGGCGCATGAGCGCTTTCCCTGCCTGGCGAGCGCCGGCGTCCGCAAATGGGTCAACGGCGCTTTCACCTTTACCCCCGACGGCAATCCGATCGTCGGACCGGTGCGCGGCCTGAAAAACTACTGGGTCGCCTGCGGCGTCATGGCCGGCTTCAGCCAGGGCGGCGGTGTCGGCAAATCGCTGGCCGAATGGATGATCCACGGCGAGCCGCAGGCCGACATTTTCGGCATGGACATTGCCCGCTACGGCGCCTTCGCCGCCAACCGCGAATATCTCAGACAAACGACGCGGCAGTTCTATGCGCGCCGTTTCGTCATGACTTTCCCCAATGAGCGGCTGCCGGCGGGCCGGCCCTTGAAACGCCCCGGCGCCTATGACGGGATGAGTGCGGCGGGCTGCGAATGGACGGCGTCGTGGGGGCTGGAAATCCCGGCCTATTTCGCGCCGATGGGCTTTCGCGAGAACACCACGCTCAAGCGCTCCAACGCCTTCGACATCGTCGGCGATGAAGCGCTGCAGGTGCGGCGGGCCGCCGGTCTCCTCGATATCTCGGCCTATGCGCGCTATGCGGTGACGGGACCAAATGCCAGGGCATGGCTCGATCGGCTGCTTGCCTGCAAGCTGCCGAAAGCCGGACAGGCGCGGCTGGCGCCGATGCTCGGGCCGGATGGACGGCTGAAGGGCGACCTCACCGTGATCAACTGGCCCGACGGCGACTATTGGCTCATGGGCTCCTACTATCTCAGGGAATTCCACATGCGCTGGTTCGAGAGACAGGCAGGAGAGGGCGTCACGGTCACCGACATCTCGGACGCGACGGGCGGCTTCCTGCTGACCGGGCCAAATGCGCGCAAAATCCTGGAACGCACCACGCATCAGGATGTGTGCGGCGCGGCACTGCCCTTCATGGCCTGCGGCGCGTTCGACATCGGCATGGTGCAGGCGCGGGTTGCCCGCCTCTCCATAGCGGGCGAGCTGGGCTTCGAGATCAACTGCCCGGTAACCACGCATGCGACGTTGCGTGAGACACTGCTCGCCGCCGGCGAGGATCTCGGCCTGGCCGAGATCGGCTACTACGCGCTGAATGCGCTGCGACTGGAGAAAAGCTTCGGCATCTGGTCGCGCGAATTCACGCAGGGCTACATGCCAGGCCAGACCGGCCTCGACCGGTTCATTGCCTTCGACAAGGGCGAGTTCGTCGGCCGCGAGGCGGCGCTGAAGGAGCGCAACGTTGGGGTGGCGCAACGGATCGTGACGCTGGAGGTCGACGCCGTCGATGCCGACGCCAGCGGCTTCGAGCCGGTCTGGCGCGACGGCCGGCGCGTCGGCTTCGTCACTTCGGGTGGCTTTGGCTACACGATCGGCAAGAGCGTCGCGCTGGCGTTGGTCGACGGCGATTTCGCCGAGGAGGGGCGGCGCTTTCGGTGCACATTGTCGGCGTCGAACGGCCGGCTCGCGTCATCGCGGCGTCGCCCTACGATGCCTCGGGCAGGGCGATGCGGCAATGAGGAGGATTTTCGATGATCGATGACGCGGCACGAGACATGAGGCGCGAGCGCCGGCGTGGACGCACGGGCGAGGCCGGCAGCGAAAGCAGCCGCCGACCCAACTACCGGTCGTTGAAGAACCCGTTCCTGCCGCAGCCGATCTTTTCGGATGACCAGGTGGCTTCCATCCACGACACGGCGCTGCGCGTGCTGGAAGAACTCGGCATCAAGGTGCTCTTGCCGCAGGCGCGGGAGATTTTCGCCCGCGCCGGTGCGTTTGTGGACCCGGACACCGACATGGTGCGCATCGGCCGCGACATCGTGGCCGCGGCACTGGCCTCGGCGCCGAAATCAATTCCAGCGCTGGCGGGCAACCGCAGCCGCGATCTCTTGCTCGAGCTCGGCTCGATGACGTTCCTCGCCGGCGCTGGCGCGCCCAACGTCACCGATCTCGAACGCGGCCGCCGGCCGGGAACGCTCGGCGCCTTCGAGGAATTGACCAAGCTCATCCAGCATTTCGACGTACTGCACATGCTTTGCCCCTGCATCGAGCCGCAGGATGTCGACAACCGTTTGCGCCACTATGCCGTCAACCGCGCGCAGCTGACGCTGTCCGACAAGTTCCCCTTTGTCTTCGCTCGCGGCACGCCGCAGGTCGAGGATGGGTTCGAGATGATCCGGCTGGCGCGCGGGCTGTCAGAGGATGAATTCCGCGCTGGCGCCCATTGCTACACCATCATCAACACCAATTCACCGCGCCAGCTCGACATTCCGATGGCGCAAGGCATCATCGACTTCGCTCGCGCCGGGCAGGTCCTGGTCATCACGCCGTTCTGCCTGGCCGGCGCGATGGCGCCGATCACGGTCGCCGGCGCGCTGACGCTGCAGCATGCCGAGGCGCTGGCCGGTCTGGCACTGGCGCAGATCGTGCGCCCGGGCGCACCCGTGCTCTACGGTTCGTTCTCTTCCAATGTCGACATGAAGTCGGGCGCTCCGGCGTTCGGCACGCCCGAGCACGTCAAGGCGACACTGGGGGCCGGCCAATTGGCGCGCTTCATCGGCCTTCCCTGGCGTTCGGGCGCCGGCAGTGCCGCCAACATTTCCGATGCGCAGGCAGCCCATGAGTCGCAGTTCGCCCTTTGGGGCTCGGTGCTTGCCGGCGCCACCGTCTGTATTCACGCCGCGGGCTGGCTGGAGGGTGGCCTGAGTGTCTCTTTCGAGAAGCTGATCACCGACATCGAGGCGGTGCAGTCGATTGCCGAGCTTTGCGCGGCAACGCCTGGCGACGACGACGCGATCGGTTTCGAGGCCATCGCCGAAGTGCAGCCGGGCGGGCATTTCTTCTCGGCCGGCCACACCATGGCGCGCTACCGCACCGCATTCTATGAGCCACTGGTGGCCGACTGGTCGAATTTCGGCAACTGGACGCAAAGCGGATCAAAGACCGCCAGCGAGCGCGCCACCGGCATCTGGAAACGCATCCTTGCCGATTTCGAGCCGCCCGCTTCGGCTGCCGCCACCGCCGGAGTGCTCGACGAATTCATCGCGCGGCGCACCGAAGAGGGCGGCGCGCCACCGGTGTCGTGAGGAGCGAGCTTTCGCGAGACACCCGGTCCTTGCCGCGACTTTCGCGGCGTGACCGGTGCCGGGGTCATTGGCAAGCGGTGCACGCCGTGCAGAAATGCGCTTCATGCGCGAAGCCCTGATCGCCTTGGTGATTTTCCTGTGCCTGGCGGCGGCGCCGCTGGCCAGCATGGCGATATGGCCGAGGCTGCCGGCCAGGCATCGCGACGACGACACGAACAATGTCGTGCGGCTCGCCGCCAATCTGTTCGGCGTCATGACCTCGCTGGTGCTCGGCCTGATGATCAATTCGGCCAAGAACACCTTCGAATCGATTGATCACAATGTGCACGCCTATGCGACGGAGCTCATCCTGCTCGACAGGACATTGCGCCAGTACGGGCCGGAAGCCGATGCGGTGCGCCAGCCGCTGGTCGCTTATGTGCAGCGGGTGGTGGCCACCTCGTCGCAAAACAGTGAAACGACTCTCGTCGCCAATCAGCTGTCCGAACATCTTTTGACGGAGATCGGCACGCGGCTGAACGCGCTGACGCTGTCCGATGCGACGCATGGCCCGCTGTTGCAGGATGCACGTCAGCGCCTGCAGAAGGTGCTGGAAATGCGCTGGGTGCTGATCGAACAGTCGGAGGGCGCTATCCCCTGGCCGCTGATTGCCATGCTGGTTGCGTGGCTGGCGCTGATCTTCGCTAGTTTCGGGTTCAGGGCGCCGAAGAATGTGATCACGCTTGCAACCTATGTCGTCTCGGCCGCGCTGATTGCCGGGGCGATCTACTTGATCCTCGACATGGACGTGCCGTTCTCCGGCCCGATCCAGATTTCGCCGGCACCGCTGGAGCGGGCATTGGCGGAATTGCAGCGGTGATGCGGAACCGGCGGCATTCCCGAGCATTCATGGGAATGAACCACGGAGGACGACATGGGTTTCGACCAGTATCACGAACCGCCTGAAGACCTGTCGCAGAAGGTGCGGACCTTTGCCCGCATGATCACCTCGCTGATCGAGGAGGCGGAAGCGATTGGCTGGTACGAACAGCGCATCTCGGTGGAGAAGGATCCGCAAGCGCGGGCCATCATGCAGAACGCGCAAGGCGAGGAGTTCAAGCATTTCGGGATGGACCTGGAATTCCTGCTGCGCCAGAAGAAGGATTGGCGGGCGGAATTGAAGGAAATCCTGTTCACCACGGGCGACATCGACCAAGGCCGGCGAGCGGGGCGAGAAGAAGGTGGATTGATAGCCTGCGCCATCAATCGCTGTCGCGCGCGACCAGCTCCAGCGGCCAGACTTCGTGGATGATACGCGGGCCTTCCGGGCCGGCGAAGGCGGGAAGCGAGGCCAGCAGCATTTCGGCCAGGCGCCGGCCCATCGGCTCCAGCGCCGGACGGAAGGCGGTCAGCGCCGGGGAAAAATAGCGGCAGAGCGGCGTGTCGACGATGACGGTCACCGCGATGTCGTGGCCCGGCCGGATGCCCATCTCGGCCAGCGCCTTGCAGCCGCCGAGGGCCATGGCGTCGTTGTTGAAGATGATGGCTGTCGGCCGGTCCTTTGCCAGCATCACGCGCGGCGTCACCTGGTAGCCGCCGGCCTCGTTGATGAAGCCGTCGGCGATAAGCGCGGGGTCGACCTCGATGCCGTGCCGCTTCAGGGCTTTGCGGTAGCCGTCGAGGAACAGATGGCTGAAATTGAGATTGAGGGAAGGGCGGATGGCGGCAATGCGGCGGTGGCCGCGCGCCACCAGGCGGTCGACTGCGTCGCTGCCTGCCTGCTCGAAATCGAGGTCGAGCGAGGGATAGGTCTTGCCGCCGCTGCGGCTGCGGCCGAGCGTGGCGAAGGGGAAGCCGACCTGTGTGAGATAATCGATGCGCTCGTCCTGGCGCCGCGTCCAGGCCAGCAGCACGGCATCGGCGCGGCGGGTCTCGACGACGCGGCGCAGGCGCTCCTGCTGATAGTCGCCCGGCGCGCCCATTACCACGGTCAGGTCGAGCCCGCTTTCGGCAAGGCGGCCCTGGACCCCGATCAGGAAGGGAATGAAGAACGGTTCGCCATATTGCTGGTCGCCGGGATGCGGCTGCAGCATGAAGGCGATCGAATGGGTCGCGCCTTGCCTGAGACTGCGGCCGGACTGGTTGGGTGAATAGTTCAGCTTCTTGGCGGCGTCGAGCACGCGCTGGCGCGTGTCGGCATTGACGTCGGCGCGGCCGTTCAGCGCCCGCGATACGGTGCCGATCGAAATGTTCAGGTGACGCGCTAGGTCGTGGATGCTGGACGCCAAAGACTTTCTCCCCCGAGCTTCGCTAGCATTGGCCGGTGCCGAGGCCAAGGCGAAAGACGATTTTCGCGAGCGGCCAATTGACATTCTACGCTATCGGGTGTGTTGTCGTAAACGTTTACGGAAAAACGTTTACGGTGATGCCGTGGATGCCGTGACGATCGGTCTGGAGGGACCGAGCGGAGGAGGAACGCCGGATGATGAATGTCGTCCTCGTCGGCTGCGGCGCGATGAGCAGGCAATGGCTCGATGCCGCGAGGCAGATCGATGGGCTTGCCATTGTCGGCCTTGTCGACCTCGACGCCGAGCGGGCGAAGGCGAGGGCGCACGAATACGACCTCACCGGCATCGTCATCGGCACCAGCCTTGACGCGGTGCTCTCCCAGACCAGGCCCGACGCGGTGTTCGATGTCGTCGTTCCCGCTGCCCGGCGCGAGGTCGCGCTTTCGGCCTTCGCCCACAATTGCCATCTCTTGACCGAAAAGCCGCTGGCCGACAGTCCTGAAAACGCGCGCGCCATCGTCGATGCGGCTCGCCAGGCCGGGCGCATCCATGCCGTCGTGCAGAATCGCCGCTACGTCGCCAATGTCAGGCGCATCCGCCGCTTCCTGGACTCCGGCGCCATTGGCGCGGCGACCAGCATCCATGCCGATTTCTTCGTCGCGCCGCATTTCGGCGGCTTTCGAGAGGAGATGGCGCATGTGCTGCTGCTCGACATGGCCATCCACACTTTCGACGCCGCCCGCTACATGGCCGGCGGCGAGCCGGCTGGTGTCTATTGCCAGGAATGGGAGCCGGCCAATTCCTGGTACCGGCAGGGCTCGTCGGCAAGCGCGGTCTTCGATCTCGGCGGCGGCAAGGTCTTCACCTATGCCGGTTCCTGGTGCGCCGACGGCTTCCGCACCAGCTGGGAAGGCAGCTGGCGCATCGTCGCCGAGCGCGGCAGCCTCATCTGGGACGGCCATGACCTCTTGAAGGCGGAGGTGGTGGCGACGGGCCGCGATGGGCTGTTCGCCAAGACCCAGCCGATCGACGTGCCGCCGCTCGATCCAGCCGACCGCGTCGGCGGTCATCTCGGCATCATAAGGGATTTCATCCACGCCATCGAGACCGGGACCGAGCCGGAGACGCGCGGCACCGACAACATCAAAAGCCTGGCCATGGTTTTCGGCGCGATCGAGAGCGCCGAAACCGGACGCCGCGTGGCGATTTCATAGGAACACGATGATGCCAAACCCGCTTCTCGACATCAGGATCGGCACCATGGTGCGGGCTAACCTCGACGACCCGGCGGCGTATATCAAGCAGATCCTGCCGGTCGGCTTCGAGAGCATCCAGCCCTTCTTCTGGCAGACGCTGGGCGGCAAGGATCTTCCACGCCTTGCCGGCGAAATCCGCGACGCGATCGGCGATGCCGATGTCACGGTCTCGTCCATCGGCGTCTTTGGCAATCCACTGGAGAGCGGCGAGGTCGATCGCGGCGTGCTCGCGGCCTGGGAAACGGTCATCGACAATGCGCATCTGTTCGGCACTTCCATGGTCAGTGGCTTCACCGGGCGCCTGCGCGGCAAGAAGCTGACCGACAGCCTGCCGCGCTTTCGCGAAGTGTGGGGGCCGCTGGCCAGGCGCGCCGCCGACAAGGGCGTGCGCATCGCCTTCGAGAATTGCGCCATGGACGGCAATTGGGCGGCCGGCGACTGGAACATCGCCCACAATCCGGACGCCTGGGAGCTAATGTTCAACGAAGTGCCGGACGAGGCTCTCGGGCTCGAATGGGAACCCTGCCACCAGCTCGTCTATCTGATCGATCCGATCCCGCAGATCCGCAAATGGGCGCCGCGCATCTTCCATGTCCATGGCAAGGACGCCACCGTGCGCTGGGATGTCATCCGCGAGCACGGCGTGTTCGGCCGTCTGCCTTTCGTACAGATGCGCACTCCCGGCTTCGGCGACAGCGACTGGACGCGGGTGATCAGCGAATTGCGGCTGGCCGGCTACAAGGGCGCCATCGACATAGAGGGTTGGCACGACCCGGTCTATCGCGACGCTCTCGAGATCACCGGCCAGGTCCGGGCGCTGGAGTATCTCAAGCAATGCCGGGGAGGCGCCAGCTACCTGCAAAATCCGACGTGAGGACAAATTTGGTGAGAGGATTGGCCGGCGGAGGAGCCGGTTCGTAAGTGGCGAAGCAATCGTCAAGAGCCCCTCGGCTGACGAGGGAAACAATGGGAGGACAAGTGCATGAGCATCGCGATCAGAACGACACTTCTGCGCACGACCGTCGTGGCCGCCGCCACGGCGCTTTGCGCCGCAATCTCGACCTTGCCGGCACGGGCGCTCGACGCCCAGTGGTGCAAAGATGTCCATATCCGCTTCTTCGTAGGCGGCGCCGAGGGCGACGCTTTCGGCACCATCGTCTACAATGGCGCCAAGCAGGCGGCGGCCGACCTCGGCCCGAAAGTCGACTACATCTTCTCCGGCTGGGACGTCGAAAAGATGGTGCAGCAATTGCGCGAGGCGGTCGCGGTCAAGCCCAACGGCATCGCCATGATGGGCCATCCAGGCGAAGACGCGATCATGCCGCTGGCGGAGCAGGCGCATAAGGACGGCATCAAGATGATGTACCAGAACGTGCCGGTGCCGAAGGTGACGGCGGCGTTCGGCGGCGGCTATGTCGGCGCGCAGCAGGAGCAGCAGGGCCGCGCGCTCGGCGCCGAGGCGTTCAAGCTGGCCGGGCTGAAATCCGGTGACAAGGCGATCATGATCGGGCCATTCGACAATGAGAGCCGGGGCGCACGCGAGCGTGGGACGGTCGCCGCCCTGAAAGAGGCCGGCGTCGATGTCGTGCAAATCAATTCCGCAACCGAGTGGGCCGCCGATCCGAACCTCGCCATCCCGGTGATCACCGCGGCGTTGCTCAACAATCCGGGTGTCAAGGCGGTCGGCTATCCCGGCGGCCAGATGCTCGGCAATGTGCCGACCTACATGCAGGCCGCGGGTCGGAAGCCCGGCGACATCTTCAATTTCGGCTTCGACACCAGCCCGCAGATCGTCGAGGGCTTCAAGGGTGGCTGGGTGCAGCTGACAGCCGACCAGCAGCCATTCATGCAGGGCTATCTGCCGATCCTCAGCCTCTGCCAGCAAGTGGTGCTGGGTCTGGCGCCGATGAATGTCGACACCGGTGCCGGCTTCGTCACGCCGCAGAACTATGAGATCGTCTCAGAGCTCGCCAAGCAGGCGTTGCGCTGACCTCCCAAGGCTGCCGGTCGGGTTGGACCCGGCCGGCAGGACCGCCGGCAAAGGGCCGGCATGTTACAATGAAAGCGAGGATCCGATGGCCGAACGCATCATCGAACTGCGCGATATCACGAAATCCTACGGTCAGGTCTATGCGCTGGGCGGCGTCAATCTCAGCGTTGACCGTGGCGAGGTGGTCGGCCTCATCGGCGACAATGGCGCCGGCAAGTCGACGCTGATCAAGATCCTGTCCGGCGTGGTCAGGCCGACCAGCGGCGACATCCTCGTGCGCGACAAGCCGGTGAACGGCTGGAGCGCGGCACGCTCGCGCGACGCCGGCATCGAGACGGTATTCCAGGACCGGGCGCTGGCCGTGCAGCAGACCATCGTGCGCAACATCTTCATGGGCCGCGAACTGACCGGCTTCATGGGCTGGCTGAAAGTCAACAAGGAGATCGAGGAGGCGAGCCGGCTGATGCGCGAGATCGGCTTCACCTCGAAAGTGTTCACGCCGCACTCGATCGTCGGCCAGCTGTCGGGCGGCGAACGCCAGGGCGTGGCGATCGCGCGAGCCATCTACAAGCAGGCCGAGCTGATCATCCTCGACGAGCCAACGACGGCGCTGTCGCTGACCGAGACCGCCAAGGTGTTCCACTTCGTGCGCCAGGTGCGGGCGAGCGGACGCTCGATCCTGTTCATCGGCCACAACATCCACCATGTCTTCGACATCGCCGACCGCTTCGTGGTGCTCGATCGCGGCAAGGTGGCGCTGACCGCCGACCGCAGCGCGGTCAAATCGGCGGAAGAGTTGATCAATTTCATGGAGGACGTCGCACATCCCGGCGGATTGCCCGGATTGCGCGAGGCCGGCGAAGCGGAGCAGCAAGCGCGATGAGCAAGACCATGGAACCCGATCTCGAAAGCCCTCTGCGCGCTCATGCCGGGTCCGCCCGCCAAGAGTGGAAACATCCGTCCGATCACTGGCTGCGCGGCTTCGTCCTCGACAACCGCGCCTCGCTCGGCACGCTCGCCGTGTTCATCGTCATGATGGCGGTGTTCATGGTCGCCAACCCGACCGTGTTCACCACCTGGTATCTCTACAGCTCGGTGCTGACGACGCTGCCCGTGGCGCTGTTCGTGGTGGTGCCGCTGGTTTTCGTCGTCACCTGCGGCGAGATCGACCTGTCGTTTCCGGCGACGATGGGCTTTGCCTCCTGGGTCTTCGCCCTGGTGGTGCAGGCCGGCTACGATCCGTTCCTCGGCATTGCGGCGGCACTCGTCACCGGCATGCTGCTCGGCTTCCTCGTCGGCTCGCTGGTCGTCTATGGCGGGCTGTCGTCGCTAATCGCCACGCTCGGCATGAATTTCCTGCTGCGCGGCCTGATCCAGATCATCAACGAGGGCAAATCGATGTCGCTGACCAGCCTCAGCGGCAGCTGGGCCTACAGGATCTTCTCCAGCCAGATCCTGGGCGTTCCGGTGCAGATCTTCTGGGCGATCGCCTTCGTCGTGCTGTCGGCGATGCTCTACAACAGGCATCGCTTCGGCGCACAGGTGAGGGTGGTCGGCGACAATCCCGACAGCGCCCAGCAGATGGGCATCGACGTCAAGCGCGTGCGGGTGAAAGTGTTCGTCTTCGTCGGCATCGGCGCCGCGATCGCCGGCACGTTCTCGGTGATGATCAACTTCACCTGGTGGCCGACCGCCGGCGACGGCTATCTCCTGCCGGTACTGGCCTCGGTGTTCGTCGGCGGCACCCCGACCTGGGGCGGCATTGGCACGGTCGTCGGCGGCGCCATCGGCGCGGTCACCGTGTCGTTCATCCAGACCGGCGTCGTGGCGGCGGGATTGAGCGGCTTCTACGTGCAGTTCTTCAACGGGCTGATCATCATCCTGTCGCTGCTCGGGCACAAGTGGAACCAGGCACGGTATCGGTGAGGAAGGCACTGCCGTTTTTGGAACGGCGCCGAGAGCTGCTCGGGAGCGCAGCTCACACCGCCGCGACGAACCCGTCCAGCACGCGTTTCTGGCCGGCCTTGTCGAAGTCGATGGTCAGCTTGTTGCCCTCGATGGCCGAGATGTTGCCGTTGCCGAATTTCTGGTGGAAGACGCGGTCGCCGACGCTGAAAGGCGACGGCTTGTCGGCGACGGATTTGGCGACCAGCTCGCCGTCGATGGTGCGGCCCTTTACGCTGGTGCGGCCGGCGCCGTAGCCCGAGTCGGTCTCGCCATAGCCGATGCGCTCAACCTGGTGGCCGGAGCGCGTGCCCCAGTTGCGGTCGGTCGCTTCGGTGCGGTTGGCCTGCGCGCGCTGCCAGCCAGGCGTCGAATAGGTGTTGGAGAAGGCGCCGGATTTTTCGGTGTTGGCGCCGACACTGTCGAAGCGCGAGGCGCCATACGGGTTCTGGCGGCCGCCACGGCCGGAGGCGAAGGAGCCGCCGCCATAGGGGTTGCCGTAGCCGCCATAGGAATTGCCGCTTTCGGCGATCTCGACATGGGATTCCGGCAGTTCCTCGAGGAAGCGCGACGGGATGGTCGATTGCCAGAGCCCATGGATCAGGCGGTTGGAGACGAACCAGATATGCAGGTTCTTCTTGGCCCGGGTGAGACCGACATAGGCCAGCCGGCGCTCTTCCTCCAGCCCGGAGCGGCCGCCCTCATCGAGCGCGCGCTGGTGCGGGAACAGGCCTTCCTCCCAGCCGGGTAGGAAGACCGTCTCGAATTCGAGGCCTTTGGCAGAATGCAGCGTCATGATGGAGACGGCGTCCTGCCCGGCATTCTGCTCGGCATCCATGACCAGCGCGACATGCTCGAGGAAGGAGCGCAGCGACTCGTACTCCTCCATCGAGCGGATCAGTTCCTTGAGGTTCTCCAGCCGGCCCGGCGCTTCGGCCGAGCGGTCGTTCTTCCACATGTCGGTGTAGCCGCTCTCCTCGAGAATGGTCTCGGCGAGCTCGGTGTGCGGCTTGGTTTCCAGCGCCTTCTGCCAGCGCTCGAAATTGGCGGCCACTTCACGCAACGCGGCGCGTGGTTTCGGCTTCAGCTCGTCGCTCTCGGCGAGATTGCCGGCGGCCTCCAGCATCGGGATGCGCAGGGCGCGCGCCGTGTCGTGGATCTGACGGATGGTGGCTTCGCCCAGGCCGCGCTTCGGCACGTTGACGATGCGCTCGAAGGCGAGGTCGTCGCCGCTGTTGGCAACGACGCGGAAGAAGGCCAGCGCGTCGCGAATTTCCATGCGCTCATAGAAGCGCGGACCGCCGATGACGCGGTAGTTGAGCCCGAGCGTGATGAAGCGGTCCTCGAAGGCGCGCATCTGGAAGGACGCGCGCACCAGGATAGCCATGTCGTTGAGATTGTGCTTCTGGCGCTGATAGGCCTCGATGGTCTCGCCGATGGCGCGGGCTTCTTCCTCGGAATCCCAGGCGGCGTGGACATTGACCTTGCCGTCCTCGGGGTCGTTGCGGTCGGTGAACAGCGTCTTGCCGAAACGGCCCTCATTGTGGGCGATGAGGTGGGAGGCCGCGCCAAGGATGTGCGCGGTCGAGCGGTAGTTGCGCTCCAGCCTGATGATGGTGGCGCCCGGGAAATCCTTGTCGAAGCGCAGGATGTTGTCGACCTCGGCGCCGCGCCAGCCATAGATGGACTGGTCGTCGTCGCCGACGCAGCAAATATTGACTTTGTTTTCGCTCACGGCCGCATGCGAGCTTCGCTCGCTGGCCTCCGCGGGGGCGGCCTGGCCGGCCGACGCCAGGTCGGGCTTGCGGCCTTCGGCCGATCGCAAATCCGTCGACGTTGCCGCACGCCCGGCGTCCGGCCGCTGCGCCAGCAGGCGCAGCCACATGTACTGGGCGGTGTTGGTGTCCTGGTACTCGTCGACGAGGATGTATTTGAAGCGCCGGTGATAGTCCTTCAGCACGTCCGGATTGGCGCGGAAGATGCGGATGGGGTGGCAGAGCAGGTCGCCGAAGTCGCAGGCGTTCAGCGTCTGCAACCGCTCCTGATAGGCCTTGTAGAGTTCGCGGCCCTTGCCGTTGGCGAAGCTGCGCGCGTCGCCCTCTGCGATATCGGCCGGACCTTGCCCCTTGTTCTTCCAGCCATCGATCATCTGGGCGAACTGCTTGGCCGGCCAGCGCTTGTCGTCGAGGCCCTCGGCCTGGATCAGCTGCTTGATCAGCCGCACGACGTCGTCGGTGTCGAGGATGGTGAAGTCGGAACGCAAGCCTGCAAGCTCGGCATGACGGCGCAACAGCTTCACGCCGATCGAGTGGAAGGTGCCGAGCCAGGGCATGCCCTCGACATTGCCTTCACCGATCAGGATGCCGATGCGCTGCTTCATCTCGCGCGCGGCCTTGTTGGTGAAGGTCACGGCCAGGATCTGCGACGGGAAGGCCTTGCCGGTGGCAAGGATGTGGGCGATGCGGGTGGTGAGCACACGCGTCTTGCCGGTGCCGGCGCCGGCCAGCACCAGAACCGGGCCTTCGGTGGTCTCCACCGCCAGCCGCTGTTCGGGATTGAGGCCCTTCAGATAGTCAGGTGCACTGTTCTGGCCGCTGCGGGCAGCCATGGCGCGCGCGGCAATGCCCGACGGGGCCGTCGGCCGCGCATTGGGTTCGTCGAAAAAGGGCATGTCTTCGGAAAAGCCGGACATCTTCCCCCGAATGTAGTGATTCGGCAGGGAAAGACCAGAACTGTCTACGTTTTGTTCCGGGTAAAATGCCGGATATCGCGGTTCACGCCTTGCGGTAACCGAGGGCGACGAAAAATCGATGGCCGAAGGAGCGTGCCTCGTCCGTCATCACCGCGCCCAGCGCGACCTGCATCTGGTCGTAGTAGCGGCTGCCGGCGGGTGAGGCCAGGAAGGCATCATAGAGCTTCAGGTCGGCCATGGACATATCCCGGTAGATATAGGCTGCAGATTCCATGGCATCGTTGTCGATGTCACGGCGAAGCCCTTCGGTTTGCTTGCGCAGCAGGGCCATGACCTGGTCGTCGGGCAGGGGCTTTCCGGCCGCGCCCAGCATTTCGGAAAGCATGGCGTAGCCCATGTTCAAGGCGACGGCTTCGCCGGTGTCGACGGCGCTGATATCGTCCATCATCTTCCTGTACAGAGCGAGCCTGGCCGGATCCCTGGATGGAAGCTCGCCGAGGATTTTGGCGCCCTCGATCTTCTTGGCCTCCCTTGCTTGCGGCGACGAAGCCTGGATCTCGAGCGCGGTGACCTGTTTGCCCAGGGGTGACGCATAAAACGAGGCCAGTTCGGACAAGCCCCTGGCGCTGAGCTTGTCCGCCATCCGGGCTTCGATGGCCGCTTCCATCTTCTCGGGGTCAAAGGCACCTTCCATGGCGGCGGCAAGGGCGTCCTGGACCTTTTGCGGCGGCGTTCCCGGCGCCGATTTCACGGCCGCGGTGAAACCCGGGCCAATGCCCATCAGTATCTCATGAAAGCCGTTCGCCTTGTTGATCTCGCTGATTGTCTGCGCCTGCGCGGCCACAGTGCCAGCAAAGACCGGGACGAGGCAGTAGAGCACAAGCGCCATGCGCGTCAGTGGCGAAACGAGTGACGGCATGTTGCTTGCTCCACGGGAAAGATGATCCATGGAGACTGCGGGAAAACCCTGACGTAGGCAAGATGGATTGCCACCTTGGCGTGTGGGCAGCTTGACAGGCGGGGCAGGCGGGAGAAAGCTGTGCGCAGGGCAGGAGCGGTGCACCGGGTTGCCCGTGGCCGCGCGAGCGCGCAACAGTCGAAGGAGTATCATCTTGGCTGTCACCATCACCTCTCTCGTTCTCTTTCTCCTCGGTCTGGCGCTTGGTGGCGGTGGCATCCGGCTGGCTTCGCTGGGGGGCAGTTGGTACTACATCGTCGTCGGTCTCGCCTTCCTGATTGCCGCCTGGCTGCTCTACCGGCGCCGGTCCACGGCACTGTGGCTCTATGCGGCGATCGTGATCGGCACGCTGGCCTGGGCGGTCTGGGAAATCGGCTTCGACTGGTGGGAACTCGGCCCGCGCGGCGGCATCATCGTGCTGGTGGCGCTGTGGCTGCTGACGCCTTGGGCAAGGCGAGGCCTTGCCGGGCCTGACGGGCGCGCGCCGCTGATCCTGGCCGTGCTGGCATCGCTGGCTGTGGCCGGCTATTCGATGACGACGGACCCCAAAGATATTGCCGGTGCGCTCGATACCGACAAGGTGATTCCCAATGCCAATCTTGGCAATGAAGTGCCCGCGGGCGAATGGCACTTCTATGGGCGCACGCAGTTCGGCCAGCGCTATTCGCCGCTTGACCAGATCACGCCGGACAATGTCGCCAATCTGCAGCCGGCCTGGACCTACCGCACCGGCGACGTGAAGGGGCCTGACGACATCGGCGAGACCACCTATCAGGTGACGCCACTCAAGATCGGCGACACGCTCTACATCTGCACGCCGCACAATTTCGCCATCGCGGTGGATGCCGCGACCGGCAAGGAAAAATGGCGCTACGATCCCAAGATCAAGCTCGATAAGGACCGCCAGCACCAGACCTGCCGCGGCGTGTCCTACTATGCCGATGCCACCGGCGCCGCCGGCCAGCCTTGTGCTGCCCGCGTCTACCTGCCGACCTCGGATGCGCGGCTGATCGCGCTCGATGCCGCCAGCGGGCAGGTCTGTCCTGCCTTCGCCGAGGGCGGCACGCTCAACCTGCTGACCGGCATGCCATACCCGAAGTCGGGCTATTACTACTCGACCTCGGCGCCGCTGATATCAGACGGCAAGATCATCGTCGGCGGCGCGGTCAACGACAATTATTCGACGCAGGAGCCGTCCGGCGTCATCCGCGCCTATGATGCGGGCACCGGCAAACTGATCTGGAACTGGGATTCCGGCAATCCGGACCAGACGACGCCGCTGCCGGCCGGCCAGACCTACACCGCCAACTCGCCCAACATGTGGTCGACGCCGAGCGCCGACGAAAAGCTCGGCCTGCTCTACGTGCCGCTCGGCAACCAGACGCCGGACCAGCTTGGCGCCGGACGCAGCGCCAATGTCGAGAAATTCTCCTCCTCGATCACCGCGCTCGACCTCAACACCGGGCAGTTGAAATGGGTGCGGCAGACTGTGCACCACGATCTCTGGGACATGGACGTTCCGGCGCAGCCGAGCCTGATCGACATCACCAAGGCCGACGGTTCCGTCGTGCCGGCGCTGGTCGGGCCGACCAAGCAGGGCGACCTCTATGTGCTCGACCGGCGCACCGGCGAACCGGTGATCGCGGTCAAGGAAGTGCCGGCGCCCGGCGGCGCCATCGAGGGGGACCACACGTCGCCGACGCAGCCTTCCTCCGATCTCTCCTTCAACCCGAAGCCGCTGACCGATGCCGATATGTGGGGCATCACCATGTTCGACCAGCTGGCCTGCCGCATCGCCTTCCACAAATTGCGCTATGAAGGCCGCTACACGCCGCCCTCGCTGCAGGGATCGCTGGTCTATCCCGGCAATTTCGGCGTCTTCAACTGGGGCGGGGTGGCGGTCGATCCGGTGCGGCAGGTGATGTTCGGCATGCCGACCTACCTGGCGTTTACGTCGAGACTCATTCCCCGCGCCGACGTGCCGCCGCCGGGTGACAGCACCAAGGGCAGCGAACAGGGGCTGAACCGCAATGAGGGCGCGCCCTATGCGGTGGTGATGGGGCCGTTCCTGTCGCCGCTGGGCATCCCTTGCCAGGCGCCGCCGTGGGGCTATGTCGCAGGCGTCGACCTCAGGACGGGCACGATCAACTACAAGCACCGCAACGGCACCGTCTACGACATGACGCCGCTGCCGTTGCCGCTGAAGGTCGGCGTGCCCGGCATTGGCGGGCCGATGATCACCGCCGGCGGCGTCGCCTTCCTGGGCGCGGCGGTCGACGACTATCTGCGCGCCTATGACCTGACGTCAGGCAAGCAGCTCTGGCGGGCCCGATTGCCGGCAGGCGGGCAATCGACGCCAATGACCTACACGGTCGCCGACGGGCGCCAGTTCGTGGTCATCGTTGCCGGCGGCCACGGCTCGGTCGGCACCAAGCCGGGGGATTATGTGATGGCGTACGCGCTGCCGAAATAGCTGTGTCGCGCTAACCAAAAGCGGTCTTGGCGCTAGCCGAGCCCGAGATGGCTCTTGAGGCCAGGCACCGAGCCGAGCACCTGGTTGGTCAGATCGGGGCCGGCCGCGGCTTCGGCCTGCTGGACCAGCGTGGCGCCGGCCTTCTGGATCTGCGCTATGTCGAGCCCGGATGCCTTCAGCGCGGCGAGGCCGTTGACCAGCGCGCCTGCCTTTTCGCCGAGAACGCCGCCAAGCGCGCCTTGCAGCGAGGACAGGAAGCCGCCACCGCCGCCGGCCGGAGCGGCGGCCATGACGTCATATTTCTGCGCCAATGCATCGGCGCCTGGAATCTTGGCGAAGAAGGATGAGGCGCTGGTGCCTTCGGCCTCGTGCTCGAGCACCGAGAAAATGGTGCCGACGACTTTTTCGGTCGTTGCCTGGTCAAGGCCGGCCTTCTGCGAGACGGTGTTCACGATATCCTGTACGTCCATGACTTCACCTCAACCCTGGGTTTTCGTGTTTGCCGGATGGCGCTGGCGGCTGCGGACCTTGACCATGGACTTGCGGTTCGCCGCCACAATGGTTGCGCGCATCGCCAGAATGGCGGCTGTGGCAAGCATGAAGGCGGTTGCCAGGATCGGCGAAGGCACGGTCATCGGCATTTCCTTTCAGATCGGACCCTTCGGGGCCGTGACCGCGCCATGGGGCGGCCGGATAGTCAGTTTCCCCCACCATTGTGGCAGTGCCATCAAGATTCGTCGCCGATGACAAAATTGTGATGATGGTTGCCGCAGCTTGCCAGGGAACGGAAGCGTCACCGAGCCGTGACTGGACGATGTGAGGCTCGCCCCTATCTTGCGAACGCAAGGACATCAAAGTCGAGGAGCGCCCCCGTGACCAGATCCACCATCGCTGACAAACCTGACATCACCCAGGCGATGATCGATGCCTATGACGAATACACGCATCTGACGCTCGATCGCCGCCGCTTCATGGAACAGCTGACCAGGCTTGCCGGATCGGGTGCCGCGGCGGCGGCGATCGCGCCGATGCTGGCGGCGAATTCCGCCCAGGCGGCGATCGTCGCCGAAAACGATGCCCGCGTGAAAGGCGAGGACATCACCTATCCCGGCAGCGGCGGCGAGATGAAGGGCTATCTGGTCAAGCCGGCGAACCAGACGGGTAAGCTCGGCACCGTCATCGTCATCCACGAAAACCGGGGGCTCAACCCGCATATACGCGACGTCGCCCGGCGCGTGGCGCTGGAGGGGTTCGTGGCGCTGGCGCCGGATTTCCTGTCGCCGCTTGGCGGCACGCCTGATGACGAGGACAAGGCGCGCGACATGTTCACCAAACTCGATCCGGCGCAGACTGTCGCCAACGCCGTGGCGACAGTCGCCTTCCTCAAGGCCGACAAGGATGGCAACGGCAAGGTCGGCGCCATCGGCTTCTGCTGGGGCGGCGGCACGGCCAACATGCTGGCCGTCAACGCGCCCGACCTCGCCGCCAGCGTCGCCTATTACGGCATGCAGCCGAATGCCGCCGACGCGTCGAAGATCAAGGCCGCGTTGCTGCTGCACTATGCCGGCCTGGACGATCGCACCAATGCCGGCATCGATGCCTTCAAGAAGGCGCTCGATGCCGCGCATGTCGAATACACGGTCTATGTCTATGAAGGCGCCAACCATGCCTTCAACAATGATACGTCGGCGGCGCGCTACGACAAGAAGGCGGCCGAACTTGCCTGGGGTAGGACGATCGCCTTCCTGAAGGAGAAACTGGCTTAGGCGGCGGGCGCCCAGACCGCTTCGAAGGCCGGCGACAGGGTGAAGCCGGCCGGCCGCGTGGAGACCGGCGGCGGGCGGCGCACGCCTTCCTGCAAGTACCGCAATGCCGACGTCAGACCGTTCATCGTATAGGGCTTGGCGATGACGCCGATCGCACCGGCGAAATGATCGGGGATGCGTTTCGGATTGGCGGTCATGAACACCACCATCGAACGTTTCTTCTCGCCGATATAGTGGGCCACGTCGACGCCGGTCGGGCCGTCGGTAAGGTGAATGTCGACAAAGGCGATGTCGGCATCCGTGGACTCGACCATGCTTCTTGCTTCCGCCGAAGACGTCGCCCAGCCGACGACGCTATGGCCAGCCTCCTCGACGAGGCTTTCCAGTTCCATCGCCAACAGCGCTTCATCCTCGACGATCAGGACCTTGAGCGGTTCAGTCATGAGAGAGTCCTTCTTGCTGCGGTTCGTTTGGCATCGAAATCACGACCTTGGTGCCGGGCCTGGCGTCACGCCATTCGATGTCGGCGTGCAATTGGCGGGCGAGCGATTTGATCAGGCGCATGCCGAACGAGGCGTCGCCATTGGCCTCGGCCATGCCGACGCCATCGTCGGACACCTCGATGTTGAAGTGGCCGTCGGGCTGGCTCATCTTGATGCCGATGCGCCCCGCCGTGGTCCCGTCCGGTCCCTCCTTGAAAGCGTGCTTCAAGGCATTGGTGACGAGTTCATTGACCATCAAGGCGACAGGCGTCGCCTTCTCGGCTGAAATCACGATTGGGTCGAGCTCGAGTTTCGGCTTGATCCCTGAGCGCCCCGAGGCCGTTAGCAGATCCGTCACCAGGTCCTTGGCGAAATCCGAGACGTCGAACCGGCTGACATCCTTCGACTGGTAGAGCCGGCGATGCACGGTGCTGAGTGCTTCGATGCGCTCCAGCATGGTGGTCAGCGAATGCCTGGTCGCCTCATCCTTTATGGTGCGGCGCTGCATGATAATCAGGGAAGAGATCATCTGCAGATTGTTTTTCACCCGATGATCGACCTCGTGCAGCAAGGTGGTCTGCGCCTCCAGTGCTGCTTCCAGTTCCGCGGTGCGTTCCTTCACCGCTTTCTCGAAGCGGTCCTTGTCGGCGGTGATGCGATGCTCCGAGCGCTTGCGGTCCGAGACATCGAGTTGCGAGGCGAAAAAGAACTGCACCTCGCCTTTGTCGTTAGAGACAGGGCTGATGTAGAGCGCGTTCCAAAAGGTTGAACCGTCCTTGCGATAGTTCAGTATGTCGACGCTGACATCGGCTTTGTCCTCGATTGCGGTGCGGATCTGTCCGACAGCTTCCTTGTCGGTCTTCGGCCCCTGCAGGAAGCGGCAGTTCTTGCCCAGCACCTCGTGGCGTTCATAGCCGGTCAGCCGCAAGAACGCGTCATTGGCAAAGACGATCGGGTTGTCGGGCCGCCGGGGATCGGTGATGATCATCGACATGCGGGTGGCGCGGATGGCCGCCGCGAACGGGTCGCCCTTGCCATGCTCGACATGAAGGTCGTCCGTCATGTGCCAAGCGTCGGCAGGCTCCCTGGTCCGTTTCCAGTCCATTGTGTCACTCCAAGCCGTTTTCGTGGGGGTCAACGGCTCGAAGGCGGATTTGGTTCAATTCCAGACGTCTTGTCGCAGTCAGATGAGATCTGGAACCGACTCGGCACTTGTGCAAGCAATTGAAGATAAACGGTTTTCCCGGCGTCTAGTCGCTGGATGGAGGCTTGTGGAAGGCAACGCCGGCGACGACTAGTGCGATCCCCAGGTAATCGCCGAGGCTTGGAATCTGGCGCAGCACGATGACGCCGATCAGCGTCGCGGTGACCGGCAGCAGCGACAGCATCAGCGCGAAACTCGAGCGCGGCAATCGCGACATGGCAAGCTGGTCACAGATATAAGGAATGACCGAGGAGCAGATGCCGACGCCGATTGCAGCAATGAGCAGTGGCGGCGAGAAGAAAGCCGGCAGCGCGTCGCTGAAGCCGATCGGCAGCACGACGATGAAGGCCACCGCCATGGCGGCACCGAGGCCCGCAATGCCGTCGACGGCGCCGGAACGGGCGACACGGTGGCCGAGCACGATGTAGCCAACGAAGAGCGCGCCGTTGAGGAAAGCCCAGAACAGGCCGACGGGATCGCTGGACCATTTGACGTCGATCAACAGCAAGGTGCCGGTGACGGCCACCGCAAGGGCAACCAGGTTGCGGGCGCTCCTGAGGCCGATCAGCGCGACGCCGATGGTGCCGACGAATTCGATTGCCGCAACCAGCGAGATCGGCAAGCGGTCGAGGGCCAGGTAGAACGAGCAGTTCATCACCGCCAGGCAAGCGCCGAAGGCCAGCAACAGCAGGCGTGTCGGCGGGTCGGCGCGGGCGAAGCTTCGCCAGGGGCGCGTCAGCGGCGCGAAGATCAGCGCCGCGGTGGCGATGCGCAGCCAAGCCATGCCGAGCACGCCGACATGCGAGAAAAGCAGCACGGCGAAGGCCGGGCCGAGATAGTGGAAGACGGCGCTGACGCCGAACCAGACATGCGGCGGCAGCCTTGTCGCCAGGCCGTCGAAGGCGGGAGCAGGGCGGGAAACGGGGGCTTGCGTCTGATCGTCCATCGGATCAGTATCGCAGGCAGTTTTTCCACTTTATATGGCGGACGGGCCGACCACTCTCGCAATACTATTTCCAAAGGCAAGGACTTATCCGTGAAACGCCTTCGAACTGAAAATATCGATCTCGACGCGGCCGACATGAAGATCCTGCGCCTGCTGGAAAAGGATGCGCGCGCCAGTACGGCGGAGTTGGCGCGTTCGGTCGGCCTGTCGGCGCCGAGTGTCGCCGAGCGCATCAAGCGGCTGCAGGAAAACGGCGTGATCGAGGCCTATTGCGTCAAGATCAACCCCGCCGCGCTGGGCCTGAAGCTGTCGGCATGGCTGCGTATCCGGCCGGTGCCGGGGCAATTGTCCGTGGTGGCCGAGATCATCCGCGAAACGCCGGAGATCGCGCAATGCGACCGCGTGACCGGCGAGGATTGCTTCATCGCGCTCGCGCATGTCGGCTCGGTGGCCGAACTCGAACGGGTGATCGACCGGATCATTCCCTATGCGATGACGAACACGGCCATCATCCAGTCGTCACCGGTGGTGGCGCGCTCGCCGCTGGCGGCGGTGAAGCGGTCGCCGTGAACTGCGTGATTTGATGTTTTCGCGAGCCGTTTCGCCAGGCTATGCGTGGCCGCGCTTCAGGCGGGCGCGCTTCAAAATGCTGCGCCAGCGGATCATGTCGAACGGGATCGGCTCGTTGTTGTTGGCGATGTGGAATATCTCGTTGTCGACGTTCTTGAGCGAACGCCAGAAATCATAGTCGGTGATGCGCGGATCAGCGGCCAGCCTGTCCACCTCGACCTTGATGTCGGTTTTCATGCACGTACCTCGAACCGGCTTCGCCCCGCCGTCCGTAAAACAACCCAGTGCGGACGTTTTCGACCGCTCTGCTGAGTCGTTCAACGGCTCAATTGGCTTGTTCCCGTTAAAACCTCGGTAAGGTTAATGCGGGTGCCGGGCGGCTTCAAGCACGGGGTGCCAGCCGATTTGAGGGTTCGGTGATTTTGGCTCGCCGGTGTGGCTTTGAGGTCCCGTCACTCTGTTCGGAGCGGTGTCGGTCTCGCCCTATTTGCGTTTGATGCCGATCGAGCGCCCTGCACGCTCCGGCATCGGCAGCACCGAATGGGCGGCGCGCATGGCTTCGACCTTGGCCATCACATCGGCGGGGAAGGGCGCGACCTTCGGCCCCGACATGTCGACATGCAGCGACAGCGTCTCGGAGGTGGCGGCGAGCCAGCCGTCGACATGGCGGATTTCCTGGTAGGCCCGCAGCCGCTTCTCGTCATGGTCGATGAGCTGGAAGGACACCTGGACCTTGTGGTCCA
This sequence comes from Mesorhizobium sp. 2RAF45, assembly GCF_052115225.1. Lineage (NCBI taxonomy): Bacteria > Pseudomonadati > Pseudomonadota > Alphaproteobacteria > Hyphomicrobiales > Phyllobacteriaceae > Mesorhizobium > Mesorhizobium sp. 2RAF45. The sequence goes on along the minus strand of NZ_JBFRGG010000001.1, from coordinate 683,421 downwards.
GATGCAGTTCCTGGACGTAGCAGACATGGACCTCGGCGGTGTAGATGGTGAGGCGGCGCTGTTTCACATAGTCCAGCCCCATGCCCATCGCCTCGAAGGCTTCGTCCGAGCAGCGGTCGAACAGCACGTTGTAATAGGCCATGTTGAGATGGCCATTGTAATCGATCCAGTCCTTCTCGATGTCCATGGGCTTGGAGACGAACGGGGCGGGGATGGACATCGAGACTTCCTTGTTCTGGCGCTGGACAAATTGTGGCTACGGAGACTACGCATCCATAGCTGCATAACAAGCGTGGACGCTGGTCCATTCGCGGAGGAATTCATGGCTCTGAGCGACCTCAATCCGGTCGAACGCAACGAGGAAGGCATCGCCGCGGTGCTTGGCATCCTCAAGCAACAGCTGGGCGAGCGCTTTCAGACCGGCCAGGCTATCCGCTCCCAGCATGCGCATACCACCACCTATATCCCGACACAGGCGCCCGATGGCGTGGCTTTCCCGGAGACGACGGCAGAAGTGCAGGAGATCGTCCGCGCCTGCGCCGCGCACCGCGTGCCGGTAATCGCCTTTGGCGTCGGCTCTTCTTTGGAAGGCCACACCAATGCGCCCGGCGGTGGCATCTCAGTCGACACCTCGCGCATGAACCGCATTCTTTCCGTCAATCCGCAGGATCTCGATTGCACGGTCGAGCCCGGCGTGACGCGCGAGGATCTGAACCGGCATCTGCGCGACACCGGCCTGTTCTTTCCGATCGATCCCGGCGCCAATGCTTCGCTCGGCGGCATGGCGGCGACGCGGGCGTCCGGCACCAACGCGGTGCGCTACGGCACGATGCGCGAGAACGTGCTGTCGCTGACGGCCGTCATGGCCGATGGCGAGACGGTGACGACCGGCAAGCGGGCGAGAAAGAGCTCGGCCGGCTACGATCTGACGCGGCTGCTGGTCGGCTCGGAAGGTACGCTCGGCATCATCACCTCGCTGACATTGAAGCTGCAAGGCATTCCGCAGGCGATCTCCGGCGGCGTCTGTCCGTTTCCGAGTGTCGAGGCGGCCTGCAACGCCGTCATCGCCACGATCCAGATGGGCATCCCGGTGGCGCGCATCGAGCTGGTCAACGCGCTGCAGATGCGGGCGATGAAGAATTATTCCAAGCTCGATTATCCCGAGAGCCCGTGCCTGTTCGTCGAGTTCCACGGCAGCGATGCCGGCGTGGCCGAACAGGCCGAAACCTTCGGCATGATCGCCGAGGAAAATGGCGGCGGGCCGTTCCTGTGGACCAGCGTCGCCGAGGAACGCACCAAACTGTGGAAGGCCCGGCATGACGCCTACTGGGCCTCGCTGACACTGCGGCCTGGCGCCAAGGGCCTGTCGACCGATGTCTGCGTGCCGATCTCGCGCTTTGCCGAATGCGTCACCGAGACCGAGGCCGACATCGCCGAAATGGACTTGATCGCGCCGATCGTCGGCCATGCCGGCGACGGCAATTTCCACGTGCTGGTGCTGATGGATGTGAACGACCCCAATGAAATCGCGCTGTCGGAGAAATTCGTCGCGCGGCTCAACCTGCGGGCGATCGCCATGGACGGCACCTGCACCGGCGAGCACGGCATCGGCCAGGGCAAGATCGGCTTCATGCGCAGCGAACTCGGTCACGGCGTCGACATCATGCGCACCATCAAGCAGGCGCTGGATCCGCTAAACATCATGAATCCGGGCAAGATATTGCCGGCTGTGGGGTAAGGCTTCCCGAAAACGCTCGTCTTGACCGCGCCACCATTCGGGTCGAGGCTCCCCCCGAAGGCAGGTCTGATAAGTCAGGCGTTGCCAGTGGAGGAAAACTGTCATGGCCATTTCACGCAAGGAAGAAGCGCGCGCGCTGAGTGCCGATGAAAAGGAACTGGTGGAGAAGTCGCACCATCCGGTGGTGCAGGAGCTTTCCGACGCCGACCTCTCCGACCTGGTCAAGCTGCTGCGCGAGCGGCGCGACACGGCGCAGACCGAAGCACATCGCCGCCGCCGTGAAATACGCGGCAAGGGGGCGCCCAAGGGCGCGGCGCCGTCAAAGGCCGATAGCGGTTCGCAGGTCAAGCTGGCGGTGCTGGCGATGGCGATGCGGCGGCTGAATGGCGAGGCCGAAAGGCGGCGCCAACTGGCGGCTCGCGTTTCACTGGTCGGGAATGCGCGCAAGGCACTCGCCATGAAGCAAAATGCGCCGGCGGACGGTCCCGCGCACAATTCGCGGACAACTCACAAGGGCATGCGGGCCGTCACCAACGAGCGGGCGCCGAAGCTGGTCCGGCCGGCGGAACTCGGCCGGCAGCGCAAGGCGGGCAAGGTGGCGCAGGCCAAGCGTGACGCACGCTGATCCAAGCGACAAGGGCTGTCGGCAGCCGCTTTACCGTGCTGCGCGAAGCTATTGCTGCACACCCTCGACAAGGGCTTGCAGCATCGGGCGGGTCGGCGCGAAGAACGTCGTGCCGGTCTGCGGTGTCGAGACATCGAGCAGCCGGTCGTAGGCGCCCGGCGGGTCGCCGACATACATGCGCTGCAGCATCTTTTCGGTGACCCACAGATACCTGGAATAGCCGATGAAATAGGTGCCGAACTCATTCAGCCCGGGCCGGCCAAACGGCATGTTGTCGCGCAATATGTCGTATTCGTTGCCGTCGGCATCCTCGATGGTGGCCAGCGATTTGTGCGATTTGCGCGGCGCGTCGTCATCGTCGATCTCGATGTTGTCGATCTTGGTGCGGCCGATGATCGCCTCCTGCTCGGGCGTCGGAATGCGCGCCCAGGCCTGCATGTCGTGGAGGTATTTCTGGACAACGACATAGGAGCCGCCGGCAAAGTCGCCATCCTCTTCGCCGACCAGCGCCGAGGCCGGCAGGTCGAGGCCGGTCGGATTGGCGGTGCCGTCGATGAAGCCGAGCAGGTCGCGGGCGTCGAAATAACGAAAGCCCGTCACTTCGTCGACGACGGTCACATCGGGACCAAGGCGGTCGAGCAGGATACGCTCGAACTCGAAGCACATGTCCGATCGTTCGGCCCGGATGTGGAAGAGAAGGTCGCCCGGTGTCGATGGCGCCGAATGGACCGCGCCCTTGATCGGCGCGAACGGTTTCAGTTCCTGCGGCCGCCGGTTTGGGCTGAGGCGGTCCCAGAGATCGCGGCCGATGCCGGCAATGCACGACAGGCGGCCGCCGAGACCGCGAAAGCCGACAGTCTTGACCAGATCGTCAAGCTCGCCGAGCACGGAACAAACCTTGGCAAGGGCCAGCTGTTCGCCGGCGACGGTGACGACAAGAAAAATCGCCGATTGCGAAAGCGGGGCATCGACGCTCTGCGCGTCGATCGGCACGCGGTCCCAGTTCTTGCCTGACATCTGAAAAATCTCCGCTTTTGCCGGATTTGTTTCAGATCGACCGGGATGACGCAATACTGGATGAATTGCCTCTTTATCGACACGCGGATGCGGGTAGAGTGCGGCTGAATTTCAATCAACCTGTTCGGAGCTGATGCTCGCACGCCTGTTCGTGATCTTCGGTGGCCTGTTCGTGCTGGTGCTGTGCGCGGCGCTGGTTGTTCCGTACTTTGTCGACTGGACCGGCTACCGCGCCCAGTTCGAGCGCGAGGCAAGCGCCATTCTTGGCCGCAAGGTGACCGTGCAGGGCGACGCCACGGCAAGGCTGTTGCCGTTCCCGTCGGTGACCTTCTCCAACGTTGCCGTTGCCGGTGGCCCCAATGGCCAGCCGGCCATGACCGTCGAGACGTTTTCGATGGATGCGGAACTGGCGCCCTTCCTGCGCGGCGAGGTGCTGATCTTCGACATGCGGCTGGTGCATCCGAAGGCGACCATCGATATTGCCAATGACGGCACCGTCGACTGGGCGATGCGGCCGTCCTCGCCCTTCGACCTCAACCAGATCTCGATCGAGAAGCTGACGGTGACGGAAGGGCAGATCGAACTGCGCCATGCCGCCGGCGGACGCAGCCATATCTTCTCCGAGATCAATTCGACCATTTCGGCCAAGTCGCTGGCCGGCCCGTGGCGCATGGACGGCACGTTGCGGCTCGACGGATTGCGCACCACGGTCGCGGCGTCGACCGGCAAGGCCGAAGGCAACGGCCAGATGCGGCTGCGGCTGAAGGCCGATCCCGACGCCTATCCGCTGGTGATCGAAACCGACGGTAATGCCGGCATCGTCAAGGGTGCCGCTGTCTATTCCGGCCAGTTCAAGATCTCCGGCGCCGATAAGAATTCAGCCCAATTGCGCGGCACCGATGGCGAGACGGTGAAGGTCAGCGCCGGCAAGCCCGATCCGGGCTTTCGGTTGAACGGCAAGTTCTCGCTTGACCACCAGAAGCTTGGCGTCGACGAGTTCCGTTTCGAGACGGGACCGCTGGACAATCCCTACACGGCCGACGGCAAGGCTTCTGTCGATCTCGGCCAGAAGCCGAATTTCGCCATCGAGGCCAATGGCGCGCAGGTGCAGTTCGACGAGGCCGTGGGCGCAGAGGCCGGCGCCGGCCTGACGCTCGACCAGCGCATTGCCGGGCTCGAGCAGGCGCTGATCGCTCTGCCGAAGCCGACCATCCCCGGCACCGTCGAGGTCAAGCTGCCGGCCGTGGTGGCCGGCGACACCACGGTGCGCGACGTGCATCTGTCCGCCGAGCCGGCCGAGGGCGGCTGGTCGGTGAAATCGCTGGCCGCGACCTTGCCCGGACGCACCACGCTGGAAGCCGATGGCATGCTCAGCGTCGAGGGCCATTTCGGCTTCACCGGCTCGCTGCTGCTGGCCGTGGCGCAACCATCCGGTTTTGCCGCCTGGCTGTCGAAAGATGTCGACGAGGCGATCCGCCGTCTGCCCGCCGCAGGCTTCAAGGCCAAGGTCGACCTGACCGAAAAGCGCCAGGCCTTCAGCGATCTCGAACTGATCCTGGGCAAAGCGAAATTCTCCGGCCGTATCGATTCCAGCCAGCCTGACGAAGCCAGGCCATCGGTGCTGATGCGGCTCGAAGGCGGTGAACTCGATGTCGATGGGCTGGCGGCCTTCGCCTCGATCTTCGTCAGCGACAAGGGCGCCAACCGCTTTGCCGACCGCGATCTCGATTTCCAGATCAAGGCCGGGCCGGTCAGCGCCGGCGGGTTGACCGCCGACACGGTCGATACCGCGCTCAGGCTGCGTGACGGCTTGCTTGAAGTCGATCGGCTGTCGGTCGGCGGACTGGCCGGCGCCTCGATCAGCGCCACGGGCCGGATCAAGGATTTCCCGGCGAGCCCGACCGGCAAGCTCGACGCATCGGTTGTCGCTGTGGACCTCAAGCCGCTGATCGACGTCGCCGCGCAGCATTATCCGGACAATGCGGTGCTGAAGGGGCTGGCGAGCCGCGCTGCCGCCTATCCCGACCTGTTCCAGGATGCACGCGTCGACCTTGTGGCGAGTGCCGCCGACAATGGCGATGGCACGACCGGCCTGGCGGTGAGTGGGCAGGGCAAGGCCGGCGGCTCGGCCTTTTCGGCCTCGCTGTCGGGGAAGGGCGCGCCGGACAAGCTTCTCGAGGCGCCGGTGACACTGACCTTCAACGCCAAGAACCCCGACGCCACCGCGCTGCTCGCGCTTTACGGCCTGCCGGCGCTGCCGCTCGGCATGCTGGGCGAGGCAACAACCGACATTCAGGCCAAAGGCACATTGGGCGGTGGGCTGGCGACGACTTTTAGCCTTGCCGGCAATGACTTCAAGGCCAGCTTCGAGGGAACCGTTGCCGACACGCCGCAAGGGCCTGCCGCCAAGGGCAAGATCAATCTCGATGCGGCCGACATCGAACCGTGGCTGATGACGTCGGGCATCGGCCTGCCGGGCATGGGGGCGGGCATGTCGACGTCGCTTTCGGCGCAGGGCGATTACGGCAACGGCCTGCTGGTGCTGGACAATGTCAGCGGCGCGATCAACGAGGCGGCGGTGTCCGGCGACGTCAACATCGACGCCAAGGACGGCGTGCTGCATCTGGCGGGCGCGCTGGCACTCGACGAGCTCGATCTCGATCCGATGGCCGTGGCGCTGTTCGGCGATTCCGCTTTCCTTGTTGACAAAGACGGCGCCGACAAAAATGCGGCTGACAAGACCGCGAGCGACAAGAGCGGCTCCTGGCCGGCAGCACCCTTCAGCCAGAAGTCCAGCCTGCCGTTTACCGCCGCACTCGACCTGACGACGGCGGCGCTTGCCGCCGGATCGTTCGCCACCGCCTATGACGCCGCTTTTTCGCTGAGGCTCGACCAGGAAGGCATCCGCGTTTCGGACCTGAAGGCGAAATTTCTTGGCGGAGCGCTGACCGGCCTGTTCGAATTGAAGAACAATGAGGGCACCGGGCTTTTCACTGGCCAGATGAAGCTGGCTGGCGCCGATCTGGCGAACGTGCTGCCGGATACCGGAATCGGCGGCGTCGGCGATTTCTCGACGACGCTGTCGACCAGCGGCAAGTCGGTCGAAGCGATGATCGCCGCCCTGTCGGGGTCCGGCACGGCGACGCTCAAGGGGTTGCAGGTGGCGGGCGTCAATCCCGATGCGTTCAACGCTTTGCTGGCCAAGGCGGACGAGATCGGGCGCGACATCGACGCGGCCAAGACAGCGGGCTTTGCGCCCGAGGTCGCTGCCGATGGCAATTTCCCCGCCGGGAATGCCGACATCGCTTTCACGATTGCCGGCGGCACGCTGAGGGTACCGCCGATCAGCCTCGAAAACCCGGCGGCGACCTTGTCCGCCGATGTCACGGCCGATCTCAACACCAGCACGGTTTCCGCCAAGGGCGCCATTACCTATCGGCCCGGCGACGAGGCGCTGGTCGGTTCCGAACCGATCGTCAATTTCACCGCCGAGGGGCCGTTCGGCGCCGTCAAACGGCAGTTCGACAGCGAGCCTTTGGCGCAGTTCCTGACCCAGCGCGCGCTGGAGAAGGAGCAGCAGCGCGTCGAGGCGATGCAGGCGGCGTTGCTGGAGAAGCAGCGCCTGCGGCGCGAAGTCCGCTATTACGCGGCACTGCAGGACGCGCGCGACAAGGCTGCCGAGGAACTGCGCCAGCAAGAAGAGGCGGCGCGGCTGAAAGCGGAGGCCGACGCCAAGGCGAAAGCGGAGGCCGAGGCCCAGGCGCAGGCCGAAGCGGAGGCCAAGGCGAAGGCCGACGCAGAGGCGAAGGCCCAAGCGGACGCTGATGCCAAGGCCAAGGCCGAAGCGGATGCAAAGGCAAAGGCTGATGCCGATTCCAAGGCCGCGGCCGAGCAGAAGGCCGCCGACGAAGCGGCCAAGGCGGAGCAGGAGAGGCAGAAGGCGGAAGAGGCGATGCGCATCGCCACGCAGGAAAAGGCCAGGCTGGAAGCCGAGCGCAAGGCCGCCGAACAGGCGCCCAAGGCCGAGCCTGAGCCGTTGCCGGAAGCCAACGACAACCCGCCGCCGCCAGCCAAGCCGAAGTCCAATCCGTTCACGATCGACAATTTGTTGAAGTCGTTGCAGTAGCAGTAGGGCAGTAGGGCAGTAGGGCAGTAGGGCAGTAGGGCGAGGCCTTCCCGTCCCGAAATCGTTTCAAAGAACGAGCAGTTCGGCGCTGTCGGCGATATAGCGGGCGTGGCGGAAATCGCGGATGGCGGCGAGCCTGCCGTCGTGCCAGGCCAGCAGGATGAAATAGGCGGGTCGGGCCGTCGGGTCGTTGGGGTCGCGGACGAGGATTGCTGGCCTGTTTTCAACGAAGCCGGGCACGAGATGCCAATCGCGCACCCGGGAATAGTTGCCGAAATAGGTGCCGACTTCCTTGCGGCCGTTGAGCCGTGTCTTGGCTACCAGTTCGAGCCGCACCTCTTCTGCCAGCATGTCGCGCACCGCGTCGAAATCACGGGCATTGAAGCGATCGATGTAGGCGTTGAGCAACTGACGTTCCGCGGCGCCCAGTCTCGGGAGAGGGCGGTCGTCGGGCTCGTGCGCAATCTGGCGCAGGCGGTCGCGGCCGCGATGCAGCGCGGCCTTGACCGCGGGGATGCTGGTATCGAGCGTGGCGCTGATCTCCTGCAGGGAATAGCCCAGAACGTCCATCATGATGACGCTGCTTCGCTGCGTGACGGGAAGGCGCATGAAAGTATGCAGCCCCGCGGAAGCGGCCTGGCGATCGATGGTGGGATTCGCCGGGTCGGCGATCATGTCCAAATCCTCGTCGGAATAGGCCTTTTCGCGGGCGCGGCGGCGCAGGAAATCGAGCGCCGCATTGTGGGCGATGCGAAACAGCCAGCCTTCCGGGTTGGCGATCGGGCCGGCAACGGACAGGGCCTCGATCGCCTTGGCCAGCGCCTCCTGCAACACATCCTCGCCATCGAAGACCGAGCCGGTCATGCGGGCACAGTAGCGGTGCAGCTTGGGGCGCAATTCCCCAAACAGGCGCTCAAAGAGCCCATGCTGCCCGCCAGGAATGGGAATGTTCATGAGCCTCCGTTCTGTGACCTCATCTTCCTCGATCACGCATTCAGCATCCGGTAGCTGCCCACCACGGTCACCTCGTCGCGTTGCGGAGGTTCGCTGCAGCGATCCCTGAAGCCGCTTTGAAAAGCCTCGAATGTGGCCAGGCCGGTGATGCTATCAGAATGCGCATCGGTGTGCGTTTCGACCAGGTGGATGAATGTCCCATCGGCGGCGCGCAACGTCATGTAGCGGACGCCGTCCGGCGATTTGTCGCGCAATTCCTGGAAAACGGCCTGGATCAGCCGCTCGTTCTCATCGGCTCGTTCGGGCTTCATCTTGTAGAGTATCAGATGGCGTTTCATCGCAGGTCTTCCTCTCGATTGCCTTGCGCCCTTTGGGCCTCTCATCGCCTAGACGATGCCGGGAAGCCAAAAGATGCGGGCGCCCGAAAAATAAAGGTGCCATCCAGCGCAGGATGCCGAAGCGTCACTCGCGGCCCTGATCGAGTAAGCGCCTCAGCATGGGCTCGATGCGCGAAAGCTCATCGAGATGCGCCGCTGACAGTTCGGCCAGGCAATCGTCGGCGCGTTCGGTCAGCCGCAGCAGCACGCGGCGATGGTCGTCCTTGTCCTGGTCCCGCACGACCAGTCCGGCGTCGCTCAGACGATTGATCAGCTCGACGGCGCTGTGATGGCGGATGCGCAGGCGCTCCGCCAGATCGCCGACCGTCACCGATCCGCCGCCCGGATAGCCCTTGATCGCCAGCAAGGCCTGATGCTGGCGCGGCGTCAGGCCGGCATCTTCCGCCTGCAGCTGACTGAATTCGAGGAAGCGGCGGATCAGATAGCGAAACTCGGACAGCCGCTGGTAGTCGGCCAGTTCGATGGCGGGGCGAGATTTTCCGGGCTGCGTCATTCCAGACATTTGTTCCATTCCGGCCAAAGGCTCAAACGGTTTTGATGCAAAACCAGCTTGAATTTATATCGTGTTACGATACATAGCGAGCCGACAAGCCGGCCGGCGTCTTCGCCGTGCCGCATATTCGAGATCCGGCCGCCGCCAGAAAGCCCGCCATGAAGCCCTCCGAAAACAGCCATCTCAGGGATTTCACCACCGACGCGCGGGTATTGACCATCGCGACCATCGCCGTGGTGGTCGCCACGGCGGGGCTGTTCGCCGGTATCGTGCTTTTGAAACTGATCCGGCTTGCCACCAACGTTGCCTATTTCGGCCAGTTCACGTTCGCCGAGCTGAAATTGCAGGATACGCCGCTTGGGCTTGCCGCGGTGGTGGTGCCGGTCATCGGCGCCCTGATCATCGGCCTGATGGCTAGATATGGCAGCGAGAAGATCCGTGGCCATGGCATTCCCGAAGCGATCGAGGCGATCCTGCTCGGGCGCTCGAAGCTCGATGCCAAAGTGGCGATCCTGAAGCCGTTGTCGTCGGCGATCTCGATCGGCTCCGGCGGGCCGTTCGGCGCCGAGGGCCCGATCATCATGACCGGCGGCGCGATCGGCTCGCTGATCGCGCAGATGCTGCCGGTCACCGACAACGAACGCAAGACGCTGCTGGTGGCAGGCGCGGCAGCGGGCATGACCACCGTGTTCGGGACGCCGATCGCGGCCATCATGCTGGCGGTGGAACTGCTGCTGTTCGAATGGACGCCGCGCTCCTTCATCCCCGTGGCGGTTGCGGCGATCATTGCCGAGGTCGAGCGTACCGCGCTGCATCTGCCTCAGCCGATCTTTCCGTTTCAAGGCAGCATGGCGATCTCGTTCGTGGGGCTTGGCGGCTGGGTTCTGGTCGGCATCTGCGCCGGCCTCTTGTCGGGGCTGCTCACCCAGATGGTCTATGCCTGCGAGGACGCCTTCCAGAAACTGCCCATCCACTGGATGTGGTGGCCGATGATCGGCGGCCTGGTGGTCGGCATCGGCGGGCTGATCGAGCCGCGGGCGCTCGGCGTTGGTTACGACAACATCGCCGACATGCTGGATGGTCGAACGGTCGCAGCCGCCGCACTGCTGCTGTTGGCGGTCAAGGCCATCATCTGGTCGGTGGCGCTCGGTTCGGGAACATCAGGGGGCGTGCTGGCGCCGCTGTTGATCATGGGTGGCGCAATGGGGGCGGTGCTCGCCGGCATCCTGCCCGCGGCGGATCCCGGCTTCTGGGCGCTGCTTGCAATGTCGGCGACCATGGGCGGCACGATGCGGGCACCGCTGACGGCGACGTTCTTCGCCGTGGAACTGACCGGCAACACGCATGTGCTGGTGCCGCTGATCGCGGCTTGTGCCGCGGCGCATGCCGTCACCGTGCTCCTGATGAAGCGGTCGATCCTGACCGAAAAGATAGCCAGGCGAGGGCACCACCTCGTGCGCGAATACCGCGTCGACCCGTTCGCGCTGACCAGGGTGCGCGAGGTGATGACGGCGCAGGTCGAGAGCGTGCCGGCGACGATGACGCTGCATGGCGCCGCCGCCTTCCTGACCGCGCCGGAAACCCGGCATCCGAGCTTCCCGGTGATCGACGAGAACAGGCGGGTGCTCGGTCTCATCGATCCGCCGGCTATCCTGCGCTGGCGCCGTGCCGGCAAGCACAGGACGACGACGCTCGGCGACCTGCTTGCTGGAAGCAAGGTGACGCTCGCTTTTCCCGAGGAGTATCTCGAAGGCCTCTCCGACAAGCTGTTGATGGCCAATGTCTCGCATCTGCCAGTCGTGACCCGCGAAAGCCTGCAACTGGTCGGCTATGTCGGCTGGAAGGATCTGATGCGCGTGCGGTCGAGAAAACAGGCCGAGGAACGCGACCGTTCGACCTTGCTTGGCTTCGGTTCCAGGCGCGGGAAAAAGGCGGACGCGGTCGAGGGCGTCTAGTCCAAGCTGGCTCCGCGCTTCGCCCATTCCAGCACATGCAGCCGCAGCGCCGAGGACAGGTTGGTCTCGCGGGGCCGTGTCTCATCGACTTCGGCGACAAGCGCGGCCAGCGTCAGCTTTCTCGCCGCCGCGATGGCGACGAGGTCGTCATAGAAGGGCTTTTCGAGGGAATAGCTGGTGCGATGGCCGCGAATGGTCACCGAGCGCTTTTCGACGACGCTCACGGCCGAATACTCACTGCTTATCTTTGCCGGACGGGTCGAGGCGATGGCCGGCGACAAATTTTTCAGCCTTGTCGGCATTCAACCGGTCGCGTTGCTTGTCCGCCTTGGAACGGCCATGCAGGGCCCGGTTCTGTTCGGCGAGGCGCGTTTTCTCGTCCCGCGCCTTCTGCTTGCGAGCCTGGCGGAGATTGACGATGTCGGCCATGGCGCGGACCGCGAACCTATTTCTTGCGGAAGGCGTCGAGCGAAACCACTTCGGCGCCCTTGGCGCCGGCCTCGGTCGCGGCGGGCTTCTTCTCCGGCTCGGCGGCAGCCTTTTTCTCGGCCTTCGGCTTCTTCTCGGAAACGATGGTCAGCGTCTCGGGCGCCGGCTGGGCCGGTTCCTCTTCAGGCTGCGCATCGGTCTTGACGTCGAACTCGAGCTCGAAATTCACCGAGGGATCATAGAAGCCACGCACGGCCGAGAACGGGATTTCAAGTTTCTCCGGCACGTCCGAGAAGGACAGGCCAACCTCGAAGCCGGTGTCGGTCACCTTGAGGTCCCAGTACTGGAACTGGATGACGATGGTCATCTGCTCGGGATAGCGCTCGCGCAGGCGCGACGAGACGCGCACGCCGGGCGCGCCGGTCAGGAAGGTGATGAAGAAATGATGGTTGCCGGGGAGGCCGGTGCGTGCGACCTCGGCCAGGACCTTGCGCATGACGCCGCGCAACGCCTCCTGGGCCAGAATGTCGTAGCGGATGTGGTCGTCGGCCATGTGGTGGTCGGGTTCCGTTGAATCGTCCGCATAGCTGTAATCAAGCTTGAGCGCGGCGTAAACCTGATATAGCCCACCGTCGCGTCGAAGCGAGGACTATTGCCAACGATTTGATCGGCAAGTCGGCTTACCGGCAATCGCAAATGTTATGCGTTGGCCAGCGCAGTGTGCTTTTTGACGCTGCCCGGGGAAGGGCGCTTGCCGAAAGCGCGCAGGAAGGTGCGCACGCCATTCGTCGCCGATTGCACCACTTCGTCCTCGCGCGGCGTGCCGCCGAGCATGAAGGTGGTCTGCAGTTCGGCATTGACCAGGCCGAAGAACTGGCGCGCCGCGACGTCGGGGTCGTCGATCGTCAGGTAACCGCCATAGGCGAGGCGGGCGAAGCGGGCGGCGATTGCCGGCAACGTCGTGCCCGGACCCTGTTCGCGCCATTCGGCAAACAGTTCGGGGTAGCGTTCGCCTTCGGTCTGGATCAACTTGCGCAGGAATTTTCCGTCGCGATTGCAGATGCAGTTCTGATTCAGGCGCACGGCAAAGCCGATCAAATCCGCTTCGAGATCGCCGGGCTGGTCAGGAAAGGTGGCAATGGTGGCGAAGATGCCGACATTGCAGCGATCGGTGAGGTCGCGCACCACGGCCATGAAGAGCTTTTCCTTGTCGCCATGGTGGTTGTAGACGGTCTGGCGCGAGACGCCGGCCTCGGCGGCGATCAGGTCGATATTGGCGCCGGCGAAGCCTTCGCGGCAGAACACGCCAGCGGCGGCGTCGATGATCGACAGGCGCTTGGCCTCATGGCCGCGTGGCGGGAAAGTGTCAGGAGAAACGCTCGCTCTCATCAAAATCTATATAGAGGTGATTGACGATTTAGACAAGACTGTCTAAATTTGTGGACATGCGATAAAGAGATTTCGCGCCGGGAGACGACAAGATTCGCTGCTGGAGTGTCGGAACCTCACGGGATGGAACGTCCTAGGTCAGACGTCGCTTGGCGGCGGCAACCAGATTCGAAAGAAGCCAATATCATGAGTCCCAAATTCCTCCGCATCGCGGTCGTGCTCGGCCTGTTGTCCGCCATCGGCCCCTTCGCGATCGACATGTATCTTCCCGCTTTGCCGTCGATCGGCGCGGATCTGCACGCCGGCACCGCCGCCGTGCAGATGAGCCTGCTGATCTTCTTCCTGTCGATGGGCTTCGGCCAGATCGTCGTCGGGCCGATCTCCGACATGGTCGGCCGCAAGCTGCCGCTCTATGGCGGTCTTGCGCTGTTCATGGTCGGCGGCATCGGTTCGGCGATGGCGCCGACCATCGAATGGCTGATCGCCTTCCGCTTCCTGCAGGGCCTCGGCGCCAGCGCCGGCATGGCCGTGCCGCGCGCCATCGTGCGCGACCTGCATACGGGCAATGAGGCGGCCAAGCTGATGTCCTTGCTGATGCTGGTGTTTTCGGTGTCGCCGATCCTGGCGCCGCTGACCGGCAGCCAGATCATCGAGAATTTCGGCTGGCGCGCCGTGTTCTGGACAGTGACCGGGGCAGCGGCCCTTGCCACCATCCTGCTCGCGACCTCGCTCAAGGAAACGCGGCCGGCGGCAGAGCGCGTCGGTTCCTCCTTCGGCACCGCGCTTGCCGGCTACCGCTTCCTGATGGGTGACCGCAACTTCCTTGGCCTAGTGGCGATCGCCGGTTTCGGCATTGCGAGCTTTTTTGTCTATCTGTCGAGCTCGTCCTTCATCCTGATCGACCATTACGGGCTGTCGCCTTCGGTCTACAGCGTGTTCTTCTCGATCAATGCGGTGGCCTTCATCGGCATGTCGCAACTGACGGGCCTGCTGGCCGAGCGTTTCGGGCTGCGGCGCGTGGTGCGTGTCGCGGTGACCGGCTACGCCTCGACGATGGTGGTGCTGCTCGCGATCATGGCGACGGGCGTCGATCGGCTCGACGTGATGGCAGCCCTGCTGTTCGTCGGCTACGGCTTCCTTGGCCTGGTCATTCCGACCACCTCGGTGCTGGCCATGGAAGAGCACGGCGAGATCGCCGGCACGGCCTCGGCGCTGATGGGCACGCTGCACTTCGCCATCGGCGCGCTCGCCATGGGCGTCGCCGGCGTATTCTTCGACGGCACGCCGCTGCCAATGGTCGCCGGCATCACGTTGTGCGCGGTAATTTCCTTCACGCTGGCCAAGGTCACGCTCGGCCGTTCGCGCGAGGCGGTCGAAGCGCCGGCGGAATAGGCACTGCTCGCAAGCGCATGAAAAGGCCGGGTTTTCCCGGCCTTTTCATTTCAGCCCTGCCTCGGCCAATACGAAACGCAACCGTGTCTCGACCGGAACCAGGGGCAGCGCAACAAGTTCGTAACCCAGCTCCGTATAGACGCCGGCCATCGCATGGTAGGTGCGCTCGGCCTCGTCTGAAGTCTGCTTGCGTTCTTCGTCCTGCGCAAAAATGTCCGGCCAGGGCGGAGCGACGAACACGCGCGGATTGTAGCGCAGGCGCTTGGCGGCGGCACTGATGTGTTCTGCCACGGGCAGGCCGCTCAGCCTGAGATAGCCGAGCGTGTCCGGCACGCCGCGATCGAAGAAAACCGGTCCCTTCTGCTCGATCGCGTCCCGATATGAGCGCATCTCCCACGACAGCATGAGTTCGGCGAACAGCGCGCGGTCGCTCCAGGGCAGGGCGGTTCCGCCTATCGAGGACTGGTCGCGGATGATGCCGCGTCCGGCTTCAACGGAAGTCGCAAAGCCCGCCCGACGCAGGGCTGTGATCAAAGTGGTCTTGCCGGAGCCCGGACCACCGGTCAGCACGAAGAGTCGATCGGAATCGTTTTGCATTTTTGCCCATGGAGAAAAAGACACGCGAGCGGCGGCTTAGCGGCCCGAGGCCGTGCGAAGTCCGGACGGCAAAAGCGGCCGTTGCGCATGACGTGGATCGAGGGAGGGGAGAAGTGGAGGTTTCTGTTGCCAGGTACCTCCGAACCCCGCCTAGAAGTGCGAACCCCTAGGGCTTGATTTGAAGCTATCGCACTGCATTAAGCAGCGAGACGTGCTTCCGCATAGTTGTCGTTGGCAACTATAAGTTTAGCCCGATGACGGTGGTACAATGCCGGGCAAAAGTACGATCTTTACACCTTCGTCGATCCTATTTCGCCCCCAGCAAAAACCGCTCTGTCGTCAACAGCGGCTTTTGGTGGAGGCGCCGGGTACCGCCCCCGGGTCCGAACGGCTTATTTCATCGCCCATTTATCGCCATAGTCGGTCAAGCCGACAAATCGAATATAGGGGGCGTTCGCCGGAAATGAAAGGCCGCAATGAGGCTTTGTCCCTGTGTCAAATTGCGACGGCAAGGGTTGACTTGGGCGCGGTCACAACGGAAGCTTTGCGAGCGGTGAGGAGTAACCGACCTAGCGCACGGATTGCGAAGCGCGCCACAGCCCTCATCGATCGGATCCGTGGCGCCGACGAGGGGAATTTTTGATGGCCGACTATCTTGCGGATGTGAAGAAGTACGACGCGGGCGCCAGTGCCGACGCGGTCGAAAAGATCGTCAAGCATCTGGGCATTGCGCTGAGGAACCGCGATTCCTCGCTGGTGTCCTGCACAGACCCGAAGGAGCTCGAGCGCGTCAAGGAGAGCTGGGTGGCCAAGAAGCTCGGCGTCAGCGATGGGGCGAAAGCCGACGCGTCGATCGAGAAGACCTGCAAGGCGATGCACGCCGACAACACCAAGAGCCGCGTGACCTTCTATTATCTGGTGGCCAAGGATCTGGGCAAACTCGGCTCGCTCTGAGAGGTCTGACAATTTCTGTTCTGGCGACCGATCGGCACGGTTTTATGCGCTTTCGGTCCGCCAGCGCGGGTTCTGAAGAGCGCTCCGCTTCATGTCCGGGTGGGGAAAGAATCTCAGACAGGCGTGGCGCCGGCGCGCTCATGCGCTATGATTGGTGAAATCTCGAATCGAGCTGGACCGATGCGCCAATATCTCGACCTCTTGCGGCATGTGCTGGACAACGGCGCCGATCGCGGCGACCGCACCGGCACCGGCACGCGCTCCGTCTTCGGCTACCAGATGCGTTTCGACCTGGCGCGCGGCTTTCCGGTCACCACGACCAAGAAGCTGCACCTGAAGTCGATCATCCATGAGCTCCTGTGGTTCCTGGCCGGCGACACCAACATCAAATACCTGACCGACCACGGCGTCACGATCTGGGACGAATGGGCGGACGAGAATGGCGACCTTGGCCCCGTTTACGGCAGGCAGTGGCGTTCCTGGCCGGACGGCCATGGCGGCTCGATCGACCAGATCGCGGGCCTTCTCAAGGAGATACGCCGCAATCCTCAATCGCGCCGGCTGATCGTTTCGGCCTGGAACCCGGCCGAGGTGGAGGCGATGGCGCTGCCGCCCTGCCACTGCCTGTTCCAGTTCTACGTGTCCGAAGGCCGGCTGTCCTGCCAGCTCTACCAGCGTTCGGCCGATATCTTCCTCGGCGTGCCGTTCAACATCGCGTCCTACGCGCTGCTGACGCTGATGGTGGCGCAGGTGACCGGGCTGAAGCCGGGCGATTTCGTCCACACGCTGGGCGATGCGCATCTCTATTCGAACCACTTTGAACAGGCGCGCGAGCAATTGCAGCGCACGCCGAGGGCGCTGCCGACGATGTGGATCAATCCGGAGGTGAAGGACCTGTTCGCCTTCCGCTTCGAGGATTTCCGGCTGGAAAACTATGTCGCCGATGCCTCGATCAAGGCGCCCATCGCCGTTTGAGCCGCAGACGGCTCAGTCGATGCCGACCATTACGTCCGAGGCCTTGACCACGGCATAGGCCTGCTTGCCCTTTTCGAGCTTGAGGTCGGCGACGGCCTCGTTGGTGATCGAGGCGGTGACGATGGCGCCGCTGCCGATGTCGATCCTGACATGCGACGTGGTGGCTCCTTTGACGATCTCGGTGATCGTTCCCTTGAGCACGTTGCGGCGCTGATCTTCATTGGGCTCTCCGTTGCTTTCATGCAGGCCGTTCTCGCAAAACCGAGGTCACTTTTGGGCGACATGCATTGGGTTTCCTGCTCGTCTTACCAGAACGATCGGTGGGGCATAGGCGTTTTCGCGAGCCGCCGGGCCTTCCCTTGTTATATTCATGCGGATATATCGATCGGCAGGCTTCGCGCCGCACGGATTTCCAACCAGGGAGAGTTTTCGATGACGCGCAAGGGCTTCGGGTTGAAGGCGATCGCCATTGGCGGTCTTGCGGCGACGGCGATGGCAGCGATGCCGGCCGCACATGCGCAAGACAAGGTCGTGGTTTTCGCGGCGGCCAGCCTCAAGGACGCGCTCGACGCGGTCAACAAGGCTTGCGAGGCCGATGTCGGCGAGGCCGCGACTGTTTCCTATGCGGCAAGCTCGGCACTGGCCAAGCAAATCGAAGGCGGAGCGCCGGCCGACGTCTTCATCTCGGCCGATCTCGACTGGATGAAATATCTTTCCGACAAGAAGCTGACCAAGCCCGATACCGAGGTGAAGCTGCTCGGCAACGAGATCGTGCTGGTAGCGCCAAAGGATTCGACGGTCGAGACGAAGATCGAGAAGGGTTTCGACCTCGCCAAGCTGGTCGGCGACGGCAAGCTCGCCATGGGCGACTTCAAGGCGGTGCCGGCCGGCAAGTACGGCAAGGCGGCACTGGAATCGCTCGGCGTCTGGTCCTCGGTCGAAAGCAAGGTGGCGCAGGCCGAGAACGTGCGTGCGGCGCTCAAGCTGGTTTCGACAGGGGAGGCCGCTCTCGGCATCGTCTATGCCACCGACGCGCATGCCGACAAGGGCGTCAAGGTGGTCGGCACCTTCCCGGAGGATTCGCATCCGCCGATCATCTATCCGGTTGCCCAGACCGCCGATTCGAAGGACAAGGATACGACGGCTTTCCTGAAATGCCTGCAGTCCGCCAAGGCCGGCGCGCTCTTCAAGGAACAGGGTTTTACCGTGCTCACGCCGAGCAACTGAACAGGGCCTGATAGCGCAATATGACCTGGCTGCTGGACCTCACTCCCGACGAATGGAATGCGGTCCGGCTGTCCATCAAGGTGGCAACCGTGGCGATGCTCGCCAGCCTGCCGCCGGGCATAGCCATCGCGCTGCTGCTTGCCCGCGGACAATTCTGGGGCAAGACGCTGCTCAACGGCGTGGTTCACCTGCCGCTAATCCTGCCGCCTGTCGTGACCGGCTACCTCCTGCTTTTGACCTTCGGCAAGCGCGGCCCGGCCGGGGCCTTCCTGGCCGAGCATTTCGGCATCGTCTTCTCGTTTCGCTGGACGGGTGCGGCACTGGCCTGCGGCGTCATGGGCTTTCCCCTGATGGTGCGGGCAATCCGGCTGTCGATCGAAGCGGTGGACCGCAAGATGGAGGCGGCGGCGGGCACGCTTGGCGCCAATCCTTTGTGGGTGTTTGCCACCATCACTCTACCGCTGATCCTGCCCGGGCTGATCGCGGGCGCCATCCTGGCCTTCGCCAAGGCGATGGGCGAGTTCGGCGCCACCATCACCTTCGTCTCCAACATCCCCAACGAAACGCAGACGCTGCCCTCGGCGATCTACACTTTTACGCAGGTGCCGGGTGGCGATGAGGGAGCATTGCGGCTGACATTGATCTCGGTCGTCATCTCGATGGCGGCTTTGGTCGCCTCGGAAGTGCTGGCGCGACGGGTTGGGCGGCGGATGGACATCGAATGAGCGTCCGCGTCGACATCGGCCACCGGCTCGGCGATTTCGCCATCGAGGCGCGCTTCGAGAGCGCCGGGCGGCTCACCGCGCTGTTCGGGCCATCCGGCTCGGGCAAGACCACGCTCATCAACATGATCGCCGGGCTGATCCGACCCGACAAGGGCCGCATCGAGGTGGAGGGCCGTGCGCTGGTCGACACCGATGCCGGCATTTTCGTGCCGAAGCACAGGCGCCGCATCGGCATGGTGTTCCAGGACGCACGCCTGTTTCCCCATATGAGCGTGGCCAGCAATCTGCGCTACGGCCGCTGGTTCACGCCGGCCAAGGAGCGCTACGCCGACATGGATGCCGTCGTCGACCTGCTCGGCATCGGCCCGCTGCTGAACAGGCGCCCGGTGAAGCTCTCGGGCGGCGAGAAGCAGCGCGTGGCGATCGGCCGGGCGCTGCTCGCCAGCCCCAGATTGTTGCTCATGGACGAGCCGCTGGCATCGCTCGACGAGGCGCGCAAGGCCGAGATCCTGCCCTATATCGAACGGCTGCGCGATGAGACGAAGATTCCGATCGTCTATGTCAGCCATTCGGTCGCCGAGGTGGCGCGGCTGGCGAGCGACGTGGTGATGCTGGCGCAAGGCAAGGTCGTTGCCGGTGGCCCGACCCAAGTGGTGATGCAAAGGCTCGACCTGCTGCCGACGGAAGAGCGCGGCGAGGGCGGTGCGGTGCTGGACACCAAGGTTCTGCGCCACGACGAGACTTTCGGCATGACCGTGCTCGTCTCGGCCGCCGGAGAGATCCGCGTGCCGCGCCTGGCGATGAAAACCGGGGCTCCCGTGCGTGTCCGCATCCGTGCCCGTGATGTGATGATCGCTGCGGAGAAGCCGACAGGCCTCAGCGCGCTCAACATCCTGCCCGGCACGATCGTTGCGATCCGCCCGGGCGAAGGGCCGGCGGTCGAGGTCGACATCGATTGCAATGGCGCAACCGTGCTCGCCCGCATCACCGAACAGTCGCGGCAGGCGCTGGAACTGCGGCTCGGCGGCAAGGTTTTCGCCGTGGTCAAGACAGTGAGTTTCGACCGGGCCAACACCGGCGCCGGCCTGCCGCTCGAGGTCGATGGCTGACAGAAGCGGCGATCGCCGCTATATTGATTTGGAATAACGCTATCGCTGAAGTGGCTTCGGCAGGAGTCCTGGTGACCGCGGAGGAGCATAGATGCCATCGCTGAGCTTGCGGATAAATCTCGATCCCGACGGGCGGATCGGTCCGGGCAAGATCGAGCTTCTGGAGCAGATCGCCACCTTCGGCTCGATCTCGGCCGCCGCGCGCGGCATGGAGATGTCCTACAAGCACGCCTGGGATCTGGTGGAGGACATGAATCGGGTGTTCGGCAAGCCGCTGGTCGCCGCGCAGACCGGAGGCCGCAAGGGCGGCGGCGCGCAGCTGACGGCTATCGGCCTTGCGGTGGTCAGCCGTTTCCGCGCCATCGAGCGTGCGGCCACCGCGGCGGCGGCGACGCATATGGATGCACTGCAGGCGGAGATCGATGCGGGCTGAGAGGCGTCGGCGGAGCGAGGTTTCGCGCTGCCAACGCAATCGGGGCAGGTCACCGCGCGAACCAGATGCTGCGATCGTGCCGCCTACATTATCACCGCAATCCCCAGTCGCGATTGATTCCCACGCGCGACCATGATTGGTAGTTTCGCAACGCGACCAACGAGGAAATTGAGATGGACGCCGCTCCGCCAGAGTTCAACCGAAATGCCCTCGCTTCTCTTGTTGACGGCAAATCAACGCTTTAGGTGGGGCCTTTCACGAATCCGACTTTGCGCGGTCCAAACGTTAAATATTTCGACGTCATGGACAAACAAGGACTGATCAACAGGGCTAATGCGATCGGCTATGTCTACACCGTCCCGGTGGATATCGACTATGTTTCCAGCACCGGCGACTTGAGCATCGTGGACAAAAAGTTTGATTTTTGCCTGAGCAGTCACTGCGTCGAGCATCAACCAGACCTGATTTACCACTTGAATCAGGTCGCGAGGATTCTCACTGCGACAGGCAGATACCTCCTGATTATCCCGGACAAGCGCTACTGCTTCGACCATTTCATCGCAGAGAGTTCGATTGCCGATTTCATCGGCGCTCGAGGCAACAAAGTTCACACCGCAAAGAGCGTCATCGAACACATTGCTCTAGCCACGCATAATGATCCGGTTCGCCATTGGACCGGCGATCACGGGGTACCGAGATTTCGTCACAATCTGTCCAGTGTTTCCGTGGCCATGAGCCAGTACGACACCTCCGCTGGGGCCTACATCGATGTTCACGCTTGGCAATTTACACCTCAAAGTTTTCGCTCGGGAATAGAGGTGCTTTCCAATCTCGGCCTGATCGGGCTGGAAGTGGAGCAAGTCTATGCCACGCCGCACAACACTTTTGAGTTCTGCGCCATTTTGAAGCGACGGCTGGCGTAGAGAAGCAGCCCGTGGCGATGAGGCGGGCACTGCTCGCCAGACCCAGATTGCTGCTCATGGATGAGCCTCTGGCCTCGCTCGACGAGGCGCAAGGCCGAGATCCTGGCCTATATTGGGATGACGCGACCGTGCCGGCCCGCGACATAGGACAGAGGGGCGACCGAAAGGCCACCCCTCGTCGGTTTTCTTACTCCGAGAGCGTGAACGGAGCCGTGTACTTGTCGACATTGTCCTTGGTGATGAGGAGGCAATCGAACAGCTGCTTTTCGGTTGCGGCGCCGGTCTTGCCGGTCTTGATGAAGGAGTCCGCCTGCTGCACGGCTTTCGCCGAGTAGACCGCCACCGGCTGCAGCACGGTGTATTGCAGGTCACCGGCCTTGATGGCGGCGACAGCGTCCGGCGAGCCGTCGAAGCCGCCAACCTTGATGCTCGACAGTTTTCCGGCCTCCTTCAGCGCAGCGATCGCGCCGAGCGCCATCTCGTCATTGCCGCTGGTCACGCCGATGATGTCGGGATGGGCCTGGAGCAGGCTCTGCATCTTGTCGTGGCCCTGGGTGCGGTCCCAGTTGGCGACTTCCGAGCCGACCTTCTTGAGGTCGGGATACTGGCTGATAACGGTCTCGTAGCCGTTCGACCGTGTCGCGGCGTTGTTGTCGGAGGGGGCGCCGAGCAGCTCGACATAGTTGCCCTTCTCGCCGATGGCCGTCACCCATTGCTGGCCGCCGAGCGCGGCGCCCTGGGCGTTGTTCGAGACAAGCTGCGCCTTGGCGAGGCCCTCCTGGTTGATCTCGGCATTGACGAGGAAGACCGGGATGTTGGCGGCGATCGCCCTCTTGACCGCGCCGATCGAGCCGCTGGCATCGGCCGGATCAAGGATGATGGCTACGGACTTGTTGGTGATCGCCGTGTCGATCAGCTTGCTCTCGGTGTTGGTGTCGGCCTTGGAGGCGCCGACGGTCGCGGTGTAGCCGAGCTTTTCGGCTTCGGCCTTGGCGACATTGCCTTCGGTGAGCCAGTAGGGGTTGGCGGGGTCGATGACGATGATCGAGATGAGGCCGCTGGCCGACGCCGCGCTTGCCGCGACGATCGGTGCGGCCAGGGCGAAGGCCGAGAGCATCAGAATTCTGGCACTACGATACATAGAGTTCCTCCTTTGGTTAGCAATCGCGCCGGTCAACCGGCGGTCTTCTCGAGGGCGGGATCGGCCGTTGTGGCCTTGTCCTTTTGTGGAGAAGTGGGCGAGCCGCCGGCCGTGCTCGGAAGCTTGACGCGGCGGCGATACTGGATGGCGTTGAGCAGCACCGCCAACACGATGACCGCGCCGGTGAACACTGTTTGCCAATATGCAGAGACGCCGATGATCACCAGACCATCGGACAGGAAGCCGATGACGAAGGCGCCGACCAGCGTGCCGCGGATGTTGCCCCGGCCACCGGTGAGCGCCGCACCGCCGATGACGACCGCGGCAATTGCCGTGAGCTCGTAAGAGGTGCCGGCGGTCGGACCCGCCGAGGTCAGTTCGGAGGACAGGATGAGGCCGGCCACGGCGGCGCAGATGCCCGAGAGCATATAGACCGACACCTGCACCTGCTTGACCGGCACGCCGGAGAGTTCGGCGGCGCGTTCGTTGCCGCCGGAGGCGTAGAGCCAGCGGCCGAAGGCGGTGCGGTTGAGGATGATGCTGCCGATGATGGCGATGACGGCCATGACCAGCACGCCGATCGGGATGTCGAGCAGGCGGTTGAAGCCCAGCCATTCGAAGCCGGTGTTGCCGAGCTCCGGCTTGCCGCCGAGATCGTTGTAGGTCAGGCCATTGGTCATCAGCAGGGCCGCGCCACGCACGACGTAGAGCATGCCGAGCGTGGCGACGAAGGCGGGGACCTTCAGCCAGGCGATAAGGACGCCATTGACCAGACCGACCAGCGCGCCGAGCACGCAGACCAGCACCGCGACGACCCAGACCGGCGGGTAGAGGATGACGCCGAACGAGGTCAGCTGCACGCCCTGCATCAGGAAGCCGGCGATCACCCCGGAGAAGCCCAGCGTCGAGCCGACCGACAGGTCGATGCCGCCATTGAGGATGACCAGCAGCATGCCGACCGCCAGTATGCCGAAGATGGCGACATGCGAGGCCATGGTCAGGAAATTGCCGACCGAGAAATAGTAGGGAGACAGCAGCGAGAAGACGATGATGATGGCGATCAGCGCGAAGAAGGCGCGGCCCTCCAGTAAAAGCTTGGCCAGGCTGAAGCCGTCGGCCGAAACCCTCGGGGAGCGGCTGCGATCGGGGCTAGCGTCGGTCACGGTGGTGGCTCCTGTGTTCTTCATGGTCGGAGACCACGGCCTCGCCGGAAGCGGCCATGATCTCCTCCTTCGTGGCATCGGCACCGAATTCGGCCGAGATCCTGCCGCGATGCATGACGATGATCCGGTGCGCGATGCTCAGGCATTCGGCGACTTCCGAGGTCGAGAAGACGACGGCGAGCCCGCGCGCCGCCCGCTCGCTGAGCAGCCGGAACACCTCGGCCTTGGCGCCGATGTCGATGCCGCGGCTCGGCTCGTCCAGCAGCATGACCCTGGGATTGGTGGTCAGCATCTTGCCGATGACGACCTTCTGCTGGTTGCCGCCGGACAGCGAGCCGATAGGCGCGCTGCCGCCCGCGGTCTTGACGTGCACGTCACGGATGGAGGCTTCGACCAGCGTCCGCTCCTGCGAGCGCGACAACAGCATTCCCCTGACGAAAGCGCCGATGCTGGCGAGCGACAGGTTGGCGCCGACCGACATCGTCTGAACCAGGCCGTCACGCTGGCGATCCTCGGGCACCAGCACGAGCCCCCTGGCGATGCGCTCGGCGATGCCGAAGCGGGAGATGTCGTTGCCTCCGAGCAGGATGCGCCCGCCCGATGGCTGCAGGCGCCCGGCGATGCATTCCAGCAATTCGGTGCGCCCGGCGCCCATCAGCCCGTAGATGCAGACGATCTCGCCGCTGCGTACGGCAAGCGACAGCCTGTCGACCACGGAACGTTCCGAGCTCGATGCATCGGGGACACTGACATCCTCGACCGACAAGGCAACCTCGCCGAAGGCGTATCCGGTGGGCGGCGAGCCCAAATCGAAGTTCTCGCCCACCATGTTGCGGACGATCCATTCGAGGTTGATGTGCCTGGCGTTGGCCGTCGCGGTGATCGCGCCGTCGCGCAGCACCACGGCGTGGTCGGTGATCTGCAACGCCTCCTCGAGGTGGTGCGAGATATAGACGATCGAGACGCCGCGGGCCGTGAGGTCGCGGATCACCCTGAACAGCACCTCCACCTCGGTGGCGCTCAACGCCGAGGTCGGTTCATCCATGATCAGGATGCGTGAATCCACCGAGAGCGCGCGGGCGATCTCGACGATCTGCTGCTGTCCAAGGCGCAGGTCCTGAACCAGCGTCAGTGGATCGATGTCTTCCTCGAGGTCGGCCATCAGCCGCCGCGTCTGGCGGGCCTCCTCGGCGAAATCGACACCGGTCGCGCCGCGTATTTCCCGGCCCATGAAGATGTTGTCGCGCACGCTCAGATTGGGCGCGAGGCTGAGTTCCTGATGGATGATGGAGATGCCGCGATCGCGGGCGTCGGAGGCTGAGGAGAAGGTGACGGACTGGCCGTCGAGCTCGATGGTTCCCGATGTCGGCGTCGTCACGCCGGAGAGGATCTTCATCAATGTCGACTTGCCGGCGCCGTTTTCGCCGAACAGCGTCGTGACCTTGCCGCGGCGGATGTCGAAATTGACCCCTTTGAGCGCGTGCGTGCCACCATACGTCTTTACGATGTGGCGGGCCGCGAGCACGGTGTCGCCCGGCGCCGGCTCGAATTCGGGCGCCGCATTCATTGGACGCTCAGCTTCACCGGCGCGACCAGCCAGCCTTTGGGGTTGATCAGTTTGAAGACACCGACGACCGAGATGGTCTTGCCGGTGAGCTGGGTGTTGTCGATGGCCGACAGCACCTGCTTCTTCATCTCGTTGTTCAGGGCCGAGCCCGCATTCTGGTACTCGATCTGGTTGGTGAACTGGCCGAAGGTGATCGCGCCGGTGGCGTCGCGCAGATCGGTGCCGTTGATCGCCGGTCCGGTCTGGATGCGAATGACCAGATTGTCCGGGACGTCAGCCACCTTGACGGTGTAGATGCCCGACTTTCCCTCGCCGACGACGCCAGTGAACTTGACCGAGAATTCGGTGCCGACATTGGCCGGCACGCCATATTGTTTCTCCGCGGCCGCCTTGTCCTTGGCGATGGCGGCCGCAAGCGTCGGTGCATCGACGGCGCGCTGCTCGACGGCGGATTGCACGTTCGGAAATTCAGCCTTGCCGAACGCCTCCGGCGAAAACGCCGCCTTGCGGGTGTCTTCGGCCGAGCCGATCGTGACGATCTTGGTGTCGAGGATCATTGCGCCGAGCAGCGCCAGGATCGCGATCGCGACGGCCGCCCAGCGGACGCCTGGCGATCCTCGCCGGTTCATCGTGGTGGCTGCTGGCTGCGAACTCATGCTGTGACGACCTGTGTAGTGGCGGCGATGAGAGGTGGCATTTCGTTTTGTTGGCGCGAAGCGCCGCATAAGCCGCTGTGCGGTTGGCCCGCTTGCATCGACCCCTACCGCAGCGTGCTCCTCCAGCGCAATCGACCATACATCGATGTTAAGTTACCGTCAATGACTGTGATACTTTGTCGATAACGTAACATTCATGTGACCGAGCGGCTAATATATATCCATATATGATATTGATATTGTTTAATTTTTCAAAAATCGACAATATCTCACAGGTGCTGTGACACGCTTGCTTTCAAGTCAGCAATGAGGCTGTGCCGCGCTCAAGCCAGTTTGGCGCGATCACTCGTGGTTCGCGGCAGCTGCTCCGGTTGCAGCCCCATCAAATTGGTGCCGTTGAGCTGCGTGACAACCGCGTCGATCTCCTCGCTGATCCTCTGAGCGTTCCAGCCGAGCGCCCGGCCGGCAATCAGGGCGATCTGCTGCAAATCGCCTGTCGTCAGGGAACCGCTGATGGCCAGCGTCGTGCGCCGCATGACGATGTCGGCCAGATGTTCGACGAATTCGCTGCGAGCGATGTAGTCGATCTCCGATACGCTGTAGTCATGCGAGTCCGGCAAGCGGTCTTCATTGCTCGATGCACTCTGGTGCCGGGCTATCGGCAATGCCTTGGTGCCATAGCGCGACAGCAGCAGGTCGAGCCGGGCCTCGTCGATGCCCGAGGCCGATGCGGCCTTGGCCAGCCAGCTTGATCGTGCAGTTGTGTCGGCCGGAAAGTCCTTGCCGCCGCCGATCGGCATCGAGCGCGTCGTCACCTTGCGGATGCGGCCGAGACGATCGAGCACTGTGTCGGCGACCTCCTCGGCGAAACCGCGAAATGTCGTCCATTTGCCACCGATCAGCGAGATGATGGGGAAGGGCCGCGATGGCTCCGACTCCGCCACCGGCGCCGAATGATCGCGGCTGATCAGGCCGGGGATGGCGGCGTCGGATGCGGGCAGGGGTCTGATGCCGCTATAGGCATAGACGATCTGGTCGCGTTCGAAACGCATGCCCGGCAACAGCGTGCGCACGCTTTCCAGCAGATAATCGATCTCCGCCGGCTCGCAGCGAACCGTATCCGGATTATCGGCCGCGAGATCCGTCGAGCCGACGAGCGCCTTGCCGAGATAGTCGTAGACAAGGCAGATGCGCCCGTCATCGGCTTCGAAATAGAGCATGCGCCCGGCCAGACTTTGCACCAGCGCTTCGTGCTTGAGAAGGATGTGCGAGCCTTTGGTGCCGCCGATCATCCTGGACGGCGCCCCGAGTGCCGCGTTGACATGGTCGATCCATGGGCCGGCGGCGTTGACGACCAGCCTCGGCCGCAACGAGAATTCGCCGCGGTTCTGTCGTCTGAAGGCCAGCACGCCGTTCGAGGAAGAGACCAGCGAGGTGTAGTTGGCCGCGCTGGAGTTAGGGTTGGCCTCCAGACCATCGGCGATCAGCTCGAGCACCAGCCGTTCGGGATGTGTGATCTTGGCGTCGTAGTAGGTGCCGGTGGCGACGATCGAGCCGGTCAACGCCGGCATGTCGCGAAGCGCCTGACGGCGTCCGACAAGCCGATGGCGCGGCATCACCCGGTGCCGCGAGCCGTAGAAATCATAGATCATCAGGCCGATCTTGATGAGGATCGCGCCACGGCTGCGCGGCGCGCTGGTTGAGCCCAGCAGCGTGCGCAGCGCCGCCCACATGCCCTTGCCCCAGGAGAAGATCGGGATGACCGTCGGCAGCGGGCTGACATAGTGCGGCGCGTTCTTGAGCAGCAGGTTGCGCTCCAGCGTCGACTGCGCCACCAGCCCGAATTCGCCGGTCTCCAGATATTTCAGCCCGCCATGGATCAGGCGCGAAGGCGCCGCACTGGTGCCGGAGCCGAAATCCGCCTTGTCGACGATGCAGCAGCTGACGCCCTGCGCGCTGAGATCGCGAAACAGGCCTGCTCCATTGATGCCGGCGCCGAGGATGACGACATCGATATCGCCGGGGACACCGGTCCGTTGCTCGGAGCCGTGCTGGCTTTCGGGCGTTGATGTCATGGCCTCGCCGTCTTGACGATACGCAGCTGGACCCCGGCCTGCTCCAGCTTTTGCGCATGCTTGTCGCTGATGCCGTCGGTAACCAGGACCGCCTCGAAGCTGACCAGGTCGTCGAGCACGTGCAGGGCCACCTTGTCGAACTTGGAATGGTCGACCAGGAGGATGCGCTTGATCGCCGCCGCCATCATCGCCTGCTTTACCCGCACCACATGCTGATCCTGGATGAAGGCCGTGGTGCCGCTGATCGCGGAGGCCGAGCAAATCAGGAGATTGGCGCGCAGCCGCGAGATCGCATTCTCGCAGACGATGCCGATATAGGCGTTGTAGGTGCGGTGGTACTGACCGCCGAGGCAGATGAAGTCGATGTCGTCGACATTGGTCAGCAATGCAGCCGTCGACACGCTGTTGGTGATGACGGTCAGAGGCGTGACCTCGAGCAGCAGCGGCGCAACGGCGTTGGCTGTGGTCGAGTCATCCAGGATTACCGCCTGTCCCGGCTCGACGTAGTCCATGGCGGCGCGAGCCAGTGCGTCCTTCTCCGCCCGCCCAACCGTCACCCGGTAGCGGAAGGCACTTTCATAGAGGCCGGATGGCTGCACGGTGACGGCACCATGCAGCTTGCGCAGCACGCCTTGATGCGCCAGCTGGTCGATGTGGCGGTGGATGGTCATGCGCGACACGCCGAAATGCTCGACCAGATCGTCGATGCGCACCTGGCCGAGTTTTATCACATATTCGGCGATCTCTTCGCGCCGTTCGTCGGCCTTGATCATGCTGTGCCCCCCATTGCTTGCGCTGCAAGGCTTTCGATTTCGGCCCATTTCGGCCTGAGCTGTTCGGCGATGCGGCCATAGATGGAATAACGCTCGTCGAAGACGGCGCTGCGTGCCGGGTCCGGGCGGTATTCGCGGCTCACCGTGCAGGTGGCGCGCGCGCCTTCCTGCGGCGAGGCGAACAGGCCGACTGCCGCGCCGGCGCAAAGGGCGGCGCCGTAGGCGGCCGCCTCGTCGGTCGAGGTGACGGTGACCGGCACGTTGAGCACGTCGGCGAACATCTGCGCGAAGGCCGGATTGCGCGAGCCGCCGCCGGTCAAACGCACCTCGCGGACGGCAAAGCCGTCGCGCAGGGCTTCGACATGGGTGCGGTGGTTGAAGGCGATGCCTTCCAGCACCGCCTTCAGCATGTCGCCGCGGTCGTGCCAGCCGCGCAAGCCGACAAAGCTGGCGCTGGCGGCATTGCCGTAGGGCGAACCGAACAGATAGGGATGGAAGAGCAGGGTCGACGGCTTCTTCAGCGCGGTGTCGATTTCGGTCGCCAGCATCTCGTGGATCGAGCGGCCGGTCTTCTTGGCCTCGTCCTGTTCGGCCCGGCAGAGCGTGTCGAGGAACCAGTCGTAATTCGCCGTCGAGGCCGGCGAGATCGACATGTTGTTCCAGCGGCCGAGGTCGATGGCGTTGCGGCAGAACCAGCGCTGGTCGGTACGCGGCTCGGCGGAGACCACTTCGTTGATCGAGTAGGTGCCGGCGACGATGCTGACCACGCCCTCTTCGTGGCCGCCGATGCCAAGCGCCGAGGCGGTGACGTCATGCAGGCCGCAAGCAACCGGAGTTCCTTCCGCAAGCCCGGTCAATGCGGCCGCTTCGGCGGTGGCGTAGCCGACAATGTCGGCCGAATGTGCAGCCCCGGGCAAAGCCGCGAACAGCTCCTCCAGGCCAAAGATGCGCATCGCCTCCTGCGCGTAGACTTGCGTGCGGACGTCGGTGAACGAGGTGCTCGCCTCGGTCAAATCGGTGCCGACGGTGCCTGTCAGGCAAAAGCGCAGCCAGTCCTTGCAACCGACGATATGGCCGATCTGGCTGAAGCGTTCCGGCGCATGCTTTTTCAGCCAGCCCAGTATCGCCGATGGCGCCGAAGCGTGCGGAACCTGTCCGGTCAAAGCGAGGGCCTCGGCAAACACCGAACCCTTTGCCCATTCGTCGACGATCTCGCCGGCGCGGCTGTCGAGCGACAGGATGCCGGGGCCGAGCGGCCGGCGGTTCCTGTCGAGCAGATACAGCCCGTCGCCATGCGCGGTCGCCGCCACGGCCTTGATATCGCCAGCTGGCCGACCGCTCAGGGCAATGGCTTCCCTGATCGCCTCGGCGGTCGCCTGCCAGAGGCCCAGCATGTCGCGTTCGACCCAGCGGGGATGCGGCATCGATTGCGGCACACGGCGCCTGGCCACCGACAGCTGGGTGCCGTCGCCATCGAAGATCACTGCCTTCGTCACCGTCAGGCCGTTGTCGATCCCAAGCAGGCTGGACATGATGATCCCGTTCAGCGTGAGCCGGTACGCGTTGCGAATTGGTTCCAAGCAAGGTTCGCGCTGAACATCATGGAAATCATCCTCGCCGGGATCCGCCATTGCCGATTGCGGCCGCCGATGAAACAGCGGCAGGATTCGAACCGGCCAACTGACCATACAATTCTGTGAATTTAACGTCAATATGTGTGATATACGCCAGGCGAGCAGGCTCCGCCAGGCGGAGCTTGATTATCAAATTGGCATAAAACGCTGTTTTTTCTAACTCTTGAGGGCCGCCAATCCGTCTCGCCGGTCTTGTTACCCGTTACCCGCTTGCGTGGCGACTGCCAGGGCAGTGGCTAGATATCTTCTGGCTCACCGGGCTTGCGCAGCAGATAGGTGTCCATGATCCAGCCCTTTTGCCGGCGGGCTTCCTCCCGGACCTTTTCGATCTCGGCGCTGACATCGCCGAGGCGACCGGAGACGATGATTTCGTCCGGCGTGCCGAGATAGGCGCCCCAATGGATGACGACATCCGGGTCGGCCAGTGTGTTGAAGGCGCATTTGCCGTCCAGCATGACGACTGTGCTGCCGGCATTGCTGGCCAGACCTTCTTCGGTCAGCCTGCGGCCGGTGGTGACTAGGAACGAATCGCCGATGCGGTTCAGCGCCATTTTGTGGCTGGCGGCAAGCGCCTGGATGGCGGTGATGCCAGGGATGACCTCCAGTTCGAAGGCGACGTTGTTCCTGAGGCGCACGCGCTCGAGAATGCGCAACGCGCTGTCGTAGAGCGAGGGATCGCCCCAGATCAGGAAGGCGCCGCAGCCATCCTCGGCGATCTCGTCGCGGATCAAGGCTTCGTAGATGGCCGCGATGGCTTCGTGCCAGCCGTCGACGGTCGAGCGGTAGGAAGATGTCGGTTCGGCGCGGACCGGCACTTCGAATTCGACGCAGCGCGATTTCGGATTGGTGACGAAGCGGTCGCAGATCTCGCGCCGCAATTCGGCAAGGTCGTTCTTCTTGGCGCCCTTGTCGGGGATGAACAGCACATCGGCACGGTTTAGGCTAGATATGGCCTGAACCGTCATGTGGTCTGGATTGCCGGCGCCGATGCCGATGACGAGAAGCTTGCGCATGGGGCGAACTCCTGCCCGATCGGAAGCTGTTAGTCCAGACCGCTCGCGTGTCCAGACCGCTCGCGTGTCCAGACCGCTCGCGTGTCCAGACCGCTCGCGTGTCCAGACCGCCCGCGTGTCCAGACCGCTGGCATGTCCAGGCCGGTGTGGCGTAGTCACGCAAGTGGAAGGGCTTTGAAACCCCGCATTGAAACGGCTAGGGTCGTCAGGGCAATCTTGCCGAGGGGGCTTCGATGTTGCGAACTGTTCTGACTGCGGCGCTGGCGCTTTCGGCGGCACCCGCATTGGCCAACGATTCTGTTGCCGAGCTTGGCACAGGCGGGCTGATCCTGTCGCGCAGCGATGCCGTTGCGATGCAAAGCGAGGATCTCTTCATCTCGCCTGAGAAGGTGACGGTCGACTACGTCTTCCACAACAACACCGACAAAGATGTCGACGCGATCGTGGCCTTCCCGATGCCCGACATTTCGGGCGATCCCGAAGAAATGCCGGCCATCCCCGAAAACCAAAGCGACAATTTCCTCGGCTTCGAGGTGACGATCGACGGTGCCGCGGCAAAGCCTCAACTCGAGCAGAAGGTGTTCGCGCTCGGCATCGACATCGGCACCGATCTCAAGGCGCAGAATGTGCCGTTCAACCCGTTCGGCGATGCGGCCAAGGCGGCATTGGCGAAGCTGCCACAGGCGGTGGCCGATGACTGGGTCAACCGCGGCATCATCATCGAGGCCACCGCCGATGACGGCAGCGGCATGAAATCCAACTATGCGCCGTTCTGGCAATTGCGCTCGACCTACTGGTGGCGCTCGACCTTTCCGGCCAACAAGGACGTTCACGTTTCCCACCGCTACAAGCCGAGCGTCGGCGGCACGTCGTCGGTCAGCTTCTTCTATGACGGCCAGTTCCAGGGGCAGTATGCGACATACAAGACCCGCTACTGCATGGACGACACATTCGAGAGCGCGGTGCGCAAGGCGGCGAAGGACAATCCGGACGGCTATCCCAAATATTTTGAAAGCCGCATCGCCTATATTCTGACCACCGGCGGCAACTGGGCGGCGGGCACCATCGGTAAGTTCAAGCTGACCGTCGACAAGGGCAATCCCAAAGCCCTGGTCTCGTTCTGCGGCGATAATGTCAAAAAGGTCGGGCCGACGAGTTTCGAGATGACCGCGAACGATTTTTACCCGGAGCACGACATCGATATCCTGCTGCTCGAACCGTCGGACAGCAATGGCGGGGACGCGAACTGATGCATGTGGCAATCTACGTCGCCATCGCCGAGAACGGCGTGATCGGGCGGGATGGCGGACTGCCCTGGCGGCTCTCCACCGATCTCAAGCGCTTCAAGGCCGACACGATGGGCAAGCCCAT
The DNA here is from genome assembly GCF_052115225.1 of Mesorhizobium sp. 2RAF45. Classification (NCBI taxonomy): domain Bacteria; kingdom Pseudomonadati; phylum Pseudomonadota; class Alphaproteobacteria; order Hyphomicrobiales; family Phyllobacteriaceae; genus Mesorhizobium; species Mesorhizobium sp. 2RAF45. The sequence goes on along the minus strand of NZ_JBFRGG010000001.1, from coordinate 650,569 downwards.
CATCATGGGCCGCAAAACCTATGAAGGCATAGGCCGTCCGCTGCCGGGCCGGCTCAACATCGTCGTCACCCGCGACAAGAGCTGGCGCGCCGAGGGCGTCGAGGTGGCGCATACGCTGGAGGCCGCCATCCAGCTGGCAACGGTGCGCGCACGCTGCATGACCGGCATCGACGAGGCCTGCGTGATCGGCGGCGGTCAGATCTATGCCCAGGCGCTGCCGCTGGCCGACCGGCTGCACGTCACCCATGTGCTGGCCGCCGTCGATGGCGACGCGCATTTCCCGCCGATCGACGCTGAGACATGGCGCGTGGTCAGTTCGCAGGAGGTTCCGGCGGGGGAAAAGGACAGCCACGCAACACGCTATTCCGTTTATGAGCGCCGCCGCCCGATACTTTGATAGACAAAAAGTGCATTGAAGGACGACAAAGGGTCGCTACCGGCCCAAAACGGATGATGTCGGCGGCGCATCGCGTTGAAAGCGTGCCGTGGCGTCCCTATAGAAGAACAACACTGGATTTTGCGCCGTAATTCCGGCGCTTGAGGGAATTCCAAGCGAAAGGACATTCATGCCCTGGAACGACAAGAGTGGCGGAGGCGGCGGCCCGTGGGGCGGCGGCGGTAACAATCAGGGGCCCTGGGGGCAGGGGCCAAAGGGGCCAAGCGGCCCGCAAGGGTCGCCCCCCGATCTCGAAGACATTATCCGCCGCGGCCAGGACCGGCTGCGGCGCGCTCTGCCCGGCGGCGGTGGCGCCAGTCCGGCGGTGTTCGGGCTGATCGCCGCGGTGCTGGTCGTTCTGTGGGCATTCCAGGCGGTCTATACCGTGCAGCCCGACGAGGTCGCCGTCGAACTGCGTTTCGGCAAGCCGAAGCCCGAACTCTCACAACCTGGCCTGCATTTCCATTGGTGGCCGCTCGAGACCGTCGAGACGGCCAAGATTTCCGAGCAGCTCGTCGACATTGGCGGCGGCAACACCAGCGGCAACGGCCTGATGCTGTCGGGCGACCAGAACATCGTCAACGTGCAGTTTTCGGTGGCCTACCAGGTCTCCGATCCCCGTGCCTATCTGTTCGACGTCTCGGATCCGGACGGCATGCTGCGGCAGGTTGCCGAAAGCGCCATGCGCGAAGCCGTCGGCCGCCGGCCGGCACAGGACATTTTCCGCGATGACCGCCAGGGCATAGCGGCGTCGGTGCGCGAAATCATCCAGTCGACGTTGGACGGCTACAAGGCCGGTCTCAACGTCAATGCCGTGTCGATCGAGGATGCAGCACCGCCACGCGAAGTGGCCGATGCGTTCGACGAGGTGCAGCGTGCCGAGCAGGACGAGGACAAGTTCGTCGAGCAGGCAAACCAGTATTCCAACCAGAAGCTCGGCCAGGCGCGCGGCGAGGCGGCACAGATCCGCGAAGACGCGGCCGCCTACAAGAACCGTGTGGTGCAGGAAGCCGAAGGTGAGGCCCAGCGCTTCATCTCGGTCTATGACGAATATGCCAAGGCGCCGGATGTGACCCGCAAGCGCCTCTATCTGGAAACCATGGAGAAGGTTCTGAAGGACTCGAGCAAGGTCATCGTCGAGCAGGGCAACGGACAAGGTGTCGTGCCCTATCTGCCGCTGCCGGCATTGCAGGCGAAACCGCCGGCTCCGGTCGCGCCTGCCGCGAACACGGGAGGTACCCAGTGATGGCCAACCGTCTTCCCATTTTCGTCGTCGTCGCGGCGGTCATCCTGTTCCTGATCTATTCCTCGGTCTTCGTGGTCAATGCGCGCCAGCAGGCGCTGGTGTTGAGGTTCGGCGAGATCGTCGACGTCAAGAGCGAGCCCGGCATCTATTTCAAGGCGCCGTTCTCGTTCTTCGACGCCGATACGGTGCAGCTGATCGAAAACAGGGTGCTGCGCTTCGACCTCGACAACATCCGCGTCCAGGTGTCTGGTGGCAAGTTCTATGAGGTCGATGCCTTCATCGCCTATCGCATCTCGGATCCGCGCGTCTTCCGTGCCGCCGTGTCCGGTCAGATCGAATTGGCCGAAGCGCGGCTGAGGACGCGTCTCGACGCTGCCTTGCGCCGCGTCTACGGTCTGCGCGACTTCGAGGCGGCGCTCTCGGAACAGCGTGCCGTGATGATGCGTGAAGTGCGCGATCAGCTCCGGCCCGACGCCACCTCGCTCGGCCTGCAGATCGAGGATGTCCGCATCCGCCGCACCGACCTCACGGCCGAGGTCTCACAGCAGACCTATGACCGCATGAAGGCGGAACGTCTGGCCGAGGCCGCCCGGCTTAGGGCGCGCGGCAATGAAGCGGCACAGCGCATCACGGCACGCGCCGATCGTGAAGTGGTCGAGATCGTTGCCGAAGCGCAAAAGGAATCCGAGATCCTGCGCGGCGAGGGCGAAGCCCAGCGCAGCGCCACCTTCGCGGATGCCTACAAGCGCGACCCGGCCTTCTTCGACTTCTACAGGTCGATGAATGCCTACGGCACGGCGCTGGACAACACCGGGACGACCATGGTGCTGTCGCCGAGTTCGGAGTTCTTCCGCTACTTCCGCGATCCCGATGGCAAGGAAGGGCCGGCGAAGCCGGCGGCACCTGCCGCACCGGCAACGGCGCCCGCCGCGCCGACGACACAACCCACCACCGGCCAGAAATAGCCGGTGCAGGACTTTTTCGCGGCAATAGGCCTGGTCCTCGTCATAGAGGGCCTGGTCTATGGCGGCTTTCCCGGCTTGGCGAGGAAGCTCGCGGGCGAGGTGCTGTCGATGCCGGAGAACGCATTGCGGATCGCCGGGCTGGTCGCGATCGCCATCGGTGTCGGCATCGTCTGGCTGGTGCGGGGCGCGTGATATGGCCGTTTTTCGCCCTCGGCAAAACGGAGGATTAATCCTCTGCCGATAGTCGTAGCCGCAAACGTGCCGTATTTTTTGCCAACATAGCGCAACGCGGTGTTTTCGCCGTTGCGCTTTCTCTTTCAGAAAGACCGGGAGGCTTCTCGATGACATCCACACTCCTTTTGCGCGCGGCACGGCGGACGCTCATCGCCGGCACGGCAGCGCTTCTTGTCGGCGCTGTCGCCGTCCCGTCCTTCGTGACGCCGACCTTCGCGGCCGACGGACCTGCTTCGGTGGCCGACCTGGCGCAGGGCGTGCTCGGCGCGGTGGTCAACATCTCGACTTCGCAGACGGTGAAAGGCACGGAAGGGCCGGGCGCCGTGCCGATGCCGCAGCTTCCCGAAGGCTCGCCTTTCCAGGACTTCTTCGACGACTTCTTCAAGAACCGCGGCGGCGACAAGGACAATAGTGCGCAGAAAGTGCAGTCGCTGGGATCCGGCTTCGTCATCGATGCCGAGCAGGGCATCGTCGTCACCAACAACCACGTGATCGCCGACGCCGACGACATCGAAGTCAATTTCTCCGATGGCGTGACCCTGAAGGCGACGCTGGTCGGCACCGACACCAAGACCGACGTCGCGGTGCTGAAGGTCGATCCGAAGGGCCACAAGCTGACCGCGGTGAAGTTCGGTGATTCCACCAAGATGCGCGTCGGCGACTGGGTGATGGCGGTCGGCAATCCATTCGGCCTTGGCGGCACAGTCACGGTCGGCATCGTCTCGGCGCGCAACCGCGACATCAATTCCGGTCCTTATGACGATTTCATCCAGACCGATGCCGCGATCAATCGCGGCAATTCGGGCGGGCCGCTGTTCAACAGCGTCGGCGAAGTCATCGGCATCAACACCGCGATCATTTCGCCGTCCGGCGGCTCGATCGGCATTGGCTTCTCCATTCCCTCGCAGCTTGCCTCGGGCGTCGTCGACCAGTTGCGCCAGTTTGGCGAGACGCGGCGCGGCTGGCTCGGCGTGCGCATCCAGCCGGTGACGGACGACATCGCCGAAAGCCTCGGCATGGCGACCGCCAAGGGCGCGCTGGTCGCCGGCGTCATCAAGGGCGGCCCCGTCGACAACGGCACCATCCAGGCCGGTGACGTCATCATCAAGTTCGACGGCAAGGACATCCATGAAATGCGCGACCTGCCGCGCGTGGTCGCCGAAAGCCCTGTCGGCAAGGCCGTCGATGTGCTGATCGTGCGCAAGGGCGTCGAGCAGACGGTGAAGGTGACGCTCGGTCGGCTCGAGGATGGCGAGAAGCTTGCCAGCGGCGAGAACGGCAACACCGACCAGGACAAGGGCAAACAGGCTCCAGCCGTCTCGACCGCCTCGGTGCTCGGCATGACCGTCGGCGAGCTCAATGACGAGACGCGCAAGAAGTTCAGCATCGCCGGCGATGTCTCCGGCGTCGTCATCACGGACGTGGCCAAGGATTCGGCCGCCGCCGAGCGCGGCATCCAGCCGGGCGAGGTGATCACCGAGATCGCGCAGGAATCGGTCGCCACGCCCAAGGACGTCATGGATCGGATCGGCGCGCTGAAGGAGCAGGGCCGCAAGAACGCGCTCCTGATGCTGGCGTCGAAGACCGGCGAGTTGCGCTTCGTGACCATCCGGATGGATTGAGATTTCAATCCGGCGATTCCCAAAAAAGGCGGCTAACCAGCCGCCTTTTTTCTTGCCCGCCAATTCTCGCGCGAAAGCCGGTAGAGCACATGCCGCTTGAGCTTTGGATGGCTGTCGGGAATGTCGGGGTGATCAAAATCGGCTGAGGGATCGGCTGTCATGCCGAGGCGTTTCATCACGGCGGTCGAACGGTGGTTTGCCGCGACCGCGAAGGAGACGATCTCGTCGACGGCCAATGTCTCGAAACCGTAAGCCAGCCAGGCTTCCGAGGCCTCGGTGACATAGCCCTTGCCCCAGAATTCGGGCGCCAGCCGCCAGCCGATCTCGATGGTACCGGCCGGCAGGGATGGCACGTGATCGGTATCTAGGAGACCGACGAAACCGATACATTCGCCGGTCGCGGCAATCTCGGCCGCGGCGAAGCCATAGCCGTCCTCATCGATCCAGGCGCGGAATTCGTCCATCTTGGCGTCCGCCGCGGCACGGTCACGACGGAACGGGAAGAATTCCATGACGCGTTCATCGGAATTGATGCGATGGAAGAGCTCGCGGTCACGCTCCTCCCAATTGCGCAGGATGAGGCGTTCGGTGCGCATGGGTTTCATTGGACGAACTCTTCCTGGCGATAGCCCTGCAGATAGAGCAGTGCGGTGAGGTCGCCATGGTCGATGCGAACCTTGGCCTGCACCGCCACGGTCGGCTTGGCGTGAAGCGCCACACCGGTGCCGGCAAGCCGGATCATATCGAGGTCATTGGCGCCATCGCCGACGGCGATGGCGTCGGCCGGCGTCAGGCCAAGGCGTGCGGATATTTCGAGCAGCGCGTCGGCCTTGGCGGCGCGGCCGAGGATCGGCTCGCCGACCATGCCGGTAAAGCGTCCATCCTGTTCGAGCAGGCGGTTGGCGCGGTTCTCCTGAAAGCCCAGCATGGCCGCGATGCGGGTCGTGAACACTTCGAAGCCGCCCGAGACGAGCGCCGCCCAGGCGCCATTGGCGCGCATGGTCTGGACCAGCGCGCGGCCGCCCGAGGCCAATGTCAGCCGATTGGCGACGATGCGGTCGACGACGGCGGCATCGAGCCCCTTCAACAGCGCGACGCGTTCGCGCAGGGCCGGCTCGAAGGCGATCTCGCCGTTCATCGATCGCGCGGTGATCGCCGCGACGTGCTCCTTGACGCCGATCTCGTCGGCCAGCTCGTCGATGCACTCCTGGTCGATCATGGTCGAATCCATGTCGGCGATGAGGATTTGCTTACGGCGCGTTTCGGCCTGCTGGACGATCACGTCGACCGGTTCCGCGGCCAATGCGGCACGCAGGGCAGCCGTGGTATTGGCGGTATCAGCCTCTTGCGGCAAGCCAAGATCGCAGGCAATGCCTTCGGCCAGCCAGACGACAGTGCTTGCGCCCACCGACCGCGAGGCCATATTCGCAAGCGACGGCGATAGGGCGCGGTCAGCGGGACGGGAAACAAGCGTGGCAATGAGCGGCATCGAGAATTCCGGCGCGGATGCGGGCGAAGGCCGCGTGAAGAACGCGATCCTGATAGCCGGGCCGACCGCCAGCGGCAAGTCGGCATTGGCGCTCGAACTGGCCGAACGTGCAGGCGGCGTCATCGTCAATACCGATTCCATGCAGGGCTATTCGGTGCTCGATGTGCTGACCGCCCGGCCGGAAGCGGCCGACCTCGCACGGGTGCCGCATTTCCTCTACGGCCACGTTCATCCCGCTACCGCCTATTCGACGGGCGCGTGGCTGCGCGATGTGATGAAACTCATCGACGACGGCGTGCTGTCGGGGCGGCCGGTCTTTGTCGGAGGCACCGGCCTCTATTTTCGCGCGCTGGCCGAGGGTATTTCGGAAATGCCTGACATTCCGCCGCGCATCCGCGACCGGTGGCGCTACGAGCTGAAAGAGCAAGGCGCGGTCAAGCTGCACGGCCTGCTGTTGCGCGAGGATTCGAGAGCCGCCATGCAGCTCAAGCCTACCGACAGCCAGCGCATCGTGCGGGCGCTCGAAGTGCTCGACGCCTCCGGCCGATCGATCCTGGAATGGCAGGCGGAGCGCGGCCGGCCGCTCATCGACAGGCAGACGGCGCGTTTCCTGGTCATCGAGCCGGATCGGGCCGCGCTGGGCAATCGCATCGAGAGGCGCTTCGACCAGATGCTGGACAAGGGCGCGCTGGAGGAAGTCAGGCAGCTTGCGGCCCTTCGCCTCGATCCGGATCTGCCGGCGATGAAGGCGATCGGCGTTCGGGACCTGCAGGCGGCGATGGCTGGAGAGCTGAGCTTTCCCGAAGCAATCGAGCGCGCCAAGATTGCAACCCGGCAATACGCCAAGCGGCAGGCGACTTGGTTTCGCCACCAGCTGGGGCCGGAATGGCAGAGATTGCGCCCCGGTGACGATCTCGAAACCACGATCCAAACACTTGTTGCTAATGCAACTTAAAAAGTTGACCATGACGGAAGGGTTCGCGCCGAAGTTGCCGGGATTAACGCTCCGTAAGGCGGTCCGTGCCATAAGGTCGATGGGCACTTTTCCATTGGGGAGCAGATGCGTTTCCATAAGGCGGAATCCGCTTTTTTCGTCTTTATTTTCGTGATCCTGGCCGCTGGCCTGGTGACGCTGCACGCCTATGGGCTCTTGCAATCCTTCGCCACGGAACTCCATACCCAGTCGGGCCTGGACAAGGTCATCTACCTCAACAAGCTGTTGTTCGCGACCGGCGTGCTGCTTGCGACCGCGCTGTTTTTCGGCATCTTCTTCATCTATCCGCTGATCCGCAAACAGGCGACGGAAGAAGGCAAGCTGCGCGCCATGACGGTTTCGCTCAGCGCTCGCTCCGAAACGCTCGAGCACGCCGCGCTGACAGACAGCCTGACCGGCATGCAGAACCGACGCTATTTCGACGATGCGCTTAAGGAATATCTCGAGGAGTTCCGCCGCATCGAAAAGCCGGTCGGGCTGATGATCCTCGATCTCGACCATTTCAAGCAGGTCAACGACACGCACGGCCACGATGTCGGCGACGAAGTGCTCAGGGCCGTCGCCAGTTGCCTCAAGGACATGACACGTTTCCACGACGTGGTGGCACGGCTGGGCGGCGAGGAGTTTGCCGTGGTCACGCCCAACATGGAGGCGGAGCTGCTGGCCAAATTCGCCGAGCGCATCCGCAAGGCGATCGCCAACATGTCGATCCTTTCGGGCAACGTCCGGCTCAAGATCACCACCAGCGTCGGCCTTGCCGTCTGGGACCGCAAGGAAACGGCCGAGGAGTTCTATCGCCGTGCCGACCGCCAGCTCTATGAGGCGAAGAGGCAGGGCCGCAACCGCGTCTGCGCCTAAAATCCCATCATTGAATTCGTGAGGCCGGCCGTCTGCTGCCGTTTTCTGCGCTTCCCCGTTCTACTGCGTCGCAGTAGAACTGAGCTCACGCACCAAAAGCCCGCTCCGCTCCGGTTCTCGAAATCAGCACCAGCCGACTCAGCCTGACGAATTTCCTGACGGGATTTACCCAAGCGTTCGAACGAAGAAGAGCCATGGAAGTTTGGCGCGGCTTCTCGGAACTGCCGGCAAATGGGCGTGACGCTTGAGGCTCAGTCGTTCTGGGGGCGCAGGCCGAAGGTGGCGGGCTTCAGGCCGTAGCGCATGTCGAAATCGTCATCCGATTGCACGCGGCCGGTTGCCGGCTTGCGGTAGTCGGGATCGCCGGCCTGGCGACCGGAATCGACCACTTCGGCGAAGGCCATCGCCTGCGGCGTCGGTTTCGGCACGTTGCGCAGCCGCTCGACGATCGCCACCAGGTCGACATCGTCGCCGGCCTTTGGCGACTCGATCTGTTCGCGCTTGGCCGCGCCGGGAAGCAGGTGGCTGGGCAGTCTTTCGAATTTCAGCCGCATGGTCGTCGCCACGCCTTCGCCGAAGGCGATGGCTTCGCGCTGTCCCATGGACGACAGGAAGGCAAGCGTGGAGGCGGAGGAGTCGGCGATGGCCGAGCGGATGATCGCCTGGTCCTGCTCGTTGGCGAGCCGCATGGCGAAGAAGGTCGAACATTGCGACAGGATGGTCGGGTCAAGCTCGCCGGGGCGCTGCGTGACGACGCCGAGATAGCAGCCATATTTGCGGCCTTCCTTGGCGATGCGCGACAGCGCGTGCCTGGTCGGCGCGAAGCCGAGACGCGGATCGGCCGGCATGTAGCGATGCGCTTCCTCGCAAAGCAACAGCAGCTGCAGCTTGCCCTCGCTCCACAGAGCGAGGTCGAAGGCCAGGCGCGCCAGCACCGAACAGACGGAGTTGACCACTTCGGAAGGCATGCCGGCCATCTCGAAGCAGGTCACCGGCCGGCCGTGATGCGGCACGCGGAAGATGTTGCCGATCGTCTCGTGGATGGTATCCTCGATCAGGCGCGAACTGAACATGAAGCGATAGCGCGGATCGGCGGACGCCGATTCGATGCGCGTCTTCAGCGATTTGAGCGTCGGGCGCTCGTTCTTGCTTTCGAGCATGCCCATACGTTCGTCGATCTGCTTGAGCAGGTCCGCGATGCGGTAAGGAACCGGCGTATCGGCGGTCAACGCGTCGTTGCCGCGCCTGAGATAGGCACCTGAATTCGGGTTGCGGTAGAGGCTCTTGGCCAGCGGAATGAGGTCGCGCAGGGCGTCGATCTCTTCCGGAACCGTTTCACGGCCGCGAAACAGCACCTCGGCGAATTCCTCGAGCTTGAACATCCAGAACGGCAGGTCGAGCGTCTTGGAATCGACCTTGACGCAATATTCCGGCAGCGACGCCGCGAATTCATTGTGCGGGTCGAGGATCAGGATACGCAGATCCGGCCGCGCCGCGATCGATTTGCGCAGCAGCAGCGAGACGGCGGTGGATTTGCCGACGCCGGTGGTGCCGACAATGGCGAAATGGCGCGCCAGCGTGTCGTCGATGGCGATGTTGGCGGCGATCGCCTCGTCCTGCGACAGCGAACCAATGGTGATGGAATGGCGGCCGGCCAGATCGTAGACGGCCTGCAGATCGCGGCTGCGGATGCGATGCGCAACCGCGCCGATATGCGGATAGGTGGTGATGCCGCGGTCGAAGATCGGCTTGGCTCCGGGCTCGGCCCCATCGCGTACTTCACCGATCAACTCGATGCTGACCTCGATGGGGTTCTGGCCTTCACTGCTCCAGGCGCGGTCCGATTTGCCGATGCCGTAGACCAGGCCAACGGTTCGGGTCGTGCCCAGATTGATCGAGATCATCTTGCCGACCGTCCAAAGGCCTGTCACCGCGCCGTCGACATCGTCGGCATAGGCGGCGATGGTGGCGCGCGCGCCGTCGCATTGCACGACGTTGCCCAGGATGCGCCGGTCGTTCTGCTCTGCGTTGCGGCGCTCCTGCGATGTCGGTTCTCCGACGGAAGCTTCGCGTTCGACATACATGGACAGGCCAATCCCCATTTCCCTTGATATCAGACCCTACCGGAATGGGGTTAAGGCCGGATGAGGTCGGATGGTGTAGAGAGGATTAAGCGCCTGGCGAAAATTGTCGCGACACGGCTCTTCTCCATCTCAGGCATTTCGCTATAGTGGACGAATGGGCGATATAGCGAACGATATTTCTTCGACCATCGGCAGGCGGATCCACGCCGAAAGGGTCATGCGGGACTGGTCGCTGGCCGAGCTTGCCGAGCGGTCCGGTGTTTCCAAGGCCATGCTGAGCACGATCGAGCGTGGCATGACCAGCCCGACGGCGGCCCTTCTGGTGCGCATCGCAGCAGCGTTCGGCATGACGCTGTCGACCCTCATCGCGCGCGCGGAATTGCAAAGCGGCGGGCTGCTGCGCGAGGCCGATCAGCAGGTGTGGCGCGATCCCGATACAGGCTATGTCAGGCGGCATCTGTCACCGGCCGGCGACATGCCGCTCGAACTGATCAAGGTGCATCTGCCGGCGGGCGCCAGGGTCAGTCTGCCGGCGGCTTCTTACGCCTTCATCAAGCAGCAGATCTGGCTGATTTCCGGACGGCTCGAATTCACCGAGGGTGATGTGGTGCACAGGCTCGAACCCGGCGACTGCCTGGCGCTCGGCGCGCCGTCGGACTGCACCTTCCATGCCCTGGAGGCGGGCGCCGACTATCTCGTCGCGCTGGTCAGGGGCTGAGATCATGGCGAGACGGCCAAAGCGCTCCCACAATGGGGGGCCGCCTCTTGATGAGTATAAGGGGCCACCCTGGGGCAAGGGCGACCCCTATATTTTCCTGGCCTGGCAGGCCGCGCACGCCAAGGCATGGAAGGCGCCGAGCCGCGAAATCATGCTGATGCGCATGGACAAGGCCGAACGGCTGGGCCTGACCTATGAGGAATACACGCTCGAGATCCTGGAGCGTGGACGGCATCTGCGAGAAGAAGACACCGAGCGGATCAGCGCCATCAAGGCCGCGCGCAAGCGACGCCGCGTGCGCCTTCTCGATTGAGGCCTCTACGTCGGGGCCTTCCTGGATAGGTGCCCCAGCAACCACTGGCGGAAATCCTGTTCGGCACTGGTCAGGCGCGCGGTCGATGCGCTGGTCAGAAAATGGCCTGAGCTGCTGGAGAGCTCGAAATCGGAAAGCGGCACTAGGCTCCTGGCCTTGAGCGCAGCGTCGACTAGCGGCCGCGACCCCAGAAGCACGCCGGTGCCAGCGCTCGCCGCTTCCATCGCCGCGACGAAACTGTCGAAGCGATGCGACCGCTGGGGGTGGCCGGCCAGTCCAGCGGCCGCGAACCATTCCGCCCACATTTCGCGCGCGCCGGCGACCAGAAGCAGCGGCAGGGCTGTCCAGTCGGCGGCACCGGCGAGGGTCGGACTTGCCAACGGCACAAGGCGCTCGGCAGTCAGCCTGTCGGCCTCGCGTCCGGGAAAGGAGCCGTTGCCGAAACGGATGTCGAGCGCCGAGCCCGGCAAGTCGTAATCGGTCGGCCGATGGATCGTCACCAGATCGAGCTGGATGCGCGGCAGCGCCTGGGCGAGATCGGGCAGCGCCGGGACCAGTATCAGCAAGGCGAAGGAGATCGGCACCCGGATCGATACGGTCTGCAGCGCGCGCGGCTCGAACAGTTCGGTCGTGCTGCTGGAGATGGTGGCGAAAGCCGACTGGATGTGCGGCAGATAGGCGGCACCCTCGGGCGACAGCGCGACGCCGCGCGCCAGCCGCGAGAACAGGCGCGTCTTCAACCGCTCCTCGAGCAGCCGGATATGTTGGCTGACGGCCGCTTGGGTCAGGCCGAGTTCGGCCGCGGCCGCCGTGAAATTCGACAGCCGTGCCGCGGCCTCGAAACTGCGCAGCCAGTCGAGGGGAGGCAGAGCGGGAATGGGTTTTTGAGACATTAGAAATTTGTGGTCTTTGGCTAAAAAATGATAATTTGAGTTATGCCTGCCTTGTTGCCAACATGCAATCGAAACCCTGCGGACCGGGCCGCGGGCGTAGAGGACAGGAACGGATCCATGCTCACCCACGCGCTGATTGGCGACGAAGGCAGAACGATCGAACTTGGCTGGCAGGGTGGGAGACGCACCCGCTTTCACGCCATGTGGCTGCGTGACAATGCGCTGGACGACAAGACGCGCAGCGCCGGCAATGGCCAGCGGCTGATCACCATCCTCGACATTCCGGCCGAGACGAGGATCGGCGCGGCCGCGATCAAGGGCGGCGCGCTGGAAGTTAGCTTCGTGCCGGAGGCAAAGACGGTCAGCTTTCCCGCGCAGTGGCTCAGCGCCAACGCCTATGACCGCGACGAGCTTCGCGAACCCGGCTGGACGGGCGATATCATCCAGCGCTGGACCAAGGCGACGATGCAGAATTCGGTGCCGCGCGCCAGCTACAAGGCGGCCTTTCATGGCCGCAGCGTCCTGCGCGAATGGCTTTCGGCGGTACGAACCTACGGCTTTGCGGTAATGGACGGCCTGCCGGCGGAGTCCGGGGCGTTGTGCAAGGTCTCCGACCTGTTCGGCTATATCAGGGAGACCAATTACGGCCGCTGGTTCGAAGTGCGCGCCGAGGTCAATCCGAACAATCTCGCCTACACCAATCTCGGCCTCCAGGCGCACACCGACAATCCCTATCGCGATCCGGTGCCGACGCTGCAGATCCTGGCCTGTGTCGAGAACACGGTGGAGGGCGGCGAGTCCAGCGTGGTCGACGGTTTTGCCGTTGCGGCCGCGCTGCAGGCCGAAAACGCTGAAGGCTTCCGGCTGTTGAGTTCCTGTCCGGCGCGCTTCGAATATGCCGGCTCGTCCGGCGTGCGGCTGCAGGCGAAGCGGCCGATGATCGAGCTCGGACCGGATGGCGAGCTGATCTGCATCCGCTTCAACAACCGTTCGCTGGCGCCTGTCGTCGACGTGTCGTTCGCCTATATGGACGCCTACTATGCCGCCTATCGCCGGTTCGCCGAGCTGATCGAGGATCCCGCCTTCGAAGTGACGTTCAAGCTTCAACCTGGCCAGGCCTTCATCGTCGACAACACGCGTGTCATGCATGCCCGCAAGGCGTTTTCCGGCAGCGGCAAACGCTGGCTGCAGGGTTGCTACGCCGACAAGGACGGCCTGCTGTCGACGCTTGCGGCGATCGAGCACAGCTTCAAGGAGGCCGCGGAATGAGCGGCCAGGATTTGAACGCGGACAATATCGTCGAATTCATCGCCGACATTTTCGAGCGCCGGGGCGCGGAATCCTATCTCGGCGAGCCGGTGACCATGTCCGAGCACATGCTGCAGGGGGCCTGGCTGGCGGAGCAGGATGGTGCGCCCGAAGTGCTGGTGGCGGCCGCGCTGCTGCACGACATTGGCCACTACACCAGCGAGTTCGGCACCTATTCGCCCGACGATGTCGAGGACAAGCACCATGATGAGGCCGGCGGCGAGGTGCTGGCGCCGTTCTTCCCGCCGGTCATCGTCGAATGTGTGAGGCTGCATGTCGCGGCCAAGCGCTATCTCTGCGCCACCGACCCGACCTATTTCTCCAGGCTGTCGCCGGCTTCGGTCCACACGCTGTCGCTGCAGGGCGGACCAATGAGCGCCGACGAGGTGGCCGATTTCCGCAAAAACCCGTTCCACGAGGAAGCGGTGCGGGTCCGTATCTGGGACGAGGGCGGCAAGGTTGCGAACATGAAGACGCGGGCGTTTCGCGACTACGTGCCGTTGCTGCAGCGCGTCGTGCACGATTTCGCCAACTACGCCTAACGGCGGTTCATCACCAAAACCCATGTGCTTCTGCTTCGACGGGCAAGGGGGCGGTGACGCCACATAGGTCCGAGTAATGCCGAGAGCGCGGTCATACCGAAGGCGTCCCCCCCGGTGCAGCCCGGCGCCTTCGTCGGCAAGCCAGCTTCCCTCGATCCGGCGAGCCGGTCCGAAACGCTCGACGTCACAGACATTCCGCGCGCATAGCGATGCATTCTGGAGGCGCGGCATTTGCCGCGCCTTCCTGGTGCCGGCCGCAGCTGACCACCCAGTCCCGCTATCCCTTGTGGTGCACCGTCTGCAGCCCGTAGACGGGCGTCGGCAGGCCGGCATGCCGGGCCTTCAGCTGCAACGACAGGAACTGCGAATAGTGGCGCGACTGGTGCAGATTGCCGCCATGGAACCACAGCGCTTCCTGCTGCGTCGGCTTCCACATGTTGCGCAATTCGCCTTCCCAGGGGCCGGGATCCTTGGTGGTGTTGGAGCCGAGGCCCCAGCATTTCCCCACCTTGTCGGCGGTTTCGCGCGATATCAGATCGGCGGCCCAGCCATTCATCGACCCGTAGCCGGTGGCGTAGACGATGAGGTCCGCGGGCAGTTCGGATCCGTCACTGAGCAGAACCGAATGCGGCTTGATCTCTTCGACGGCGACACCGCTCTTCAGCTTGATCGAACCATCGATGATCAGCTGGGAGGCGCCGACATCGATATAATAGCCAGAGCCGCGCCTAAGGTACTTCATGAACAAGCCGGACTCGTCGTCGCCCCAGTCGAGCATGAAACCGGCCTTTTCCAGTCCCTTGTAGAACGCCGCGTCGCGCTTCTTCATCTCGGCATAGGCCGGAATCTGGAACTCGTGCAGGATCTTGTAGGGCAGGGAGGCGAAGATCAAATCGGCCTTGGCCGTGGTGATGCCATTCTGCAGCGCCTGCTCCGAATAGAGCGAACCCAGTCCGATCTCCATCAACGTGTCGGATCTGGAGATATGGGTGCTCGAGCGCTGCACCATGGTGACGTCGGCGCCGGCTTCCCAAAGGGCCGCCGCGATGTCATGGGCGGAATTGTTGGAGCCGATGACGACGGCTCTTTTCCCGGCATAGTCATCGGGGCCAGGGTGCTTCGAGGAGTGGTGCTGATCGCCCTTGAAACTCTCCATGCCCTTGAATTTCGGCAGATTGGCCTTGCCGGACTGTCCGGTCGCCAGCACCAATTGCTTGGGCTTCAAGGTGATGTCCTTGCCGTCGCGGCGGACGACGACGGTCCATTCCTTCTTCTTGTCGTCATAGGAGGCGCTCTTGGCCTCCGTCGAGGACCAGTAGTTCAGCTCCATCACCTTGGTGTACATTTCCAGCCAGTCGCCGATCTTGTCCTTGGGTGAGAAGACCGGCCAGTTCTTCGGGAAATCGATATAGGGCAGATGGTCGTACCAGACCGGATCGTGCAGGCAGAGCGACTTGTAGCGCTTGCGCCAGCTGTCGCCGGCGCGCTCGTTCTTCTCGACGATGATGGTCGGTACGCCGAGCTGCCGCAGCCTTGCGCCGAGCGCGATGCCGCCCTGGCCGCCGCCGATGATGAGCGTGTAGGGCTGCGTCTTGAAGCCGAGCTCGGCGGCTTCCTTCTCACGCTCTTCCTTCCATGTCGGACGGTTCTTGCCCGAGCCATGCTTGGCGCCCATCGGCCGCGCGAAGCCGGCCGGTTCCTCGTGGCCTTTCAATTCGACCATGGTGGTCAGCAGAGTCCAGATCTTGCCTTCCTTAAGCCTGATATGGCCAAAGCCGCGCGCCACTTCGGTCTCGAAACTGATCCAGCCCTCGATCAGCCCGTCGCTCTCGGTCGCGTCCTCGCCCTTGGCGAGTGCCCAATGCGACGGCTTTGTCTTCGACAGCTGGCTCTTCAGCATGTCGCGGACCTGGTCCCGGCCTTCCATGGTCTTGATGTTCCAGGTGAAGGTGACGAGGTCGCGCCAGTAGCAATCCTCCTGGAAGCAACCGACAGCCCTGTCGATGTCATTGGCGGCCAGGGCGCCGCCGAATTGGTCGAGCAGGTCGGACAGTTTCTTGCTTGGGGCCTTGTCGAGCATAAGTTATCCTCCGTGAAATCCAGGCCGTCATGGTGGCTCCTCCCGACTTGCAAGCCGGACGATGAAGTATCGGCAGAGAGGACGGCCTTCGTCACGCCCCACCATAGTTTCGCGTGGCTTCAAGGACTTATCTGGAGAACCCGGTTTGCGAGCCGGTTTGGAGCGCTCTTGCGACCGGCGATGGGGGTGGTGTCGGCACGATGCGGCGTCCATCGCGAAATCGTGACGGGCCATTGGTCGAATTGGGAAGCGCCTTCATCGCCGGCGCGATTTTTGCCGTTGACAGGGCGCCTTGCCGGCCCGTAGTGTCCGCGACCATGAAAAAGGCACTCATTCTCGTAGGAAGGCGCGTGGGCAAGGCGGTGTAACCGCCGGGCGAAAACCTCCCATGCGCAACACACAGGCTCCCTCGGGGGCCTTTTTTATTGCCCGAAACACGACTAAACGACCAACAACACCCAAATGGCAACGCCCAAGTGGCGACAGTACGGGACCAGACCGATGAGCAACGGACAGAGTGAGCGGCGCGAGATGACGGGCGCCGAAATGGTGGTGCAGGCGCTGAAGGACAATGGCGTCAAGCATGTCTTCGGTTATCCCGGCGGCGCGGTTCTCCCGATCTATGACGAGATCTTCCAGCAGGACGATGTCGAGCACATTCTCGTGCGGCATGAGCAAGGTGCCGGCCATGCGGCCGAGGGCTATGCGCGTTCGACCGGCAAGGCCGGCGTCATGCTGGTGACGTCAGGCCCCGGCGCGACCAATGCGGTGACGCCGCTGCAGGATGCGCTGATGGATTCGATCCCGCTGGTCTGCCTGACGGGCCAGGTGCCGACCTCCTTGATCGGCTCCGACGCGTTCCAGGAATGCGACACGGTCGGCATCACGCGCCCCTGCACCAAGCACAACTGGCTGGTGAAGGACGTCAACGAACTCGCCGCGACCATCCATGAGGCTTTCCATGTCGCGACCACGGGCCGTCCCGGTCCGGTTGTGGTCGACATCCCCAAGGACGTGCAGTTCGCCAAGGGTTTCTACGTCCCGCCGCAAATCGCACCGCGCACCAGCTACCAGCCCAAGGTTCAGGGCGATCTGGAGAAGATCAAGGCCGCGGTCGACCTGATGGCCACCGCCAAGAAGCCGATCATCTATTCGGGCGGCGGTGTCATCAATTCCGGTCCGGAAGCGAGCCATCTGCTGCGCGAACTGGTCGACCTCACCGGTTTCCCGATCACCTCGACGCTGATGGGGCTGGGCGCCTATCCGGCATCCGGCAAGAACTGGGTCGGCATGCTCGGCATGCATGGCACCTACGAGGCCAACATGGCCATGCATGACTGCGACGTGATGATCTGCATCGGGGCGCGCTTTGACGACCGCATCACCGGCCGGCTCAACGCGTTCTCGCCGAACTCGAAGAAGATCCACATCGACATCGACCCGTCCTCGATCAACAAGAACGTACACACCGAGGTGCCGATCATCGGCGATGTCGGCCGGGTGCTGGAGGATATGGTGCGGCTGTGGCGGGCAACCGCCAAGGCCGACAAGAAGGCGCTCTATCCCTGGTGGGAGCAGATCGCCAAATGGCGCGGTCGCGATTCACTCGCCTATAAGATGAACCACGATGTGATCATGCCGCAATACGCCATCCAGCGGCTCTACGAACTGACCAAGGACAAGGACACCTACATCACCACCGAGGTCGGCCAGCACCAGATGTGGGCCGCGCAGCATTATCATTTCGAAAAGCCGAACCGCTGGATGACCTCAGGCGGTCTGGGCACGATGGGCTATGGCCTGCCGGCGGCACTCGGCGTGCAGATCGCGCATCCCGATGCTCTGGTCATCGACATTGCCGGCGACGCCTCGGTGCAGATGACGATGCAGGAGATGAGTGCCGCCGTGCAGTACAAGGCGCCGATCAAGATCTTCATCCTCAACAACCAGTATATGGGCATGGTGCGGCAATGGCAGCAGCTCTTGCACGGCAACCGGCTGTCGCATTCCTACACCGAGGCGATGCCGGACTTCGTCAAGCTGGCGGAGGCCTATGGCGGCCATGGCATACGTTGCGAGAAGCCGGACGAGCTGGACGACGCCATCAAGGAGATGATCTCGGTCAGGAAACCCGTGCTGTTCGATTGCCGCGTGGCGAACCTCGCCAACTGCTTCCCGATGATCCCGTCGGGCAAGGCGCATAACGAGATGCTGTTGCCCGACGAGGCCACCGACGAGGCCGTGGCCAACGCCATCGACGCCAAGGGCAGGGAACTGGTGTAATCGACGGGCCAAGGCAGGGCTTGTCGAAAGAAGCCGTGCGCAAACAAAAAATCAGACCAAGAATTTGAGATCCATGTCATGAACGCACAGCACCTTCAACCGACCGGCTCCGCCTACTTCATCGCCAAGGAAACGGAGCGGCCGGAAAACCACACGCTCTCCGTACTGGTCGACAACGAGCCGGGCGTACTCGCCCGGGTCATCGGCCTGTTCTCCGGACGCGGCTACAACATCGAGAGCCTGACCGTTTCCGAGACGGAGCACGAAAAGCATCTGTCGCGCATCACCATCGTGACGCGCGGCACGCCGCATGTGCTGGAGCAGATCAAGCATCAGCTCGAGCGCATCGTGCCGGTCCACCGCGTGGTCGATCTCACCGTGCGCTCCCATGAATTCGGGCAGGAGCGGCCGCTGGAGCGGGAACTGGCGCTGGTCAAGGTGGCCGGCACCGGCGAGGCCCGGGTCGAGGCGCTGCGGCTGGCCGACGCTTTCCGCGCCAGCGTCATCGACGCCAATACCGAGCATTTCATCTTCGAGATCACCGGCAAGGGCTCCAAGCTCGACCAGTTCATCGCCATCATGAAGCCGCTCGGTCTGGTCGAGATCTGCCGCACCGGCGTGGCGGCGATGAACCGCGGCCCGCAGGGCATGTAGAGGCACACCACCGGCAAGGGGGCCGACGCTCACAACGCCTGGTTCGACCGGTGGCCGGGCGCTGGCCTTTGCGTGGCCAGCAAAAAAGAGACAATAATGCTGACGTATCTGGGAGGATAACATGTCACTCGACGCATTCCTCGCACTGCTCGTCTATGCCTTCGTGACCTCGATCACGCCGGGGCCGAACAACCTGATGCTCTTGGCATCGGGGGTGAATTTCGGTATCGCCAGAACCGTTCCGCACATGCTTGGCATCAGTATGGGCTTCCTGGTGCTGCTGCTTGCCGTCGGCCTTGGCCTTGGCGCTGTGTTGACGGCGTTTCCCGCGCTGCACACGGCACTCAAGATCGCCGGGGGCGCCTATCTGCTCTACCTTGCCTGGAAGATCGCCATGTCGCGCTCGCTGACCGGCAAGGGTGAGACGAAAGCGCGGCCGATGCGCTTCATCGATGCGGCGGCATTCCAGTGGGTCAATCCGAAAGCCTGGGTGATGGCGATCACCGCCATGGCTGTCTACGCCAATGCCGAACACCCGTTCCTGTCGGTGGCGTTGATCTCGATCGCCTTTACCATCGTCAACCTGCCGAGCGTTTCGGTCTGGGCAGGATTCGGCACGGCGCTGCGGGGATTTCTGTCGGATCCGGTGCGGCTGAAATGGTTCAACATCGCCATGGGCGTGCTCTTGGCGGCGACGCTGTGGCCAATGCTGAAATAGGGTTCCCCGGCGGTTCGACGGGCTTCGGCCCGCGGCAGTGACGGCACTGCCCACTCATTGTGCAGTGCACATTAAATCTTCGTAATGCCGTGTTTTGGCCCTTTTCCAACAAATGCGTGTCCTATCTATTCGGCGAAATCGCGGCAATGAGCCGTGGATTGCGCTAGAATACGACCACCTGACTGCGGCGTGTCGGACGGAGAGGCCTTTTGTCGATGCGTGGAAAAGTCATTCCTTCATTGCTTGTCGTCGCCTGTGCGGGCGCGGCCTGGCTCTATCTGTCTCCCGACACGCTGGGCAAGGTTGAGCAGCTCATCGGCGCAAAGCAAGTCGCGGCGTCGGACAAGGCGGCAACCGACAAGCAGGCAGCCGGGGGCAAGCAGGGGGCCGGTGGCGGTGGCGCCCGTTCGGCCTCGATCGTTTCGGCGACGGCGACCACGGCTGACTTCCCGATCCGGCGCTACGCCATCGGCTTCGTCTCCTCACCCGCCGTGGTCAGCATCAACGCGCGGGTCTCCAGCCAGATCGTGTCGATCGACGTCAAGGATGGGCAGATGGTGAAGGCCGGCGACACCCTGTTCTCGCTCGACGACCGGGCGCTCAAGGCGCAGCTCGCCAAGGACCAGGCCACGCTCGCCAAGGACCAGGCGCTGCTTGCCAGTTCGAATTCCGATTTTCAGCGCGCCAAGGACCTTGTCGCCAAGCAGGCCGGCACGCAGCAGACCTACGATCAGGCCGTGGCCGCGCAGAAGGCGGCGGCCGCGACTGTCGACGCCGACAAGGCGACGATCGACGCGGACAATGTCCAGCTTGGCTTTGCCACCATCACGGCGCCGATCGCGGGCAGGCTGGGTGCGGTCAACGTTGCCGTCGGCGATCTGGTGACCACCAGCAACGGCAACAGCAGTAGCTCGACGCCGCTGGTGACCATCACGCAGATGGACCCGTTGCAGGTCAACTTCAACCTGCCGGAAAGCAACCTTGCGCTGTTGCACAAGGCGCTTGCCAATCCCCAGCAAGGGGCGGTGACGCTGACCAAGGACGGCAACCCGACGGCGATCGGCAAGGGCACGCTCGATTTCGTCGATTCCAGCGTCGATACCGCTTCGGGCACGATCGCCACGCGCGCGAGCATACCCAATGCCGATCTTTCGCTGTGGCCGGGCCAATATGTGAATGTCGTGCTTGACGCTGGCGTCATGCCGCAGATGACCTCCGTTCCGACCGTCGCGGTGCAGCCCAGCCAGAAGGGCCCGTTCGTCTATGTGGTCAAGCCGGACAGCACGGTCGAGATGAGGCCGGTGCAGGTAGCGCTGACGGATGGCCAAAACAGCGCCATCAGCCAAGGCCTCAAAGCCGGCGAGAAGGTAGTCACGGAAGGCCAGACAAGGCTGAAGAATGGCGCCGCCGTGCACGAAGGCGCCGCGGCCGCCGCGCCCAAGGTGGCCGAGGCAACCAACGCCGGCGAGGCGGCCCGATGATTTCCGAATTCTGTATTCGCAGGCCCGTCGCCACTCTCCTGATGTCGTTCGCCCTCGTGCTGGGCGGACTGTTCGCCTACAAATTCCTGCCGGTGGCAGCACTGCCGAGCGCCGAATTCCCGGTGGTCAATGTCTCGGCTTCGCTGCCCGGCGCCTCGCCGGAAACCATGGCGACATCGGTGGCGACGCCGCTGATCAAGCAGTTTGCGACCATCGCCGGCATCGATTCGATCTCGACCAGCAACTCGCTCGGCCAGACCTCGATCGCCATCCAGTTCGTGCTCAACCGCGATATCGATGCCGCTGCCGCGGACGTGCAGGCGGCGATCGCGCGCACGCAGAAATCGCTGCCGCCACAGATGACATCGCCTCCCAGCTATCGCAAGGTCAATCCGGCCGACGCGCCGATCCTCCTGATGTCGCTGGTCAGCGACACGGTTCCGCTGACAGATCTTGATGCTTTCGCCGAGAACGTCATTTCCCCGTCGCTGTCGACCATCGACGGCGTGGCGCAGGTTTCGATCTTCGGCCAGCAGAAATATGCCGTGCGCATCCAGATCGATCCGACGGCGCTCGCCGCGCGCGGCATCTCGATCGATCAATTGCAGGCGGCGGTTGCCTCGGCCAACAGCAATACGCCGCTCGGCGTGCTGCAGAACAACAAGCAGCAGCTGACCATCACCGCCAACACCCAGCTGACCGACGCTGCCGGCTTCTCCAACCTCATCATCGCCACCAAGAACGGCCATCCGGTGCGGCTGGGCGAGGTGACCCGTGTCGTCGATTCGGTGCAGACCACGACGACGGCGAGCTGGTATGACGGCACGCGCGCGATCATCATGGCCGTGCAGCGCCAGCCCGATGCCAACACTGTCGACGTCGTCGACAAGGTCAAGGCGATGCTGCCGTCCTTCCAGGACCAGATGCCGGCCGCTGCCCAGATCAAGCTGCTCAACGACCGCTCGACCTCGATCCGCCAGGCGGTCGACGACGTCCAGTTCACGCTGCTGTTGACCATCGCGCTGGTGGTGATGGTGATCTTCGTGTTCCTGCGCCGGGTGACGGCGACCATCATCCCGGCCGTGGCGGTGCCGATCTCGCTGATCGCCACGCTCGCTGCGATGTTCCTGTTCGGCTTTTCCATCGACAACATATCGCTGATGGGCCTGACGCTGGCGGTGGGCCTCGTCGTCGACGACGCCATCGTCATGCTGGAAAACATCTTCCGCCATATGGAGGAGGATGGGTTGTCGGCCTTCGACGCGTCGCTGAAGGGGGCGCGCGAAATCGGCTTCACCATCATCTCGATCTCGATCTCGCTGGTGGCCGTGTTCATCCCCGTGCTTCTGATGGGCGGTGTCATCGGGCGCATCTTCAACGAGTTCGCCGTGGTGGTGACGGTCGCCATCCTGGCATCGATGTTCGTGTCGCTGACGCTGACGCCGATGTTGTGCTCGCGGCTCTTGTCGGTCACCAAGGCCGATCGCGAGGCACACGCCCCTGGCCACAAGCACGACCTCATCACACGCGGCTACGACCGGGTCCTGAGCTTCTGTCTGCGCCACACTTTCCTGGTGTTCCTCGTCTTCATCGGCACCGCGGCAGCGTCGGTATGGCTGATCGAGATCTCGCCGAAGGGCTTCTTCCCGCAAGAGGATATCGGCCAGATATCGGTGACCACCATTGCGCGCCAGGACATCTCGTTCGACGCCATGTCGAAGTTGCAGGGGCAGGTGGCCAGCGTCTTTTCGCACTCGCCCTATGTCGACCATGTGGCGTGGTCGGCGGGCAGCGGCAACAACGCGCTCAACCAGGGGCAGCTCTTCGTCCAGCTCAAGGGCAAGGACCAGCGTCCCGATATCGAGAAAGTGCTTTCGGATCTGCGCAAGCAGCTGGCCGGCGTGGCGGGTATCGAAACCTACATGCAGCCGGTGCAGAATTTGAGGCTGGGTTCGCGGTCGTCGGCCAGCGCTTACCAGTTGGTGGTTCAGGGCCTCGATACCGTCCAGACCGATATCTGGGCGCAGAAACTGAATGACGCGATGGCGGCCGACCACGCGACCTTCACCGACGTCACCAGCGACCTGCAGAACAATGCGCTGCAGGCATCGCTGGTGGTGGATCGTGACAAGGCTGCCCAGCTCGGCATCGATACCGACACGCTGCGCTCGGCCCTCTATGGCGGCTTCGGCACCGACCAGGTCTCGACGATCTTCGGTTCGGCCGACAGCTACGAAGTGATCACCGAGCTCGACCCCAAGATCGAATGGTCGCCCGAGCGGATGCTCGCCATCCAGATGCGGACGGCGAGCGGCAGTCTGGTTCCGCTTGGCGCCTTCGCCCGCGTCGATCGCACGGCGGGCGCCCTGACGGTCAACCAGCTCGGCCAGCTTCCGGCCGTGACCATCTCCTACAATCTGCCGCAAGGTGTGGCGCTTGGCGACAGTACGGCTCGCATCAGCGCGCTGAAGGAGCAGATCGGCATGCCAACGGCGATCTCGACTTCCTTCGCCGGCACGGCAAAGACCTTCCAGGATTCGCTAGCCAATCAGGGCCTGCTGGTCGGCGGCGCGATCCTGACCATCTATATCGTGCTCGGCATTCTGTACGAGAGCTTCATCCACCCGCTCACCATCCTCACCGGCCTGCCGTCGGCGGTGCTGGGCGCCGTCGTTGCCTTGCGCTTCGCCGGCATGGATCTGTCGGTCATCGCGGTGATCGGCATTCTGATGCTGATCGGCATCGTCAAGAAGAACGGCATCATGATGGTCGACGTCGCGCTTGAATTGCGACGAGAGGGCATGTCGGCCAAGGACTCCATCCACAAGGCCTGCCTGATGCGTTTCAGGCCCATCATGATGACGACGCTGGCGGCGCTGATGGGCACGTTCCCGATCGCGCTCGGTACCGGCGCCAGCGCCGAACTGCGCCAGCCGCTGGGCGTCGCCGTTGTCGGCGGCCTGCTGGCTTCGCAGGCGCTCACCTTGTTCGTGACACCGGTGATCTACGTCTACATGGAGAATTTCTCGGGCTGGCTCACCGGGCTCATGCCGAAGCGCAAGGCCGAATTGCATGCGGTCGACAATCTCGAACAGCCCTCGCTGTTCGGGATCAACGACGACATCCCGGCCGAGCCGCAGAAGACGGCCGCCGAATAGCCGGCCAGCAGGCGCTGATTTTCGCTGGCCCAAGCCGTCATGCTTGCGGCCGGCGGGTCGGGACCGTAATTTGCGGCCATGTCCCATGATCATGACCACGACAACGAGCTCGATCCGTTTGCCGCCCGCGTGCGGGCGCTGGAGACCATCCTGACCCGCAAGGGGCTGATCGATCCGGCTGCGATCGACGTTATCGTCGATACCTACGAGACCAAGATCGGCCCGCGCAACGGCGCCAGGGTGGTGGCAAAGGCCTGGAGCGATCCTGCCTATGCGGATTGGCTCAAGCGCGACGCGACGGCGGCGATCGAATCGCTGAGCTATACCGGCCGCCAGGGCGAGCACATGCAGGCGGTGTTCAACACAGAGGAGACGCACAACCTCGTCGTCTGCACGCTGTGCTCCTGCTATCCATGGTCGGTGCTCGGCCTGCCTCCGGTCTGGTACAAGGCGCCGCCCTACCGGTCGCGCGCGGTGATCGATCCGCGCGGCGTGCTCGAGGAATTCGGGCTGACGCTGCCGGCCGCCACCAGGATACGCGTCTGGGATTCGACGGCGGAACTGCGCTATCTCGTCGTGCCGATACGGCCGGCCGGCACCGAAGGCTGGAGCGAGGAGCGACTGGCCGAGCTGGTGAGCCGCGACGCCATGATCGGCACGGCGCTCGCCCAGGAACCGCAACAAACGAGGGAGCCGGCATGAACGGGCCGCAGGATCTCGGCGGACAGATGGGGTTCGGGCCGGTCGCGCCCGAAAAGGACGAGCCTTATTTCCACGCCGACTGGGAAAGGCGGGCGCTGGGTGTGACGCTGTGCGCCGGCGCCATGGGCGCCTGGAACATCGACGAGAGCCGGCACGCGCGGGAATCGCTGCATCCGGCCGACTATTATTCCTCCAGCTATTACCAGATCTGGATCAAGGCGCTGGAAACCCTGCTCAAGCGCCATGGTTTCGTCAGCGAACGCGATCTCGATGCGGGCGAAGCGATCGATGCGGCGGCGACCCCGAAACGGGTGCTGAAGGCGGAAAATGTGCCTGCCGTGCTGGCCAAGGGCGGTCCCTGCAACCGGCCGATGGCAGAGCCGGCGCGGTTCAAGGCCGGTGACGCCGTGCGGACGAAGAACTTCAACCCGACCGGCCACACAAGGCTGCCGCGCTACGCGCGCGACAAGCGGGGCAGGGTCGAGGCGGTGCGCGACGGCTTCGTCTTTCCCGACAGCAACGCGCATGGGCAAGGCGAAAACCCGCAATGGGTCTATACCGTGGTTTTCGACGGCACGGAAATCTGGGGCGAGGGGGCGGATCCGACGCTTGTCGTCTCGATCGATGCCTGGGAGAGTTATCTTGAGCCTGCCTGACGCGGCCGATACCGATTCTCCCGCCAGCCTCGATGCGCCGGTTTTTGCGGAGCCCTGGCAGGCCGAGGCGTTCGCCATGACGGTGGCGCTGCACGACAAGGGCCTGTTCTCCTGGAGCGAGTGGGCGGATGCGCTTTCGACAGAGGTGAAGAAGCCGGGTTCTGCAGCCGACGGTCATGACTATTACGAGCATTGGCTGGCGGCGCTGGAAAGCCTGCTTGCGTCAAAGGGGCTGGCCGGCAAATCCGATGTCGATGCGATGGCGCAGGCCTGGGAACGCGCCGCGCACGCCACGCCGCACGGCAAGCCGATCCTGCTGGAAAACGATCCGCATGCCGCGAGGTGATCACCGGCGGAACTGTGGTTGTTCCCTTTACGTTCCTGTTTGCGCCTGATAATCTGGGTGCGGGGAGTTAGCCGCTGTCTGTATCGATGGTGGCGCCTATCTTGTCTTTCCCTCGCGAATCCGGTCACACGATCAGATGGAATTCTCACCCCAACAGGACGAGGCGCTGCAAGCGGTCGCCCGCTGGCTGCAGGCCGGCAAGCCGCAGCTGTTCAGGCTGTTCGGCTATGCCGGCACCGGCAAGACGACGCTGGCGCGCTATTTCGCCGAACATGTCGACGGTCAGGTGCAGTTCGCCGCCTTCACCGGCAAGGCCGCCCAGGTGCTGCGCTCCAAGGGGGCGGTCAATGCCCGCACCATCCATTCGCTGATCTACAGGCCCAAGGGCGAGGAATCGGTGGAAGACGAGGTGACCGGCAAGACCTCGATGTCGCCGACCTTTTCGCTCAACCGGCAGAGCCCGATCTCGCGCGCGAAACTGGTCGTCATCGACGAATGTTCGATGGTCGACGAGCAGCTCGGCCGCGACCTGATGAGTTTCGGCACGCCGATCCTGGTACTGGGCGATCCCGGCCAGCTGCCGCCGATCTCGGGCGGCGGCTTCTTCACCGATCACGAGCCCGACTTCCTGCTCACTGAAATCCACCGGCAGGCGCGCGACAATCCGATCCTGCGGCTGGCGCTCGACGTGCGCGAAGGCCGCGAATTCATGCGCGGCGACTATGGTACGGCGCAGGTGATCGGCAAGGAAGACGTCACCCAGGAACTGGTGCTGAAGGCGGACCAGGTGCTGGTCGGCACCAATCGCACGCGCCGCCGCTACAATCAGCGCCTGCGCGAGCTCAAGGGCTTCAACGCCGACTACCCCCAGGCCGGCGACAAGCTGGTCTGCCTGCGCAACGACCCGGCCAAGGGCCTGCTCAACGGTTCGCTGTGGAAGGTGATGACCTCGTCGCGCGAGACGGTGAAGCCGGGGATCAATCTTCTTGTGTCGCCGGAAGAGGACGATCCGGATCGCGGCGTCGCCAAGATCAAGCTGCTCAAGGCGGCGTTCGAGGATCCCGACGCCGATATCCCCTGGCAGCAGAAGAAGCGTTTTGATGATTTCGACTACGGCTATGCCTTGACCGTGCACAAGGCTCAGGGCTCGCAGTGGAACGAAATCGTGCTGTTCGACGAAAGCTGGGCCTTCAAGGAAACGCGCCAGCGCTGGCTTTACACCGCGATTACGCGGGCCGCCGAGCGATTGACTATTGTCCGATAGAGTTACGACGCCGGCTTCTCTCGCACGCCGACCTGCCGGACCCCAAGCCATTCCCAGGCCTCGGCTTCGTCGTCAGCGTCGAAATGGCGGAATTCGATGGGCGACGACGTGGGCAAGGCGTGTCGCGCGTCCGATGTCCAATCCGGCATGCCGATCGCCGCGCAGCGGCCTATATGTTCCAGTGCATGGACGGCGCCCTGCTTCAGGGTCTCGTCGGAGATGTCGGCCCAGTCGATGCCATCGTGATCGACGATTCGCACGGCCACATCGATCCGCTGATGCAGCGCGTAGGCCGCCTCCAGCAGGCCGAACAGGTTTTCCGCATCGGCCGCCGAGACATGACCGACCACGTCGATGGCGAACAGGTCGTCGCGATCAGTGTCGATGCGACGGATCGTCGGCACGGATTGCAGGAAATTCACGAGTGGGCCTCCTTGCGCAAGACAGCGTTGGTCTTCTGGAACACCGGAAACCTCTATCTGTTCCCATCAAAGGCGCTATAGATGCCGGATCTCAAGCGCGCCGCGGCTGAACGGACAAGGTGTGGCGCGTGCTAACCGCCTGATTTCACGGACACCAGACATGCCCGCAAAGCTTTCCGTCAACCTCAACGCCATCGCCATGCTGCGCAACCGACGCGACCTGCCATGGCCCAGCGTCACCGGCATCGGCCGGCTTGCGCTTGCCGCCGGGGCGCATGGGCTGACCGTGCATCCGCGTCCCGACGAACGTCACACGCGGCATTCCGACCTGCCCGAGATCCGGGCGCTGATCGATGATGAGTTCCCGCAGGCGGAATTCAACATCGAAGGCTACCCGAGCGAGGATTTCCTGGCGCTTGTGGAAAAGCATCAGCCCGAGCAGGTGACGCTGGTTCCCGATGATCCGGCGCAGGCAACCTCCGACCATGGCTGGAACTTCGTCGCCGATGCGGCGTTGCTGGCGCCGATCGTCAGGCGCCTGAAGAAGGGCGGCTTCAGGGTGTCGCTGTTTTCCGACGCCGATCCCGCCGGCATGACAGCCGCGGGAGACACTGGCGCCGACCGGATCGAGCTCTATACCGGCCCTTATGGCAGCTATCATTCCGACTCCGCAAAGGCCGCCAAAGAGCTGGAAAGATTGGGAAAAACCGCCGACGCAGCATTTGCTGCCGGCCTCCAGGTCAATGCCGGGCACGATCTGACAGTGGCCAATCTGCCGGCTCTGGCCAAGCGCATTCCGGCATTGGCCGAAGTGTCAATCGGACATGGGTTGACAGCCGACGCGTTGGAGTATGGCATGGCCGGCACGGTGGGTCGGTTTCTCAGAGCCTGCGGTTGGTAGGGGTAGAGTTTCGCCTTGCAGGTATGGCAGCCATAGCGTGCAACTGACATCGCATCGCAGCATGCGTGAAGCACCGAGCGCTCGTCGGGGAGTGGTCTATGGACCTTGCCAGTCGCGATAGCGAGGCCGAAACCGTCGAGCAATCGAGCCATTCCGGGGCCGAACAGCACAGCACCAAGGTTCTTATGCTGGGTGCGCTCGGCGTTGTCTATGGCGATATCGGCACCAGTCCGATCTACGCTTTCCGTGAGGCGCTTCACGCTTCGCCCGGTATCGATACGCGCGCTCAGGTGCTTGGTGTACTGTCGCTGATCGTCTGGGCGCTAACGATCATCGTGACGATAAAATATGTCGCCTTCGTACTTCGCGCCGACAATAAGGGCGAAGGCGGTACGTTATCGCTGATGTCGCTGGCGCGAACCGCCTATCCCAAAGGTGCGCGACTTATTCTGGCGATCGGCCTTTGCGGCGCGGCGTTGTTTTTCGGCGATTCGATCATAACGCCGGCCATCTCCGTGCTGTCGGCGGTCGAAGGCCTCAGAGTGGTGACGCCGACACTGGACGCCTACGTCGTGCCAATCACGCTGATCATCCTGGCCATCCTGTTCTCGGTGCAGCGCTTCGGCACGGGAAAGGTGGCGGCGGTGTTCGGGCCGGTGACCGCACTGTGGTTCCTGGCTATCGGCGTAGCAGGGCTCTATCACCTGATGGACGATCCATCGATCCTGCTGGCCATCAATCCCTATTACGCGGTCGCCTATCTCGCCAGCACGCCCACGGCCGCCTTTGTCACAGTCGGCGCGGTGTTCCTGGCGGTGACCGGGGCCGAGGCACTTTATGTCGATCTCGGCCATTTTGGACGCAAGCCTATCGTGTTGGCGTGGTTTTCCGTGGTTTTCCCATGCCTGCTGCTCAACTATTTCGGGCAAGGTGCTTTTGTGCTGGCCAATGGCGGGAGGCCAACCAATCCATTCTTCCAGATGCTGCCCGACTGGGCACTGATGCCGATGGTGGGGCTGGCGACGGCCGCAACCGTCATCGCTAGCCAGGCAGTCATATCAGGTGCTTTTTCGCTGACCCGCCAGGCGGTACAGCTCAACCTCCTGCCACGCATAGAGGTGCAGCATACGTCCGAAATGCAACTCGGCCAGATCTACATGCCCCGCGTCAATCTGCTCATCTCCCTGGGAGTGATGCTGCTGGTCGTCGGTTTCGGCAGTTCGAGTTCGCTGGCTTCCGCCTACGGCATCTCGGTAACCGGCGAAATGCTGATGACGACGATCCTTTTGTTCGTCGTCATGCGCAAGCTGTGGAAATGGAGGCTGGCGGTCGCGCTGCCGCTGACATTGCTGTTCGGCATCATTGACAGCGGCTTTTTCCTGGCAAACATCGTAAAGATATTCGAAGGCGGCTGGGTATCGATCACGGTTGCCTGCCTGATGGGGCTGATCATGTGGACCTGGATACGCGGCACGCGCTATCTGTTCGACAAGACCCGCCGCAACGAGATCCCGCTCGATTTTCTTGCCGCCAATCTGCTGAAGAAGAAGCCGCACCTGGTGCCAGGCACGGCTGTGTTCCTGACCAGCGATCCCCTGAGTGCACCGACAGCGCTGATGCACAGCCTGAAACACTACAAGGTGCTGCATGAGCAGAACGTCATCCTTTCGGTGGTGACGGCGCCACAGCCGGTGGTATCAGACAGCGACCGGGTCAAGATGGAGACGGTCAACGAGCTGTTCATGCGGGTAACGCTGACCTTCGGCTATATGGAACAGCCCAACATTCCGCGCGCGCTGGCGATCTGCCGCAAGCGGGGCTGGAAGTTCGACATCATGACGACATCGTTCTTCCTGTCGCGGCGTTCGCTCAAGGCCTCGCCCAATTCCGGCATGCCGGTGTGGCAGGACAGGCTGTTCATCGGCCTGGCACGCACGGCGGCCGATGCAACCGAATATTTTCAGATCCCGACCGGACGTGTCGTGGAAATCGGCACGCAAGTCGCTATTTAAAGGCTGATACGGCAGCTTTTATGGGCGCCAGCCATGCCCCGTGGCTGCGAATTCAGCCCGCGACCATTGGATTATAGGCCATTTCCCAAGGAGCCTAGCGTTGCCAACATGGGAGCCATCACGCTACGGCACTTGATATTGCATTGCAGCAAGCGTAGAGCACCGCGCGCTTATCGGAGTGTCGTCCATGGCCCTTGCCAACACTGGTAGTGAGGCAGAACCCGTCGAACAGTCGAGCCATCCGGAAATCGAACAGCATAGCACCAAGGTGCTGATGCTGGGCGCGCTGGGCGTGGTCTACGGGGATATCGGCACCAGCCCGATCTATGCCTTTCGCGAGGCGCTGGTGGCGTCGTCCCACGGCAGCGTTGCGCAACGCGGCGATATTCTTGGTGTCCTGTCGCTGATCATCTGGTCGCTGACGATCATCGTCACCATCAAATACATCATGTTCGTGCTGCGGGCCGACAACCGCGGCGAAGGCGGCGTACTGTCGCTGATGGCGCTGGCGCGCGGCAGTTTCCCCAAGCGCTCGGCGGTGATCCTCGGCATCGGCATTGTCGGCGCCTCGCTGTTTTTCGGCGATGCGGTCATCACGCCGGCGATTTCCGTGCTGTCGGCGGTCGAAGGCATGAATGTCGTCACCCCCACCTTCCAGCCCTATGTCGTGCCGCTGACACTTGTGATTCTCGCCGTGGTGTTCGCGGTGCAACGTTTCGGCACGGGCGGGGTGGGATTGGTCTTCGGACCGGTGACCGCCGTATGGTTTCTGGCGATCGGTCTTTCGGGCCTCAAGCACATCATCGCCGATCCGGAAATCCTGTGGGCGATCAGCCCGCACTACATCGTCGCCTTCCTGATCCATTCGCCCGACGTTGCCTTCGTCACCATCGGCGCCATCTTCCTGGCTGTCACCGGCGCCGAGGCGCTTTATGCCGATCTCGGCCATTTCGGACGCAAGCCCATCGTGCTTGCCTGGCTGTCGATCGTGTTTCCCTGCCTTCTGCTGAACTATGCCGGGCAGGGCGCCTTCGTGCTGGCCAAGAATGGCGTCGTCGGTCATCCGTTCTTCGAGATGAACGAGGGCTGGGCACTGATTCCGATGGTGATGCTGGCGACTGCAGCGACGGTCATCGCCAGTCAGGCTGTGATTTCGGGGGCCTTCTCGCTGACCAGGCAGGCAGTGCAGCTCAACATGCTGCCGCGCCTCGAAATCCTGCACACCTCGGAAAAACAGTCCGGCCAGATCTACATGCCGCGTGTCAACCTTCTGCTGGCATTGGTGGTGATGATGCTGGTGGTCGGTTTCGGCGAATCCAGCAAGCTCGCCTCCGCCTATGGCATCTCGGTGACCGGCAACATGCTGGTGACGACGGTGCTGCTCTATGTCGTGATGACCCGCATCTGGAAATGGCGGCTCTGGGTTGCGATCAGCTTGACGGTGCTGTTTGCCTTCATCGATATCGGTTTCTTCGCTTCCAACATCGTCAAGGTGTTCGAAGGCGGCTGGGCGTCACTGCTGGTGGCCTTCACAATCGTGCTGGGTATGTGGACCTGGGTGCGCGGCAGCCGCTATCTGTTCGACAAGACCCGCCGCAACGAGATCCCGCTCGATTTCCTCGCCGGCAATCTGTTGAAGAAGAAGCCGCAACTGGTATCCGGCACCGCGGTGTTCCTGACCAGCGATCCCTTGAGTGCACCGACAGCGCTGATGCACAGCCTGAAGCACTACAAGGTGCTGCATGAGCAGAACGTCATCCTTTCGGTGGTGACGGCGCCACAGCCGGTGGTGCCCGACAGCGACCGGGTCAAGATGGAGACGGTCAACGAGCTGTTCATGCGGGTGACGCTGACTTTCGGCTACATGGAACAGCCCAACATTCCGCGCGCGCTGGCGATCTGCCGCAAGCAGGGCTGGAAGTTCGACATCATGACGACGTCGTTCTTCCTGTCGCGGCGCTCGCTCAAGGCTTCGCCCAATTCCGGCATGCCGGTGTGGCAGGACCGACTGTTCATCGGCCTGGCACGCACGGCGGCCGACGCGACCGAATATTTCCAGATCCCGACCGGGCGTGTGGTGGAGATCGGCACGCAGGTGGCGATCTGAAAAGCTCGATCGCCTTACCTTGAAGCGGTGCGGAGGCGGGCATGAGCGGCGAATTGGTGCTTGTCACCGGCGGATCTGGCTTCCTCGGCGCCCACTGTGTCCTTGCCCTGCTGAACGCGGGCTACCGCGTGCGCACCACGGTGCGCTCCGCCAAGCGTGAAGCCGATGTTCTGGCCATGCTCAAGGCCGGTGGCATCGCGCCGGGCGACCGGCTGTCCTTTGCCATGGCCGACCTCATGAGCGACGCCGGCTGGCCGCAAGCGGTCGCCGGCTGTGACTATGTGCTGCACGTCGCCTCGCCATTTCCGCCCGGCGTGCCGAAGCATGAGGACGATCTGATCATCCCGGCTCGTGAAGGTGCGCTGCGGGTGCTGCGGGCGGCGCGCGACGCTGGCGTCAAACGCGTCGTGCTGACCTCGTCCTTCGCGGCCATCGGCTACGGCAAGATGCCGCCCGACGGCAGGCCGTTCACCGAGGAAAGCTGGACCGATCCGACAGCCAAGGTCAGCGCCTATGTGAAGTCGAAGACGCTTGCCGAGCGCGCGGCCTGGGATTTCGTCGCCACCGAGGGCGGCAGGCTGGAATTGGCGGTCGTCAATCCGGTGGGTATTTTCGGGCCTGTGCTCGGCTCCGACCATTCGACCTCCACCGAATTCGTCCAGCGCATGATGAACGGCGCCATGCCGGGGCTGCCGCGTCTGTCCTTCGGCGTGGTCGACGCACGCGACGTGGCGGACCTGCATGTGCGCGCCATGACCAATCCGGCTGCCAAAGGCGAGCGCTTCCTGGCGGTATCGGGTGATTTCATGACCGTGCGGGAAATCGCGCAGACCTTGAAGACGCGGCTCGGCGACGCGGCGGCGCGCGTCACGACGCGTGAGCTTCCCGATTGGCTGGTGCGGATCGTGGGGCTGTTCAATCCCGAAGCCGCGCAGCTGGTGACGGAGCTTGGCAAGGTCAAGAATGCCACCAACGCCAAGGCGGTGCGTGTGCTCGGCTGGGCGCCGCGCTCGCGCGAAGACGCGCTGGCCGCCGCCGGCGAGAGCCTGGTCCGGCTCGGACTGCTCAAGACGTAGCGCGGCGGCAGGGAGACCTCCCGCCGCTCCAGCTTTCCTGGGATTGCTCTGGTTTCAACCAGCCAGTGCGGCCTTATTGGCTTCGAGGAACTGCTTCAGCGTCCGCGGCTTCCTGCCGGAAAGCGTTTCGACCGCGTCCGTCACCATGGCGATGCGGCCGGACCGCGTGTTGGCATCGAAGGAAACGATGACGCGAGCAAACTCCTCGGGAACGCCGGCCGCCTTCACGCCTTCGGTCAGGGCCTCGTCGGGCAGCTGGATGACGTCCAACGGCTTGCCGGTGACTTCGCTCACCAGGGCGGCGATTTCGGCTGTCGTATAGGCCCGCGGGCCTGTTAGCGTATAGGTCTTGCTGTCGGTCGAACCGGAGGCGAGACCCGCGGCGATGGCCGCGGCCATGTCGTCGCGTGAGCCATGGGCGATGCGGCCGTCGCCCGCCGACGTGTACCACTGTCCCGAGGCAATGGCGTGCGGCAGGGCCATGAACAGGTTCTCCTGGTACCAGCCGTTGCGGAAGATCGTATAGGCGATGCCGCTGGCCTTGATCGCCTGCTCAGTGCCGTAGTGGTCGCCGGCAAATAGCACTGGCGAAACCGGCTCCGGATTGGGCATCGAGGTGTAGAGCAGATGTGAAACGCCTGCTTTCTTCGCAGCGGCTACCGCCGCCTCATGCTGTTTCAGACGCCTGCCGGTTTTGAGATCGAGATCGCTGGTCGAAATGATCAGCACCCTGTCGGCGCCCTTGAATGCGTTTTCCAGCGAGGTCGCGTCGTTGAAGTCGGCGGCCCTGACAACGACGCCACGCGCTGCCAGATCGGCGACGCTTTCCGGGTTGCGGGTGGTGGCGATGATCTTTGCCGGCGGAACTTTGTGCGTGTCCAGGAGATAGCGGATGACGCTGCGGCCAAGCTGGCCGGCAGCACCGGTGACGAGAAGTGTTTCGGTCATTGGGAGGTCCTGTCGTTGCGCCAAGCGGCGAGTGCGTACATCGGTCTCAAAATGAGACCAGCACTAAAATAGGAATTGACCCGATGCCGTAAAGAAGGCAGTTTTTCGGGAGGTAGGCACACGCAGGGAACCAGCCATGGACAGCCGGATCGTCAATCTGAGATCCAAACTCGACGTCTACAAAGGCATGACCGGCGGTGGAAATCTTGCCGATTGTCCGGTCCGCGAGGTCATCCAGGGGCTCAACGGCAAATGGAGCTCGCTGCTGATGGCGGCGCTCGCCGAGCAGCCCTATCGCTTTGGCGAATTGCGGCGGCTGGTGCCCGACATCTCGCAGCGCATGCTGACCCAGACGCTCCACGATCTGCAGCGTGACGGCTATGTGCATCGTAAAGTGTTCCCGACCAAGCCGCCCAGCGTCGAATACAGCCTCACCGACCTCGGACGCTCGATGTTCGGCGCCCTGCATCATTTGATCCAGTGGGCCGAACTCAACCACGATGCGGTGCGTCAGGCGCGTGCCGGTTTCGACGCGACGCAGGCTTGAGCAGCGCGACTTGATTTCATCAGGCGGCTGAAGGATTGTCCCGGCCAGTTCGGCTTGGGGGCATCGGTATTTCCTACGACATCGCAATTGCAGGCGCCGGTCCGGCGGGGCTGGCCGCGGCGCTCTATCTCAAGCGGGCAGGGCACAGGGTCACCATCTTCGAGCGCTTCGAGGAGCCGAAGCCGGTCGGTTCCGGGCTGATCCTGCAGCCGACCGGCCTGACCGTTCTGGCCGATCTCGGCTTGCTCGACGACATACTGGCGCTCGGCGCCCGCATCGACCGGCTGCATGGCGCCGATGCCTCGACCGGGCGCACCGTGCTCGACGTCCGCTACGACGCCCAGCGCGGCGGCCGGTTCGGCCTGGCGGTGCACCGGGCGGCGCTGTTCGGCGTGCTTTTTCGCGCCGCCCGGCGCGAGGCCATCGCCATCGAGACCGGCGTCGAGATCGAGACGGTGGAAGCCGGCGAACGGGCGACGCTGATCCGGGGCAATGGGGCAAAGGCAGGGCCGTTCGATCTGGTGGTCGACGCCAGCGGTTCGCGCTCGAAACTGCGGCAGAGCGTGGCCAATGCAGGCGCGCCACGGTCACTCACCTATGGCGCGTTCTGGGCGTCGCTTGGCTGGCGCGGCGAAGGCTTTGACGAACACGCGCTGTCGCAGCGCTATGACAAGGCCAGCGTGATGATCGGGGTGCTGCCGATCGGCCGGCCGGAGCCGGGCGCAGAGAAGATGGCGGCCTTCTTCTGGAGCCTGAAGCCCGATGATGCCGACGCAGTGCGCGCTGCCGGCATCGACGCCTGGAAGGAGAGGGTCATGCGGCTGTGGCCACAAAGCGAAGCGTTCACCAGCCAGATCGACAGTTTCGACCAGCTGTCGCTGGCCCGCTACGGCCACCACACGATGAAGATGCCGGTTGCGCGGAGACTTGCCGTCATCGGCGATGCAGCGCACTCGACCAGCCCGCAGCTTGGGCAAGGGGCCAATATGGCGCTGCTCGACGCAGCGGCGCTCAGCCATGCGCTGGCGCGCACGCAGAGTGTCGAGGCGGCACTCGAAGCCTATGCCAAGGCGCGGCGCTGGCACGTGCGTGTCTTCCAGGCGCTGTCGCTGGCATTCACACCATTCTACCAATCGGATTCGGTGGCACTGCCCTTCATCCGCGACAGGCTGGTGGCGACCGTCGCGAAAATTCCGCCGGCGCCGCAGTTTCTGGCCTCGATGGTCGCCGGCACGGTGATCGACCCGTTCAGGCGGGCAGGATTGACGGAAACGCGATGGGATGTCGGACGAAATCTAGGTCATGATAGGACCGCTTCATAGAGTTTTTCGCCCCGGCAGGTTCGCATGCACACCATGTTCAGAACACGAAAATCGCAATATCTGATGCGCGTTGTTGCATCTGTCCTGGTGATGCTGGCGGCGGCGTTTCTCTCACCGCAGGCACAAGCCCAGACGCCGGACCAAGCCAGGCAGCAGGGGGCGGCTGGCACTGAAGAGGCGCTGAAGGCCCGCATTGACGCGGCCTACAAACTGATGATGGACACAGGACGCTTCGATGAAGGCTATGCGCAATTGCGCGCCACGCTGCTCGATGCCGCCAGAAGCGACCTCTACGACTTCACCGTGGAGAGCTACTCGAATGCCGGCGCGACGTTCCTCAACAACCAGATTCTCGACTACGCCGAAGAGATTTTTGCCGAAGGGCTGAAAACCAGGGCGATGCAGCAGGATGTCGCCAAGCGCGGCGACTTTTATCTCAACTACGCGATGCTGAAGCAGACCGAGAAGGACTATCAGGGCTTCGTTTCCATGTGCGCGACAGCCACCAATCTATACGCCCATTACCACGGCAAGGAATCCCAGGAACTCCTGTTTGCCAACGATGTGTTGGCGACCGGGGTCGCCGCATTCGGTCAAATCGCGTCGGCCATCAATATCGAGCAGCGCAATCTGAGGTTGGCTGCGCAGGTAGCCGGTACCGATGATCGTTTCATCTGGAAGCTGCAGAACAATCTGGCCGACATGCTGCGCCAGATGGGGGCTCCAACACGCGCCTTGCAATACGATCTGGCCGTGCTGGAGAAGCGGATCGGCTACTACGGCTCAGATCACTTCAACGTTTTGGTCACCGCCAACAACACGGCGCAGGACTATCTGGACCTTGGCAAATACGACGAGGCCTTGCGCTATTTCCAGCAGGATCGGGACATTGCCGTCGTTCTCAAGCGGGAAGGCAATCTGGTCGAACAGGCGGATGCCTGGCTGCTCTATACCAGGGCACTCTCTGGTGCGCAGCCGCTGGATCAGCCGACAATGGCAAGGCTGCAACAACTGACCACCGACCCGAACTATCCCGAAATACTGGCAATCAAGATCGCCAACCTGCTCGCCGCGCATTTCATCGCAGTGGGCGACACGGAAAACGGCATGAGCCAGCTTGAGCGAGCCCAAAGCATCGCCGAAGCGACGTACGGGGTGGTGCACCCGCTTACCTTTGGCGCGCGGCAGGCCATGGCCAATCTCAGGGCGAAGACGAGCCCGGAGAAGGCGGCTGCCGATTTCGCGACTCTCGACGAGGACATGCTGCGTTGGAATTGGTTCCAGGTAAGCACTGCCGGCAACCCAATCGTGGCCGAGGCCAGCCGCGCCCTGGCCGACGACATGCTGTACGACTATGCGCGCCTCGCTAAAGGCAATGCATCGGTGGTGCCGGCCTTTGCCGAAGCCGTGCGCCGCTGGCCGACGCTTGAAAATGAGAAACGCGATCTGTTGCGCAGACTGTCCCGCTTGATCGATCCGAACGATACGGAGACACGGTATTTGATCCAGACCGGGATTCGGCTGTCCTTGGCTTATCAGGAGTCGTCCTCCAGCGGTGACAGTTCCGACGATCCAGGGGCGGTGCAGCCGGGACAGGTTCAGGCGGCA
Source organism: Mesorhizobium sp. 2RAF45 (assembly GCF_052115225.1). Classification (NCBI taxonomy): domain Bacteria; kingdom Pseudomonadati; phylum Pseudomonadota; class Alphaproteobacteria; order Hyphomicrobiales; family Phyllobacteriaceae; genus Mesorhizobium; species Mesorhizobium sp. 2RAF45. Next base: position 612,582 of record NZ_JBFRGG010000001.1, on the reverse strand, counting down.
TACGAAAAGGCCACGGCCAGAGTCATGGCCAAATACAGTTTCAGCCAGAGCGTGGTGGACAAGCCGCTGCCGTCGGCCGGCGCCCTGCTGAAGCCAAACGAGGCGCTGATCGACTACTTCATTACCCGCAAGTGGCGGGCGGATCGTGAGAGTGCCGATCCGCTGGAAGACGAGCGCCTCTATGCGATCGTCACCCGCAAGGATCGGCAGCCGTCTCTCTATGATCTCGGCGATCCACGCCGGCTCATCCCGGCCGCTCGCGAAACACGCATGGCGAACCTGAGGTCGACGCGTTCCGCGCAGGAACGGGGCGCGGTGACCTTGATCGATCTGAGCGCCACATTCACCGGGCTTTATGCCGGTCTGATCGCGCCGTTAGAGCCGTCGCTTGGTGGCGCCGATACGCTTTTCGTGGTGCCGGACGGAAAACTGTTTTCGGTGCCATTCCCCTTGCTGCAGGACGGCAGGGGCGCGTCGCTCGATGACCGTTTCGTCGTGCGCATGCTGACGCGGCCGGAATCGCTGTTGAATGCCGGCGTCGATCAGAGTTTTCCCAAGACGGGCAGAGCCTTGCTGGCCGGCGGGTTGGACTATGCGCGAGGTTCGGAAAAAGGGGCGGAGCCGCTGCCCGGCACCCGCAAGGAGGTCGACGCGATCGCCTCGATCCTGAGCGGTGATCACTATTCGGTCGAAATGCTCACCGGGACGGCGGCCAGCGAGCGGATGCTGCGCAAGGATATGGAGCAGGCGACGATTGCGCATCTGGCCACCCATGGCGCCTACCGTGATGAGAAAGAGGGCGGCGTGGGCGCCGTGAATGCGCTTTGGCAGAGCCAGGTCGTGCTGTCGCAGTCGGGAGACCGGCAGTCGATGAAACGTGATGACGATGACGGTCGGCTCTATGGCATGGAATTGATGAGCTGGGATTTGTCAGGCCTCGACCTGCTTGTCCTGTCCGCCTGTGAGACGGCTCGCGGCCAGGAGACATTCGTCGGCGGTTTGCGCGGCCTGCCGACGGCAATCGGCATTGCCGGCGCAAAACGCTCGCTGTTGACGCTGTGGCCTGTGGACGACGCCGGAACCGCTGCCTTCATGGTTGGGTTCTACGGCCATCTTGCCGCCGGACAAACCTATCCGGAAGCGCTGCGTCAGACCCGCCGCGATGCCCGCGACCGCAAAATATCAGGCGCCCAGGATCCGCGGGTCTGGGCCGCCTTTGTCATGTTCGAGAACTGAGGCCGCTCGAAGCGCATACTTGCTCACGATCCGTGCGTTCAAGCCGATCGTGCCAACGCAAATGGTCCGGCTTGATCGTTTCGGCGGATGAGGCTCGACAGAAAGGATCCCTTTGCTTGCAGAAAAGCATGCAGACGCTGCGGATAATCCGGCGCTACGGCGTGCTTGATCGACGGACGATCATTCAACGCCTTCCGCCAGGCCTGGACGTGCGGCTTGCCGTCCAGGATGCCGAAATCGCCGATCCGGTCGAAAGCGTCGAGATATCTGAAGACAGGCCCGTACACCGCATCGACCAGCGAAAAGCGGTGGCCGGCGAACCATGGCGCGCTCCGCAAGGCATCGTCCGCCAGTTCGGCCTCAAGGCGGTCAAACATTCCCGACAGCGCGCGGGACTCGGCAAGGAAACCGGCCTCGGTCGGTGCTGAATAGAGCCGGCCGATGGCGTTGAGCACGGCCGAGCCGTATTCGATCCAGGCACGGTGCCGGGCACGGGCGTAGGGGTCGGCCGGGTGGAGGGGATTGGCCTGTGTCTCCTCGAGGAATTCGAGGATGACCGCGGATTCGAAGATTGTCGTTTCGTCGCCATTTCGCTGGACGCGCAACAGCGGCACCTTGCCGAGTGGCGAGATCGCCTTGAACCAGTCCGGCTTGTCGGCGAGGTCGATGTCGACGCGCTCGAACGGCACGCCCTTCTCGGTCAACGAGATCGCCGCACGCTGGACATAGGGGCAGAGAGGGTGGCTGACGAGAATGAGCTTGTCGGTCATTTCACTCTCCCCAGACATAGTTCAACGCGCCGTTTTCGACGCGTGTCGACAGGAACATCAGACGGGAATTCTTCGGTGCCGGACCGTCGATGCGTTCGCCCGACATCATGTCGAATGCGGCGCCGTGCCATTGACAGACCAGCCTGCCATCCTTGCAGTTCAACGGCCCGCCGAAATGCAGACAGGCATTGGCGGCGGCGCGGATGCGTTCGCCGCTGCGCCAGACATGGACCTCGCGGCCGAAGAATGGGGCGATCAGGCTGCCTGTCTCGGGGACGTCGGCGATCTTGCAGATCTCGTGTTTCATGGGTTTGCCTTTCGATGTTGATGCAGTTGCATTTATATAGATGCACATGCATTTATCGTCAAGCTTGATGCATTTGCATCTATCGTCTAGGGTGGGCCATGACCGAGAAAGCCACGCCTTCGCCGGAAGCCATCACCGCCTGGGCCCGCCTGATGCGCGTTTCGCGCCAGCTGGTGGAGAATGCCGAGGACGCGTTGAAGGAGAGCGGCTTGCCGCCGCTCGCTTGGTACGACGTGCTGCACGAACTCGCCGAGGCGGGCGAGGGCGGCCTGAGGCCTTTTCAATTGATCGAGCGCACTTTGTTTGCGCAGTACAACATCTCGCGGCTGCTGGCCCGGCTAGAGGCCGACGGTCTGGTCGAGAAGCTGCCGGTGGCCGATGATGGTCGCGGCCAGACCATCCGCATCACGGCCAAGGGGCGCGAGACGCGCCGGCGGATGTGGGCCGTCTATGGACGATCAATCGCCGACCTGGTTGGCGGCAAACTTTCAGCGGATGAGCTGAAGATGATGTCGGCGCTGCTTGGCCGGCTGCGTGATCCGGCTGTCCTCGACTGATCTTGGCCGCTGTGCCGCGACGCCTCAATGACAGCGCTGGCGCTCGCGGCCGTCGATCTTTTTCCGCGCCGCCCCCTTGCGCGCCGGGCCGGATTGCGCAATATGCCGAACCGTAACGTACGGTACGGCTTGCCGGGCTAATCGGTTTGCCTGTCCGCGAGGGAAGAGCGTGTTGCACATCGTGCCTGACATCGACACCAGCGAGACGCTGACGGAGCGGCAGAAGGCCGTTCTGGATGCGGCGTTGCGGCTGTTGGTCGAGGAGGGCGATCAGCTGACCATGACCGCCGTGGCCAGGCGGGCCAGCTGCTCCAAAGAAACACTCTACAAATGGTTCGGCGACCGCGACGGGCTGTTGACGGCAACCGTGCAGTGGCAGGCCTCCAAGGTGCGTGTGGCGCCCGTCGACGCCAAGGGGCTCGACCTTGCCTCGCTGACGGCAAGCCTTGAGCGTTTCGCTTCCGACTGGCTGAAGGTGATTTCCAGCGATACTTCGATCGCGCTCAACCGGGTGGCGGTCGGGCATGCCGGCTCGGGTAAGGACGACCTCGGCGCCGTCGTGCTGGAGAATGGCCGCTTCGCGCTGGCCCGGCGGCTGAAGCCGGTGCTGGAGGCCGGGCGCCAGGCCGGGCTTCTGGATTTCGCGGATGCCGAGACGGCGTTCCGCACCTTTTTCGGGCTAGTCGCCCGCGACGTGCAGATCCGTCTGCTGCTCGGCGACCGGCTGGAATTGACTGAGGCGACGATCGGCGGCGATACCGTACGGGCGACGCAGCAGTTTCTCGCTCTTTTCGGAGCAAAAACCGGGCCGCAGGGCCTCTGATCTTAGAAACGGGAAGGAAGTAAAAAATGCGCGTCTATTACGATCGTGATGCCGATCTCAACCTGATCAAGGGCAAGAAGGTCGCCATCATCGGCTATGGCAGCCAGGGCAGGGCGCATGCGCTCAACCTCAAGGATTCCGGCGCCAAGGAAATCGCCATCGGCCTCAAGGCCGGCTCGGCGACCGCCAAGAAGGTCGAGGCCGACGGGCTCAAGGTGATGAGCGTGGCGGACGCCGCCAAATGGGCCGACCTGATGATGATGGCGACGCCCGACGAGTTGCAGGCCGACATCTACAAGAACGAGATCGCGCCGAACATCCGCGACGGTGCGGCGATCGCCTTCGCGCACGGCCTCAACGTGCATTTCGGCCTGATCGAGCCGAAGTCGACCGTCGACGTCGTCATGATCGCGCCGAAGGGCCCGGGCCACACGGTGCGCGGCGAATACCAGAAGGGCGGCGGCGTGCCGTGCCTGGTCGCCGTCAACCAGGATGCCTCAGGCAATGCGCTCGACCTGGCGCTGTCCTACGCCTGCGGCGTCGGCGGCGGCCGTTCGGGCATCATCGAGACCAATTTCCGCGAGGAATGCGAGACCGATCTGTTCGGCGAGCAGGTCGTGCTGTGCGGCGGCCTGGTCGAACTGATCCGTGCCGGCTTCGAGACGCTGGTGGAAGCCGGCTACGCACCGGAAATGGCCTATTTCGAGTGCCTGCACGAGGTCAAGCTGATCGTCGACCTGATCTATGAGGGCGGCATCGCCAACATGAACTACTCGATCTCGAACACCGCCGAGTGGGGCGAGTATGTCTCGGGCCCGCGCATCATCACCGCCGAGACCAAGGCCGAGATGAAGCGCGTGCTGAAGGACATCCAGACCGGCAAGTTTACTTCGGAATGGATGCAGGAATACCGCGCCGGCCTGTCGCGCTTCAAGGGCATCCGCCGCATGAACGACAGCCACCAGATCGAGGAAGTCGGCGCCAAGCTGCGCGCGATGATGCCGTGGATTTCGAAGAACAAGCTGGTCGACAAGGCCAAGAACTGATCGAAATCTGTTCTTCTTGATCAAAAAAAACGGCGCCCCCAGGCGCCGTTTTCATTTCCGCGTGGCGCGCTTACAGATCAGCTATAGGGCGACCAGCATTGCTGGCGCGGGCCGCCATAGGGCTGGAACGTGTTGTCCCAGGCACGATACGACCGGTAGCGGTTGTAGCACCACCGGACATGGGCATTCGAAAGCCGCCCGGCGCGGTAGTAGCGGCGCGGTGCCGGCGCATAGTAATCGTAGTTGTTGTAGTTGTTGTACATGCTGCCGAGGCCGAGCCCCAGGCCAAGGCCAAGGATCGCGGCACCCGCACCGTCATCATAGTAGCGGCGATGGTGATGGCGGCGCCAACGCCAGTCATCGCCGCCGTTCCAGTTTCCACGGTTCCAGTTTCCGCCATCCCAGTTGTTGCGGTTCCATTGCCGGCCACCGTTCCAGTGGCCTGACCGGCGCCATCTCCAGTCGTTGTTGAAAACCGGGCTATTGTTATTGCCACCAGCCCAGCTGTCGCGCACCGGCGTGACCGCCGGTGCTGTCGTGCCTGTGGGCAGCGCCAGATCCGGTTGCATGATCGGTCCGGCGGCCGATGGCGCCGTGATGCCGGAGACAATGCCGAGCGCAATCAGCCCGGATTTGATGGTGGATGAAAAGAGCGAGTTCATAACACTCTCCAAGAGCTGAAGGCCCCACGCCTACCCTGGAATGGGTCCACTGTGGATCTTTGCGTCTGAACGGCGGATGAACGGAAAGGTTCCGTCAACCATGGCGCGAATGCCGTCAGGTCCAAACGATCTTGGCTTGTGGTCCTGCGATCTTGTGTTCCGGCGCTCTTGCAGGCAAAGGTCAGGGCATGTCGCTGCGCCTTGCCACCTTCAATGTCGAGAACCTGATGAACAGGTTCGATTTTTCCGGCTATCGCAACCAGCTCAACGAGGATCGGACGCTGGCGCTGTTCGACATCCAGAGCGAAGCCGAATACAAGATGCTGGAGCAGGCTCGCGCCATCGCGCAGTCCGACGACACGCGCCAGCTGACGGCGCTGGCGATCGCCGCCACCCGCGCCGACATCATCTGCATGCAGGAGGTCGACAATATCGAGGCGCTGAAGGCCTTCGAATACGGCTATCTGTTCAAGATGGTGGGGCAGGGCTATCGGCAGAAATACACCACCTCAGGCAACGACTCGCGCGGCATCGATGTCGCCGTGATGATGCGCAACGAGACCGCGCAGGGACAGCCGATCGAATTCGTGCGCATGACCAGCCATGCCTACGTCACCTACGAGCAGTTCGGGCTGCACACGCCGGAACTGGCGGCCCTCGGCAGCGAGGCCAATGAACGCATCTTCCGGCGCGACTGCCTGGAAGTCGACATCACCGTGGGTGGCGTGCCGCTGACGCTCTATCTCGTGCATTTCAAGTCGATGGGCTCGCCACGCAACGGGCTCGACGGACGCGAGGCGACGATGCCTGTGCGTATCGCCGAGGCGAAAGCCGTGCGCCGGATTATCGAGGAACGCTTCGGTGCGGATCATGCCGCCGACAAGCGCTGGGCGATCTGTGGCGACATGAACGATTACCGCCAGCGCGTGAAGATCGCCGGCGACGACCTCGACGGCTACCGTTTCGAGGTGGTCGACGAGGCGCAGTCCTGCATCGACGTTCTGACCGCCGGCGGCTTCTGCGAGAACGTCATCGAGCGTCGGCCGGAAATGGACCGCTGGACCTTCTATCACACGCGCGGACCCGAAGAGCGGCATCTCTGCCAGCTCGACTATATCCTGCTGTCCAGGGGGCTGGCGGCGAAGAACGCCACCGCCGTTCCCGACATCATCCGCAATGGCCAGCCCTGGCGCACGATCTTTCCGGCCGGCCAGGAAGTCGAGCGCTTTCCGCGCGCCGGCTGGGACCGGCCGAAAGCGTCGGACCATTGCCCGGTGGCGATCACGCTGGACATGGTTGGATAAGAATGATCGGGGCTCGATAGGCGGTATTGGAGCTTAGACGCATGAGTTTCGATCTTCCGCGCAATGTCATCCTGCCCGTCGATGCCGTCGACGTCCGGCTCGATCCCGGCCCGCATCCCTTCGCCAGGGATAATGCCGAGGCGATCGCCGAGAACTGGCAGCGCGAGATAGCAGCCAATCCGGCGCTGTTCGACGGCACGGTGGTGCTGCTGTCGCAGCTTGCCTGGCGTGACAACAGCCTGATCGGCCGCTGCCATGCGGTCAACTACTCCACCTTCATGCTCTGGCGGAAGCAGCGCGAGAATTCCGGAGCCGAGCATGCCTATGCCCACGCCATGCTGGTGGCCGGCGACAATGCGCTGGTGGCGATCCGCATGGGACGTCACACGGTCAATGCCGGCCGCGTCTATTTCGCCGCCGGTTCGTTCGAGCCGGTCGATTTCCGCGATGGGCTGGTCGATGTCGACTTCAACATGATCCGCGAGGTGCGCGAAGAGACCGGCCTCGACCTGTCGGCTGCTGAACGCGGCGAGCGCTACCACGCCTTGTCGACGAACAGCGGCACGGTGATCTTCCGCCGTTATCACGAGCCGGCGCCGGCTGATGAGATCGCGCGGCGAATCTCAGCCTTCGTCGCCAGCGAAACCGATCCGGAGATCGAAGGGCCGGTGGTCATACGCCATGCCGGCGACCTGCCGGACGGGCTGACATCGTATATGAAGCCGCTGATCGAGTGGCACTTTTCCGGCCTGGATTAAGGGCGCGCCTTCTCCTGCGCCGCCTTGCGGTCGTTGCGGGCCGCGACGAGAAACAAGATTAAGCCGATGCCCAGCAACCCACCCATGGCCATTCCCATGGTCTGGCCGACGACTGCCTGGAAATCCGACGTGACGCGATCGGGATTGGCCATGCCGAAGCGGGCGAGATACCACCAGATGCCTGCCAGGGCGGCCTCGATGATCACCATCGTCACGATCAGTCGTGTCTTCTTGCTCATGTGTCGTTCCTCAACCTGAGATGTCTTAGCATCGTCGACCAGAGGGCGACAGTGCTGCCGGTGCAGGCAAGCATCCAAGGTTGGGAATAGCCGTCGCTCGTGATGGAGCCGGCCCGGCTTTCTACTCGTGCCGCAGCGCGTCGATCGGATCGAGGCGCGCGCCACGCAGCGCCGGGAAGAAGCCGAACACCATGCCGATCAGTGCCGAGAAACCGACGGCCAGCAGGATGACCGCCGGGCTTGGCGCGAAGGGGATGGTCAGCGTCGCCGAGGCGAGGCCGGCGAGCCCCAGGCCGATCAGGATGCCGATGATGCCGCCGAGCAGCGACAGCACGGTCGCCTCGACGAGGAACTGGATCAGGATGTGCTTTTCATGCGCGCCGATGGCGAGCCTGATGCCGATCTCGCGCGTGCGCTCGGTGACCGAGACCAGCATGATGTTCATGATGCCGATGCCGCCGACCAGAAGGCTGACGCCGGCGACCGCGCCCAGCATGCCGGTCATGGTGGTGGTGGCGCTGGCCATGGCGTCGGCGATCTGGGTCATGTCGCGGATGCCGAAATCGCTTTCGCGATCCGGCGTGATGCGCCTGATATCGCGCAAAATGTCCTCGACGCGCGGCTGCAACTCGCTGGTCGGGGTGCGGTCGTCGGCGGCGATGTAGATGTTGTCGATGTCGCGATTGCCGGCGATGCGGCGCTGATAGGCGTGCAGCGGCATCAGGACGACGTTGTCCTGGTCTTGGCCGAAGCCGGTGTAGCCCTTGGGTTCGAGCAGCCCGATGATCTTGCAGGAGGTGCGGTTGACGCGGATGATCTCGCCTTCGGGATCGCCGGCGCCGAAGAATTGCTGGCGCACCGTCTCGCCGATCAGGCACACGCCGGTGCCCGAGCGGGTTTCGGAATCGCTGAACGGCCGGCCGGACACCAGTTTCCAGTCGCGCGCATCGAGATAGGCGCTGTCGGTGCCGGTGACGCCTGAGGTCAGGCTTTCAGTGCCGAAGATGACGCGCACCTGTTTTTGCGAGGCCGGCGAGATGGCGCGCGCGCCGGTGAGATGCGCAACCAGCGCCGCGAGGTCCTTCTCGGCCAGCGGCCGCACCACCTGGTCGAGCCCGGCCGGGCCGCCGGGGCCTGCCGGGCGTCCGGCACGAACGACCAGAAGATTGCTGCCGAGCTTGGAGATGTCGGCCTTGACCTTCTGCGTCGTGCCGGAGCCGATGGTCAGCATGGCAATGACGGCGGCGACGCCGATGACGATGCCGAGCAGCGTGAGGAACGAGCGCAGCACGTTGCGGCGGATCGAGCGAAGCGAGAGGCGGACGGTTTCCCAGATCATGGTTATGCCGTCTCCAGATTCGCGGTGTCGGAGACGAGGTGGCCGTCGAGGAAGCGGATGGTGCGTTCGGCATAGTCGGCGACATCGGCCTCATGAGTGACCATGGTGACGGTCAGGCCGAGCTCCTTATTGAGCTTTGTCAGCAGCTCCATGATCTCGTGCGTGCGTGCGGTGTCGAGATTGCCGGTCGGCTCGTCGGCGACGAGCAGCGTCGGCCGGGTGACGATGGCTCGCGCGATGGCCACGCGCTGCTGCTGGCCGCCGGAAAGTTCGGCCGGCGTGTGATGCTCGCGGCCGACCAGGCCGACCTGGGCGAGCGCCTGCATGGCAAGGTCGCGGCGCTCGCGGCTGGCCACGCCGCGATAGATCAGCGGCAGTTCGACATTTTCGGCCGCCGTGGTGCGCGCCAGGAGATTGTAGCCCTGGAAGACGAAGCCGACATAAAGGTTGCGCAGCATGGCGCGGCGGTTGCGGTCGAGCCGGCCGGCATCGACGCCCATGAAGGAGTAGGTTCCGGCCGTCGGCGTGTCGAGGCAGCCGATGATGTTCATCGCCGTCGATTTGCCCGAGCCGGAAGGGCCCATGATGGCGACGAATTCGCCGCGCCGGATGGCGAGGTCGACGCCGGCCAGCGCGTGAACCCGGGCTTCGCCCTGGCCATAGCTCTTCCAGACCTTGTCGAAGGTGATGAGGGGCGCGCCCGCGGCCACGGCCTCAGCTCCGCAGCTGCGAGGTGGTGATGACCTGCGCGCCTTCCTCCAGGCCGGACGTGATCTCGGTCAGCTCGCCATCGGTCGAGCCGATCTTGACGTTGACCGCATGCGGCCGGCCGTTCTCCAGCACATAGAGTGTGCGCGAGCCGTCGGTGGGGGCCGTTGCGGCCTGGCGCTGGCGATTGCCGCCCGGACGGCCCATGCGGCCGGTAAACAGGTCACTGAAGCTCCATGCGCGGGCTGCTTGCTGCGTCGGGCGATAGCGGAAGGCGCTGGCGGGCACGGTCAGCACATCCTTGGCCTGTCTTGTGACGACCGAAACCGTGGCGGTCATGCCGGGGCGCAGCAACAGTTCGTTGTTGTCGACCTCGAGCCGTGCATTGTAGGTGACGACGCCGTCCGTCGTGACCGAAGCATAGGAGATGTCGCGGATCTCGGCGTCGAACGGCCGCTCCGGGAAGGCGTCGACGGTGAAGCGGGCATGCTGGCCAGTCTTGACGGCACCGATATCGGCCTCGTCAACCGCCGCCACCAGCTCCATGTTCCTCAGATCGGCGGCGATGATGAACAGCACCGGCGCCTGCAGCGAGGAGGCGACCGTCTGGCCGGGGTCGACCGAGCGCGTCAGCACGATGCCGTCGATCGGCGCGTAGATGGTGCTGTTGGCAAGGTCGGTCTGCTGCGATTTCAGATCGGCATTGGCGATGGCGAGATTGGCCTGCGCGCTATCAAGCGCTGCCTTCGAGCGGTCGCGCGTCGCCGTCGCTGCCTCCAGCGACTGGTCGGTCGCCATGCCGCGCTTGGTCAAGGCGGCCGCGCGCACCAGCGCGCTCTCGTTCTCGGCGAGCGTCACCGTGGCATCCTCGACATTGGCCGCCGCGCCCTTGGCGGAAGCCTCGGCGCGCTCGATTTGCACCTGCAGCTTGGTGGTGTCGAGGGCCGCCAGCACGTCGCCCTTCTTCACCTGCTGGTTCTCATTCACCGAGACCGAGCGGATGATGCCGGAGAGCTGGCTGGAAATGTCGACCTGGGTGAGCGGCTGCAGTGTGCCCGTCGCCGAGACCTGGACAGTGAGGTCGGCCCTGGCGGCCGGCACGGTGGTATAATCGATCCTGGCGGGCGTGCCAGCATACCACTGATAGAGGCCAAGACCGGCGGCGAGCACGATCAGGGTCAGCAACGCATAGAGCCAGCCACGCCGGCGCGTCTTGCTCCGCCCCTTCTTATCGAGCCCGAGCGCCGTCTCGATGGCGGAATCCGATTCCGTCTTTGGCAGATTGACAATCTGGTCCACGTCGGACCCCTATGATGCGTAATGTCCCTGTCTGTGCACAGATCAGGGTTACCGGTCCAAATATCAAATTAAATTTCGCCCATGTTGGGATTGAGGCAGGAATGCAAACCCGGAATTACTTGCTTTACGATGTGTTTACGACCGAGCGACTGGCCGGCAACCCGCTGGCCGTGGTGTTGGATTGCAAAGGTCTGGACACGGCAGCGATGCAGGCCATCGCGCGCGAATTCAACCTGTCCGAGACGGTCTTCGTGCTGCCGCCGGACAACCCCAAGCATAAAAACCGCATCCGCATCTTCACGCCGGACTATGAAATGCCGTTCGCCGGCCATCCGACAGTTGGTTCGGCAATCGCGCTGGCCGACCTGGCCGGCGAGGACGGAGCCGGCATCTTCGTGCTGGAGGAAAACATCGGCCCGGTGCGCTGCGCCGTCAGCAGGCATGACGGCGCCGCTTTCGCCGAGTTCGACCTGGCGAAATTGCCCGAGCCGTTGAAGCTCGAGGCCGATCCGCAGGCGATCGGTGCCGCCCTCGGCCTGGCGCCGCATGAGATCGGCTTCGAGAATCACCGCGTCGCCTTCTGGTCGGCGGGCGTGCCCTATGTGACCATTCCGGTCGCCAATCTCGAAGCGGCGGGCCGCATCCGGCTGGACAACCAGGCCTGGTCGGAGCTGGCGCCGCGCAAGAGCGAGTGGGCCTTCGCCAGCCCCTATGTCTATTGCCGCGAGACGGTGAACCATGAGAGCGCCTTCCATGTGCGCATGATCGTGCCCGGCACGCCTTCCTATGAAGATCCGGCGACCGGTTCGGCGGCGGCCGCTTTCGCCGGCGCGATCATGCATTTCGATGCTCCGACCGATGGCATTTCGCAGCTGTGGATCGAGCAGGGGCTGGAGATGGGCCGGCCGTCACGCATCCGCCTGGAACTGACCGTGCAGGGCGGAAAACTGGCCTCCGCGCGCATTGGCGGCCATGCGGTCAAGGTGGCGGAAGGCAGACTGTTCGTCTGATCGCGGTAAGGGTTTGTCGATTTGTCGGGAAATGATTCCGGCAGGGCTAGACATGACCGATGGTGGCGGCTATATGCCCGCCAACGCCGGTTTTTGCCGGCCGAGTGGGTGCGTAGCTCAGTTGGTAGAGCAGCTGACTCTTAATCAGCGGGTCCACAGTTCAATCCTGTGCGCACCCACCAAATTCCTAGAAGACTTGGTGGAAAGACCCTGAAAGCGAGACGTGTTTGGCGCGTCTCGAGCCATGCACGTGACCGCGACGATGCCGCCACTTTCCCAGCCATGCGCCAGCAGAAACACGCCAGGGAATGGCCCGATGGCGGCCTGGGCATCGGCCATGGAGAAAGTTCCGAATTGAATGGGCCAGATCCCGCGTGGCGCTGCCCGGATCGCAGACCTGTAGCCATCCTCCGAGCCGCGATCGGAAACGCGGCGGCCTGGTTCCGTTCCAGATGCGATGGCTTCGTGGCGTGCCGCATGCCGGGATCGAGCGACGGCGTTCTTGCAGGTTTCGCGAGGGGACAGCAAGACGTCGGTATACCCCGTGCCTTGCCGGGCTGGTCACCGTCCACGGTACCGTGACGTGGCACAGGCGATCCTGGTTCAGGCGTTGAACAGCTTGTTTTCTTTAGTTGTTGCGGAAATATCACGTCTGATGCGAGCTGGCTGTAGTATTATCGGTGTCAGGGTAGATGCTTCGTTCGAGGGATCAAAGGCATGCGGGCTTCCATTTTTATCGGTTCTGTATTCTTCGCGGCTCTGACGGCTGGCACGGCACTTGCCGCTGACCCGACGGTCGAGTTGCCGGTCGCATCGAGCTACAACTGGACGGGCGGCTACATTGGCGCGCAGATCGGCGGCGGCTGGAGCAAGGTCGATCAGCCTTGGGGTTTTACCGAGGCTAGTCCGAACATCTTTACCCAGGACAATGCGGATGGAAGCGGTGTCGTCGGCGGCTTGCATGCCGGCTACAACTGGCAATCCGGCTCCCTCGTGTTCGGTGGCGAGGCGGACATCAACGCAACCGGCATAGATGGCGACGACGGCGGAAGCGGAGGCGACATTAATGGCTTCAAGGCGAGATGGGTTGCTTCCGTCCGCGCCAGGGCTGGTATCGCATTTGATCGAGTGCTGATCTACGGTACGGGCGGTTACGCCTACCTCAACGGAAAAGCAGACACTCGAGACGTCGGTCGACAGGAAAGTCACTCGGCTTCATTCAACGGATGGACGGTAGGTGCAGGCGCTGAATACGCTCTCACCGACAACATCACGGTGCGTGGCGAATACCGCTACGCAGATTTCGGCTCAAAGACCGTCGTCTTCAACAACTATGTCGAAGACATTAGCCCGGCCCTGCACACTGTCACGATAGGTGTGTCGTATAAGTTTTGACGGTCTTCGGCGCGGAAGTCCGCCCCGCGTCGAGCAGGTGCAGCAAAGTCCTTGACCTGCGCGGTTCACCGTTTCACGCAAACGGGAACCACTCCAGCTCTTGTTTCGACGCAATTCCCAAGAGGGAAGCGCTACGCGCTTTCCCACGAAAACCGTTACACGCTTCGCGGATTTGCCCTACTTTTCCGACACCCCGGCCTCGGCAAAGCTTGCCATCCTCGCATGGCACTCGAGCGCCGAGCGGACGATGTTGACGGCGAGGCAAGCGCCGGAGCCTTCGCCGAGGCGCATGCCGAGATCGAGCAGGGGGGGCAGGCCAAGCGCTTCGAGCAGGCGGCGATGGCCCGATTCGGCCGAAACATGGGCCGCGATGGTGTGGGAGAGGCCGGTCGGATGTAGTCTGGCCAGCGGGGCGGCGGCAGCCGTGCAGACGAAGCCGTCGAGCAGCACGGGTATGCCGAGATGACGGGCGGCCAGCGTGGCGCCGAAGATGGCGGCGAGTTCGCGGCCGCCGAGTGCCGCGGCAACGCCCAGCGGATCGGCGAGGGCTGCGGCGTGGCGCTTCAGGCCGGCTTCGATGGCGACCACCTTGCGCTTCAGGCCGGCATCGTCGACGCCGGTGCCGCGCCCGGTCCATTTTTCCGCGCCACCGCCGAACAGCGCCGCCGAAATGGCGGCTGCCGGCGTGGTGTTGCCGATGCCCATTTCGCCGAAGCAGACCAGATCGAGGTCCTTAGTCACCGCATCATAGCCAGCTGAGACAGCGGCAAGGAAGGCTTTCTCATCCATTGCCGGCACTTGCGTGAAGTCGCCGGTGGGATGGTCGAGGTCGAGCGGGATGACATCGAGCTCGGCGCCGGCGATGCGGGCGAGCTGGTTGATGGCGGCACCGCCGCCGGCGAAGTTCGCCACCATCTGCACGGTGACTTCTGAGGGATAGGCCGACACGCCTTGCGCGGTGACGCCGTGATTGCCGGCGAAGACGAAGACTTTCACCCGGTCGAGCCTGGGAATGTCGCGGCCCTGCCAGCGCGCCAGCCAGGCGGCGATGGTTTCCAGCCGGCCGAGGCTGCCTTGCGGCTTGGTCAGCGTGTCCTGGCGGCTGGCAACGGCCTTTGCCGCGGCATCGCTGCCGGCGGGCAGGTCGAGGCAGGCGGCGCGCAATTCATCGAGGGATTTGAAGGGCATGGGGGCAAGGTCTCCGAAAGGGAATCAGGTCAAGAGGAAAGCGCTACGGAAGCGACGAGAAGCACCGCGATTTCGCTGACCTGCTGCAGGGCACCGATCGTGTCGCCGGTCTGGCCACCGATCTGGTTGAGGCAAAGGGCATGGAAGGCGGCAAAGAGCAGGCCAAGCAGGATGAGCGCGGCAATGGCGCCACCGGCTCCGAGCAGGAGCAGCGGGATCGCGCCGAGCACGGCCCCGGCGATGGCAGTTTCAAGCGAGACGGTACCGGCGCCGGCCGAGAGGCCGTCAGACCGCGCCGGCGGCAAGAGGTGCATGAAGACGCCCAGCACGCCGCGCGAGGCCGCATGCGCGGCAACAAGGGCAAAGAGAGCCTGGGTGGGATCCACCAGTTCCGAAAGCACGTTCCAGCGGATCAGCAGCGACAGCGCCAGCGCCATGGCACCATAGGCGCCGATGCGGCTGTCGCGCATGATGTCGAGTTTGCGGCCGCGCGACTTGCCGCCACCAAAGCCGTCCGCGACGTCGGACAGTCCATCCTCGTGCAGGCAGCCGGTGGTGATCACGGTTGCAACGAGGGCAAGTGCCGCCGCCGGCCCCATGGCAAGGCCGAACCGTTCCGCCGTGGCAAAGACGATGGCGCCGATCAGCCCGACAAGGAGGCCGGCGACCGGTGCGGCCCAGATCGCGGCGGCAAGGCCGCGGCCGCGAAAGTCGAGGTCGGGCAAAGGCAGGCGGGTGAAGAAGACCAGGCAGAGCGCGACGTCGTCGAGGATTTGCCGGGGCGAAAGGGTCAAATTCGGGAGCTTCATGCACTGGCCCTCGCTATCGCATGGAAGAAGGTACCGCTGACATGACCACGCCGGTAGCCGGAAGCGCCGATCGGATTGCCCTGGCCGTCGGCAAGGTCGGCCAGAGGCTCGTCATTGCCGGTGGCCGTCATCTGCGCATAGTGGAATTCATGGCCGCGGATCAGCGCGCCTTGCGCGCCCAGCGGGCAATCGGCGCGCAACCGCGCCTCGCGATAGCCGAGATTCATCTTTCTCTTGGCGAAGCTGGTGGCATGGCCGAGCAGGCCAAGCATTCCGTGCGTCTCGCCGGAGGCATCCTCCAGCGCTTCCCCAAGCACCATGAAGCCGCCGCACTCGCCATGGATGGGCCTGGTCGCGCCGAAACGCGCCATTCCGGCATGGAAATTCGCAGCAGCGGCAAGCTTGCCGGCGTGAAGCTCGGGGTAGCCGCCGGGCAACCAGCAGACGTCGCAACTGTCGTCGGGCGCCTCGTCGGCGAGCGGCGAGAACGGAACGATCTCCGCGCCGGCCTTGCGCCAATAGGCGGCAACGTGCGGGTAAAGGAAAGTAAAGGCGCCATCCTCGGCGAGCGCGATGCGTTGACCGGGCGGCTGCAGCGCGTCGGCGAAGCCGCCAGCCGCCGGAGCGAGGGGCGTCGCCAGCCTCATCACGGCATCGAGGTCGAGCGACTTCTCCGCCATGTCGGCCAGCCGGTCGAGATGCGCCATCAGATCATCATACTCGCCAGCCTGGACGAGGCCGAGATGCCGTTCGGGCAGGTTCAGCGTGGGATCGCGCAAGATGGCGCCGACGACAGGCAGGCCGATCGCCTCGATGGCGTCGCCTGACAGCTTGCGATGGCGTTCGCTGCCCAGCCGGTTGAGCACGACGCCGGCCATGCGCACATCCGGATCGTAGGTGGCGAAGCCCTTGGCGACAGCGGCCGCCGTGGTCGACTGGCCCGACACGTCGAGCACCAGCAGCACCGGCAGGCCGTAGAGCCGGGCAAGGTCGGCGGCAGAACCGGTTCGCCCAGGCGCGGCCGGAATGCCGTCGAACAGGCCCATGGCGCTTTCGAGGATGACGAAATCGGTGTCGTCGGCCTGTTGCGCGGCCAGCGCATTGAGCAGCGACGGCGGCATGGCCCAGCTGTCGAGATTGACGCCGGACAGGCCGGTGGCGGCGGTGTGGAAACCGGGGTCGATATAGTCGGGGCCGGATTTGGCGCCGCGCACCTTCAGGCCGCGCCGGGTGAGCGCGCGCAAGATGCCGATGGTGACGCTGGTCTTGCCCGAGCCGGAGCGCGGCGCGCCGATGATGATGGCGCGGGCGGTCATGCCTGCCCCGTCAGTGCCGCGCGCATGGCGACGATGCCGCCGACGACGATCAGCGCCGGCGAGGTCAGCCCTGCTGCGGCCGCTTCCTCGGCGATTGTGGCGAGCGTAGCGACGACGGTCCGCTCCTGCGGCGTGGTGGCGGCGACGATCACCGCCGCCGGCGTCGATGGAGCCAGCCCGCCGTCGAGCAGAGCTGCCGCGATCAAAGGCAAATTGGCCATGCCCATATAGACCACGACTGGCTGGCCGGTGCGGGCGATCGCCGCCCAGTCGATGTCGTCTTCGGTGCCGGCGGCGTGGCCGGTCGCCAGGATCACCGCCTTGTTGATGCCGCGCATGGTGGCCGGGATGCCGGTGGCGGCGAGCGCGCTCAGGCCGGATGTCAGGCCCGGCAGCACGCGGAATGGAATGGTTTCGCGTGCGAGCGCCAAGGCTTCTTCGCCGCCACGACCGAAAATATAGGGATCGCCGCCCTTGAGCCTGATAACGCGGCGGCCTTCGCGCGCCAGCCGGACCAGCAGAGCGGTGATGTCATCCTGCTTCATCGACGGCTGGCCGCCGCGCTTGCCGGCAAAGAACAGCTCGGCGTTTGCGGCAACGGCGACGACATCCGGCGAGACCAGCGCGTCGTAGACCAGCGCGTCCGCCTCGGCCAAAGCCGCCAGCACTTCCAGCGTCAGGCAGCCGGGGTCGCCGGGACCGGCGCCGGCCAGCCAGACATGGCCCGGCTCCAGTGGGCGCGGCTTGAAGTTCAGCCGGGCGAGCGCCTGTTCGAGCGTGGCGTTGCCGCCGTTGTTTTTGCTGCTGCCGCTCACAATCCGTCCCGTCCGCGAAAACGCCGCTGATAGTGGGCGTCGTACAATGAACTTTCGCCGAAACCTTCCGCCGCCAGTGAGCGGCCGACGAAGATGATCGCGGTGCGCTCCATCGGATCGGCGGCCAGCTGCGCCTCGATCGTTTCCAGCGTACCGGTCAGCACCCGCTCGTCCGGCCAGGAGGCGCGGAAGACGATCGCCACCGGACAATCGCCGCCATAATGCGGCGTCAATTCGGCGACGACGCGGTCGATGGCGTGGATGGCAAGATGAATGGCGAGCGTGGCGCCGGTGCGGCCGAAGCCTGCCAGCGTTTCGCCGGGCGGCATTTTTGAAGCGCGGCCGGAGACGCGGGTCAGCACCAGGCTTTGCGCGACTTCGGGAATGGTCAGCTCGCGGCGAAGTGCTGCGGCGGCTGCAGCGAAGGAGGGGACGCCTGGCGTCAGCGTGTAGGGTATGCCGTGCTTTTCCAGCCGGCGGATCTGTTCGGCAACCGCGCTCCACACCGACAGGTCGCCGGAATGCAGGCGGGCGACGTCGTGGCCTGCCTTGTGGGCCTCGACATAGGCCGCCTCGATCTCGTCGAGCGACATCGGCGCGGTGTCGATCAGCTTTGTTCCCGGCGCGCAATGCTGCAGCAATTCTGGCGCGACGATCGAGCCGGCATGCAGGCAGACCGGGCAGCTTGCCAGCAGCCTGGCGCCGCGCAGCGTGATGAGGTCGGCGGCACCCGGACCGGCGCCGATGAAATGAACGGTCATGGCGC
Organism: Mesorhizobium sp. 2RAF45; assembly: GCF_052115225.1. NCBI lineage: Bacteria > Pseudomonadati > Pseudomonadota > Alphaproteobacteria > Hyphomicrobiales > Phyllobacteriaceae > Mesorhizobium > Mesorhizobium sp. 2RAF45. Next base: position 594,235 of record NZ_JBFRGG010000001.1, on the reverse strand, counting down.
GTCTCCGCTGATGGCGATGGCGCAGGTGACCGGGCCAAGCATGATGCGATGGCCAAGCAGTTTTGCGCCGGCGCCGGCCACGGCAAGGGCGGATGCCTCGGAAACCGAGGGCGTGCCGGCGACTTCTTGCGACAGGTCGGAGTGGCTCAGCGTTTCCTCCGAGACGCCCCGAAGAGCCGCGTCATCGACGATGATGACCGGAAGGTTCAACGCGCGGCCGGCGGCGGCAATAGCTGCTTCATCCTTCTTAAGTGCGGCGGTGGCCAGTGCGGAAAGCGCCGTCATGGCCAGCCCATGCGCTTCCAGAGCGGTTTCAATCGCGGCAAGCACGTCTTCAACGCCAACGCCTTTTCGGCTGCCGATGCCCGCTACCATCATGGCTTCACCCAACTCCATTGGGTGACCGGCATGGCCGGCCGCCAGGCCTGCATCGAGCCGACCGGCGAGGCACGCGATATGTTTATCCGGATGAGGTCACCACCAAGCTTTGTGTGCTGCGCGAGAAGCAGGGCTTCCATCTCCAGCGTGACTGCATTGGCGACGAGCCGGCCGCCGGAACGCAGCGCCTTGATGGCAGCGTTCAACACGCCGGTATCGCTGCCGCCGCCGCCGATGAAGATCGCGTCCGGCGTGTCCAGCCTGGCCAGCGCCTTGGGTGCGCTGCCTTCCACCACGACAAGGCCGGGAACGCCACAGGCGGCGGCGTTGCGGTGGATGCGGGCGGCGCGGCCCGGATCGGCTTCGATGGCGATCGTGCGCATCAAGGGGTGGGCGAGCATCCATTCGATGCCGATGGAGCCCGAGCCGGCGCCGATGTCCCACAGCAATTCGCCGCGCCTCGGCGCCAGTGACGACAGGGTGACGGCGCGGATTTCGCGTTTGGTGATCTGGCCGTCATGGTCGAACAGATGATCGGCAAGACCAACCGTGAGTGGCAGGATGCGGGCTTGCGGATCCGAATCAATTTCTATGGCCAGCACATTGAGCGGATTGATGTTTTCGAGGTCGAAGGCATCGGCACGAGTTGAGCGCTGGTTCTCCCTTGGACCGCCCAGAGCTTCCAGAACCGTCAAGCGCGAGGCGCCGAAATCGAGCTCGGTGAGCAAGCGGGCAATCGCAGCTGGCATTTCGGCATCCGACGTCAGCGCCAGGATGCGTGCTTCGGGCTGCAGCAGTGGCCGGATCAGGTCGAGCGGCCGGCCATGCAGCGAGACGATCTCGATATGCTGCAGCGCCCAGCCAAGGCGGGCGGCGGCCAGCGAAACGGCCGACGGCGCGGGGATGACATGCATCTCCCGGGGCTTGACCTTGCGGGCGAGGGTGGCGCCGACGCCGTGAAAAAAAGGATCACCGGAGGCGAGCACACAGACGTTCCTGCCGGCAAGCGCCAGCACATCGGCCATGCCGGCATCGAAAGGAACCGGCCAGGGCCGCGGCTCGCCCTTGGTGAAGGACGCGACCAGCGCCAGATGCCGCTTGCCGCCGAAGATGATCTCGGCCTTGGCAATCCGCTGCTTGGCCTCGTCGCCGAGACCCGCTAAACCGTCCTCGCCGATGCCGATCACCGTCAGCCATTTCGGCCTGGCGCGGCGCGAACTTTCAGCAGGCATGATGACCCACCGCATTCTGATCCTCGGCGGCACCACGGAAGCCCGGCAACTGGCCGGCAAACTGGCGGTACGCGCTTCGGTCACGCTGTCTCTGGCCGGCCGCACCGAAAGCCCGGTCGCGCAAGGCGTGCCCGTGCGAAGCGGAGGCTTTGGCGGCGCCGAGGGGCTGGCGGCCTATCTCAGGGAGGCCGGCACCGACCTGATGATCGACGCCACGCATCCTTACGCGGCGCGAATCTCCGCCAATGCCGCGCAAGCGGCGCGGTTGACCGGCGTGCCGATCCTTGCTTTGCGCCGTCCGGGCTGGGAGCCGGTCGATGGCGACCGCTGGACTGAGGTCGATACAACAAGCGACGCCGCGCAAACGGCTGGTCTGGCGCCGCGGCGCGTCTTCCTGGCGCTTGGCCGGCAAGAGGTTGCCGCTTTCGAAGCAGCCCCCCAGCATCACTACCTCATTCGCAGCGTCGATCCCGTCGAGCCGAAGCTGGCCGTGCCGGATGTGAGCTATCTGCTGGCTCGCGGACCGTTTGGCGAGGCGGAAGAACGCGCGCTGCTCGAAGAGCACCGCATCGAAGTCGTCGTGTCCAAGAACAGCGGCGGCGCCGCCACTTACGGCAAGATTGCCGCCGCGCGGGCGCTTGGCATCGACGTGGTCATGGTCCGCAGGCCTGATCTGCCGGACGTGCCTTCGGCTGAAACCGTCGATGAGCTCGCCGCAATGGTCGATCATTTTGTCGAGCCTGCTGCAGAACGAGGCGTGTAGACCAGCGCCGGTTTGTCGCCGCGCTTGATGATGCGGGTTTCCGGCGAGCCGATGATGATGCAGGTCGCCATGTCGGCCTTTTGCGCGTCGGCGTCAGCCAGCAGATAAACTTCGATGCGCTCGTCCGGACGGCCGGCGGCGCGGCCGAAAATGACAGGCGTGGTGCCGGGCAGGATCGCGGTCAGGCATTCGAAGGCGCGGCCGAGTTGCCAGGGGCGCGCCTTGCTGATCGGGTTGTAGAGCGCAATGACGAAGCCAGCGCCGGCAGCTGCCAGAAGGCGCAGTTCGATCAGCTCCCAGGGTTTCAGATTGTCGGAAAGCGAGATGGCGCAGAAATCATGGCCGAGCGGCGCACCGATGCGGGCGGCGACGGCGAGCATCGCGGTGATGCCGGGTACGACGGCGACATCGACGGCGCGCCATTCGGCCGGTCCGGCCTCGATCGCCTCGCAGACGGCGGCCGCCATGGCAAAGACGCCGGGATCGCCGCCGGAAACCACGGCGACGTCGTGGCCCTCGGCGGCCTTGATCAAGGCATCCTTGGAGCGGGCGAGTTCCTCGCGATTGTCGGAGGCGACGCGGGTCTGGTCCGGGCGCAGGTCCAGCCGGTCGAGATAAGGTTTATAGCCGTAGAAGAATTTCGCCTCGGCCACGGCACGGCTGGCTTCCGGGGTGACCTGGTCGGTATTGCCAGGCCCGAGGCCGATGACAGTGAGACGGCCGCTCATGCCTGCGCTCCCAGCGCGCCGGGCCGGCCTGACCAGCCGGCGACCAGTACAATGGCGAAGTAGGGGGCCTTGTCGTCCTGTTTGTCGGCGAGCTTCATCGAGACGCTGCCGGCCATGGTGCCGCGCTCGACATAGACGGCGCGCGTCAGCTTGCCGGTGGCCTCCAGCGCCCGCCTGATCTTGGGCAGATTGCGGCCGACCTTCATGATGACGGCGGCATCGGTGTCGGCCAGCCGGCGCGTCAGTTCGAACTCGCTCATCGTGCCGGGCAGCACGGTCAGCACATCGTCGCCCTGGACGATCGGCACACCGGTCTGCGACCAGCAGCCGGACATTGCGGTGACGCCGGGGATGACCTCGGTCGGGAAACGATGGGCGAGGCGCACATGCAGATGCATGTAGGAGCCGTAGAACAGCGGGTCGCCCTCGGACAGGACGGCAACCATCCTGCCGGCTTCGAGATGTTCGGCGACCTTTTGCGCCGACTCCTCGTAGAAACCGGTGATCTGCGAGCGGTAGTCGTCGTGATCCTTGTCGATCTCGGTTGTGACGGGATAGAGCAGCGGCAGTTCCAGCATGTCCGGCCGGAAGCGCGCCTCGACGATGGCGCGCGCGTTGCTGTTGTTGCCGCGCTTGGCGAAATAGGCGACGACATCGGCCTCGGCCAAGGCCCGCGCGGCCTTCAGCGTCAACAGTTCAGGATCGCCGGGACCGGTGCCGACGCCGACAAGGCGGCCTTTTGCAAGCGCGTTCACAGGCCGGGCCTCGCCAGCGAATTGAGCGCTGCGGCGGTCATGGCGCTGCCGCCAAGCCTGCCGCGCACGATGGCGTAGGGTACGCCATAGGAATTCTCTGCCAGCGCATCCTTCGATTCGGCCGCACCGACGAAGCCGACCGGCATGCCGATGATGGCCGCCGGCTTCGGTGCGCCGTCGCGCAATTTTTCCAGGAGGTAGAAGAGTGCGGTCGGCGCATTGCCGATGGCGACGACCGAACCGCCCATACGCTCGCCCCACAGGTCGATCGCGGCGGCGGAGCGGGTGTTGCCGATCTCCCTGGCGATGTCGTGCGTGCGCGGGTCGCGCAGCGTGCAGATCACCTCGTTGCCGGCCGGTAGCCTGGCGCGGGTGACGCCATGGGAGACCATCTCCGCGTCGCAGAAGATCGGCGCGCCGGCGGCAAGAGCCTTGCGCGCGGCGGAGACGAAGTCGGGCGAAAAGACGAAATGGCTTGATGCTTCGACCTGGCCGCAGGCATGGATCATGCGGGTCGCCACATCGGCCTCGGCGTCGGAAAAGCGCGACAGGTCGGCCTCGGCACGGATAATGGCGAAGGAGCGCTCGTAGATCGCTGTGCCGTCGTGGATGTAGTCGTAGGCGGCCATGCTCATTTCCGTTTTTTAGTTTGGGCCTGTCGGTAAGTGTCGGCGATTGCCGCCGGCCCGAGCCTTGTCAGGCAGGCGGCGGCGGTCTCGCCCTGGAATCGTGCGCTGCGGATCAGCGCAGCGACGCGACTGAAGCCGCGCGCGGCGTCATAGCCCGGCCTGTAGCCGGCAGGAAGAGCCTTTGCCGTCGCGTTCACGACAAGTCCGGCTCCATTTTCGCCGCCGACGATTGTGAGCGCCGCCGGGCCGGGATGCGCGCAGCCCTTGGCGCAGCCGGAAATGTGCAGGGTGAAGTCAAGGATGTCGGCGTTTTCCGTGGCGATCGTCTCGGCGATGTCGCGGGTGGCGATGCGGCCGGAGGCGCAGGCCGGCGTGCCGGGGCAGGCGGCGATGCGCGTGCGCGGGTCGGCGGCGGAGGTGACGAAGCCGAGGGTGGCGGCGATAGTCTGGAGGGGTTGGTTGGTGTCCGTCGGCTGGCCAAGGAAGAGCAGAGCGCGGCCTGGGGCGAGGCGGATTTCGGTGGTGCCGAGGGTGACGGCGCTTTGCGCAAGGTCGATGATTTTATCCGCCGGCATGCTGCCGTAGGGGAGGGCAATGCCGAGGGTGAAAGTGTCGCCGGCTAAGGGAAAAGGGCCGATAGGTTTGCGCGAGGCGCCCCCCTCTGTCCTGCCGGACGCCTCGCGCAAACCTGTCAAGCATAGCCAACCTGCTAGAGACACCAACTGCCGCTCCGACAAGTCCCGCGCATGCGCCTCACGGCCTTTTTCAGCGACCATCCTGAGTGCAGCCACGGCTATGTCTCTGGCGGCATCCGCATCGACCGTTGCCAGCACCTTCGCGTTTTGGCCATCGCCGGCAACTGATACGCTCCAAACGATGCCGTTGTCGGCCCGTACCGCCTTCAGCCGCACATCGGCCGTCACCGCATCCATCGTCAGTTGCCCGCCGCCATCCACCACGACAGACACCTTCGGCCCGAGCCTTGGCGTCAGCCCGGCCTCGTCAACCGCCACCCTGACCCGCTCAGCCAGTGGTCGTGGATCGGCAACCTCCTGCGGATCGATGCCCGCCAGCGGCCCCGTCTCGATCGGCACGCCGGTGCGCACCGCAATGCCCAGCGCGTCGACCTCCGCCGCCAGCAGCGCAGCGCTATCCGCCGTCAACCCGCGAATCTGCAGGCTGCCGCGCGCTGTCACTTCCATGATGCCGTTGCCATGCCGCAGGGCGGATTCGGCCAGACCGATCAACAGCTTCGGCGAAAATGCTCCAGCAACCGGGTTGAGCCGCACCAGCAGTCCATCGCCGGTCTGCATCGGCGCCGACAGGGCCGGGCAGGCGCCGCGACGTGAGAAGGCGTTCATGCCGCCACTCCCAGCGCCTCGGCCTCTGCAATCAGCGCGGCGAGATCGTCGTCGATGGAATTGCGCAAGGGATGCCAGAGGCCGCGCCGGCGCGCCGACAGGAAACGCTGGGCAATGACTTTCGCCGCCGCCGGGTTTTCCCGAAGGATAAAGGCGCGAACATCCGCGTTGCCGACATAGGCGTCGTGCACGGCCTCGATCAGCGCGCCCGATATGGCATGCGTGGTTTCGGCGAAGCCGACCAGCCGGTCGACCGTCTCGGCGAATTCAGAGGCGCCGCGTGGGCCGTGCCGCATCTGGCCTGAGATGAAGCGGGCATTGACAGCGCGGGCGCGCACCACGCGCGATACGGCCTCACTGATCGAGCGCGGCTTCGGCATTTGCGGGTCCGTCGTATCGAGCACGATGACGTCGGCATTCCGGCCAAGCGCCGCAAGCGCGGCTGAAAAGCCGCCGATGAAGGCGACGTCGGCGGAGCCTTCGAGAATGTCGCGGCCGGGGTCGTCGCCGGTGTGGACCAGAAGATCGGCCTCGGCGATGCGGGTTTCGAAGGCGCCGGGCGCGGAGACGCCTTCGCCGCCTTCGCCGCCATAGGCGTGCGAGGTGGCGTCGAGATAGGCACGGCCGATCTCTTCACGCGCGCCCCAGTCGCCGCTCGACAGGAGATTCTCGACGCCGGCGCCATAGGTGCCGGGTGAGGTGCCGAAAATGCGCGGGCTGATCTTGCCATCGGCGCGGGTCCGGGCCGCGAGCGGGTTTTCCGAATCTTCTTCATCGCGGGCGGCAACGGCGTTGGCGGCGGCGTCGATCAACGCGATCTGGGTCGGGAACATGTCGCGGAACAGGCCCGATATGCGCCAGGTGACGTCGACGCGCGGGCGGCCGAGCGTCGCCGGCGGCAGCACTTCGATGCCGGTGATGCGGCCGGTGGCGGCATCCCATTGCGGCCGGCAGCCCATCAGCGCCAGGCCTTGCGCGATCTCCTCGCCGCCGGTGCGCAATGAGGCCGAGCCCCAGAGATCGATGACCAGCGAACGCGGCCAGTCGCCATGCGATTGCAGATAGCCGCGCACGACTTCTTCCGCCGCCGCCTTGCCCAGATCATAGGCGGTCGGCGTCGGCATGGTGCGTGGATCCGACGTGAACAAATTGCGGCCGGTGGGCAGCACGTCGGAACGTCCGCGCGCCGGCGCGCCGGCCGGGCCGGCCTTGACGTGGCGGCCATCGAGCGCGGCAAGCAGCGCCGACCTTTCAGCCTCGGCACTTTGGCGGCGCATAGCGTCGGGCTCGTCGTCAGCCGCGCGGCCATAGATATGCAGGCCATCCTTGATGGCGAAATCCTTGAGGTCACAGAGCCAGGCATCGATGCGGCGCAGCGCTTCGTCGGGCGCGTCGGTCCTGGCGACACCGGCTTCGGCGGCGAGGCCAGTTTTCTGCGCGGTGTCGACGATCAGTTTTGCCAGGCGGTCGCGGCGGCGGCGGTGGAGGCCGTCGGCCTGGGCGTATTCATCGACTAGGCGCTCGAGTTTGTGCTGATCTTCGTCAAGTCCCGCACCGGCCAGCGGCGGTGGCAGATGACCGAGGGTGACGGCGGCGATGCGCCGCTTGGCTTGTGCTGCCTCGCCGGGATTGGAGACGATGAAGGGATAGATGACGGGCATGGCGCCGGTGACGATCTCGGGGAAGCAGGCCTTCGACAGCGCGACAGTCTTGCCCGGCAGCCATTCCAGCGTGCCGTGGGCGCCGACATGGATCAGGGCGTGGACGCCGAGAGATTTGCGCAGCCAGAGGCCGAAGGCGAGCAGGGCGTGGCGTGGCGGGAGTGTCGGGTCGTGATAGTCGGCGCGGCGGTCGGCCGAGCGGCCGCGATCGGGGGCGAGGGCGACGGTGATGTTGCCGAAGGTCGTGGCGCGGAAGGGGAAGTGCAGCGAGGTCGGCGCTTGAACACCCCCCTCTGTCCTGCCGGACATCTCCCCCGCAGGGGGGGAGATTACGCTGTCATCTCTGCCCTCGCCAATCTCCGACGTTGCAAGAGTGGCCTTAGCGCTGAAACTGCCAATCTCCCCCCTTGCGGGGGAGATGTCCGGCAGGACAGAGGGGAGTGCCTCGCGCAAATCTGTCTTGTCTTCCGCTTTCCCCCACGCCGCCTCAACAGCAGTCATTGCCTCGACAGGCAGGTCTCGTGAAAGGTCGAGATACTCATCCAATCCCAACCCACCATCGCCCCGCTCCAGCAAATCCAGCAATTCTCGAGGCGATTGCGGGATCCCTTCAACCCCGTAGCCCTGTTCCTTCAGGTCATGCAGCATCGCCAGCACGCTCGACGGCACGTCGAGGCCGACGGCATAGCCGGTACGGCCAGGCGCGCTGGGATAGTCCGGGATCAGGATGGCGAGCTTGCGCGTCGCGCGGGGCGTCTCCTGCAGGCGAATGAAGGCTGCCACGCGGTCAGCGACCTGCGCGACGCGATCCGGTTCCGACCGGTTGGCGAAGGCGCGGTGGCCAAGCGCGGGATCGACATCGCTTTCACCCTTGAAGGAAATCGCGCCGGCGAGGATGCGGCCGTCCAGTTCTGGCAGCACGACATGCATGGCGAGGTCGGCGGGCGCCAGGCCACGCTGGTTATTCTCCCAGATGTCGCGGCGGGTGGTGGCGACGATGACCTGGAAAACGGGCACGCCGGCGCGGTCGAACAGGGTTTCAACGCCGGGTTCGGCGCCGGAAGCGAAGGCGGTCGCGGCGATGATGGCAACGGGTCTGAGCTTGGCGATGGCGGTTTCCGCGAAGGCCAGGGATGTCGGGTCTTTGAGGCCGGAGACGAAGATGGGGACAGGCGTCATGCCGCGCTGCCGCAGCGCGTCGAAAAGGGCGTCGATGGGTGCGACGTCGGCGGCCAGCAGCATCGAGCGGTAGAAGAGAATGGGCACGACCTTTCCCTCTCCCTCAAGGGCGAGGGGGACGACGCCGCGGCCTGGCTCGTAGTAGCCGGCCTTCGGCACCGCCACCGGCTCAACAACGGCCGCGTCCTGCCCAGCCAGCCTGGCCAGCCGCTGCACCAGCGCGCCCATATTGGCCGGGCCGCCCTCGCGGAAATAGCCGAGCAGGGCGTCCAATTCCCAGCGCGGCAGGGTCGAGGCTTCGATCAGCCTGATATCCTCGTCATGGCTTTCACCGGGCAGCAGCGCCAGTTTTATGCCGCGTTCCCGAGCGGTCGAGGCCAGCTGGTCGCAGCCGTAGCGCCACCAGTCGTAGCCGCCGAGGATGCGTACCAGGATGATCTTGGCGTGGCGGGCGACGCTGTCGACCCAGAGGTCGACGGACATAGGGTGGCGCAGGTCGCGAAGCGCCGCCAGCCGCATCGAGGGCAAACGGCCGGCATCCGCCTTCCAGGCGGCCGCCAGTCCGGCGAGGTCGCTGTCGGTGAAGGACAGGCCCACGATATCCGCCGGCGTCTGCCGCAGATCGACCGGCTCGGCGAGATCGTCGAGCGAGGCGGAGGTCGTGGTGAGGATATGCATCGCGGCCCGTGTCTGAAATCAGCCGGCGAGTATACGCTCGATTGCCGGGCGGTTCAGCCCCTTGAGGCCGATGACGACCAGGCGCGAACGGCGGTCGTCCTCGGCGGTCCAGGCGCGGTCATAGTAATGATTGACGCGCGGGCCGACGGCCTGCAGCAAGAGCCGCATCGGCTTGCCGCCGACCTCGACGAAGCCTTTCACGCGCAGCACGTTTTCCTGTTCGGCGGCGGCCGCGACGCGTTGTGCCAGCTCATCCGGATTGGCGATCGAGGGAATGTCGACGATGAAGGTGTCGAAGTCGTCATGCTCGTGGTCGAAGGCGCCGTCATGATGGGATTTGCGGTTCTCGATGTCGTCCTCGACGGCGAGGCCGAGCCCGAGCAGCACGGAGGGATCGACCTTGCCATGCGAGGTCGGCACGATCTTCACGGCACGGGCGGAGTGTTCGCCGATGATGGCGTTGGCGCGGGCCGAACCGGCGGCATCCATCAGGTCGCTCTTCGACAGGATGATCAGGTCGGCGCAGGCGATCTGGTCCTCGAACAGTTCCTCGACCGGGTCGTCATGGTCGAGGCTCTCATCTTGCGCGCGCTGCGCCTGCAAGGCGTCCATGTCGTTGGCGACCCGGCCTTCGGCCAGTGCGGGACCGTCGACCACGGCGATGACGCCATCGACGGTGACGCGGCTCTTCACCGTCGGCCACTGGAATGCCTGGACCAGCGGCTTGGGCAGGGCCAGGCCCGAGGTCTCGATCAGGATGTGATCGACCTTGGGGTTGAGCGACAGGATCTGGTCGAGCGCCGGCACGAAATCGTCGGCCACGGTGCAGCAGATGCAGCCATTGGCCAGTTCGACGATGTTTTCCTCCGGGCAGGTGTCGATGCCGCAGCCCTTCAAAATCTCGCCGTCGATGCCGATGTCGCCGAACTCGTTGACGATGATGGCAATGCGCTTGCCGCCGGCGTTTTCCAGGAGATGGCGGACCAGCGTCGTCTTGCCGGCACCAAGGAAGCCGGTGACGACGGTGCAGGGGACGCGGGTGACGGAAGCGCTCATGATCAATCCTTCAGCAGGTTGAGGGGAGGAATGCGGGCAACGAGGCCGCGCTTGAGAGAATCAGGCCGACCGCGCCATGGAATGAGGCCGTCGGTCGAGGTGGCGAAGAGTTTGGCGCCGGTGACGAGGTCGGCGCCGCTGGTCGCGCTCAGGTCGCCGAAGACATAGCTCCAGCAGCCGTCGCGCAGGATCGCGGCGCTCAGCCGGCGCTTGCAATTGCCGAGGCACTCGACCGTGCGGATGCGGATGTCATCGCCTGCAGCGGCTTGGCGCGTGTCTTCGGCTAGCAGTTCGCCGGCGCGGGGATGGGCGTCGGAGCCGGTCTCGTCGCGGCAGGAGGCGCAGACGATGACGGTGACGCCGGCCAAGGCATCGCCGTCGGCGGACGAATTGTCCGCTGTGCCAGCCGAAAAACTGCTGTTCTGGTCCAAAAACCGGGCTCCTTGCCCGGAAACCCGCCGGGCGATCGGATTCTTTTGTCGCAGACGGCAGGTCTCCTGGCTCGCGGGTCATCGCCTTGGGTGCCGCCTTCCCGGGAACGTCCCAGTGGCTTTCGGCCTTGGCTCTTCGCTTACAGTTGCGGGGACAGCCGCGGATTTGAGATCGAAATCCCGCACCGCATTCCCTCTTAGCCCCTGCCGTTGCGGGCAAGGGACCGTCTGGAGCGGATTTAGGCTTTTGCAGGCAGCGGTGTCAACGCGCGGCTACGACATGGCGATGTCGGCGAGCGCCGGACCCAGATCGCCGGCGGGTGTCACTTCGATGCGTTCAAGGCCAAGCCAGCCCTGCATCTGCTGCAGTTCCTCGAAGAGTTGCGCGGCGGTTTCAGGTGGCGCGCCGGGTTCGGCGTAGGCGGCGTGGATGCGCAGGACGCTGGCCGGCCGGTCAGCCTTGAGGTCAACGCGGGCGACGATCCGGTCGCCGAGCAGGAAGGGCAGGACGTAATAGCCGTATTGGCGCTTCTCAGCCGGCGTGTAGATCTCGATGCGGTAGTGGAAATCGAACAGCCGCTCCGAGCGCGAGCGCTCGAAGACGACCGGGTCGAACGGCGCCAACAGTGCGCGGGCCTCGATTTTCCGGGGCAGGCGGGCGTCCTTATGAAGGTAGGCCGGCTTGTCCCAGCCCTCGACACGCACCGGCAGCAATTCGCCCAGCTCGACCAGTTCCTCCAGCCGGCCTTTCATGTCGGCCGGCGATAGCCGAAAGTAGTCGCGCAGGTCGCCTGATGTCGCCACGCCATGGGCGCGGGCAGAAATGCGCAGCAATTCGCGGTGCGCGTCCTCGGCTGGCGGCACGGGCAGGTCGAGGATCGCCTGCGGCAGCACGCGCTCGGGCAAATCATAGAAGCGCTCGAAGCCGCGGCGGTGCGCCGTGGTGATGCGCCCGGCCCAGAACAGCCATTCGAAGGCATGCTTGGCATGGCTCCAGCCCCACCAGCCGCCCGAACCTTTCTGACCTTCCAGCGCCGAAGCGGCGATCGGGCCGCGCGCAGCGACCTCGCGGTAGATCTCTTCTATATAGGCGGCGTGCTCGCGGCCCCATTTGGCCAGGCCCAGATACATCTCGTCGCCCTGCTCGGCTCGCTGCATGCGCCAGCGCATCAGCGGGTAGGTCTCGACCGGCAGGAAGGAAGCCTCATGCGCCCAGTATTCGAACACCGTGCGCTTGCGCGTCACGGCGGCGTTGTCGAGCAGAGCGAGCGGGTAGGGGCCAAGGCGCGAATAGAGCGGCATATAGTGAGCGCGCACCACCGCGCTGACGGAATCGATCTGCAGCAGGCCGGTGCGCGAGAGCACGCGGGCGAAGTGGCGGCGATCGGGTGTGCCATTTGGGCGGGGATCGAGAAACCCCTGTGCGGCGAGCGCGATGCGCCGGGCCATGGCAAGCGAGATTTTTTCCTTCATGCAGGTATCACTCTGGGCGCTTCTGCTGTGGGTCTGACGGGTGATTCCAGCCCATGCTAGCAGGGTTTTAGCGGCAACCCTGTCAGGAGAGAAAAGTGGAGTAAAAAACGAAGGAAATCAAACAAGAGCGGATCGGACCAGTTTGTCCGGATATGCCGTCCAGGTCGGCGTTTTGAACAAGGTTTGACTTGCTTCGCTGGAAGTGCTGCGCTAACCCTCGCCGCGTTGCAGCATAGGCCCCTTAAAACGGTTCAGCGGTTAATCTGTCACGCTTCCGCATTAAGGTCCGGTGCTGTAATCAAAGTGGATTGGCGCCAACGGAAAGCCGCTGCATGAACGCACTTCTCAGTTCGTACCTGCCCATCGTCCTGTTCATCGGCGTGGCGCTGGTCGTCGGCCTGGCGCTGCTGGCCGCACCGTTCCTTGTGGCCTACCGCAATCCCGATCCCGAAAAGCTTTCCGCCTACGAGTGCGGTTTCAACTCGTTCGACGATGCCCGCATGAAATTCGACATCCGCTTCTACCTGGTGTCGATCCTGTTCATCATCTTCGACTTGGAAGTGGCCTTCCTTTTTCCCTGGGCGGTGTCCTTCTCGAAGATCGGCATGCTGGGTTTCTGGTCGATGATGGTGTTTTTGGCAGTGCTGACCATCGGCTTTGCCTATGAATGGAAAAAAGGAGCGCTGGAATGGGATTGAACGACAGTTCAGGCACCCTCGTCGCGCCGAAGCCGAAGGGCATCATCGATCCCAACACCGGCCGGCCGGTGGGGGAGGACGATCCCTTCTTCCTCGAAATCAACAATGAGCTTGCCGACAAGGGTTTCCTGGTCACCTCGACCGAGGCGCTGATCACCTGGGCGCGCTCGGGCTCGCTGATGTTCATGACCTTCGGTCTGGCATGCTGCGCCGTCGAGATGATCCACACCTCGATGCCGCGCTACGATTCGGAGCGCTTCGGCGTCGCGCCGCGTGCGTCACCGCGCCAGTCCGACATCATGATCGTCGCCGGCACGCTGACCAACAAGATGGCGCCGGCGCTGCGCAAGGTCTACGACCAGATGCCGGAGCCGCGCTACGTCATCTCGATGGGCTCCTGCGCCAATGGCGGCGGCTACTACCACTATTCCTATTCGGTGGTACGCGGCTGCGACCGCGTCGTGCCTGTCGACATCTATGTGCCCGGCTGCCCGCCGAGCGCCGAAGCTTTGCTCTACGGCATTCTTCTCCTGCAGAAGAAAATCCGCCGCACCGGCACGATCGAACGGTAAATCCATGGCCGCATCCCTTAGCGAACTGTCGACCTATCTCGGCGAAAGGCTGATCGGTCGCGTCAATGGCGCTGACATTGCCTATGGCGAGCTCACCATTCATGTCGAGCCGCGCGACCTCATCGAAGTCGTGACTTTCCTGCGCGACGATGCGCGCTGCCAGTTCATCTCGATCATCGATGTCTGCGGCGCCGACTATCCGTGGCGGGCCAAGCGCTTCGACGTCGTCTATCACCTGCTGTCGCCGAAACAGAATGTGCGCATTCGCGTCAAGGTGCAGGCCGACGAGGAGACGATGGTGCCGTCGATCACCGGGGTTTTCCCCGGCGCCGACTGGTTCGAGCGCGAGACCTACGATCTCTATGGCGTGCTGTTCTCGGGCCATCCCGATCTGCGCCGCCTGCTGACCGACTACGGTTTCGAAGGCCATCCGCTGCGCAAGGATTTCCCGCTGACAGGCTTCGTCGAAGTGCGCTACGACGACGAAGCCAAGCGCGTCATCTACGAGCCGGTCGAGCTCAAGCAGGAATTCCGCAATTTTGATTTTCTTTCCCCTTGGGAAGGCACCGACTACGTGCTGCCCGGGGACGAAAAAGCCAAGACGAATTGAGGCGCCAGAATGGCTGAGACCTCCGTCCGCAATTTCAACATCAACTTCGGCCCGCAACATCCTGCGGCGCACGGCGTTTTGCGTCTCGTGCTGGAACTGGACGGCGAAGTCGTCGATCGCGTCGATCCGCATATCGGGCTGCTGCATCGCGGCACCGAAAAGCTGATCGAGGCAAAAACCTATCTGCAGGCTGTGCCTTATCTCGACCGGCTCGACTATTGCGCGCCGATGAATCAGGAACATGCCTTCGCACTGGCCGCCGAGCGCCTGCTCGGCATCGAAGTGCCGAGGCGCGGCCAGCTGATCCGCGTGCTCTATTGCGAGATCGGCCGCATCATGTCGCACATCCTCAATGTGACGACGCAGGCGATGGACGTCGGCGCGCTGACGCCGCCGCTGTGGGGTTTCGTCGAGCGCGAAAAGCTGATGGTGTTTTATGAGCGCGCCTCCGGCTCGCGCATGCATGCCGCCTATTTCCGGCCCGGCGGCGTCCATCAGGACCTGCCGCGCCAGCTGGTCGAGGACATCGGCAAGTGGATCGACCCGTTCCTGAAGTCGATCGACGACCTCGACAAGCTGCTGACCGGCAACCGCATCTTCAAGCAGCGCAATGTCGATATCGGCATTGTTTCGCTGGCCGATGCCTGGGCCTGGGGCTTTTCGGGCGTCATGGTGCGCGGTTCGGGCGCGGCCTGGGATCTGCGCAAGTCGCAGCCCTATGAATGCTATTCGGAAATGGATTTCGACATTCCGATCGGCAAGAACGGCGACTGCTACGACCGTTACCTCGTGCGCATGGAAGAAATGCGCCAGTCGGCCAGGATCATGCGCCAGTGCGTCGATCTTCTGCTCGGCAAGGAAAGCACCGGCCCGGTGTCGAACCTCGACGGCAAGGTCGTGCCGCCCAAGCGCGCGGCGATGAAGCGTTCGATGGAAGCGCTGATCCACCACTTCAAGCTCTACACCGAGGGCTATCGCGTGCCGGCCGGCGAGGTCTATGCGGCCGTCGAGGCGCCGAAGGGCGAATTCGGCGTCTATCTCGTCTCCGACGGCACCAACAAGCCGTATCGCTGCAAGCTGCGCGCGCCCGGTTTCGCGCATCTGCAAGCCATGGATTTCCTGTGTCGCGGCCACATGCTGGCCGACGTCACCGCCGTTCTTGGCTCCCTCGACATCGTGTTTGGTGAGGTCGATCGCTAAATGTCAGTCCGCCGTCTCGCAGAAGCCAGCGTCCAGCCAGCATCCTTCGCCTTCAACCGGGCGAACGCGGCAGCGGCGAAGCAATGGATCAAGAAGTACCCGAAGGGCCGCGAGCAGTCGGCGATCATTCCGCTGCTGATGCTGGCGCAAGAACAGGAAGGCTGGGTCACCAAGGCGGCGATCGAGACGATTTCGGACATGCTCGGCATGCCCAGGATTCGCGGGCTCGAGGTCGCGACCTTCTACACGCAGTACCAGCTCAATCCGGTCGGCACCCGCGCGCACATCCAGGTCTGCGGCACCACGCCCTGCATGCTGCGCGGCTCGGAAGCGCTGATGGATGTCTGCCGCTCGAAAATCCATCACGACCAGTTCCACACCAACGACAAGGGCACCTTGTCGTGGGAAGAAGTCGAGTGCCTCGGCGCCTGTGTCAACGCGCCGATGGTGATGATCTTCAAGGATACGTTCGAGGATCTGACGCCGGAACGCCTGGCCGAAATCATCGATCTCTACGATGCGGGCAAGGGCGCCTCGGTGGTGCCGGGACCGCAGAATGGCCGCACCGGCTCGGAGCCGGCCTCTGGTCTCACGACGCTGAAAAGCGAAAAGGCGATCCTCAAGTCGACCCGCGACCGGGAAGCCAGGGAGGCAGCGAAGGCCGCCAAGGCGGCACCCGACGCGATCATTGCGGCGCCCGTTCCGGCACCCGCTCCCGTCGCACCGTCCAACGCCAGCAAGCCGAAGACCGACGCGCCTGAAACCAGCCCGGCGTTGAAGACACCCTCAAAGACCAAGGTGGCGCCGGCGGCGGAGAAGGCGGCGAGTGTTTCGGCGCCGCCGCATTCGGCCGCCAACGCCAACAAGGCAGCGCCGGAAGTCGAGAAGGTCTCCAAGCAGCGCAATGGGCCGAAGGCCAAGGCCGAACCGGCCTCTGCCTTCAAGGCGCCGGAAGCCAAGGCGCCGGCGGCAAAGCCCGCAAAACCGTCGCTGGAGGACAAGAACCGTCCGGCCGGTATCGACAGGCCGACCGCGGTCGACGATCTCAAGCTGATCTCCGGCGTTGGCCCGAAGATCGAGGGCGTCCTGCATACGCTGGGCATCTTCACCTTCGCGCAGGTCGCTTCCTGGAAGAAGGCCGAGCGCGAGTGGGTGGACGGCTATCTCTCCTTCCACGGCCGCATCGAGCGCGACGACTGGGTCAAGCAGGCCAAGGCGCTCGCCAAGGGCGGCGTCGCCGAATACATCCGCGTCTTCGGCAAGAAGCCGGTCTGAGGGACGAAAAATGCTTCAGGATAAAGACCGCATCTTCACCAACATCTACGGCCTCTTCGACAAGTCGCTGGCCGGCGCCATGGCGCGTGGCGCCTGGGACAACACGCCCGGCATCGTCGCCAAGGGCCGCGAATGGATCGTCAATGAGATGAAGGCGTCCGGCCTGCGCGGCCGTGGCGGCGCCGGCTTCCCGACCGGCCTCAAATGGTCGTTCATGCCCAAGCAGAGCGACGGCCGGCCGAGCTACCTCGTCATCAACGCCGATGAATCCGAGCCCGGCACTTGCAAGGACCGCGACATCCTGCGCAACGATCCGCACACGCTGGTCGAAGGGGCGCTGCTCGCCGGCTTCGCCATGGGCGCGATTGCAGCCTACATCTATGTGCGCGGCGAGTTCATCCGGGAGCGCGAGGCGCTGCAGCGCGCCATCGACGAGGCCTATGAGGCCAAACTGATCGGCAAGGGCAACACGTCAGGCTATGATTTCGACGTCTACATGCATCACGGCGCCGGCGCCTATATCTGCGGCGAAGAGACCGCATTGCTGGAAAGCCTGGAAGGCAAGAAGGGCCAGCCCAGGCTGAAGCCGCCATTCCCGGCCAATGTCGGCCTCTATGGCTGCCCGACCACGGTGAACAATGTCGAATCGATCGCGGTGGCGCCGACCATCCTGCGCCGTGGTGCAGCCTGGTTCTCGTCCTTCGGCCGGCCCAACAATGTCGGCACCAAGCTGTTCTGTGTCTCCGGCCACGTCAACAATCCGTGCACCGTCGAAGAGGCGATGTCGATCCCGTTCCGCGAGTTGATCGAGACGCATTGCGGTGGCATCCGCGGCGGCTGGGACAATCTGCTCGCGGTCATCCCGGGCGGCGCCTCGGTGCCGCTGGTTCCGGCCGAGCAGATCATCGACACGCCGATGGATTTCGATGCGCTGCGCGACCTCAAATCCGGCCTCGGTACGGCGGCCGTCATCGTCATGGACAAGTCGACCGATGTCGTGAAGGCGATCGCGCGGCTGTCCTACTTCTACAAGCATGAGAGCTGCGGCCAGTGCACGCCGTGCCGCGAAGGCACCGGCTGGATGTGGCGGGTGATGGAGCGGCTGGTGCGCGGCGAGGCGCAGAAGCGCGAGATCGACATGCTGCTCGACGTCACCAAGCAGGTCGAGGGCCACACGATCTGCGCGCTGGGCGATGCGGCGGCATGGCCGATCCAGGGCCTGATGCGGCATTTCCGCGGCGAGGTGGAGCGGCGCATCGACGAGTTTTCGCGCAACGCGCATCGGGCCGAACCGGTGATGGTGGCGGCGGAATAGAAGATTTTTGAATGCTGGAATAACGGGGCGGGGCGAACGAAGAAACGACCAGGAGAACTCTATGGCGCCGTATTCGACACCCTACCCATTGATGCCTAATTTGGACCAGATCGAGAAGATGAACCAGGACCTGACCAGGATGATGCCGAAGGAGATGGCCAGCGCCGTCAACCTTTTCGTGCACCCTGTCGCTGGTGCGGCGGCAATGTCGGCGCTTGGCATCGGGCTTGCCAATCATGCGTTCGGCGTCTGGCTGGGGGCACTCACAGGAGCCGCCGAGGCATCACAGCGCCTGATGCAGCCGCTGATCGAGGATTTCGAGGCGCGCGTCGAGCAATTCGAGGACGCGAGCTCGTCGTCCATCAAGGCGCGGGCGACGGCCAAAACCATGATTGCCGAGGCGCAGTCCTTCGCGCAGGAAGTCACCGACATCGCCGCCAAGGAAGCCGCCACCACGGTGCCTGCGGTAAATGTCGCTCCTGCAACGAGCGAGGCCGCCGACGTTCTGCTGCCCGAGGATTTCAGGCAGCCCAAGGCTATGGACAAGCCGGCGAAACCGTCCGACCTCAAGGCGATATCGGGTATCGGTCCGAAGCTGGAAAAGGTGCTGAACGGGCTCGGCATCTGGACCTATGCCCAGATCGCCGCCTGGTCGCCGCAGGAGATCGCCTGGGTCGACGACTATCTGTCGTTCAACGGCCGTATCGGCCGCGACGACTGGACTGCCCAGGCGGCTGTGCTGGCCGCGAAGAAATGAATGAAATGCCGGGTGCTGCGTCTGTCGCGCCCGGGAAATGAGATTGCGGGAAATCCGCAGGGGTTTGAAGCGAATGGCAAAGCTCAAGGTCGACGGGAAAGAGATCACTGTACCCGACCACTACACGCTGCTGCAGGCGGCGGAAGACGCGGGCGCGGAAGTGCCGCGCTTCTGCTTCCATGAGCGGCTGTCGATCGCCGGCAATTGCCGCATGTGCCTGATCGAGGTGAAGGGCGGGCCGCCCAAGCCGCAGGCCTCCTGCGCCATGGGCGTGCGCGATTTGCGCCCCGGCCCCAATGGCGAGCCGCCGGAAATCTTCACCAACACCCCGATGGTCAAGAAGGCCCGGGAAGGCGTGATGGAGTTCCTGCTGATCAACCATCCGCTTGATTGCCCGATCTGCGACCAGGGCGGCGAATGCGACCTGCAGGACCAGGCCATGGCCTTCGGCGTCGATTCCTCGCGCTATCACGAGAACAAGCGCGCGGTCGAAGACAAGTATATCGGCCCGCTGGTCAAGACGGTGATGAACCGCTGTATTCATTGCACGCGCTGCGTCCGCTTCACCACGGAAGTCGCCGGCATTTCCGAACTCGGCCTGATCGGCCGTGGCGAGGACGCCGAGATCACCACCTATCTCGAACAGGCGATGACCTCGGAACTGCAGGGCAATGTCATCGATCTGTGCCCGGTCGGCGCATTGACCTCCAAGCCCTTCGCCTTCCAGGCGCGGCCGTGGGAACTGACCAAGACCGAATCCATCGACGTGATGGACGCCGTCGGCTCGGCGATCCGCATCGACAGCCGTGGCCGCGAAGTGATGCGCATCCTGCCGCGCGTCAACGAGCAGGTGAACGAGGAGTGGATTTCCGACAAGACCCGCTTCATCTGGGACGGGTTGCGCACGCAGCGCCTCGACCGTCCCTATGTGCGCAAGGACGGCAGGCTGGTTGCGGCAAGCTGGGCCGAAGCGTTCGCGACGATCAAGGACGCGGTGTCGAAGACCACGCCCGAGAAGATTGGCGCCATCGCTGGCGATCTCACGGCGGTCGAGGAAATCTACGCGCTGAAGCTGCTGATGGCTTCGCTCGGCTCTAAGAATGTCGACTGCCGCCAGGATGGCGCCGCACTCGATCCGGCGCTCGGCCGTGCCAGCTACATTTTCAACCCGACCATCGAAGGCATCGAGCAGGCCGATGCGGTGCTGATCATCGGCGCCAATCCGCGATTCGAGGCCTCGGTGCTCAACGCCCGCATCCGCAAGCGCTGGCGGGTCGGCAATCTGCCAGTCGGCGTCATCGGCGATGTCGGCGACACACGCTACGAGTATGAATTGCTCGGTGCCGGGCCGGATTCGCTGAAGGATCTGGCCGACGGCAATGGCACGTTCTTCCAGACGCTGAAGAAGGCGACGCATCCGCTGATCATTATCGGCCAGGGCGCGTTGGCGCGCGCCGACGGCGCGGCCGTGCTCGGCCAGACGGCGAAGCTCGCCGCTGCTGTCAATGCCGCTCGCGCCGACTGGAACGGCTTTGCCGTGCTGCACAATGCGGCGGCCAGGGTCGGCGGCCTCGATCTCGGCTTTGTGCCGGGCGAGGGTGGCAAGGATGTCGCCGGTATGCTCGGCGAAACGGACGTGCTGTTTCTGCTCGGCGCCGACGAGATCGATATGGGCAAGACCGGCGGCGCCTTCGTCGTCTATATCGGCACCCATGGCGACCACGGCGCGCATCGCGCCAATGTCATCCTGCCGGCGGCTGCCTACACGGAAAAGTCAGGCACCTACGTCAACACCGAAGGGCGCGTGCAGCAGACCAACCGCGCCGGTTTCGCGCCTGGCGATGCGCGCGAGGACTGGGCGATTCTGCGGGCCCTGTCCGACGTGCTGGGCAAGAAGCTGCCGTTCGATTCACTGCCGCAACTGCGCGCCAAGCTCTATGGCGAGTATCCGCATCTGGCCCGCATCGATCAGGTCGCGGCCGGCAATGCCGAGGACATTGCCGGCGTGGCGAAGCTCGGCGGGCGACTGAACAAGGGCACCTTCACCTCGCCGGTCAAGGATTTCTACCTGACCAACCCGATCGCGCGGGCATCGGCCGTGATGGCGGAATGCTCGGCACTGGCCAAGAGCGGCTTCAAGCAGGCGGCGGAATAAGCATGGACACCTTCTTCTCCTTCTACGTGCTGCCGGCGCTGCTGATCCTTCTAAAGTCAGTCGTGCTGATCGTGGTGCTGCTGATCTTCGTGGCCTACATCCTCTACGCCGACCGCAAGATCTGGGCGGCGGTGCAGTTGCGCCGTGGCCCGAACGTCGTCGGCCCCTGGGGCACGCTGCAGGCCTTCGCCGACCTGTTGAAATTCGTCTTCAAGGAACCGGTCATCCCGTCCGGCGCCAACAAGGGCGTGTTCCTTCTGGCGCCGCTGGTATCGGCGGTGCTTGCGATTTCGGCCTGGGCGGTCATTCCAGTCAACCAGGGTTGGGCGATCGCCAACGTCAATGTCGGCATCCTCTATGTCTTCGCCATCTCCTCGCTCGAGGTCTACGGGGTGATCATGGGCGGCTGGGCGTCGAACTCGAAATATCCGTTCCTCGGCGCGCTGCGTTCGGCCGCGCAGATGGTCTCCTACGAAGTCTCGATCGGCTTCGTCATCGTCACCGTGCTGCTCACCGCCGGCTCGCTCAACCTCAGCGATATCGTGATGTCGCAGCAGGGTGGGCTTGGCACCAGACTCGGCCTGCCCAACACCTTCCTCGACTGGAACTGGCTGGCGCTGTTCCCGATGTTCATCATCTTCTTCATCTCGGCGCTGGCCGAGACGAACCGGCCGCCTTTCGACCTGGTCGAGGCCGAATCGGAACTGGTCGCCGGCCATATGGTCGAATATTCGTCGACGCCGTTCCTGCTGTTCTTCCTCGGCGAGTATGTCGCCATCGTCCTGATGTGCGCGCTGGCGACCATCTTGTTCCTCGGCGGTTGGCTGCCGCCCTTCGACTTCGCGCCCTTCACCTGGGTGCCCGGCGTCATCTGGTTCGTGCTGAAGGTGTGCTTCGTGTTCTTCGGCATCTCGATGGTGAAGGCCTTCGTGCCGCGCTACCGCTACGACCAACTGATGCGGCTGGGCTGGAAAGTGTTCCTGCCGATCTCGCTGTTCATGGTTGTCGCCACCGCAGCCTTCCTCAAGATCACGGGGTTTGCGTGATGTCCGCTTTGTCCCAGGCCGCAAAATCGCTGCTTCTGCAGGATTTCGTCAGCGCCTTCTTCCTGTCGATGCGCCAGTTCTTCGCGCCGAAGGAGACGATCAACTATCCGCACGAGAAGGGGCCGACCAGCCCGCGCTTCCGGGGCGAGCACGCGCTGCGCCGCTATCCCAATGGCGAGGAACGCTGCATCGCCTGCAAATTGTGCGAGGCGATCTGCCCGGCGCAGGCCATCACCATCGAGGCCGGCCCGCGCCGCAATGACGGCACGCGCCGCACGGTGCGCTACGACATCGATATGGTGAAGTGCATCTATTGCGGCTTCTGCCAGGAAGCCTGCCCGGTCGATGCCATCGTCGAGGGGCCGAATTTCGAATTCGCGACTGAAACGCGCGAGGAGCTCTACTACGACAAGGACAAGCTGCTGGCCAATGGCGACCGGTGGGAGCGCGAACTGGCGCGCAACATCTCATTGGATGCGCCGTACCGCTGATATTTGACGCATGGACGAGGCGAGGGGCCTCGTCTAAGGACACAACGAAACTTGCCGACCGGAGGCGGTCGCAAAAATCAAACACGACGAATGTCCTGTTTGGGATAGGAACCCGGGGGAACCCCAATGCTGAGTGGACTAGAGGCGGCCTTTTTCTACCTCTTCGCCTTTGTCGCCGTGGCGTCGGCGTTCATGGTCATTTCATCGCGCAACCCCGTGCATTCGGTGCTGTTCCTGATCCTGACCTTCTTCAACGCCGCCGGCCTGTTCATGCTGACCGGCGCCGAGTTCCTGGCGATGATCCTGCTCGTCGTCTATGTCGGTGCGGTCATGGTGCTGTTCCTGTTCGTCGTCATGATGCTCGACGTCGACTTCGCTGAAATGAAAGAGGGCGCGCTGCAATACGCGCCGATCGGCGCGCTGGTCGGGCTGATCCTGGCGGCGGAGCTGATCGTCGTGCTCGGCGGCTACACATTCGCGCCGAAGCTGGCCGCGACAGTGTCCAAACCGATCCCCGATCTCGCCACGCGCTCGAACACGGCCGCGCTCGGCGACATCCTCTATACCGACTACCTCTACTACTTCCAGATTTCGGGCCTCATCCTGCTGGTTGCCATGATCGGCGCCATCGTGCTGACGCTGCGTCACAAGGAAGGGATCAAGCGGCAGTCGATCGCAGCCCAGGTCGGCCGCACGCCGGCCACCGGCATGGAAATCCGCAAGGTCAAGTCGGGCGAAGGAGTCTGAGATGGTCGTCGGCATCGCACATTATCTGACCGTATCGGCGATCCTGTTCACGCTCGGCGTGTTCGGCATCTTCCTGAACCGCAAGAACGTCATCGTCATCCTGATGTCGGTCGAGCTGATCCTGCTTGCGGTCAACATCAACTTCGTCGCCTTTTCGGCGGCGCTCGGCGATCTGGTCGGCCAGGTGTTCGCGCTGTTCGTGCTGACGGTCGCGGCGGCTGAAGCCGCCATCGGACTTGCCATTCTCGTCGTCTTCTTCCGCAACCGCGGCTCGATCGCGGTCGAAGACGTGAACATGATGAAGGGTTGACGGAACCACCATGTATCAGGCCATCGTCTTCCTTCCACTGCTCGGCTTCCTGATCGTCGGCCTGTTCGGCACGTCGCTCGGCGCCAAGGCGTCCGAATACATCACCTCCGGCTTCCTGGTGATCTCCGCGGTGCTGTCGTGGGTCGCCTTCTTCAGCGTCGGCTTCGGCCATGGCGAAGTGTTCACCGTGCCGGTGCTGCACTGGATCCAGTCCGGCGGGCTGGACGTGTCCTGGGCACTGCGCATCGACACGCTGACGGTGGTGATGCTGGTGGTGGTCAACACCGTTTCGGCACTGGTCCATATCTATTCGATCGGCTACATGCACCACGATCCGAACCGGCCGCGCTTCTTCGCCTATCTATCGCTGTTCACCTTCGCCATGCTGATGTTGGTGACGGCCGACAACCTCGTGCAGATGTTCTTCGGCTGGGAAGGGGTCGGTCTCGCCTCCTACCTGCTGATCGGTTTCTGGTACAAGAAGCCGTCGGCCAACGCCGCGGCCATCAAGGCCTTCATCGTCAACCGCGTCGGCGATTTCGGTTTCGCGCTCGGCATTTTCGGCGTGTTCGTGCTGTTCGGCTCGGTCAATCTCGGCACCATCTTCGCCAATGCGGCGACGTTCGTTCCGGCCGAAGGCGCGCCGCAAGGTGCTGCCGTGCTGACCTTCCTCGGCCATGCGCTGGACAAGCAGGCGGCGATGACCGTCGTCTGCCTGCTGCTGTTCATGGGCGCCATGGGCAAGTCGGCGCAGGTGCCGCTGCACACCTGGCTGCCGGATGCCATGGAAGGCCCGACGCCGGTCTCGGCTCTCATCCATGCCGCCACCATGGTGACGGCGGGCGTGTTCATGCTGGCGCGGCTGTCGCCGCTGTTCGAACTGTCGCATTCGGCGCTGACCGTGGTGACCTTCATCGGCGCCTTCACCGCCTTCTTCGCGGCGACCGTCGGTCTCGTCCAGAACGACATCAAGCGCGTCATCGCCTATTCGACCTGCTCGCAGCTCGGCTACATGTTCGTGGCGCTCGGCGTCGGCGCCTATGGCGCGGCGATCTTCCACCTGTTCACACACGCCTTCTTCAAGGCGCTGCTGTTCCTCGGCTCGGGCTCGGTCATCCATGCCGTCTCCGACGAGCAGGACATGCGCAAGATGGGCGGTCTGCGCAAGCTGATCCCGACCACCTACTGGATGATGGTGATCGGGACGCTGGCGCTGACCGGCGTCGGCATTCCGGTGACCGTCATCGGCACCGCCGGTTTCTTCTCCAAGGACGCCATCATCGAGAGCGCCTTTGCCAGCCACAATTCGGTTGCCGGCCTCGCCTTCGTGCTTTTGGTCATCGCCGCCTGCTTCACCTCCTTCTACTCCTGGCGGCTGATCTTCATGACCTTCCACGGCCAGCCGCGGGCGAGCCATGAGGTGATGCACCATGTGCATGAATCGCCGCCGGTGATGCTGGTGCCGCTGTTCATCCTGGCTGCGGGTGCACTGTTTGCCGGCATCATCTTCCACAATTCCTTCATCGGCGAAGGCTATGCCGAGTTCTGGAAGGCGTCGCTGTTCACGCTGCCGGACAATCACATCCTGCACGAAATCCACGAACTGCCGCTGTGGGTCGAACTGTCGCCCTTCATCGCCATGCTGATCGGCTTCGCGGTGGCCTGGAAGTTCTACATCCGCTCACCGGAATTGCCCCGGAGCGTCGCCGCCAACCATCGCTTGCTCTACGCCTTCCTGCTCAACAAGTGGTATTTCGACGAGCTGTACGACTTCCTGTTCGTGCGGCCCGCCAAGCGCCTTGGCCATTTCCTGTGGAAGACCGGTGACGGCACCGTCATCGACGGGCTCGGGCCGGATGGCATTTCGGCGCGGGTCGTCGATGTCACCAACCGCGTCGTCAAGCTGCAGACCGGCTACCTCTATCACTATGCCTTCGCCATGCTGATCGGCGTTGCCGCACTCGTCACCTGGATGATGCTCTGATGACCGCCTGGCCAATCCTCTCGCTGGTCACCTTCCTGCCGCTGGTTGGTGTGCTGCTTATCCTGTTCATCAAGGATGACAGCGAAAATGCGCGCCGCAACATCCGCGCCATCGCGCTGTTGACGACGACATTCACCTTCATCATCTCGGTGTTCATCTGGACCGGCTTCGACAATTCTCAGTCAGGCTTCCAGTTCGTCGAGAAGGCCGCCTGGCTCGACTCCGGCATTTCCTACCATATGGGTGTCGACGGCATTTCCATGCTGTTCGTCATCCTGACGACGTTCCTGATGCCGCTCTGTATCCTGGCCTCGTGGGAAGCAATCGAGAAGCGCGTCAAGGCCTACATGATCGCCTTCCTGTTGCTCGAAACGCTGATGATCGGCGTGTTCTGCGCGCTGGATATCGTGCTGTTCTACGTCTTTTTCGAAGCCGGCCTGATCCCGATGTTCATCATCATCGGCGTCTGGGGCGGCAAGCGGCGCGTCTACGCCTCGTTCAAGTTCTTCCTCTACACGCTCGCCGGTTCGGTGCTGATGCTGCTCGCCATCATGGCGATGTTCTATCAGTCGGGCACGACCGACATTCCGACGCTTCTGACGCACAGCTTCCCTGCCAATATGCAGACCTGGCTATGGCTCGCCTTCTTCGCCTCCTTCGCGGTGAAGATGCCGATGTGGCCGGTGCACACCTGGCTGCCCGACGCGCACGTCGAGGCGCCGACGGCGGGCTCGGTGATCCTGGCCGCAATTCTGCTTAAGATGGGTGGGTACGGCTTCCTGCGCTTCTCGCTGCCGATGTTCCCGCTGGCGTCGGAAATGTTCGCGCCGCTGGTGTTCACGCTGTCGGTCGTCGCCATCATCTACACCTCGCTGGTGGCGCTGATGCAGGACGACATGAAGAAGTTGATCGCCTATTCCTCGGTCGCCCATATGGGCTTCGTCACCATGGGCATCTTCGCCATGAACCAGGAAGGCGTGCAGGGCGCCATCTTCCAGATGCTCAGCCACGGCCTGGTCTCGGGCGCGCTGTTCCTGTGCGTCGGCGTCATCTATGACCGCATGCACACGCGTGAGATCGCTGCCTATGGCGGGCTGGTCAACAACATGCCGAAATACGCCACCGTGTTCATGGTCTTCACCATGGCCAATGTCGGCCTGCCCGGCACCAGTGGTTTCGTCGGCGAGTTCCTGACCATGCTCGGCGTGTTCCGGGTCAACACCTGGGTGGCGTTCTTCGCCGCCACGGGCGTCATCCTGTCGGCGGCCTACGCGCTCTGGCTCTACCGCCGGGTGATCTTCGGCGCGCTGACCAAGGACAGTCTGAAGGGGCTGCTCGACCTGTCGTTGCGCGAGAAGGTGATCATCTACCCGCTGGTCGCGCTGGTCATCTTCTTCGGCGTCTATCCCGCTCCCGTCTTCGACGCGACGGCCCAGTCGGTCAAGTCGCTCGTCACCAATGTCACCGCATCCATCGGCGCCGCGCAAACCGCGGCGGCGAACTGACCCAGGGGTTTTGCGAACCATGACGCCGGACCTTCTCTCCAGCCTGTCGCTCTCGACGCCCGAGCTGATCCTTGCCATCGGCGCGCTCGCGCTGCTGATGGTCGGCGCCTATTCGCGCGCCAACACCGCCAATACGGTGACCGGCCTTGCCGTTGCCGTGCTGGTGGTCGCCGGCGTCTGGCTGGTCTTTTCCACGGGGCAGGGCAGCGCCTATGGCAACGCATTCATCCAGGATCCCTTCTCCCGCTTCATGAAGGTGCTGGCGCTGGTCGGCTCGGCGGTGACGCTCGTCATGTCGATGCGCTTTGCCAAGGCGGAGCGTTTCGACAAGTTCGAATATCCGGTGCTGATCCTGCTATGCACGCTCGGCATGATGCTGATGATCTCGGCCAACGGCATGATCGGGCTCTATCTCGGCCTCGAGCTGCAGTCGTTGGCGATCTACGTACTGGCGGCGATCAACCGCGACAATCTGCGTTCGACAGAGGCCGGCCTGAAATACTTCGTCCTCGGCGCGCTGTCGTCGGGCATGCTGCTCTACGGCATCAGCCTGGTCTATGGCTACACCGGCAACACCGGCTTCCAGGAAATCGCCTCGGCGCTCGGCAGTGGCCCGCGCCAACTCGGTCTCGTTTTCGGCCTGGTCTTCGTGCTTGCCGGCCTTGCCTTCAAGATCTCGGCGGTGCCGTTCCATATGTGGACGCCCGACGTCTATGAAGGCGCACCGACGCCGGTGACGGCGTTCCTGGCGGCGGCCCCCAAGATGGCGGCGATGGCGCTGATCGTGCGCGTCACCATGGGCGCGTTTAAGCCGATCGCCGCCGATTGGCAGCAGATCATCGTCTTCATCTCGATCGCCTCGATGGCGCTCGGCGCCTTTGCCGCGATCGGCCAGACCAATATCAAGCGCCTGATGGCCTATTCCTCGATCGGTCACATGGGCTACGCGCTGGTCGGCCTTGCCGCCAACAGCCAGGCCGGCGTGCGTGGCGTTGCCATTTACATGCTGATCTATCTGGTGATGACGCTCGGCACCTTCGCCTTCATCCTCGCCATGCGGCGCAAGGAAGGCAATGTCGAACAGATCAGCGACCTGGCCGGGCTGTCATCGACCAACCCGATCATGGCCACTATCCTCACCATCCTGATGTTCTCGCTGGCCGGCATTCCGCCGCTCGCCGGCTTCTGGGGGAAGTGGTACGTCTTCCTCGCCGCCATCAACGCCAACCTCTACGCGCTGGCGATCATCGGCGTGCTGGCCTCGGTGGTGGGCGCCTATTACTATCTGCGCATCATCAAGATCATGTGGTTCGACGAACCGGTCGGCGGCTTCGTGCCGATGGCCAGTGAATTGCGTGTCGTGCTCGGCGTCTGTGGCGCCTTCGTGCTGTTCTATGTGCTGATCGGCGGACCGATCGGCACCTATGCCGAAGCCGCCGCCAAGACATTTTTCTGACGGGATGGCATTTCGGCTGGCCCCAACCTCGGCGTCGGAAGGGTTCCGGCTCGAGGCCCATGACAGCGTCGGCTCCACCAACACGGTGGCGCTGGACCACGCCCGGGCAGGTGACCCGGGCAGGCTGTGGGTTGTTTCCAAGAAGCAGGAAAGCGGGCGTGGCCGGCGCGGCCGCGCGTGGGTGTCGCCCGATGGCAACCTGGCGGCGACCTTGCTCGTCATCACCGGTGGTGAACTACGGCTGGCCGCGACGCTGGGTTTCGTCGCGGGCCTTTCGCTTGCCGATGCACTCGACGCCGCGGTGCCGAAGGGCCGCATCGCCGTAGGACTCGATGGCGCAAGCCAGGGACAAAACCGTTTCGAGCTGAAATGGCCGAACGATGTGCTTGCTTCGGGCGCGAAGCTCGCCGGCATCTTGCTGGAGTCGGCGATACTGGAGGGCGGCCGTTTCGCGGTGGCGGTCGGCATCGGCGTCAATGTGGTGGCGCACCCCAGGGATTTGCCTTATCCCGCGACATCGCTGCAAGCTCTCGGCGCGACATGCGATGCCGAAACGCTGTTCCTGGCGCTGTCGGATTCATGGAGCGAAAACGCCCGGCTGTGGGATGAAGGCCGCGGCCTTGCCGCCGTCAGGCGGCGCTGGCTGGCGCGCGCGGCGGGGCTCGGCGGCGAGGTAGCCGTCAGAATTGACGGTAATGTGGTGCGTGGGGTGTTCGAGACCATTGACGAGGACTGCCGTTTCGTGATCCGCGACGATGAGGGGTCGGTGCTGACGATCGCGGCTGGCGACGTGCATTTCGGCGCAGTGGCATCCGCTCGGGTATAGTTTGTTTCTGCGCAATTCCGGACGGAAAACCGTTAGACACTTTTCCTGGAATTGCTTTAACGGCTTGGCCTGAGGGCCAGGAAGGGAAAAATCATGGCGAAAGCGGAAAACGCCGAACTCGTCTTCGTGCCGCTTGGCGGCGTCGGCGAGATCGGCATGAACTTCGCCCTCTACGGCTACGGCCCGCCGAGCGCGCGCGAATGGATCGTCATCGATGTCGGCGTCACCTTTCCCGACGCGGCGCATCCGGGCGTCGACCTGATCCTGCCCGACACGCGCTTCATCGAGGAGAACCTCGCCAATCTGCGCGGCATCATCATCACCCACGCGCATGAGGACCATTATGGCGCGCTGCTCGACATCTGGCCGAGGCTGAAGGCCCCCGTGTGGATGACGCCGTTCAGTGCCGGGCTGCTGGAAGCCAAGCGGCAGGGCGAGCAGGGGGCGCCGAAGATTCCGCTGACGATCTACCGGGCCGGGGAGAAATTCACCGTCGGTCCGTTCGAGATCGAAGCCATTCCGGTGGCGCACTCCATCCCCGAGCCGATGTCGCTGGCCATCACCACGCCAGCCGGCACGGTCATCCACACCGGCGACTGGAAGATCGATCCGGAACCGACGATCGGGCCGAAGACCGACGAGGCGCGCTTCCGTGCCTATGGCGACAAGGGCGTGCTGGCGCTGATCTGCGATTCGACCAATGCGCTGCGGGAAGGGGAATCGCCGTCGGAAGTGGCGGTTGGCGAGGGGCTCAAGGGCGTCATCCAGAGTGCCGTCGGCCGTGTCGCCGTCACAACCTTCTCCTCCAATGTCGGGCGTATCGTCTCCATCGCCAAGGCGGCGCGCGATGCCGGCCGCCAGTGCCTGGTGCTCGGCCGCTCGTTGAAGCGCGTTATCGACGTTGCCGACGAGCTTGGCTATATGGACGGCCTGCCGGAATTCATTGCCGAGGAGGATTTCGGCTTCATCCCGCGCGAAAACCTGGTCATCATCTGCACCGGCAGCCAGGGCGAGCCGCTGGCAGCACTTGCGAAACTGTCGCGCGACGAGATGAAATCGGTGTCGCTGACGGCGGGCGACACGGTGGTGTTCTCCTCACGCACCATCCCCGGCAATGAGAAGGCGATCCTCGAGATCAAGAACCGCCTGATCGACCTCGGCATCAAGATCATCGAGGACGGCGACGCGCTGGTGCACGTCTCCGGCCATCCCCGGCGCAGCGAGTTGCGCAAGATGTATGAGTGGGTGCGCCCAAAGATCGGCGTTCCCGTGCATGGCGAGGCGGCGCATCTTGTGGCGCAGGGCTCGCTGATGTCGACCTCCGGCATCGGCCAGGTGGCGCAGGTGCGCGACGGCGACATGCTGCGGCTCGCTCCCGGCCCCGCCACCATCATCGACCAGGTGCCGTTCGGTCGCATCTACAAGGACGGCAATCTGATCGGCACCGACCAGGCGATGGGCATTCGCGACCGGCGCAAACTGTCCTTTGCCGGCCATGTCGCGGTCAATGTCGTGCTCGACGACAAATACGAGCTCGCCGGCGATCCCGATCTGGTCGCCATCGGGGTCGCCGAGGCCGACGCCAGCGGCGAGACGCTGGAGGATTTGATGATCGATGCGGCCGTTGGTGCGGTCGATTCGATTCCCCGCCAGCGGCGCAAGGACCTCGACCTGGTACAGGAAGCGGTGCGGCGCGCGGTGCGCGGCGCCGCCAACGAAGCCTGGGGCAAGAAGCCGCTGGTGACGGTGTTCGTCACCAGATGAGGGTAGCGCTGGTTCGCGGCTCTAGACGTTCAGCTGATAGCTGACCGGGAGCCAGCGAAAAGAGCCGTTCACCGCTTCGATGTAGCCCAGGCCTGGAAACGGCATGTGATGGCCGGCGACCAGCAGGCGCTGGTCCGCCGCCATCTTCAGCAAACGCTTGCGGGTCTCGATCGCCCGTTCCTTGTCATCATCGAAATCCGCATGCCATTCCGGATGCTGGATGGACACGACATAGTGCAGGAACGCATCCGACCAGATCAGCAATCGCTGGCCGCCGCTTTCGACGAGAAATGCCAGCAGGCCGGGGGAATGGCCTGACGCGTCGATGGCGGTAATGCCCGGCAGCACCTCATCTCCAGGCGCTATGAACGTTGCCCGGTCGGCCAGCCCGGTGCAAATCCGCCGGAACAGATCACGGTTGGCCAACCTGGCCGCGCGCACCGCTGTTGCCTCGGTCCAGAAAGCGAATTCAGCCGCGCCAAAAACATAGCGGGCCTGGCCGAAGACGGGTTTGCCGTTGCTGACAAGCCCACCGATGTGGTCCGGATGGCCGTGGGTGATGACCACCACGTCGATATCGTCAGGATCAAGCCCAAGGTCCTGCAAGCACTCCAGG
This sequence comes from Mesorhizobium sp. 2RAF45, assembly GCF_052115225.1. Lineage (NCBI taxonomy): Bacteria > Pseudomonadati > Pseudomonadota > Alphaproteobacteria > Hyphomicrobiales > Phyllobacteriaceae > Mesorhizobium > Mesorhizobium sp. 2RAF45. Next base: position 562,584 of record NZ_JBFRGG010000001.1, on the reverse strand, counting down.
AGTGAACTGCCCTCATCGCCGCATCCGGTGTCGAACAGGATCCTTTCGGATCCGGTGTCGATCAGCGTCGGGATGAAGCAGTGCTCGAATCGATCCCGGTCGATGAAGTTCGAGACCGCGAGTTGCTGCACCGCGGTTGGCGGCTGTCCGGCCGCGAAGGCTGCTGCAAGATTGTCTCTGATATCGACAGCGTCGAGCAAGGCGGCAATCTTGAATGAGCCGAGATCGAAGGTGAAAACGCGGGCGCGGGCAGGGCGGATGTAAGACATTGCCGTTTGTACTTTGCGGTTGTGGGCCGGAATAGCCTCGATCGTGATTCGGCCGAATGTTCACCAAAGTGCGACAGTGCGCGCCTCGTGAATGGCTGTTGATCTCAGCTGATTTGACGTATGACGCCAGCCAGTGACAGAAGAGAGATAGCTCGTACATGCTCGGACGGCTGAACCATGTCGCGCTTGCGGTGCCGGATCTGGCTGCCGCCGTTGCCGCCTACCGCAACACGCTTGGCGCCGAAGTGACGGAGCCGCAGGCTTTGCCGGAGCATGGCGTCACGGTGGTGTTCGTCAATGTCGGCAACACCAAGATCGAATTGCTGGAACCACTGGGCGAGGGCTCGCCGATCGCCGCGTTCCTGGCGAAGAACCCGTCAGGCGGCATGCATCATCTCTGCTACGAGGTCGACGACATCCTGGCCGCGCGGGACCAGCTCAAGGGCGCCGGCGCGCGCGTGCTGGGCGACGGCAATCCGAAGACCGGCGCGCATGGCAAGCCGGTGCTGTTCCTGCATCCGAAGGATTTCTTCGGCACGCTGATCGAACTGGAGCAATCATGAGCTGGGTTTCGTTCACCGCCCTGTTTTTCGCGACCTGGTGGGTGGTGCTGTTCGCCGTACTGCCGTTTAGCGTCAGGACGCAGGACGACGATCATGACGTGACACTGGGCACGGTTCCAAGCGCGCCGCGCGGGCCGCACATGCTGCGCGCGGTGATCCGCACCACCATCGCCACGGCGATCCTCATGGGCATTTTCTATGGGCTGACGCACGGGCTGGGCTACAGCCTCAACGACATCCCGCATATCGTGCCGGATTTCGGCCAGACCCCGGCGAAATAGATCGCCCGGCGAGAGTGCGACGACGACGTCGATGCGCCGCGGATGAGGGTCGAGACGCTGCCATGCTTCACGGCTGACCGCTTGCTGACGTTAGGTCATGTGTTCTGACAGCACGCCACGCTAACCAGATGATTGCACAAAAAAAATGCAAGGCACGAGGCCTTGCAATTAAACGCGTCCGATCTGTTTCCGGTTTCCGGCGGCAGCGAGTAACCGCGCCTAGATCGCATCCTCCCAAGACTTTGACCGCGTAGGAGAGCAGATTTTTCTCCGCCCTCTCGGTTATCGCGGCACACTAGCCTAAGCCGAATGAAAATGTCACGAAGAATTTTGCCTCGAAACAGGCATTCTCGTGCTGCACTGCACAATAGTATGGCATGCTTTGCTTGGGAAACGACCAGCAAGGCTCGGCGGAGCCTTTGCGGCATGTTCTGGATTGACGCGCGCAAAGAATTGGCGGCCAAAACCGAAGAGGTTCGGCATGCCCGATGCCGGCACGTCCTGGTCCGGAAACCGGAGGATTCCGGGCCGTGGCGCGCTAATGTGCCGCCATGCCCGGGTTTCCATTCCGTCATGAAATGGCTATGAAGCCGGGGCAAGCAAGCCTGCGTCGCGCCGATTCTGGCGTGGCCGTTCTCATTCACGGACCAGTCCATGCGTTTGTCGCGCTATTTCCTGCCCATCCTCAAAGAAAATCCGCGCGAGGCCGAGATCGTCTCGCATCGGCTGATGCTGCGTGCCGGCATGATCCGCCAGCAGGGGCAGGGCAGTTTTTCCTGGTTGCCACTTGGCAAGCGGGTGTTGGACAAGGTCTGCCAGATCATCCGCGAGGAGCAGAACCGCGCCGGCGCGCTGGAAATCCTGATGCCGACCATCCAGTCGGCCGATCTGTGGCGCGAAAGCGGCCGCTACAACGACTATGGCAAGGAGATGCTGCGCATCAAGGACCGCCAGGACCGCGACATGCTCTACGGCCCGACCAACGAGGAAATGGTCACAGAGATCTTCCGCGCCTATGTGAAGTCCTACAAGGATTTGCCGCTCAACCTCTACCACATCCAGTGGAAGTTCCGCGACGAGGTGCGGCCACGCTTCGGCGTCATGCGCTCGCGCGAGTTCCTGATGAAGGACGCCTATTCCTTCGACCTCGACTTCGAGGGCGCGAGGGCTGCCTACAACAGGATGTTCGTCTCCTACCTCAGGACGTTTACGCGCATGGGCCTGCAGGCGATTCCGATGCGCGCCGACACCGGGCCGATCGGCGGCGACCTCAGCCACGAATTCATCATCCTGGCCGATACCGGCGAAAGCCAGGTTTTCTGCCATCGCGACTATCTTTCGCTTGCCGTGCCGGGCGCCGAAACCGACTTCGCCAATGACGGCGAGATATCAGATATCGTCAAGACATGGACGACGCCCTACGCCGCCACCGACGAGATGCATGACGAAGCAGCTTGGGAAAGGGTGCCCGAGAGCGACAAGGTTTCGGCGCGCGGCATCGAGGTTGGTCACATCTTCCATTTCGGCGAGAAGTATTCCAAGCCGATGGGCGCCAAGGTGACCGGACCGGACGGCAAGGACCATTTCGCCTCCGGCGGTTCCTACGGCATCGGCCCGTCGCGCCTGGTCGCGGCGATCATCGAAGCCAGCCATGACGAGAACGGCATCATCTGGCCCGACGCCGTGGCGCCTTTCGACATCGGCCTGATCAACATGAAGGTGGGCGACGCCGATTGCGACCGTGTCAGCGAAGAGCTGAATGCCGCCTTCACCGCCGCCGGCAAGGACGTGCTCTATGACGACACCGACCAGCGGCCGGGCGGCAAGTTCGCCACCGCCGACCTGATCGGTCTACCCTGGCAAGTGATCGTCGGACCGCGCGGCGTGGCCGCCGGCGAGGTCGAGATCAAGAATCGCAGGACCGGCGAGCGCGAAACGCTGCCGATCGCTGATGCGAAAAAACGCTTCGGTGTCGCCGCATGAGCGAGGCGGCGGCGGCAAGATCAGCGGGCGCCGGCCCGTTCTCCTTCTTCGAGCGCACGGTTGCCTGGCGCTATTTGCGCTCGCGGCGCAAGGAGACGGTGATCTCGGTCATCGCCTCGATCTCCTTCCTCGGCATCATGCTGGGGGTGGCGACGCTGATCGTCGTCATGGCTGTGATGAACGGGTTCCGCGCCGAGCTTTTGACGCGCATCCTTGGCGTCAACGGCCATCTGATCGTGCAGCCGCTCGACTCGCCGCTTGAGGACTACGCCCAGGTTGCCGGCCGCATCAACGGCGTGCCCGGCGTCAAATACGCCATTCCGCTGATCGACGGCCAGGTGCTGGCGCAAGGCAATGTCGGCGGCGGCACGGGCGCACTGGTGCGCGGTATCAGGGGCGAAGATCTCGGCAAGATCGCCATCGTCGCCAACAACATCAAGCAGGGTTCGCTCGCCGGTTTCGATTCGGGCGAGGGCGTCGCCATCGGCAAGCGCATGGCCGAGAATCTCGGCCTGACGCTGGGCGACACCATCACGCTCATCTCGCCCGATGGCGACGTAACGCCGATCGGCACGACGCCGCGCATGAAAGGCTACAAGATCGCGGCGATCTTCGAAGTCGGCATGTCGGAATATGACACGTCCATCGTCTACATGCCGTTCTCCGAAGCGCAGCTCTATTTCAACATGGATGGCCGTGCGCAGACGATCGAGATCTATGTCGACAATCCCGACAATGTCGACGCGCTGAAACCGAAGGTGGAAGAGGCGGCGCAGCGGCCGATCGACATGGTCGACTGGCGCCAGCGCAACGAGACCTTCTTTTCCGCCCTGCAGGTCGAGCGCAACGTCATGTTCATGATCCTGACGCTGATCGTGCTGGTGGCGGCGCTCAACATCATTTCGGGACTGATCATGCTGGTGAAGGACAAGGGGCACGACATCGCCATCCTGCGCACCATGGGCGCCTCGCGCGGCGCCATCCTGCGCATCTTCCTGATGACGGGGGCGGCGATCGGCGTCACCGGTACGCTCGCCGGCGTGCTGCTCGGCGTCGTCATCTGCACCAACATCGAATCGATCCGCCAGTTCTTCTCCTGGATGACCGGCAAGGTGCTGTTCAACCCGGAGCTCTATTTCCTCAGCCAGCTGCCGGCGAAGATGGATCCGCGCGAGACGACCTATGTCATCATCATGGCGCTTGGGCTGTCCTTCCTGGCAACGGTGTTTCCGGCATGGCGGGCCGCCCGCCTCGATCCGGTCGAAGCCTTGAGGTACGAGTAGTGGCCGAGGTCATTATCGAGCTGAAGAGCGTCGAGCGGCACTATGTCCAGGGGCCGCGCAAGCTCACCATTTTGAACGGCGCCGATTTCTCGCTGAAGCGCGGCGAGATGGTGGCGCTGGTGGCGCCATCCGGCACCGGCAAGTCGACGCTGCTGCATACGGCCGGCCTGCTGGAACGCCCCGACGCAGGCGACGTGATCCTGGCCGGCCGGGCCTGCGGGCGGCTCTCCGACGACGAACGCACGTCAATCCGCCGCAACGATGTCGGCTTCGTCTACCAGTTCCACCATCTGCTGCCGGAGTTTTCCGCGCTGGAAAACATCATGATGCCGCAGCTGATCAAGGGCCTGCCGCGCAAGGAAGCGGCCGAGCGCGCCGCGCAACTGCTCGACTATATGCAGATCGGCAAGCGCGCCTCGCACCGGCCGTCCGAACTCTCCGGCGGCGAGCAGCAGCGCGTCGCCATTGCCCGCGCCGTCGCCAATGCTCCGCTGGTGCTGCTGGCCGACGAGCCGACCGGTAATCTCGACCCGGTCACCGCCTCCTATGTCTTCGAGGCGCTGGGCGCGCTGGTCAAGCAATCGGGCCTGGCGGCGCTGATCGCCACCCACAATCACGAGCTGGCATCGCGCATGGACCGGCGCGTCACGCTCGCCGACGGCAAGGTCGTGCCGCTTTAGGCTGTGCCGATATCAGGCGAATTGACCGAATATCGACACATCCGCGAAGATGGGTTTGGCCGAATCTTCATATGGCTTTCTAGACCTCGCCGAGGGCCTGTCGCCATTCACTATCGTGACCTGTTGATAGGCGTCTCGCCATCAACCTTTCCTTAACCCTGCCGATCTGATCGCCCGGAGATTCTTGCCGGGACCGGATTCTGCGCGTTGACATTGAAACAAAATTAGAACAAATTGCGAACATATCAACAACAGGAGAGAGTTATGACCGATCTGGTTCAGGATGTCATCTCACTGGTTTGCATGAGCACTTTCCTCATTTCCATGGCGATCTGGATCGGCGCCATGTGATCTGGCGGCTCTCGCCGCCGTCGTTCCTGGCGGATGAAGTCCGCTTCCCCGTTAAGCCTTTCTTGCCGCCGCGGCGCTAGGGTGCGCCTCTCAGGCAGGGAGCAACATTCAGGTGTCGCCCATCGTCACTGCCATTCTGGTGGCCAGCAATCTCGGGCTGATCTTTCTCTTGATGACCGTGCCGCTTGGTTCGCGCACGGTCAGGGTCAGCCGCGTGATTGCGATGGACCGCCAGCGACTCTGGCAGGCGCTATGGCCGCTTGGCAGCGATGCCGGCTGGTCCGGCGAGATCCTGTCGGCCGAGCCGCTGGACGGGGAGGGTGTGTCCCGCATCATGCTGTCGTGGGAAGGCCGCGACGGCAAGCCGATCGAGCGCAGGGCGCGGTTTGACGATGTCGTCGAGGGCAGCCGCTTCTCGATGCGCGTGCTTGAGGATACGGCGCTCGATGCCTCGTTCTGGAAAGACTATCGCGAAACCGCCGAGCTCGTCTCCGAAGGCAGCGGCACGCGGGTAACGCTCGGCCGGACGGATCGTTACCGCGGTGTTGCCTTTCTGGTGTTCCGTTATTTCGCCATGCGCCGCGAACTGTCCAAGCTGCAGCGTTGGGCGATGACCGGGCAGTACCGCAAGGGCGGTTGGTTCGAGCATCCGCTGAGCCAGGTCGGCTTTGCCGTGCTGTCGGCATTGATCTTGTGGCCGTTCTTCGGCCTTCACCTCGGGGGGCTGGCGCTGGCCGCCATCCTGACGTCGGTCGTTGCCCTGCACGAGCTTGGCCACATGGCGGCATTCCGGCTGATGGGCCACCGCAAGGCGCGGATGATCTTCATCCCGCTGCTCGGCGGCATCGCCATTGGCGGCCGGCCCTACAACAGCCGTTTCGAAGTGGCCTTCGTGGCGCTGATGGGGGCGGGTTTTTCCGCCTTCCTGGTGCCGATCGTCATCGCCGCCAGTGCGCTGGCCGGCAGCGAGGGGCATAAGGGCGCGGCCGCGCTGCTGGCGGCGCTGGCAGGCTGTGCGGCCCTGTTCAACATCGCCAATCTGGTGCCGGTGTGGAAGTTCGATGGCGGCCAGGTGCTGCGCCAGATCTGCCCGGGGCCGGTCGCGCTGGCGCTGGCCTCGTTCTTCCTGCTCTCGGCATTTTTGGCGGTGGGCTGGCGGGCCGGCTTTTCCTCCGGCTTTCTGCTGGCGACGGGAGCGGTCTTTTCAATCCTAAGCCTGCTGACGATGGGCAGCGGGGTGAAGCCGCGTTACGAGCTGAAGCCTATCCGTACCGTCGACCGCTTCGCCATCGCCGGCGCACTGCTGGCGGTGTTCGTCATCCATGGCTGCGGCGTTCTGTGGGCGTCGGCGCAATTGCTTTGAGCTGGAAAGGATCAACCCGTCTTGCGGGCAGCCTCGGCCGACAAGGCCGCCACGGGACCAAAAACATCCTCGAAGGCTGATTTCAGCGCCAGATCCAGATCGGCCATGCCGACGGGCAGGCCGAGGTCGACGAGGCTGGTGACGCCATGGTCCTGGACGCCGCAGGGAACGATGCCGCCGAAATGCTCAAGCTCCGGTTCGACATTGATGGCGATGCCGTGAAAGCTCACCCAGCGCCGCAGCCGGATACCGATCGCGGCGATCTTATCCTCCGCCGGCGAGCCGTCCGGCAGGGCAGGGCGATCAGGCCGCACCACCCACACGCCTACCCGGTCCTCGCGGCGTTCGCCGCGCACGTTGAAGGCGGCGAGCGTGCCGATGATCCATTGTTCGAGCGCGGCGACGAAAGCGCGCACATCCTCGCGCCGCCGTTTCAGGTCGAGCATGACATAGGCGACCCGCTGGCCCGGCCCATGATAGGTGTATTCGCCGCCACGTCCGGCGGCAAAGACGGGAAAGCGATCAGGCTCGATCAGGTCCTCGATGCGGGCGCTGGTGCCGGCAGTGTAGAGCGGGGGATGCTCGACCAGCCAGACCATTTCGCCGGCGGCCCCGCTACGGATCGCCTCGGCCCGCGCTTCCATGAAGGCCAGTGCCTCGGGGTAGGCGGTAAGGCCGGGCTCGATGCGCCACTCCACCGGTGCCGAACCGGGGAGCGGCAGGAACGACGTGGCGATCTGGCTGCGTTCTGTCATGGTTCTTCGTTTTTGTTCATGCATGCCGCGATCCCAAAACCGCCTCGCGCTTTCGGGCAACATGCATCCGCCTCCCATATGGCGATATCGGACGCAAACGTCCAGTTCCGCATGCTCATTCCGATCCTGTGGACCGATATGCCAATCGGTTGAGATTATTGCGCATCGCGCACTTGTTTCGCCGGAAACGATTTGCTACACGCCGCGAGCCGGTCGGTTCCGGCTCCTACCACGTGCGGTCGTGGCGGAATTGGTAGACGCGCAGCGTTGAGGTCGCTGTGGGGCAACCCGTGGAAGTTCGAGTCTTCTCGACCGCACCAAATTTCCTGAAGCAAGCCTTCGGACGCCTTGCAATAACCTCCGGCAATCTGGCGATCATCAGACCCTGAGCACGGTGCCGGCCGCTCTATAAGGGCCGGACCTCGGGTCCATTCGGCAGATCGACGGTCACGACAAGGCCGCTTGGCTGGTTGTCGTGCAACTCGATCCTGCCGCCGTGACCCTGGATGATATCTGCCACGATCGAGAGGCCGAGACCGAAACCGTGTTTCGACGCAACGCCGCGCGACATATCCTCCTTGAAGAAGGGTTCGAAAACGCGCGAGCGCGCCGTCATCGAAATTCCCGGCCCATCGTCGCCCACCGCGATACGCGCCGCCGAGTCGGTCTGCGTCAAGGCGACGGTGACGTTGCCGGCAAATTTGACCCCGTTGTCGCATAAATTGGTGATGGCGCGCGCCAGCGCATTGGGTTTGCACCAGCCCAGAAGCCTGTCCGGTCCGGAATAGGAAACCGAAAACCCGACATCGGAGAATTCGGCACAGACGGTCTGCAGCACGCTGGCAATGTCGGCCCGCTGCAGCTTTTCGGTCGAGACGTCGTTGCGCAGATAGGTCAGGGTCTCGTCGATCAGATCCTCGATGTGCCGGACGTCGGACAATATGGCGGCTCGAACGGGGCCGTCATCCATGCGCTCGGCGCGAAGGCGCAGCCGCGTCAACGGCGTGCGCAGATCATGACTGACGCTGCGCAGCATGCGGGTGCGGTTCTCGATCATGGTGCGGATACGCGTTCTCATCCTGTTCAGCGCGCGCGCCAGGCCGACCATTTCGATGGAGCCGCGTTCGGCGAAAAGTTCGTTGCCATTCTCGATCTCGGCTTCCCCCACTGCGTTCGAGATGCGCTTCAATGGCTCCGTCACGGCCCAGACCGCAAATAGCCAGATCAACACAGGCAGGGCGACGAAAGCCATGAACCTGTAGAACGAGACACGGACGAAGCCTGATGTCAGCCAGGAATCGGGCATGCCGAAATGCGCCAGGACGCTCTGCTGGTCCAGGTCGATGACAAACGCATATTGGCGGCCGATCCTTATCCAGCGCCCAGGGATCGAGCCGCTCTCGATCTGAAGAAGCCATCCGGTGCTTCGCCATTGCAGATAGGAATCTGGAATAGTGCTGATCTGCTCCCTGGGCAGGATCTTGAAATCAAAGCCGGCGCGTGTCGCCGCAGCCAGAACAGCGCCGCGGGCTTCGGTTGGCGTTTCGCGCAACAAGGCAGCGACAACGCCAGCCCGCCTGGCGCTGTCTTCCACCACGGGAAGGTCGACATTCGCTATCAAACCCTCGACGACCGATCCGACGGACATGATCGCGATCACCGCCATGAAAATAATTGCCGCGAACTGCCCACGCACCGACTGGGGCAGGAAGCGGCGGACCAAGCGCCTCACGCTTCCTCCACCGTGGCGGTGAAGATGTAGCCACCCAGCCGGACAGTCTTGAGGAGAACGGGATCGCGCGCATCCTTTTCGATCTTCTGGCGAATCCGGCTGACATGGACATCGACGCTTCGCTCGATCGGGCCGGCAAGCCCGGCATGGGTGACGCTGAGAAGCTCCTCGCGCGACAGAACCCGGCCTGCATTGCGGCAGAACGCCAGCAAAAGATCGAATTCATGCGTCGTGGTCGCAACCCGCGCATTGCTGGGATCATGCAATTGCCGGCGAACGGGATCGAGGCGCCAGCCGTTGAAGCGAAGCACCCTTGTGCGGTCCCGTTCGTCGGGAGCGTAAGCCGTGCGGCGCAGCAACGCCCTTATCCTTGCGGTCAGTTCGCGCGCGCTGAACGGTTTGGTCACGTAATCGTCGGCGCCGATCTCCAGTCCGAAGATGCGGTCGATTTCCTCGCCAAGCGCCGTCAGCATCAGGATCGGAACGTTCGTTTGCGCGCGAAGCCGGCGGCATATGCTGAGGCCGTTCTCGCCAGGCAGCATGATATCGAGCACGATGAGATCGAATTTCTGGTTGCGAAGCGCGGCGTTCATGCGGACGCCGTTGCCGGCGATTTCGACGATCATGCCGTTTTCCGTCAGCGTCTCGCCCAGCATGCGGGCGATCTCGATGTCGTCTTCGACAATGAGGATCTGCGGGCCTTGCCTCGGCGATTTGAACTCGGCGTTCAGATCGATCCGGCTGGAGCTTACCGCGGCCTGCACTGCATTATGTGTGGGCATCAAAACCGATATCCGACGAGAAGCATCCCCGAGGGCTGGACCTTGTCGACGACAACAGGGCTGTCGGCAGCGTCCCCCATGAGAATGCCCACCCCCGCCTTGCCACGCACCATCCAGTTGTGATTGAGCGTATATGTGGCGGAAATCGAAAAATCGGCGCGCTTCAACCCGGCGCGGGCATCATACTGGGTCAATCCCGAGCGAGCCGATTGCTCCGGCGTGACGCCGAAATAGGCCTGCATGTATTTTTCGTCAGCGAAGACGACCGATGCGCCGGCGCCGACCATCCATGACCGGGACAGAGGCTGGGTCACCTCGATGCCAAGCGTGCCCTGCATGCCGTCGCTGCCGCCGATGGTCTTGTCCAATTGCGCGTAGATTTTCGCCGGGCCGAACTTCACCGCCGCCTTGGCCCCGACGACCGCGCCCATGTCGACATCCCCCAGGCCGCGCAGACGATCGGCATCGTCCTCCTTGCGGCCCATGTCATAGCCAAGCCGCGCACTGAGTTCGAACGGCCCGTGTTCATAGACGGCGATGTTGGCGCCCGTCGGATCTACCCTCACCGTGTCGAGAAATGTCGCCGATACGAAAGGGACCGGCATGACCTTGAACTCGTTGCTGCCCTCATATTTGGGAACGATGATGGCGCCGCCGCCCAGGACGACATGCCAGCCGGCCAGTTGCTGTTCGAAGCGCCCGAAACGCGAAGGATCGGGCGGCGGGGTCACATCCCCGGTATCGTCGGCATCGGTGTCAACTGCAATGGCGTCCGCCGCCTGCACGATCTCAGAATGCGTTGAAAACACGATTGCCATCGCCGCGAGAGAGGCCCGGCCGGCGAAGGTCCCAGAAACCAATTTGAACATGCATGCTCCAGAGCAGGGAGGCAGTAAGAGCCCCCGATGCTCCGGACTATTTCAGGTGAAAATGGCTGCATGGGTGAAGTGATGTTAAGTTTTGTTGCGCAATCTTGGCCTGATCTTGGCTCGTGTAGAAGCGCGCCACCACAAGCGCGGGAGGTCAATCGACGACTTCTGCTTCCAGAACGTCCTCTTGCCTCCTGCCACCGTCAGAGCGGCGAGCTGCTCGATAACGGCCAGGCGAAAGGCCGTGATGTCGATGGAATAGCTTCGAAAACGCGGCCGCGGTCTCATAGCCGACACGGGCCGCAATCCGTGCAATCCCCTCGTCGCTCGTTTCGAGCAGAAATGCGGCCTCCGACATCCGGCGTGAGATCAGATAGCGGTACATGGACTCGCCGACGAGCTTGGTGAAGCGAGCCGAAAACGCCGAACGACCAAGTCCCACGCTTTGCCCGAGCTCGCCAAGCGTCCAGGGTCGATCCGGTCGTTCGTGGATCAACTGAAGTGCCGGTCCGATGTGCGGGTCCGCCATCGCCCCCAACCAACCGCCTTCCCCGGGGTCGAGCGACTTGATCCAGCTTCGCAGCACCTCGACGAAGAGCACTTCTGTCAGTCGTGAGAGTGCAACGCCTTGGCCCGGACGTGCGTGCGCCGCCTCGCTCACCATGCGTTGCAGAATCGCATCGAGCCATCCGCCGTCTTCCGTCGGCTTCAGGAGAAGCAGGGGCGGAAGCAATTCCAACACGCTGCCGCGCGAGGGCCGCGCCACGGTGAAATTGCCACAGATCATCGTCGCGAGCGGCTGCTCGCCGCCTCCGTGACGAATGAGGCCAAGACGCCCAGCCAGTCGATCGATGTCGAGAATCGGTAACGGCTCTGTCCGACGATCCGAGTAGATCACATGGGGCTCGCCGCGCGTGACGACAACAAAGTCGCCCTCGGTCATTTGAAGTTCTCGTCCATTTTCGAGCGCGAGGGTAGCCGAGCCACGGCTGAGATAATGGAACAGGGCGTATGGGCGCGCTGGCAGTGCCAGATTCCAGGGATGGCCGAGCTCGAAGTGGAACAGCAAGGTTCCGCCAAGGCGAACGCGGTCGAGCACTTCAGCGAGGATGTCCATCTTCCGATGTTAATACGACGGACGGTCGGACACAATATTCGGACGATTGAGGCCTAACGTCCAAGTGCTCCACGTATTAGTTGATCGCAAGTCGAGCCAACAGGTCGCGCCGCAACCATCACCCGAGCGGCAGATGGGAGAACCGCGACTGTTGCCGGCACGCCTGCCTTTCCTCGGACCCGCGTCGTCCGTTATCTCAACAGGAGCAACCAATGCGAAATCTTCTACTCTCAGTCGCTACCGTCCTCATGGCCGGAGCAACAGTCGCCGCCCCCGCCCAATCAGCTCAACTGCCCAAGGGGGCGGCCCACAATATCGTGCTCGTCCATGGCGCTTTCGTCGACCAGACGAGTTGGAAGCCGGTCGCCGATATCCTCACGAAGAAGGGCTACAATGTAACGCTCGTCGAAAACCCGCTCACCTCCCTCGCGGCGGACGTCGATGCCACCAAACAGGCGCTTGCGAAACAGAACGGCAAGACCGTCCTCGTTGGCCACTCCTGGGGCGGTGTGGTCATCACGCAGGCAGGTGACGATCCCAACGTCTCGGCGCTCGTCTACGTCTCCGCATTCGCGCCCGACGTGGGAGAATCTCTGGCGGGCTTATCCAAGAGCGGTCCGGCAACCGAAGGCGCCGCGGCGATTCATCCCGACGAAAAGGGCAACCTCTACATCGATCCCAAAGTGTTTCCCTCTGCAGTCGCGGCTGACCTTCCCGCGGAGATCGCCGAATCCTTGGCAAACCATCAGCTCCCGTTGAACCACACGGCGTTCGAGGCTCCCGTCGATAAGGCGGCCTGGCACGACAAGCCGACATTCTATGTGATCAGCACGAAGGACAAGGTCATCGCACCCGAGGTCCAGAAGCTGTTCGCCGAAAGGATGAAGGCCCAGACGACGGATGTCGCCGGCAGCCATGCATCCCTGGTCGTCCACGCGAAGGAAGTCGCCGCGGTGATTGAAAAGGCCGCGCTCGTGAAGTGACGATTGTGCTCCCGGCGCCTTCGTGCCGGGAGCACCATGCGTGCTCGGCGGACTACGGAATGCCTTGGTCCGCGAGCGGCTCAAACCTAGCCAAAACCGCACCAGCTACTCCCACTCGATTATCTGTGCCAAGCATCCGGAGGATGACATGACTGAGTTCGACACCTCGAGCCAGGACGCCGCAACGCTAGAAACAGCGCCCACCCGTTACATCGAAGGCGGCGGAATCCGCTTCGCCTATCGCCGCCTCGGCCCATCGACCGGAACTGCGCTTGTCCTCCTGCAGCATTTCTCGGGCAACATCGACGCGTGGGACCCCGCCGTCGTGAATGTCCTGGCCACCGATCGACCGGTGATCGCTTTCGATAACGCCGGGGTCGGCCGCTCGACAGGCCAAACGCCCGACAATATCGCGGCGATGGCCCAAGACGCGGTCGCTTTTATCAAACTGCTCGGCCTCTCCGAAGTCGACCTTCTTGGCTTTTCCCTCGGCGGCTGTGTCGCCCAGCAGATCGCTGCCGAGCACGGACGGCTGGTGCGCAAGCTCATCCTCGTCGGCACGGCTCCGAGAGGCGGAGAAGAGCATCTGTTGACGGTTCTCCAGGACGCGTTTTCCCAAACCGACGCGCCGGACGTCCGCCTGCCACTATTCTTCACGAAGTCGTCCGCCAGCCAGTCGGCCGGCCTGGCTTTCCTGAAGCGGGCGAAGGCGCGTAAGGAGGATCGGGACACCGACAACGGCGGCGCGGTGACGGATCCGCAGGCCAAGGCGCTTATTACCTGGTGCGCCACACCTGATCCCGAGCACGCCATTCTGCGCGCCATCCGCCAGCCCGCCCTTGTGGTCAGCGGCAGCCACGACACCATGCTGCCGGCGGACAACGCCTATGCAATGTTCAAGGCTCTAAGCAACGCCCAGCTGGTCCTCTATCCCGATTCCGGCCACGGCGCCCTGTTTCAGCACCACGAATTGTTCGTCAGCCACGTCCGGACCTTCCTGGAAGCGTAATCGGCCGCTGCATAATCCCGGCGCGATCGGTCGCACCTTTATTCTTGAGAGCTGTTACGGAGAAAGAAATGACAATCGCAAAGGTCGAGGTTGAGCGTTTCAGCCTGACGTGTTCCAAACCATTCGACGCCGTTGTGGCCGCGCTCAAGTCAGCGGTCGGGCAACCTGACATTGTCGAATTTTTCAAGGCGACGGTGGCTGCAAATTCCTTCTCGGATTTGGAGCGCGTTGTGCAAAGCGGCCTGGGCCGCACAGGTCTCATGCTTTTCGCGGAATTCGACTTGGGCGCCATTCTGCGCCGCGAAACTGGAACCGAGACTCCCAAGAGCATGCGGTTCCTGGTGGGCAATCCACTCATCATGAAAGAAATGGTCAAGCACGTTCCCGATGCTGGATCTTACGCTCCAGTCACAATCCTTGTTGATGAACGTCCCGATGGCGTGCACGTCTCCTACGACAAAATGGAGAGTTGTCTGCTCCCTTATGGTAGTTTGGAGGCTCTTGCCGTCGCTCGCGATCTTGATGCGAAAATCACAACCTTGCTACGCGAATGCGCAAACTAAGCTCATGGTGACGCTTCCGGCGGCAGATTACTCCCACGCGTTTGGCCATGACATGGCGTTGGCGCTGCTGCCGCTGGGGCTTGGCACGCCCGGCACGGCGCTGGAGGTTTCAATTCTCGGCGGGCGGTGCCTGGCAAGGGTGATCGCCGACTCTCCGGGAGGCTCGCGCGGGCTTATGTGAGAGCCCCCCAGCGTGGAGAGGCGCGGAAATCACGCCGCCTTCTTCATCCGCGCCAGTGTATCCGCAACCACCTCGCCAAAAGACGACGGCGTCGGAACGATGATCACGCCTGCCTCCTTCAGGATCTCGACCTTCTCCTGCGCCGACTCGCCGAAGGCCGAGATGATGGCGCCGGCGTGGCCCATGCGGCGGCCTTTCGGGGCGGAGAGGCCTGCAATGTAGGCGATCAGCGGCTTGCGCATGTTGTCACGCGCCCAGATCGCGGCTTCCGCCTCCTGCGGTCCGCCGATCTCGCCGATCATCACCACGGCGTCGGTCTCGTCGTCCTGCTCGAACAGTTTCAGCATGTCCTTGAAGGAGGAGCCGTTGATCGGGTCGCCGCCGATGCCGACGCTGGTCGACACGCCGATGCCGAGCGCCTTCATCTGCGAGGCTGCCTCGTAGCCGAGCGTGCCGGAGCGGCCGACAATGCCGACGCGGCCGGGCAGGTAGATGTTGCCGGGCATGATGCCCATCAGCGCCTGTCCCGGCGTGATCATGCCGGCGCAGTTCGGGCCGATCAGCCGCATGCGGTCCTCGAAGCGGTAGCGGCGCATATAGCGCTTGACCTGCATCATGTCCTGCGAGGGGATGCCGTCGGTGATGCAGACGCAGAGTTTGATGCCGGCGTCCGCGGCTTCCATGATCGAATCGGCGGCGAAGGGCGGCGGCACGAAGACGATGCTTGCCTCCGCGCGGGTCTCGCGCACGGCGCCCTTGACCGTGTTAAAGACGGGCAGGCCGAGATGCGTCTGGCCGCCCTTGCCGGGGGTGACGCCGCCGACCAGCTTGGTGCCGTAGCGTTTCATGTCCTCGGCATGGAAGCTGCCGATCTTGCCGGTGAAACCCTGGACGATGACGCGGGTGCTGCGGTTGAGCAGGATTGCCATTTTCTCGACCTCCCTCAGGCTGCTTTTTTCTTGGCGGCCGCGCGCCAGGCGGCGACGGCTTTTTCGGCGGCTTCTGCCAGCGTGTCGGCGACGATCACCGCCTCACCGGAATCGGCCAGGATGCGGCGGCCTTCCTCGGCTTTGGTGCCGGAGAGCCGCACCACCAGCGGCACGGTGACGCCGACCTCGCGGATCGCCTTGATAACGCCCTCGGCGACCCAGTCGCAGCGGTTGATGCCGGCGAAGATGTTGACCAGGATGGTCTCGACATTCTTGTCGCCGAGCACGGCGCGGAAGGATTTCGCCACCCGCTCGGGCGAGGCGCCGCCGCCAATGTCGAGGAAGTTGGCCGGCTCGCCGCCGGCGATCTTGATCATGTCCATCGTCGCCATGGCCAGGCCCGCGCCATTGATGATGCAGCCGATATTGCCGTCGAGGCCGACATAGGAGAGGCCGCGGTCGCTGGCGAAAGTTTCGCGCGGGTCTTCCTGGCTCTTGTCGCGCAGTTCGGAGATTTCAGGCCGCCGGAACAGCGCGTTCTCGTCGAACGACATCTTGGCGTCGAGCGCGATCAGATTGCCGTCGCGCGTCACCACCAGCGGATTGATCTCCAGCATCGAGGCGTCGTAGTCGCGGAACACCTGGTAGCAGCTGAAGATGGTTTCGGTCGCCTTGCCGATCAGATTGTGATCGAGGCCGAGCCCGAAGGCGATCTCGCGTGCCTGAAAGCGCTGCATGCCGACGCCGGGGTCGACCGATGTGCGCAGGATGGAATTGGGTTCTTTCTCGACAATATCCTCGATCTCCATGCCGCCGGCTGCCGAGGCCACGATCATGACGCGCTCTTCCTTACGGTCGAGCACGAAGCCGACATAGAGCTCCTGGGCGATGTCGACGGCTTCCTCGAGATAGAGCCGGGAGATCAGCTTGCCACGCGGTCCGGTCTGATGGGTCACCAGCTTGCGCCCGAGCATGGCTTCGGCGGCGCTCGAGATCTCCTCGTCATTGGCGCACAATTTTATGCCGCCGGCCTTGCCGCGCGCGCCGGAATGAATCTGCGCCTTCAAGACCCATTTGCCGCCGCCGATCTCGCGCGCCCTGTAGGTCGCCTGTTCGGGGCTGTAGGCCAGCCCGCCGCGCGGCACATGCACGCCGTGCCGGGCGAGCAGTTCCTTGGCCTGGTATTCGTGGATGTCCATTTTGTCCTCCCTGAACAGTCAATGCGTGGCGGTTTGGCCGGCGCGTTCGATGGCCTCGTTGACCACCAGAACGTTCCTCGCCATGCGTTCCGACGCGGCGTCGATCATCTTGCCGTCGAGGGCGGCGGCTCCCTTGCCCTCAGCCTCGGCTTCCTTGAGCACCTCAAGAATGCGCCTGGCGCGCGTGACCTCTTTTTCGGGCGGGGAGAAGACGTCGTTGGCGAGCGCGATCTGCGACGGGTGGATCGCCCATTTGCCTTCGATGCCGAGGGCCGCGGCGCGTTTGGCCCCGGCGATGTAGCCCTCCGGATCGGAGAAATCGCCGAATGGGCCGTCAATGGCGCGCAGGCCATAGGCGCGGCAGGCGACAGTCATGCGCGATAGCGCGAAATGCCACTGGTCGCCGGGATAGTCCGGGTTGAGGCCGCCAATGTTGACGGTGCGCGCCTTGCAACTCGCCGCATAGTCGGCGACGCCGAAATGCATGGCTTCCAGCCGGCCGGGAGTGGCGGCAATCGCTTCGACATTGGCCATGCCGAGCGCTGTTTCGATCAGCGCTTCCAAGCCGACACGGGTCTTGAAACCCTTGGCCATCTCGATCTGGTTGACCATGGCCTCGACCATGTAGAGGTCGGCCGGCACGCCGACCTTTGGCACGAGGATCGTGTCCAGCCGGTCGCCTGCCTGTTCCATGACGTCGACCACGTCGCGGTACATGTAATGGGTGTCGAGCCCATTGATGCGCACCGAGACGGTCTTGCCCATGGCACGCCAGTCGATGTCGTTCAGCGCCTGGATGATGTTCTTGCGGGCGCGTTCCTTGTCGGGCGGGGCGACCGCGTCCTCGATGTCGAGGAAGACGAAGTCGGCGGCGCTGTTGGCCGCCTTGTCGATCATCTCCGGGCTGGAACCGGGAACCGCCAGCTCGCTGCGCTGCAGCCGCAATTTTTTCAAATGGTTGATGGTGTGGCTCATCGTCGGCTCCCTCAGGCGGCTTCGGCGACCGGCACGGCGGCCGAGGCACGGAAATGCTGGATGGCGGCGCCGACGCCGGAGCCCGGCGCCAGCCGCACGCCGCAGTCGAGCAGCGCCATTTCGGCCGCCGACAGCGAGGCGAGCACCATCACCTCGTTCAGCCAGCCGAGATGGCCGATGCGGAAGACCTTGCCCATCACCTTGTTGAGGCCGCCGCCGAGCGACGTCTGGTAGGTGCGGTAGGCGCGCTTGACGATGTCGCCGCTGTCGATGCCTTCCGGCACCAGAATGGCGCTGACCGTATCGGAGTGCCATTTCGGCGCCTTGGCGCAGAGTTTCAGGCCCCAGGCGTCGACCGCCTTGCGCACGCCTTCGGCGAGGCGATGATGGCGGGCGAAGATGTTGTCCAGCCCTTCCTCGGCGATCAGGTCGAGCGAGGCGCGCAGGCCGCGCAGCAGCTGCGTCGCCGGCGTGTAGGGGAAATAGCCGGCATCGTTGGCGCGGATCATGTCCTCGAAGGAGAAGAAGCAGCGCCGGTGGGTGGCGGTCCGCGAAGCGACGAGCGCCTTCTTGCTCACGGAGAGGAAACCGAGGCCGGCGGGCAGCATGAAACCTTTCTGCGAGCCGCTGACGGCGCAATCGACGCCCCATTCCTCGTGGCGGAAGTCGATCGAGCCGATCGACGACACGCCGTCGACGAAGAGCAGGGCAGGGTGGTTGGCATCGTCGAGCGCGGCGCGGCAGCCGGCGACGTCGCTGGTCACGCCGGTCGCCGTCTCGTTCTGCGTGCAGAAGACGGCCTTGATGCGATGCGCCTTGTCCGCCTTCAGCCGCTCGGCATAGAGCTCCAGCGGCACGCCGGTGCCCCATTCGCAGTCGATGACATCGACCTCGAGGCCGAGGCGTTCGGCCATGTCGACCCACAGATGCGAGAACTGGCCGAAGCGCGACATCAGCACGCGGTCGCCGGGGCTAAGCACATTGGTCATCGCCGCTTCCCAGGCGCCGGTGCCGGAGGAGGGGTAGATGAAGACGCGGCCGGTCTCGTTCTTGAAGACACGTCTGATGTCCTCGAACAGCGGCAAGGTGAGATCGGGGAAGGACGCGGCGCGCATATCCTCCATCGGCAGGTTCATCGCCTGCCGGACCTGTTCGGGGATGTTGGTCGGCCCGGGAATGAAAAGATGGGTGAAACCGGCCATGATGCGAACTCCTCCTGATCCAGCAAAGCGGTGGGGGGAGTTTCGTTTCGACGGCTAAAGCCAACAACACCTTGGCGGGTAAGATCTCGCCGCGCGCGGGTGGGGACGGCCTACCCGGTTGGCCTACCCGAAAGGCTGCTTCTGGGTACGCCTCTCGCGCGCATAGAGCGCGACGGCCATCGCCCGGTTGCGGACGTCGAGCTTGTCGTAGAGATTCTTGAGGTGATACTTCACCGTGTTCTCGGAAATGCCGGTGCGCGTGGCGATTTGCAGATTGGTCCAGCCGTCGGAAAGCACCGCCAGCAACTCGCGCTCACGCACCGTGAGCTGCGCCAGCGGCGTGTCGTTGACCTTGTTGATGTCGATATAGGGGATGCAGATGCGGCCATGCGCGACCGCCAGAATCGTGTCGAAGATGATGGCCGGATCGTCGAACTGGAAACAGTAGCCCTGCGCTCCCAGCCGCACGCATTGCTTCAGGATGCCGATGTCATGGTCGTTGGAAAAGACGGTGATGCGCACGTCGAGCTTGCGGCTCTGGACCTCGGCCAGCACATCCGCGCCGTCCATGTCGGCGAGCTTCCAGCCGATGATTGCGACGTCGAAGCCGCCCTTGACAGCGAGATCCAGGAACTGCTTGCCGCTCTGCACGCTGCCCAACAAGTCGAAACGGCCGTCGCATTCGAGCATTTCACGCAGCGCCGATATGACGAATGGATTGCGCTCGGCGACGACAATGCGCATGCGCCGGTCGCCAATTGCCTTGCTCGTTTTCCCGGGCTTGCTGTTCAAGGGCCGTTTTTGTCCTGGGCTGATTGTGCGGCAACTCAAAGGCCAGGCTTCAGGCCTGGACCCGTATCATGACAATTCTGCCCCAATCGCGCCGGGGTGCTCTTTCCCCAGCGACATCGGCTGTCGCGCCGTCTGAAGCCGGGATTGGCTGGTTCCTGATGGAAATGGCATTGCCAGGTCAGGCATCGGCGATACGCTCACCTGGTTGCGTGGAACCAGCGTTTCGTTTGATATTCCGTGCCTTAGAGCGATAAGTTCTCAAACCGAATCGCGTCTGCGGGCGAGATGCATCGCATTTCCGTGAAACCGGTTTCCGCTTTAAGCTGCGATGCTCTAGACCTGAGACACAATTTTTCCGGGATGGCGGGAGGCGCTGGTGGAGGACAAGCAGACGATCTCCGCCAAGGCGGCTGACGACGCCCACGCCGATATCTATGGCGAGGACGGTGCGGTTCTTTCATCCTTCCTTGCGCAGATCGGGGCTGCGATCGCCGACCGCGATACGCCGACCCTCAAGCATGAAGTCGACCATCTGCACCAGTCGGAACTGGGCGACCTGATCGAGGCGCTGCATCCCGAACAGCGGCGGGCCCTGGTCGAACTGCTGGGCGCCGATTTCGACTTCTCCGCGCTGACCGAGGTCGATGAAGCGATCCGCATGGAGATCGTCGATCATCTGCCCAATGCGCAGATCGCGCAGGCGGTGCAGGAACTCGATTCCGACGACGCGGTCTACATTCTCGAAGACCTTGAAAAGGAAGACCAGGACGAGATCCTGTCGCGACTGCCGTTCACCGAACGGATCAGGCTGCGCCGCTCGCTCGACTATCCGGAAGAGACCGCCGGGCGGCGCATGCAGACGGAGTTCGTCGCGGTGCCGCCGTTCTGGACCATCGGCCAGACCATCGACTACATGCGCGAGGACAAGAACCTTCCCGACCGCTTCAGCCAGATCTTCGTCATCGACCCGACCTTCAAGCTCGTCGGCGCCATCGATCTCGACCAGATCCTGCGCACCAAGCGCGCTGTCAAGGTCGAGGATGTCATGCATGAGACGCGGCACGCCATTCCGGCCACCATGGATCAGGAAGAGGCGGCGCGGGAATTCGAGCAGTACGATCTTTTGTCGGCCGCCGTCGTGGACGAGAACGAGCGGCTGGTCGGCGTGCTGACCATCGACGATGTCGTCGACGTCATCCAGCAGGAAGCCGAGGAAGATCTGCTGCGCATGGGCGGCGTCGGCGATGAGGAACTCTCCGACACGGTGTTTGCAACCTCGCGCTCGCGCGTTCCCTGGTTGCTGGTAAACCTTGTCACCGCATTTCTGGCGGCATCGGTCATCGGGCTGTTCGACCACACGATCGAGCGGATCGTGGCGCTCGCCGTGCTGATGCCGATCGTGGCCGGCATGGGCGGCAATGCCGGTTCGCAGACCATGACCGTCACCGTGCGGGCGCTGGCGACGAAGGATCTCGATATCTACAATGCCGCCCGCATCATCCGCCGCGAAATGGGTGTGGGCTTTATCAACGGCATCGTCTTTGCCGTTTTGATCGGCATCGTCGCGGCGCTGTGGTTTCGTGATCCCAATCTGGGCGGGATCATCGGCGCGGCGATGATCATCAACATGTTCGCGGCCGCCCTTGCCGGCATCCTGATCCCGCTCATGCTCGACCGGTTCAAGATCGATCCGGCCGTGGCGTCGGCGGTTTTCGTCACCACCGTCACCGACTGCGTCGGCTTCTTCGCCTTCCTCGGCCTTGCAAGCTGGTGGTTCGGCGTCAGGTAGCCTCAATTGACTTTTACGTAAATGCCGTGCGAGGCTCGCGGGGGGGCCATGTCGATTCCGGCGGGCAAGGGTTTGGTTCGGGACGGGAGGCAGCGCCGCGTGGCGTTGCCCGGGGTTCGGGCATGGAGCGACAATGCGGGAATATTATTCAATCACCGAACTGACCCGCGAATTCGACGTGTCGACGCGGACGCTGCGTTTCTATGAAGACGAGGGGCTGGTGCAACCGGTGCGGCGGGGTCGCACGCGGCTGTTTCGCCCGTCCGACCGCCATCTCATCCGGCAGATCATGCGCGGAAAGCGGCTCGGTTTCTCGATCAACGAGATCCGCGAAATCATCCAGATGTACAAGGAGCCGCCGGGCGAGGTCGGACAGCTGAAGCTGATGATCAAGCGCATCGAGGAAAAGCGTGAGGATCTGCGCCAGAAGCGCCGCGACCTCGAGGAGACGCTGGCCGAGCTCGACCAGGCCGAGGAATCCTGCGTCGAGCGGCTGGTGGAGCTCGGCGTCAATACGTAACGCCGCTCAGATCCAGCGCCGCACCCTTTTGGCGTAATCCCGGTATTTCTTGCCGAACTTCGCCGCCAGCATCTTTTCCTCACGCTCGATGGCGGCCTTCTGCGTGGCGAAGGCGGCGATGAACGCCAGCGGCAGGAACCAGACGATCCCCGTGACAAAGGCGACGCCGATCAAAAGCAGCGTGTTGGCCAGATACATCGGGTTGCGGGTAATGCCGAATGGACCTGTGGTGACGAGGTGGTCCGGCACCGCATTGGGGTTGAGCGTCGTCCTGGCCCGGACCATGGTGCGGATGGCGGTGAACCACAGTGCCGCGACGCCGAACAGCGCCACCCAGCCGGCCGCAAACAGCACGTCGCCCAGGAGGTCGCCGATCCAGGGCAGCGGATAGAGCAGGCCAAGGATCACGCTGATGGCGATTGCCGCGACGTAGATCACCGGCGGCCACGGTATCACACCCGGCTTCGGCTGGGTTTCGGTCATTGCGTTCCTCCCTCGTCCATCTTGTCCTCGGTCTGGCCCGTGCAGCTGGCGGCCAGATCGCCCAGATGCGCTCGGAATTCCGCAGTCTGGTCGTTGTTCTCGAGCCGATCAAGCGCGGCCTCGCCCTCGAGCGTCGTCAGCATGCAACCGCAATAGCTCGAACAGAAGGTCGCGTTGCGCGTCTGCTCGCATGAGCGCTGGCAGGTTTTGAGGAAATTGACCTGCACGGTTTCGACCTGGGCCGGCATGACTTGCGAGAACAGCCAGACGCAGCCGATCAGCAGCGGCTGGTGGATCAGGTAGAAAGCGAGGCTGTGGCGGCCGATGAAGACCAGCGGATTGGCCCGGCGGCCGGGCATGAGGCTCGCCAGGCGAGCTCGCAGGCCGGAGGCTGAAACGAGTTTCGCCACCCCAATGCCGACAAGCACCGCGCCGAACCATGGAAACAGCGGCACATAGTCGTTGGAGCGTGGATTGATCGCCGACAGGCCGATCCACCACAGCCAGGGATGGTCCAGGGCTTCAAAGCGCACATAGACGGGCGCGGCGATGACCAGCGCCGCAACGACAAGCGTCAGTAGGGCCGGCAGCCGCAGGAAGGCGAGGCCGAGCAGGCTGGCGAGCGCGATCTCGTGCAGGATGCCGAAGAAGATGAATCCGTCCGGCGTCGCGATGCGGGTGACCACCGAAATGGCGATCGCCGCTCCGGCGACCATGGCGAAACGCTTCCAGAAACCGTTCCAGCGGATTTGCTGGCCATGCGCGAGGTAGAGGCTGACGCCGACCAGGAACAGGAAGGTCGAGGCGATGCAGCGCGCGTAGATCTTCCACCAGCCGAAGGCGGTGAGGCCTGGATCGGTATAGCCGAAGAATTCCAGGTCCCAGGTGAAATGGTAGCTCGCCATGGCCAGCAGCGCGACGCCGCGCACGATGTCTATGGCGACGATGCGCTTCGAAGGCTCCGGAACGGGTGCGGTCGGCGTATGGATGGTCATGGTCTCGCGATCTGATTCAGCCCTGCGTGAGAACTATCACGGTTGGACCGGACAGAAGAAGGCCGGGGCACCGGATCAAGCGACGCTTTGAGGTGTGCCGATGTTCAGGTGATGCCGGCCTGCAAACGGCGGCTTTCTGCGCTTCCGGTGCTCACGGACCTGAATGTCCGCTCCGCTCCAGTTCTCGAAAACCGCCATTTTCGGCTCGGCCTGACCTGAATCTCAACACACCTTGGGCCAGCGCCGGGAAGTCGTTGACCGACTTCGCTTTTCACGGCCTATGCGTCGGTTTCCTCTTAATCGTCCGGGAACGGCCAAGGCAGATTTGACCGGTGATTCTGCTTTGGGGAAGCAATGTCCACCCATGTGCGCCATCCGATCTGGCTTCCGGCCCTCAGGGCCGCGGATGCGCGCACCTTCGCCTCGCTCTATGCTGTCGAATCCTTCGCTCGCGCCACGGTGTCGAGCGTCATCCCGATCCAGGCCTACGAGATCCTGCACAACGAGCAGATCGTCTCGATCCTCTACACCATCGTGGCGCTGCTCGGCCTGTCGGTGACCCTGTTCATGCCGATGCTGATCCGCCGTTTTGCCCGGCGCTGGGTCTACACCGCAGGCGCCTGCCTGCTCGCCATCGGCTCGCTGTTCTTCGTCACCCATACGCTGGCCGGGCAATTGGCGGGCATGCTGTGCCGGGTGATGGGCGCCAGTGCACTTTCGATCACGCTCAATCTCTACATCATGGACCACATCCGCAAGACCGACTTCATGCAGGCCGAATCGCTGCGCATGGCGTGGTCGATGCTCGCCTGGACCGGTGGGCCGACGCTCGGCATCTTCCTCTACACGCGATTCGGCATCTACGCCGCGCATGGTGCGGTGGCGGTGTTCGCGCTGGCCCTGCTCGCACTGTTCTGGACCTATCGGCTGGGCGACAACCCGTCGATCCGGCCCGGCAAGACACGGCCGGCCAATCCGCTCGCCAATATCGGCCGCTTCGTCGCGCAGCCCAGATTGAGGCTTGCCTGGCTGATCGCCTTCGGTCGCTCCTGCTTCTGGACGACGTTCTTCGTCTATGGGCCACTGTTCATGGTGATCACCGGCGAGGGCAAGCTGGCCGGCGGTCTGCTGGTTTCGGCCGGCAACGCGCTTTTGTTCATGGCGATCTTCTGGGGCAAGGCCGGAAAACGCTTTGGCGGCCGGCGCACCATGACATTTGCCTATTTCGCCATGTCGGCGATGCTTCTGGCGGCGGGCACGGTCGGCGAAACCGTGCCGCTGCTCACCGGCGCCTTCCTGTTGTGCGGCGCCTTTTTCACCATAGCGCTCGATGCGTTGGGCTCGACCGCCTTCATGCGTTCGGTGCGCTCCTATGAGCGGGCGCAGATGGCGGCGGTCTACCGCACCTATCTCGATTTTTCCGAGCTGACGCCGCCGCTGGTCTATTCGGTGGTGCTGGCCTTCTTCGGACTGGGCTCGGTGTTCGTCACGCTCGGCCTGCTGGCGGCGGTTTGCGGGTTCGTGACCTGGCGTTACCTGCCGAAGTCTCTGTGAGGATCACGGTGAAAGTGCCGCATGCTGCTCGCGCACCCAGTTGTGGAAGCGGTGCAGTTCATACTCCTCGGGCATGAGCACGCCGGCCTGGTGGCGCATCGAGCGCAGGCCCCTCTGGTTGACCTCGCAGATGGCGGCGTCCTCTTCCAGCACCTGTGTGCCGAAGGCGACGATGTTGTCGATATCGGTCGCGGCCAGCGCCTCGGGCGCGAACAGCCACTCGGCGACAAGTTCGGTCTCTTCCGGGCCGAGCGGCACCAGGCGTACGGTCCTGACATAGTCGACATGACCGACGATGAACATCGAGGGCAGGCTGGTGGCGTAGGTCTGGCCGGCGGCGCGTTCGGCTGGCGTCAATCCGGAGAAGACCGGCCCGTGCGCCTGGCCGTCGCGCGACCAGGTCTCGGCGCCGGCGCGCAGGCCGCCGGAAAATTCCGGTGCGTCATTGTCGGCATGGCGCGTCCATTCGGGATCGTCGTGCCGGCTCATCAGGCCGCGGCCATAGATCGGCACCAGCCGCGAGAGGTCCTTGTGGACGCCCGGGCAGTGCAGGCACTCGTTGAAGTTTTCCCAAAAGATCTTCCAGTTGCAGTGCATTACCTTGCGCAGCACATGGCCTGATACCAGCGTTTCCAGCGGCCAGTTGCCGAGATTGCCGGAGGCCGGGTCGAAGGATGCCTGCGCTGAGCCCGCCGCATCCTCCTGCAGATTGATGAACACGAAACCGCGCCACACCGAGAGCGCGACGCGGTAGAGCGGATGGTCGGCCTTGTCGAAGCCATCGGGCAAGGATTTCGACGGCACGCGCACGAGGTCGCCGCGCAGCGAATAGGACCAGGCGTGGTAGGGGCAAGTGATCAGTCGCGCCTTCAGCCGGCCCTCGCTCTCCTGGCAAAGCTGCGAGCCGCGGTGGCGGCAGGTGTTGTGGAAGGCGCGCAGCGCGCCGGTGTCGTCGCGCAGCACGACGATGTCCTGCGTGCCGATGCGGAATCGGCGGAAGGCCAGCGGCTGGGCCAGATCGGCCTCGCGGCAGATGAGCAGCCAGTTCTTGTACCAAATGGCATCGAGGTCGCGCTGGTACTTCTCACCATCCCAATAGGCCGATGAGGGCAGGGTCGGTTCGGCCTGGGTCAGGCCATTGTAAGGGGCGCGCTCGCTGGCAGTGGGCTGCATGGCTGGCTTCCTGTGAAGCGGCCAGCCGACACCCGGCAGGAAGAATTGTCAATTCTCGTGCCTGCAAACGGCATGGCGCAATCGCGCTGTTTGCCGGCGGAATTTGGTTTGCCGCGTGTCGCGATTTTCCCTATAGTCATGCAGTCGTCGGTTCCGTTTTGGAGCCAAGAGGGAATGCGGTGCGGGCGAAATTCTTGCCCAATGCCGTGGCTGCCCCCGCAACTGTGTGCGGTAGTCCTCTCCATATGCCACTGAAGGTTCGTCTTCGGGAAGGTGGGGAAGGGCGCTGATCCGTGAGCCAGGAGACCTGCCGACGACGGCAAAACTGACAGGCCCTCGGGTGGAGGGTGAAAGGACAAGATATGAATACCGCTTCCGTCTCCCTCGGCGCCTCCGTCTCCTCGCAGTCGGGCTTCATGCAGCTGGCGCTCGCCGCACTGCTCGGCACTTTCATCATCGGCTTTGTCGGCTTCTCGCATATCGAAGCGGTCCACAATGCCGGTCATGACAACCGGCATTCGATGGCTTTTCCCTGCCACTGACAAGGATCTGACATCATGAACCTGTTTCGCAACGTCGTGTTCATCGCGGCGATCGCAGGGCTCGTGGCCGGCGTCGTTCTTGCCTGCATGCAGGCCTATGCCACCGTACCGCTGATCCTCAAGGCGGAAGTCTACGAACAGGCCGAAGGCGGCCATGGCCATGACCATGCCGCCGCACCCGCGGCGCCGACTGGGGCCGCCAGTGGCAACGCGATGAGTTCGGCCGCACCGGCGGCAAATTCGATGAGCGCCGCGACCCCGGCACCGGCCGCAGCCGCCGCTCCGGCCGAAGACGAAGGCTGGGCACCGGCCGACGGCTTCGAGCGCTTTGCCTTCAACGTGGTGTCCAATGTCGTCACCGGCATAGGCTTCGCGCTGATCCTGGTCGCGGTTTCGGAATTCGCCGGCGGCATCGGCAATTGGCGCCAGGGCGTGTTCTGGGGTCTGGCCGGCTTTGCCATCTTCACACTGGCGCCCGGTCTCGGCCTGCCTCCGGAACTGCCGGCCATGCCGGCCGCCGACCTGACGCAGCGCCAGATCTGGTGGGTGGCAACCGTGATCGCGACCGCTATCGGGCTCGGCCTGATCGCATTCCGCAAGTCGCTACCGCTGGCCATCCTTGCCGTGGCGCTGATCGTTGCTCCGCACATTGTCGGCGCGCCGCAGCCCGACAGCTTCGAGACGCCGATCCCGGAGGGCCTGCACCACCAGTTCGTGGTGGCGGTGACGCTGACCAATCTGGTGTTCTGGCTGGTCCTCGGCGCCGTCGTCGGCGTGGTGCGCGGACGCTTCACTGGCACGGCGACCAGCCTGCGCGACAGCTTTGCCTGATCGCAACAAGCTGACCTTCATCATCGGCGGTGCGCGCTCCGGCAAGAGCGCGCATGCCGAAATCCTGGCGACGGCGTTGCCGTCACCGTGGACCTATATTGCCACCGCGCAAGCCTATGACGACGAAATGCGCGAGCGCATCGCGCTGCACCGCTCGCGGCGCGGCGAAGGCTGGACGACCATCGACGCGCCGCTCGACCTTGCCGGCGCGCTCGAGGCCTTGCCGGACAACCAGCCGGTGCTCATCGACTGCCTGACGCTGTGGCTGACCAATCACATGCTGGCCGATCACGACGTCGGCGCCGAGTGCCGGCGGCTGGCGGATGTGCTGTCGCGGCCGCGCGGCCCCTGGTTCGTGGTCTCCAACGAAGTCGGGCAAGGCATCGTGCCGGACAATGCCCTGGCGCGCCGTTTTCGCGATGACGCCGGCCGGCTCAACCAGCAGGTCGCGGCGATCGCCGATACGGTGCTGCTGATGGTGGCGGGGCTACCGCTCAAGGTGAAGTGACATGACCGACATCGACAACAAGCCCACCGAGGACCGGGACGAAGAGCGCCATCGCGCCAAGATGGCCAAGCGCAAGGCGGTGCAGGATGCCGAGGTGGCGAGCAAGACGGTCGAAAAGGGACTGCTGATCGTCAACACCGGTCCGGGCAAGGGCAAGACCACGGCCGCCTTCGGCCTGGCGCTGCGGATGCTCGGCTATGGCAAGCGCGTCGGCGTCGTCCAGTTCATCAAGGGCAAGTGGCACACCGGCGAGAAGGATGCGTTTGCCGCTTTCGGCGACCGCGTCGTCTGGCATGCGATGGGCGAGGGCTTTACCTGGGAGACGCAGGATCTGAAGCGCGACATCGCCGCCGCCGAGGCCGCCTGGGCCAAGGCACTGGAGTTGATCGCCGATCCCTCGATCAGCCTTGTCGTGCTCGACGAGCTCAACATCGCCCTGCGCTACGATTATCTCGATCTCGACAAGGTGGTTGCGGCGCTGAAGGCGCGCCGCGAGGGCCTGCATGTCGTCGTCACCGGCCGCAACGCCAAGCCGGCGCTGGTCGAGGCGGCCGATCTGGTCACCGAGATGGGCGTCACCAAACACCACTTCTCGGCAGGCGTGAAGGCGCAGCAGGGGATCGAGTTCTAGAACGCAAGAACGGCGATGACCGAAACCACGGCGAACAACGCGATCAGCAAATAATCGGCGACGCGGTAGAGTTTCAGCGCCCGCCTGATGTCGCCGCTGTCGACGTCGCGGAGGCCGCCTTCGCCCATGAAGACGTCGTCGACCACGATGCCGCCATAGCTGCGCGGGCCTGCAAGCGCCAGGCCAAGCGCGCCGGCCATGGCTGCTTCCGGCCAGCCGGCATTGGGAGAGCGGTGCTTTTTGGCATCGCGCCGCACCGCCTGCCAGGCATTGCGGGGATCGGCGTCCTTGACCAGGAAAGCCGCCAGCACGATCAGCAGCGCCGTCAGCCGCGATGCCGGCAGGTTGATCCAGTCGTCGAAGCGCGCCGCCGCCCAGCCGAAAGCCTCGTGGCGGGGGGTGCGGTGGCCGATCATCGAATCGGCGGTGTTGGCGGCCTTGTAGGCAGCGCCGCCGGCGAGCCCGCCAACACCTGTCCAGAAGGCGGGGGCGACGATGCCGTCGGAAAAATTCTCGGCCAGGCTCTCGATCGCCGCGCGGCAGACGGCGGCACGGTCGAGCGCTTCGGGATCGCGGCCGACGATGCGCGAGACGGCGACACGGCCCATTGCGAGGCCGCCCGATTCGAGCGAGTCAGCCACGGCCTCGACATGTTCGTAGAGGCTCCTCTGCGACAGCAGCGATGTCGCCAGAAGCGCGGCGATGAAGAACCCCAGGGGCACGAACCAGAGCAGGACAAGCTGGACGCAGAGGCCGATCACCGCCGGTACCAGCACGATGATCAGCAGCGCCTGGACGCCACGTTGGCGACGCAACGCGTCGGGATCGGTGGCGCGGTTGAGCCTCAAGTCGAGAAAGGATATCAGCCTGCCGAACCACGTCACCGGATGGCCGATGGCGCGGAAGAGCCAGTCCGGGTAACCCAGGACAAATTCGACGGCCAGTGACAGGAAAGCGATCAGGACAGACATGAAGCTTCTTGATGGAGCGGTGGACCATGGTGGGAGTCTTGGCAGGGCGAGGGCGCTTTTCCCCAACGCTCCTCTGCCTTTCGTCGACCTTTCGACCGGTATCAACCCGCACTCCTACCCGCTTTTCGACCTGCCCGCCACCTCGCTGTGGCGATTGCCGGAAGAGGCACGGGCGCGTGAGCTGATGGAGATCGCGGCCAGCACTTATGGCGCGCCGTCGCCGGCCAATGTCGTCGCGGCGCCCGGCACGCAGATCCTGCTGCCGCGCGTGGCATCGCTGGTCAGGCCCCGCGAGGCTCTGGTGCTGGGGCCGACCTATGCCGAACATGCGCGCGCAGCGGCGATCGCGGGGCATCAGGTGAGCGAAGTCAGCGATTTTGCGGCGCTGGCGCAGGCCGACCTTGCCGTCATCGTCAATCCGAACAACCCGGATGGGCGCGTCATCGAGCGCGACCGGCTGCTGGCACTGGCCGCCGGGCTGCGCGCCAGAGGCGGGCTGCTGGTCGTCGACGAGGCGTTCATGGATGTCGGCCCACGCCAACACAGCCTCGCCGGAGATGCAGATCAAGGCGGCCTCGTCGTGCTGCGCTCGTTCGGCAAATTCTTTGGGCTAGCCGGCCTGCGGCTTGGCTTCGCGCTTTCCGATAGCGCGACCGTCGAACGGCTGGAGACGCAATTCGGGCCATGGGCCATCGCTGGCCCGGCGCTGGAATACGGCATTCGCGCGCTTGCCGATATTGGCTGGCAGGACGCAATGCGGGCATCACTAGCCGAGGGTGCGGCGCGGCTCGACGCACTCTTCGGCCGTTTCGGCGTGCCTGTAGCGGGCGGTACCACGCTGTTCCGCTATATCAGCCTTCCGGACGCCGCCTGCCTGTTTTCGGCGCTTGGCGAGAGGGGCATTCTGCTTCGCCACTTCAACGACCGGCCGTTTGTGTTGCGGGCCGGCTTGCCGGGGAGCGAGGTGGAATGGCAGCGGCTCGAATCCGCTCTTGCCGAATGGGCGTCGCGGCGCGAGGATCAATCGAAGGGCTCGAAACAATGATCCATGTCTGCTCGCTGGCAAAGGTCGAGGAAACGGTGGCAAGGACCGGCGCCGACCGCATGCTGTCGCTGCTCGCCGCCGGAACCGAGGTGGTGCGACCGGCCTCGATCGCCCGGGAAAACCATCTGCATCTGGTCATGCACGACATTGTGGTGGCGCAGGACGGCATGACCATGCCGGGCGAGGAGCATGTCCGCGACGTGCTCGATTTCGCCCGCCGCTGGGATCGGGCGAAGCCCATGGTCGTGCATTGCTATGCCGGCATCAGCCGCTCGACCGCTTCGGCCTACATCATCGCCGCCGCACTGGCGCCGAAACGCGACGAAGCCGAACTGGCCCAGACGTTGCGGGCGCTGTCGCCCTCGGCGACGCCCAATCCGCGGCTCATTGCCGTGGCCGACGCGCTGCTGGAGCGCAATGGCCGGATGATCGAGGCGATCCAGTCGATCGGGCGCGGCGCCGACGCGTTCGAAGGCACGCCGTTCGAGCTGAAGATCATGGGCTAGCGGTGCCCATACATCGCTGTAGGACTATCGAGTGCCTTCATTCGCCCAATCTTCGTGCCCGTGGCGTACCCGCACAATGAACACGTCGCCGTCGACTTCTATCCGGTAGACGACAAGATGGGCTTTGAAGGGATGGATACGCATTGGTGGCGACAATTCAAGCCGCTCCCGTGCCATTCGGGGACTGGCAGCGATCAGATCAAAGATCGCGAACAACTCGTCATGATACTGTCTAGCCTGCACAGCACCGAACAGGCGCACCCCTTTGCTCGGCAATACCGATGATGTCCTCTTCCGCGGCTAAAGAAAGGCGAAATCCCATTACCCGTTGCCGGGTGACTTTCCAGCGCGCTTGACTGCCTCAGTAAAGAGCGCGCCCCTGGATCGATTGCCGATGCCACTCTTCAATCCGTCATCGACAAAGCGTTGCATGGCGGCAATGTTGTCGTTGCGCTCCTGATCCCGAAGGATCAAATCGCGGACATAGTCGCTCGCGTTGGCGTAGCGACCCGTTTCGGTTTGCGCCTCAACCCAATCCTTCATCGGATCAGGCAATGATACGTTCATTGTTGCCATATCGGCCTCCATATCCCGCGCAGTATGATCCATTTTGGCAAAGTTTGTCAAAAATCCAGATGCGGGGTTAGTGTCTCAGTTCAAGGCGGACTGCCGAGTCTCGAAAGCGTCGCTGAAATTCAAACTGAGACACTACTGATGCGGGAGTGTTTTGCGAAGGCGCGATTGTGACTTAGGCGCCTATTTCAGCCAGTCGGCGAGCTTCGCCTTGCGCACATCCCGCAGCAGGCTGATGAAACCGTCGGCCTGATGCTCTGCCGTCAGCCGGCCCTTTTCCGCCGTCGCAATGCTGGCGTCGCCGACCACGCCGTTCGGGTTGAGATCGGTGGCGATCCAGGCGAAGGCGTGGGTGCCGGTGTGGCGCAGCAGCGAAAATTCCTTCTCGGCCCTGGCGACATTGGAAACGAAATTGTCGGCCTTGGCCATGTCGACGAGGTCCGGCCGGAAATGCAGCATCAGCGAGGTCTCGACATCGCCGCCATGGATGCCGTGGCGGTCCTCGAGTTCGGTGTACATGCCGGCCGGGCGGCCAAAGCGCTGCCAGCTCGTCTTCACCGCCAGCATCTTTTCGCGCACCCGCAATTCGCGCGTGATGATGCCCATGATCTCTTCATTGCCGCCATGCGAATTGACGACGATGAGTTTGCGCACCCCGGCGCGCGCGATCGACATGCCAAGCTCGGTCCAGGCCTCGACCAACGTCGTTGCCGGCAGAGTGAGCGTGCCCGGCGCATGCAGGTGCTCGTTCGACTTGCCCACCGCCTGGACCGGCAGGATGCGGATGTCGAGATCGTCGGGCAGGCGGGCGATCACCGTGTCGAGCATGCCGTTCATGATCGAGGTGTCGGTCGAGACAGGCAGATGCGGTCCATGCTGCTCGATCGCGGCCACCGGCAGAACGGCGATCGTCGCCTCCGGATCGATCGAGGCGTATTCGGTTGTCCGGTAGTCTCCCCACCAGACGCGTCTTTTTGCAGCGGTCATGTCATGCCTCTTCGATGAACGGTGAGACCTAGCGCGGCACAGGCCTGCTGTCGATCACCCGGCAGCGATGACCTCGACCTCGACCTTGAATTGCGGACGGGCAAAGCCGGAAACGATCATCAGCGTCGAGGCCGGCGCCGGGCTCGAAAACAGCCGGTCACGGACATCCATATAGGGGCGCAAATGGGCGCGGTCGGTGACATAGGCGTTGATGCGCACGATGTCCCCGAGCCCCAGCCCGGCCTCGCCGAGGATAGCCTCGATGTTGCGGAAGCAGAGTTCGGCCTGGGCGCCGGCGTCCTCGGGAATCTGGTCGTCCGCCGTGATCGCCACCTGGCCCGAGCACAGCACCAGCCGCTTGCCCGCCGGCACTTCGACGCCGTGGCTGTAGCGGGCAAAGGGTGGCTTGATCGACTTCGGGGTGAGGAATCTGAACATGGCAATCTCCTGGATGCCGTCAGCCTAAGGCCGTATTCACTACAGCTTCAAGATGGCTTGGGATGTCGCTGGTGCGATTGTGGACAGGCGTTCAAAAAATAGGCACGATGCCTTCGGTGCAGCACGACCTTTCCGGTTTTCGCAGATGGCTGTGGTGCAGGCGGGCGGGTTCCGGCGCGAGCCGCCGGTGGCATGTGTCTTGCTTCTTGAATCTTTGGTGTCGAGCCTGGCGCGTGGCGCCGGAGCAAACAGAGGGTGGTTGTCGATGTATGCAAAACGGAAGATCTCGGTAGCGGCGGCGGCCCTGCTGGCGGCCGGCACGCTGGGGGCCGCGGCGAATGAAAAAGTCACCTTCGGCACCAACTGGTTGGCCGAGCCGGAACATGGCGGTTACTATCAGGCCGTGGCGGACGGCACCTATGCCGCCTGCGGCCTCGATGTCACCATCATGCAGGGCGGACCGCAGGTCAGCGGCCGGCCGATGCTGCTTGCCGGCAAGATCGATTTCTACATGGGCGGCAACTTGCTGTCGGCTTTCGACGCCGTCCAGCAAGGCATTCCGATGCGCGTGGTGGCGGCCGATTTCCAGAAGGACCCACAGGTCATCATGTCCCATCCCGGCGAGGGGCTGGACAAATGGGAGGACCTGAAGAACGCCGACCAGTACATACTGGGTGACGAAGGCGTGCAGACCTTCTTCCAGTGGATGGTCACCGCACTCGGCTTCGACGCCGCCAAGCGCGCGCCCTACACCTACAACACCGCTCCCTTCCTCGCCAACAAGAAGTCGATCCAGCAGGGCTACGTCACCTCGGAGCCGTTCGCGGTCAAGAAGGAAGGCGGCTTCGTTCCGAACCAGTTCCTGCTCGCCGACTATGGCTGGGACACCTACTCGACGACGATCGAGGTGATGCAGGACACGATCGACAAGAAGCCGGAGGTGGTCCAGTGCTTCGTCGATGGCTCGGCCAAGGGCTGGTACAAGTACCTCTACGGCGACAACAAGGCCGCCAACGACATGATCAAGAAAGACAATCCTGACATGAGCGACGAGCAGATCGCTTTCTCGATCGAGCAGATGAAGAAGTTCGGTCTTGCCGATTCCGGTGATACCGAGAAACTCGGCATCGGCGCCATGACCGACGCGCGCATCAAGAGTTTCTATGACAAGATGGTCAAAGCCAAGGTTACGCCGGAGGGCATCGACATTACGAAGGCCTACACGCTGGCCTTCGTCAACAAGGGCGTCGGGCTCGACCTGAAGAAATAGGCCAGCCTGAGCATGATAGGGGAAAAGGTGGCGCGAGCGCTGGCATCGGACGTCGCTCCGACCTTGCTGGCGCTGCGCGGCGTCGGCAAGGTGTTTTCCAACGGCGTGACGGCGCTGAGCAATGTCGACCTGACGATCCGGGAAGGCGATTTCCTCAGCCTGCTCGGGCCGTCCGGTTGCGGCAAGTCGACGGCGCTACGGCTGATCGCCGGCCTGTCGACGCCGACCTCCGGCATGCTTGACTGGCGCGGCGGCGGCTCGCTCGACCGCGCCAATATCGGCTTCGTCTTCCAGGAGCCGACGCTGCTGCCCTGGGCCAGCGTCTTCGACAATGTCTGGCTGCCGCTCAGGCTGAAAGGCATTTCCCGCCCCAAGGCCGCCCCGGCGATCACGCAAATGCTGGCGCGGGTTCACCTGACCGGCTTCGAAGACGCCGTGCCGCGCGAACTGTCGGGCGGCATGAAGATGCGCGTCTCGATCGCGCGCGCCATGGTGACCAAGCCGCGCGTGCTGCTGATGGACGAACCGTTCGCGGCACTCGACGAGATCACCCGTTTCAAGCTCAACAACGACCTTCTGGAGCTGTGGCAGGACGAACGCTTCACCGTCGTCTTCGTCACCCACAGCGTTTTCGAAAGCGTGTTTTTGTCCAACCGGGTCGTCGTCATGGCGGCGCGGCCGGGCCGGGTGTTCGACGAACTCGCCATCGAGGCGGCCTATCCGCGCGACGAGGCGTTTCGCACCTCGCCGGACTATGCAGCCCTTTGCCGTCAGGCCTCCGACGTGCTGGTCAATGCCATCAATTCAACAGCGGGCCCGCATCATGACGGTCATTGACGGCACGTTGAAACTCGACCCCGAGGAAGCGCGCCGTGTGCGCCAGGAGCGGCTCGAGCGGGTCGGCCGCTGGCTGCTGCCGCTGGCGATAATGATCCTGGCGATCTGGCTGTGGGACCGCATCTGCGTGTGGAACGAGATCCCGCAATATATCCTGCCGCGCCCCGGCGTGGTGCTGCAGACGCTCTACAACGATGCCGGCCTGCTGTTCTCCTCGCTGCTGGTCACCTTGCGCATCACCTTTCTCAGCCTGGCCTTGGCGGTCATCGGCGGCGTCGGCCTGTCGGTGCTGTTCGCGCAATCGAAATGGGTGGAGATGTCGTTCTTCCCGTTCGCCATCGTGCTGCAAGTGACGCCGATCGTGGCGATCTTTCCGCTGATCAACATCTATGTGAACAACCAGACGACCAAGCTTCTGCTCTGCGCCTGGATCGTCGCCTTCTTTCCTATCCTGTCCAACACCACGCTCGGCCTGAATTCTGTCGATCGCAATCTGCGCGACCTGTTCAAGCTCAATGGCGCGACGCGCTGGCAGCAGCTGCGCTATCTCAGGCTGCCGGCGGCGATGCCGTATTTCCTCGGCGGGTTGAAGATCGCCGGCGGCCTGTCGCTGATCGGCGCCGTGGTGGCCGAGTTCGTCGCCGGGGCCACCGGCCAGTCGTCAGGGCTCGCCTCGCGCATCATCGAGGCCGGCTACCGGCTGAACGCGCCAAGACTGTTCGCGGCGCTGTTCCTGATCTCGCTGACCGGCATTCTCATCTTCCTCGTGCTGTCACTGATTTCGCATCTTATTCTCAGGCGCTGGCACGAAAGCGCGCTGAAGCAGGAGCGGTAGTGCCTTGATTCCGGACTCAGCTTCATACCGGCTTGCCAATGCCCGGGTTCACCGGTCACTGACGTCGGGTCTTGCCGCGACTTACGACAATGACGGTTTCACGCTGGTCGACATTGCTATTGCCGACGGCAAGATCTCCAGCATTGCGGCGCATGGCAAATCGAAGGCACCGACGGAGGCTATCGATCTTGCCGGTCGTATCGTGCTGCCGTGCTTCGTCGACTGCCACACCCATATCGACAAGGGCCATATCTGGCCGCGAAAGCCCAATCCCGATGGCACTTTCATGGGTGCGCTCAATGCCGCGGGCGCCGACCGCGCCGCGCGCTGGAGTGCCGAGGATTTGGCCAAGCGCATGGATTTCTCGCTGCGCTCGGCTTACGCGCATGGCACCAAAGCGCTGCGCACCCATCTCGACAGCGTCGCGCCGCAGGAGGAAATCTCCTGGCCGGTGTTCGAGGCGGTGCGCGAGACATGGCGCGGCCGCATCGAGTTGCAGGGCGCCTGTCTGCTCGGCATCGAGGGCGTGCGCGACAAGAAGTGGTTCGACAGGCTGGCGAAACGGGTGGCCGCGGCCAAGGGCGTGCTGGGCGTCGTCACCTATATGGTGCCGGACCTGGAAGAACTGCTCGATCATGTCTTCGCGCAAGCGATCAAGCATGGACTCGATCTCGATTTCCATGCCGATGAGACCGACGACATTGCGGCGATCTCGCTGAAGAAGATCGCCGAGGCGGCACTATGGAACGGTTTCGAGGGCAAGATCCTCGTCGGCCATTGCTGCTCGCTGGCGCGGCAGCCCGACCTCGAGGTGCTGGACACGCTGGACAAGGTGGCAAAGGCCGGACTGGCGGTGGTGTCGCTGCCGATGTGCAATCTCTATCTGCAGGATCGGCGCGGGGACCAGACCACGCCGCGTTGGCGTGGCGTGACGCTGCTGCACGAGATGAAGGCGAGGGGCATTCCTGTCGCCGTCGCTTCCGACAACACGCGTGATCCCTTCTACGCCTATGGCGATCTCGACATGCTGGAGGTCTACCGCATGGCCACGCGCATCCTGCATTTCGATCATCCGGTCGCCGACTGGCCGCAAGCGGTCACTGCCACGCCGGCCAAGGTGATGCGGCTCGATGGTTTTGGCACGCTTGCGGCCGGCGGCGATGCCGATTTCATCCTGTTCAAAGGTCGAAGCTGGACGGAATTGCTGTCGCGGCCCGAATCGGATCGCATCGTCGTGCGCGGCGGCCGCGCGATCGAGCGGCAATTGCCCGACTATGCCGAACTCGATGAACTGATGGTGGAATGATGGACGTTTCGGCGCTCAAACGCGATCTCGACGGGCTGAAACTCGACGACAATCCGGCCATCGTCCAGCAGAAGAGCCGCGATTTCTACTGGTACAGCCCGGTGCTGAAACAGCAGCTCGACCATGTCACCGGCGACCTGATCGTGACGCCGAAGACCGAGGCCGAGCTGATCCGCGTGCTCGCCGCCTGTCACCGGCATGGCGTGCCGGTGACGCCGCGCGGCAGCGGCACCGGCAATTACGGCCAGGCGATGCCATTGTCGGGCGGCGTGGTGCTCAATCTTGCCGAGATGAACGAGATCAAGTCGATCGCGCCGGGGCGCGTGGTGACGGGGCCTGGTGCTATTCTGGCCGATATCGACAAGGCTACACGCGCGCATTCCGGGCAGGAGCTCAGGCTCTCGCCCTCGACCTACAACACCGCCTCGATCGGCGGCTTCATCGGCGGCGGCTCTGGCGGCGTCGGCTCGATCAATTTCGGCGGGTTGCGCGATTTCGGCAATGTGCTGCGCCTGCGCGTGGTGACGATGGAGGCCGAGCCGAAGGCGCTCGAACTCACCGGCGAGGATCTGCACAAGGTGACCCACGCTTACGGCACCAACGGCATCATCACGGAAGTCGAGATGCCGCTGACGGCGGCCTATGAGTGGATCGATGTCATTGTCGGCTTCGATGCCTTCATGGACGCGGCGCGCTACGGCAATGCGCTGGCCTGCCAGGACGGCATCCTGACCAAGCTGATCACACCGATCGCGGCGCCCGTGCCGCAGCTTTATTTCAAGCGCCACCAGAAGTTTTTCAGGCAGGGCCAGAGCATTTGCGTCGTCATGGTGGCGCAGCATGGGCTGGATGCGTTCCTCGCCTTCACCCGGCGCGCTGGCGGCGAGGTGGTCTTCAACGCCGCGACCGCGACGCCCGAAGAGAAAAAGGGTCTGCCGCCGGCCTATGAGCTGGCCTGGAACCACACCACGCTGAGGGGACTGCGCGTCGATCCCGACATCACCTATCTGCAGTCGCTCTATCCGTTTCCCAATCAGCTGGCGCTGGTCGAGAAAATGGACGCGATGTTTCCCGGCGAAGTGTTTTCGCATCTCGAGTTCGTGCGGCTGGACGGCAATATCACCTGTTTCGGCCTGCCGCTGGTAAAATTCACCACCGAGGCGCGGCTCGACGAGATCGTTCGCCTGCATGAGAAAAATGGCTGCCCGATCTTCAACCCGCATCGCTACACGCTGGAGGAGGGTGGCATGAAGCAGACGGATGCCGTGCAACTCGCCTTCAAGCGCGAGACCGACCCGCAAGGTCTGCTCAATCCCGGCAAGATGATCGCCTGGGAAAATCCGGACTATGATTATCGCTCGGGCCGCACTTTCTTGTTCAAGGGGCTGCAGAGGGCGGGGTGATGCAATGACGAACGCGTGGCTTGGCGCTGACCTGCGGGATGTCCTCCCGTGAACATCCTTGTCCTCTACGCTCACCCGGTCGAGACCAGCTTCAATGCCGGCCTGCACCGGTTGATCGTCGAGCGGCTGACGGCGGCGGGCCATGATGTCGATGATTGCGACCTCTACGCCGAGGATTTCGACCCGCGGCTGATGCGCCAGGAGAGGCTGGATTATCACAACCAGCGGGGCGCCGCGGACCCGGCGGCGCCTTATGTCGAGCGACTGCTGCGTGCCGAGGCGCTGGTGCTTTCCTATCCGGTCTGGAACTACGGCTTTCCGGCGATCCTCAAGGGTTTTTTCGACCGCGTCTTCCTGCCCGGCGTGTCGTTCAGGCTGGTCGACGGCAAGGTGCAGCCGTCCCTGCACAACATCCGTAAGGTCGCG
Source organism: Mesorhizobium sp. 2RAF45 (assembly GCF_052115225.1). Taxonomy (NCBI): domain Bacteria; kingdom Pseudomonadati; phylum Pseudomonadota; class Alphaproteobacteria; order Hyphomicrobiales; family Phyllobacteriaceae; genus Mesorhizobium; species Mesorhizobium sp. 2RAF45. The sequence goes on along the minus strand of NZ_JBFRGG010000001.1, from coordinate 523,100 downwards.
GCCGTCACCACCTATGGCGGCAGCCGGTTCCGTGCCATTGTGATGGGCGATCCGCCACGCAGGCTGATCAAGCGCATGCTGCGCGCCACCGTAAAGCCCGGCGCGCCGGTGACCTACCTCGCGCACTACGCGATGAACCTGTCGACTGACCAAACGCGAAAATCCTTCATGACGAAGGTTGCGGCGAGCATGGATGCATTCTGATGCGGGTCCTCGTGGTCTATTGCCATCCGGTGCCGGAAAGCTTTTGCGCCGCGATCCGCGACACCGCTCTGGATGTGCTCAAGGCCAAGGGTTGGGAGGTGCGGCTGCTCGACCTCTATGCCGAGAAATTCGACCCGGTGATGGGCTGCGACGAGCGGCGCTCTTACAACAATCAGGCGCCGCAGGATCCCGCGCTGAAACCGCATTTCGAACTGCTCGGTTGGGCCGAAGCAATCCTGTTCGTCTATCCGACGTGGTGGTACGGGCTGCCGGCAATGCTGAAGGGCTGGCTCGACCGGGTGTGGGCGACGGACGTCGCCTTCAAACTGCCGGTGGGCAAAGGGCGGATCAAATCGCTGATGACGCATGTCACCAAGGTCGGCGTCATCACCACCTGCGGCGCGCCGACCTGGTGGAGCGTCGTCGTCGGCCAGCCCGGACGCAAGACCTTGTTGCGCGGCATGCGGGCGCTGTGCGCGAGACGCTGCAGGACGTTCTTCCTGGCGCATTATCTGATGGACGCCTCGACGCCAAAGACGCGGGCAGCGTTTCTGGCGAAGGTGCGGATGAAGCTGGAAAGGTTTTGAGGAATTAGGCGTCCTTCTTCCCGTTTAACGGGGAGAAGATGCCGGCAGGCAGATGAGGGGCGGCGCGGACGTTTGCCTTATTCTGGGGCGCTGGCGCGGCCCTCATCCGACCCTATCGGGCCACCTTCTCCCCGTGAAACGGGGAGAAGGAAGAGGGCGCTACATCTTCGTCCGTTCCGCCTTCGGGTCATACATCGGCTTCAGCGAGGCTTCCGCCGCAAAACGCTCGCCGGCGATCTCGATCTCGTAGGATGAGGCCAGCACATCGGCCTCGCTCTCGCCCTGGCACGGCACATAGCCGAGCCCAATGGCGCCGCCGAGGTGATGGCCGTAATTGCCCGAGGTGATCGGGCCGACGATCTTGCCGTCGCGCAGGATGGCTTCATTGTGGAAGAGCAGGGGTTGTGGGTCTTTCAGCCAGAATTGGATCAGCCGGCGGTTCAATCCGGCTTCCTTCTTCTTCATCACGGCATCGCGGCCGATGAAGTCGCCCTTGGCGGTCTTCACAGCGAAGCCGAGGCCGGCTTCCAACACATTGTCCTCGTCAGTGATGTCGTGGCCGAAATGCCGAAAAGCCTTTTCGATGCGGCAGGAATCCAGAGTGTGCAGGCCGCAGAGTTTCAGACCGACATCGGTGCCGGCCTCGTCGATCGCTTCGAAGACATGGGCAGCCTGATCGGTCGAGACATAGAGCTCCCAGCCGAGTTCGCCGACATAGGTGACGCGGTGGGCGCGGGCGAGGCCCATGCCGATCTCGATCTCCTGGAACGTGCCGAACGGGTTGTTCTCGTTGGAGAAGTCGTTGGGGCTGACTTTCTGGATCAGCTTTCGCGCATCCGGACCCATCAGGCAGAGCACGCTTTCCGCCGCCGTGACATCGGTGATGACGACGAACTCCTCGCCGACATGCCGGCGCAGCCAGGCCAGATCGCGCTGCAGCGTGGCGCCTGGGACGACGAGGAAGTAGGCGGTGTCCGACAGGCGCGAGACGGTGAGATCGCTCTCGATGCCGCCGCGCTGGTTGAGCATCTGGGTATAGACGATCTTGCCCGGTGCCACGTCCATGTCGTTGGCGCACAGCCTTTGCAGGAAGGCACAGGCATCGCGGCCCTCGACGCGGATCTTGCCGAACGAAGTCATGTCGAACAGGCCGACCTTGTTGCGGACCGCCAGATGTTCCTCGCGCTGGTTGTCGAACCAGTTCTGCCGCTTCCAGGAATAGCGGTATTCGCGCTCCTGGCCGTCGCGGGCGAACCAGTTGGCGCGCTCCCAGCCGGCGACCTCGCCGAACACGGCGCCGCGCGCCTTCAGGTGCTCATGCAGGGGTGAGCGGCGCACACCGCGCGACGTCGCCATCTGCCGATAGGGGAAATGGTCTGCATAGAGCAGGCCGAGCGTTTCGGAGACGCGCTGCTTGAGGTAGCGGCGGTTCTTCTGGAATGGCTGGGCACGGCGGATGTCGACTTCCCAGAGGTCGAACGGCGCTTCGCCATCGTTGATCCACTGCGCCAGTGCCATGCCGGCGCCGCCGGAGGAGACGATGCCGATCGAATTGTAGCCGGTCGCCATCCAGTAGCCGGACAGTTCCGGCGCCTCGCCGAGATAGTAGCGGTCGTCCGGGGTAAAACTCTCGGGGCCGTTGAAGAAGGTGTGGATGCCGGCGGTGGCCAGCATCGGCATGCGGTTGACGCCCATTTCGAGGATCGGTTCGAAATGGTCCATATCCTCCGGCAATTGGTCGAAGCAGAAATCCTCGCGGATGCCGTCCATGCCCCATGGCTTGGCCACCGGCTCGAAGGCGCCGAGCATCATTTTGCCGGCGTCTTCCTTGTAGTAGGCGCATTCGTCGGGAACGCGCAGCACCGGCAAGCGGGAGAGGCCGGGGATAGGCTCGGTGACGAGGTAGAAATGCTCGCAGGCGTGCAGCGGAATGGTGACGCCGTTCTGGGCGCCGAGTTCGCGGGCCCACATGCCGGCGCAGTTGACGACAATGTCGGCCTCGATCATGCCCTTTTCGTTGCCCTGCGCCCAGGACACGCCGGTGACGCGGCCGTTCCTGGTATGGACTTTGGTGACCTTCACATTCTCGACGATGGCAGCACCCCGCTGGCGCGCGCCCTTGGCTAGAGCCATGGCGATGTTGGCGGGGTCGCACTGGCCGTCGAGCGGCAGATGCACGGCGCCGACGACGTCGGAGACGTTGAGATGTGGATACATCTCTTTGACTTCATTCGGCGAAATCTCGCGCACGTCGACATCGAAGGCACGCGCCAGCGATGCCTGCCGGTAGATCTCGTGCTTGCGCTCCTCGGTCAGCGCGACCGTGATCGAGCCGACCTGGCGCATGCCGGTGCCGACCTCGGTCTCGGCTTCCAGCTTGACGTAGAGGTCGGCCGAATATTTCGCCAGCCGCGTCATGTTCTGCGAGCCGCGCAACTGGCCGATCAGGCCGGCGGCATGCCAGGTCGTGCCCGAGGTCAGCTGCTTGCGCTCCAGAAGCACGATGTCGGTCCAGCCGAGCTTGGCCAGGTGATAGGCGACCGAACAGCCGGAAACGCCACCGCCGATGATCACCGCCCTCGCTTTGGTAGGAATGGCCTTGGTGGGGATGCTCTTGGTCATGCGGCCTCGCGGCGATAGCTGGAAGCAAAACGGCGCAGCCGAGCGGCCGCCTCCTGCAGTACGGGCTCGGGCTGGCAGAGGCTGATGCGGATGTGGCCGGCGGCGGCTTCGCCGAAGCTGGAGCCGGGCATCACGCCGACCTTCTCCTGGTCGAGGAGGGCCCAGGCGAATTTTTCGTCATCCGGTTCGACATCGGATATGTCGAGCATGACATACATGCCGCCTTCGGAACCGCGCACGCTGACATTGTTCATGCCGCGCACGGCATCCAGCAGGACGGTGCGGCGCGCCGCGTAGCGCTCGGCGATCTCCTTGACGCCGTAACGGTTCTCGAGTGCCTCGGCGCAGGCGATCGAGATGAAGGCCGGCAGGCCGTATGTCGTCACCAGATTGAGGTTGATGAGCAGCGTAATCATATCCTGCGGACCGGTCAGCCAGCCCATGCGCCAGCCGGTCATGCCATGGCTCTTGGACATGGAATTGATGACCAGCGTGCGCTCGGCCATGCCGGGTAGCGAGCGTGGCGAGGCATGCTCGCCGCCGCCCAGCGTCCAGTAGACCTCGTCCGACAGCAGCCAGAGATCATGCTCGCGGCAGATTTCGGCCAGCTGTTCCAGCCGCTCGCGCGAATAGACCGCACCTGTCGGGTTGTTCGGCGTGTTGATCAGGATGGCGCGCGTGTTGGGCTTGAGTGCCGCGCGGATCATGTCCGCGCGGGGCTGAAAACCGTCCTCGGCCGGCGTCTCGACGACGGTGAAACTCGCGCCGGCGGCGCTGAATGTGTTGGGATAGGTGGCATAGTACGGCGCCACGACGATGGCATGATCGCCCTGGTCGAGAACGGCCTGCACGGCCGCATAAAGGGCCGCCTGGCCACCCGGCGTGGCGATGACTTGATCGGGCGTCGTCTCGACGCCGGTGCAGGCGCTGGAGGCGGCCGCCATTGCCTGGCGCAGGCGCGGCAGGCCGGGAAGCGGCGTGTAATGGTGATTGCTGCCGCGAACCGCGGTTACGCAGGCCTCGATCGTTTGCGAGGGCGTGTCGAAGTCGTGATCGCCGACCGACAGCATGATGATGTCCTCGCCGGCTTCCTTGCGGGTCCAGGCGGCGAAATGAACCTCCCAGCCATCCTTGCCCGAAGGCACGATGCCGGAGATGCGAGACGATGGTCTAGGCATGCAAAACCCCCGAAATTTCGTAACCGTCCTGCTGCAGCCGATCGCGCAGCGCGGCAATGTGCGGCGGTCCGACTTCGCAGCAGCCGCCGACGATCTCAGCACCTGCCTCCACCCAGCCGATCGCTTGCTCGGCATAGGCGTCCGGGCCGAGGTCGTGGCGGGCGTGCAGCACATCGACGGTACCGCCGTGCTTGAGCGCTTCCGTGGAGGTGAAGCCATTGGCATAGGCGCCGACCGGGCCGCCGAGGTCGATCAGTTCAGGCAAGGCGGCGGCGATTGCTTCCGGCCGGCAGCAGTTGAGCAGCCGCGCCGCTATCGGCAGGCCATCGAGCGCGCTTGCCGCGGCGGCTATTGTTTCACCGCTGCGCAGCCGCGGCGTGCCGTGATCGGCGAGCGTCCACGACACCCAGACCGGTTTGCCGCTTTCCGATGCCGCGGTGACGGCCGCGCGCGCCTCATCGGCAGAGGCCATGGTTTCGCAGAGGAACAGATCGACGCCATCCGCCTGCTCGGCAACGATGCGGCGGTAGATGTCGAGCGTCTCCTGGTAAGAGATGGTCAGCGCAGGGGCGTAGCTGCCGAAAAGCGGCGACAGGCAGCCGGCGATCGCTGCGTCGCCGGCTGCGTCACACGCTTGCCGGGCCAATTCGATGCCGCGCTTCTGCAACGGCTTGAACAGGTCCTCGGCACCCTCGCGCGCCAGGCGCTCAGGTGTCGCCGAATAGGTATTGATGGTGATCACGCGGGCGCCGGCGCGGATGAATTCGGCATGCAGGTCGCGCACCAGATCGGGTTCGTCGATCAGGACCCTGGCCGACCACAACGGCGTCGGCTCGGATTTGCTGCGCCGGACCAGTTCCTGGCCCATGCCACCATCGGTGAGGATGACATTCTTCATGCGCGCAGCCTCTCGTTCCTGGGATCCCAGAGCGGCTCGTCCTTCTGCACGACCGCCTGGAAACGGTCGCCGAAGATTTCGACCTCGACGGAGGTGCCTGGCTCGGTCAAATCCACGCGCAGCATGCCGAGCGCGATCGACTTGTCGATGCGATGGCCCCAGCCGCCTGACGTGGTCTCGCCGACGATCTGGCCGCCATGCCACAGCGTCGACATGTAGGGCGCGTCGCAATCACCGGGGTTTTCGACGACCAGCGTGACGAAGCGCTTCTTCACGCCTTGCTGCTTCTCGTTCTGCAGTGCTGCCTTGCCGCGGAAATCGGGCTTCTCCCATTTGACGAAGCGCTCGAGCCCGCCCTGCAGGATAGAATAGTCGGTCGACAGATCGCCCTTCCAGGCGCGGTAGCCCTTCTCCAGCCTGAGCGAATCCAGCGCGTACATGCCGAACGGCTTCAGTCCATGCTTCTGCCCGGCCGCCCAGATGGCGTCGAAGATGGCGGCGGTGTCACCGATCTTGGTGTGGATTTCCCAGCCGAGTTCGCCGGCAAAGGAGACGCGCACCAGCTTGGCCCAGCGGCCGGCTATCCTGGTTTCCTGATGCGTCAGCCACGGTAGGGCGAGGTCGGCGTCGCAGACATCGGCGAGGATTCTTCGCGAATTTGGGCCGGCCAGGATCTGAGTGGAATAGTCCTCGGTGCGGTCGGTTAGCGTGAAGGCCGCATCCCCGGGCATGCGAGACTTCAGCCATTCGAAATCATGCCATTGCGCGACCGCCGCGGTGATCAGCGTCATCTGGTCCTCGCCGTGGCGCACGACCGACATTTCGGTGACGATGCGGCCCTTGTCGTCGGCGAAATAGACCAGGCCGATGCGGCCGGGCTTCGGCACCAGTCCGGTGACCTGCAGGCTTAGCCATTCGGCGGCGCCGGGGCCTTCGAGGTTGAAGCGCGAGAAACCCGGCAGGTCGAGTATGCCGGCGGCGTCACGCACGGCCAGGCATTCTTCGCGCACGCGATGCTGCCAGGGTCCGTCGCGGCGGAAGGTCAGTGTTGCTTCCTCCGAGATGTCGTCGCCGGGTTGCGCATACCAGGTGGCGCGTTCCCAGCCATTATAGGCGTCGAAGCGGCCGCCGAGCGCCTTTGTGCGGTCGTGGATCGGTGACAGTTTACGGTCGCGACCTTCCGGCCAGGCATGGCGCGGGAACTGGATGGCGTATTCATTGCCGTAGATTTCCATGCCCTTGGCGACGCAATAGTCTGGCGCCGAGGCAAAGGACGTAAAGCGGCGCGGATCGCAGGACCACATGTCCCATTCCGTCTGGCCCTGCGTGACCCATTCAGCCAGCACTTTGCCGGCGCCGCCGCCTTGCGCAATGCCGAAGGTGAAGACGCAGGCCTCGAAGGCGTTGGGCACGCCGGGCATCGGGCCGATCAGCGGGTTGCCGTCCGGCGCATAGGGGATGGGGCCGTTGATGACCTTGGAAAGGCCGGCCGTGCCCAGGATCGGCACGCGGGCGACGGCGTCTGCCAAATAATGTTCCAGCCGGTCGAGATCGTCGGGGAAGAGCTGGAAGGAAAAATCCTCCGGCATCGGATCGCCAGGGGTGGCCCAATGCGCGCGGCAGTTGCGCTCATAGGGGCCGAGATTCATGCCGGCCTTTTCCTGACGAAGGTAATAGGACGTATCGACATCGCGCAGCAGCGGCAGTTTCTTGCCTTGTTCCTTCGACCATGCGGCGAGTTCGGGGATTTCCTCGAAGAGGATGTATTGGTGGCTCATCACCATCATCGGCACCTCGCGGCCGAACATCCGGCCGACCTCGGCGGCACGGTAACCGGCGGCATTGACGACGATTTCGCAGCGGATCTCGCCTTGCGGCGTGGTGACCACCCATTCGTCCTTCTCGCAGCGCACGCCGGTGACGGGGCAGAAGCGGATGATTTTCGCACCCAGGTCACGCGCGCCCTTGGCCAGCGCCTGGGTCAATTGCGCCGGGTCGATGTCGCCGTCGCTCGGGTCATAGAGCGCGCCCTTCAAATCATGCGTCTCGATGAAGGGATAACGGCGCTTGATCTCGTCGACGCCGACCACGTCGATGTCCATGCCCTGATAGCGGCCCATGCCCTTGGCGCGCTGGAATTCCTGCATGCGCTCTTTTGTATGGGCAAGGCGCAGCGAGCCGGTGACGTGGTAATTCATGGGATAGTCGACCGCGTCGGCGAGGCCGCGGTAAAGCTCGGTGGAATAGCGCTGCATGTTCATCAGCGACCAGGACGAGGAGAAGGTCGGCACATTGCCGGCGGCATGCCAGGTCGAGCCCGATGTCAGCTCGTTCTTCTCCAGGAGCACGCAATCGGTCCAGCCTGCCTTGGCGAGATGATACAGCGAGGAGGTGCCGACGACGCCACCTCCGATGATCACCACGCGCGCCGTGCTCGGCAAACCCGCCATGTTCTTCTCCCAGACCGAAGCGCGTCGCGCTTCTATTTCTTGTTTTGATGYATGTCGTTATCCCAAAACCGCTGCACACTTTTGGGCGACATGCATTTCAATAAACCGGTGGCGAAACCACCCAGATGACAACCGCCGGCTCGGTGCCTGGATTGCGCCAGCGATAGGGCTTGCCTTCGAAGCGGAAGGAATCGCCTTCGCCGAGCCGGTGCCAGACGCCAGCTATCTCGATCTCGAAAATACCCGAGGCGAGATAGCCGGCTTCCTCGGTCGGCCGCAGCTGCTCGGTCTTCATCTGCGCGCCCGGCGCGAAGATCGAGCGCACCATCTCGAAGCTACCACCGAGATCGGGCGACAGGAGTTCTTCCACCAGGCCGGTCTCGCTGGTGCCAAGGGTGCGGCGCCTGCCGGCGCGCACCACCACGCCGCGCTCGCTTTCGACCGGCACGTCATGGCTGAAGAACAGGCTGATCGGCACACCGAACAGTTCGGCGAACGCCCTGAGATCGCTGAGCGACGGCGTCGACAGGCCGCGTTCGACCTGGCTGACCCAGCCGACCGAACGGCCGAGTTTCAGCGCGATTTCGGCGAGCGTCAGCCCGCGTGCCCGGCGCAGCGCGCGGATATCGCTGGCCAGCACGCGTTCGTCAGGTCCCTGCAATGTTCGTGCGGTAGGAGACGCCAAAACGCTCACTTCATGAAAATTTCAATCCGAATTTCATGAGAAATCAAGCTCATGAAAAAATCAAGTAGATTTTCACCAATGCTCAAGATTTGCTTGCAGGATTTTCACGGTTCATGCAAAGGCTCCGCCGCGAGCGGCGAGTGGGGACGTCCGATCGACGCAATGGCTAAGGGACGGCCCATGTTGGAAAAGAAGGCTCGAATCGCGGATGAGGCCGAGATCGTCGACGAGGCGATCGTGTCGCGCCGTTCGGTGCGCGCGTTTTTGCCCGACATGATCGACGACAACACCGTTCGCGACATTCTGGCGGTTGCGGCACGCGCGCCGTCCGGTACCAACATGCAGCCATGGCGGGTCTACGTCACCAAGGGTGAGACCAAGCAGCAGATATCGGATGCCATTCTGAATTCCGGTATCCGCGCCGAAAAGGCCGACTGGGACGAGTATCGCTACTATCCCACCCAGTTCTTCGAACCTTATCTGACGCGGCGGCGCGCCAACGGTTTCGGCCTCTACGGCGCGCTCGGCATCGGCCGCCGCGAGGTCGACAAGATGCGTGCCCAGCACGACCGCAACTTCGTCTTCTTCGACGCGCCCGTCGGCATGATCTTCACCATCGATCGCCGCCTCAACCAGGGCTCGTGGATCGACTACGGCATGTTCCTGCAGAACATCATGGTCGCGGCGCGGGGCAGGGGCCTGCACACATGTCCGCAGGCGGCCTTCGCGCCCTACCACCGGCAGATCCGGCCGGTGCTCAACATTCCCGACGAGGAGATCGTCGTCTGCGGCATGGCGCTCGGCTATGAGGACACCTCCAAGCCGGAAAACGCCTTCCGCACCGACCGCGTGCCGCTGGAAGAGTGGGTGACGTTCAGCGAATAGAGCGGCTGCTGACTTCAGCTATTCGGTATTCATCTGCATGCCATGGCCGCTGACATGGGCGCCGTCCTGGGGCGTCAGCTTGAGGTAGGCAAGCAGCGCGCAGAGCGTGATGAGGCCCTCGATCGCGAACAGGATCCGGAAATCATTGGTCACGGCAGGCCCGCCGCCGGCCAGGAACGACAGCATGGCCGCCGCCAGGCCGACGCTGACCGCCACCGCCAGCTGCCAGAGGATGTAGTAGAGCGCGCTGAAGCGAGCGAGCTGGTCTGGGGCGATGTCGGAATAGGCGAGGTTGCCGGTCGAGGCCCATTGAACAGACCGAAAGACGCCGAAAGCAAAGATATAGCCAAGCACGATCCACACCGGCGTGGTCGCCTGCATCAAGGCGAAGCCGGCGACCATGGCGGCAACGACAGGCGTGTTGAAGACCAGGACGCGGCGGAAGCCGAACCGGTTGAGGACGCGCGGCATGAAGAAACGCATGATCACCGAGCCGAGCGCGGCAACGAAGGTCAGCGATCCCGCCTGCACCGCGCTCATGCCGAAGCCGAGCTGGAACAGCAGCGGCAGCAGGAAGGCGACGGAACTCAGCCCGATCGTGTCCAGCCCGCCGCCGGTGAGGAACGAGATGCGGAAGGTGCGGATGCGCAGGAGCTTGAGATCGAGCAGGGGATTGGGTACGCGCAGGCAGTAGAGCGAGGCAATCGACAGGATGATGACCGCCAGCGCCAGTTCGCCGGCAATCATCCCGCCGCCGGCGTCTTTGGCGGCAAGCGAATCCATGCCGAACACCAGCAGGATCATGCCGCTGCCGACCAGCAGGAAGCCTGGAAAATCGAACCGCGTGCGAACGGGCTTGGTCATGGTCGGGAACAGCGAGGCGGCAAGGACTGCCGCCGCCAGCGCGAACGGCACGTTGATGAAGAAAATCCAGCGCCAGGAAATGTAGGTGGTCAGAGCGCCGCCGACGAGCGGCCCGACGAGCGGCCCGGTCTGGCTTGCCACCGAGATATACATGTTGATTTTCAGCGTCCGGTTGCGCGGGAAGCTCGACAGGATGACGACCTGGCCGAGCGTGCCCATCAGTGCCCCGCCAAATCCCTGCAGCGCGCGGGCGCCGACCAGTGTCCAGATGTTATCAGACAGGCCGCAGAGCGCCGACGAGGTGGCGAACACCAGCAAGGCAAAGCAGTAGACGTTGCGCAGGCCGAAGCGGTCGGCGGCCCAGCCGCCGAGCGGCATCGAGATGATCAGGCTGGCGACATAGACGGTGATCAGCAGGCCGAGCTGGCTCGGCGGGCGGGCGAGGCTTTCGCCGATGCCGGGCAGCGCCGTCACCACGACATTCTGGTCGAGGCTGGTCATGAACACGCCGCAGGCGACCGTTAGCGGCAGCAGGAGCAAGGCTCTGGCCGACACATCGGCGCGATCCGTGGCGCCGGCGGATAGTTCTGCGGTCATGGGGATGTTCGAACCAAACGAATGTGCCGAGCCTGAGACGGGATTTCTATCCCTTGGGCCGATCTGGCGGCCATGTTGTTCCACCATGGCCGCCCGCGGCGCGATTCTCTAGCGGCAGAACCGGCGGGCATTGAGGCCAGAAGCAGGGGCGAAGCGGCCATATGCCGCCACCGCCTACTGCACCTCGTAGCCGACTTCCTCGCTGGCATGGCAGAGCGCCTTCCAGAACGAACGTGCAAAGGAGCGGAAGACGTAGATGTCGAACTGGTCGGCGCCGGTGCGCTGAATCTGGGCGAAGACGTCGTGGTGAGCGGTCGACCGCCCGGCGCCGACTGGGAAGGCCGGCAGCGCGAAGTCGATGGCGAAGAATTTCGCCAGCACCCATTCGGCCTTCGGCCCCGCGATGCGGATGGCGGTGCGACCATGGGACAGGTCCGTCACCGTGCCGATGGCAGGCGTCACCGCCTTGGCAAAAGCCGCGGCCAGCCCTTCCGCCTCGTCGGCCACGGTGAATTTTCCCGGCGCGAAGCCGAACACCGATTTCACGCCGTCGCTCGAGCCCCCGCCGGCGCCGTCCGGCAGCGCCAGCCCGGTGACGCTGCGGATGGCAGCGATCAGTTTCTTCTCCTCGCCCGGCCAGGCGGCGAGCTGAACGATCGAGCCCGGCCTCGTCTCGGTCAGCAGGATCTCGACGCCATGCTCGAAATTGCCATGCGAGCCGACATGAAACTCCGGCTCGAGGGGGGATTGGCGCTCAACCATGCATGCGGGTCCCTTCCGGATCGTAGAAATGGTTGGAGACGATCTCGACCGGTCCGAACCTATTGCGCAAGGGATCGGAGACATGGGCACGCGTGCCGTGTCGCGCCTTGCCGCCCTGGACCAGCGCCAGCGCGATATGTTTGCCGAGTGCCGGGGAATAGCAGCAGGCGGTGATGTGTCCGATCGATCCGTGCGGATTGGCCTCGTCCAACGCCTCAACAATGTGCGCGCCGCCACTGAGCGGCCGGTTGTCGAGCGCGATCAGGCCGACCAGTTCCAACCGATCGGACGCGATCAGGCCTTCGCGGTCCATCATCGCCGAGCCGATGAAGGGCTTCTTCTTCGACAGCATCCAGTCGAGATGCAGGTCGCGCGCAGTGGTGCGGCCGTCGATCTCCGCGCCAGTGACATGGCCCTTCTCGATGCGCATCGTGCCCAGCGCCTCGAGCCCGTAGGTGACCAGGCCGAACGGCTTGCCGGCTTCGATCAGCGCTTCCCAGACGTGGGTGCCATGGCCGGCGCCGGAATAGACCTCGAAGGCCATTTCGCCGGAGAAGGAAAGCCGGCAAATCATCACCGGCACGCCTGCGATCTGGCCATGGACGATGCCCATGAAGGGCAGTGTCGCATTGTCGACCGCGGTGCCGGTGACGCAGGCGGCGAGGATCTGCCTGGCTTTCGGGCCGCCGATCGCCGCACCCGCCCATTCGTCGGTCACCGAAGTGACGTGAACCTTGAGGTCCGGCCAGATCACGTCGAGGAAGTATTCCAGATGCTGCATCACCTTGCCGGCATTGGCCGTCGTGGTGGTCATAAGGAAATCCTGTTCGCCGAGCCGCCAGGTGGTGCCGTCGTCGAAAGCGAAGCCGTCCTCGCGCAGCATCAGCCCGTAGCGCGCCTTGCCGACGGCGAGCGTCGAAAACATGTTGGTGTAGACGCGGTCGAGGAACGCGGCGGCATCGGGGCCCTGCACGGCGATCTTGCCCAGCGTCGAGACATCGACGATGCCAGCACTTTCACGCGTCGCCTTGGCTTCGCGCACATAGGCCTGCTCGATCGTTTCGCCTGAAAGCCCGTAGATCATCGGCCGGTACCAGAGGCCGGCGGAATACATGGTCGCGCCATTGGCGAGGTGCCAATCATGCATCGGCGTCAGCCGCTCCGGCTTCAGGTCGCCAAAGCGCTCCGCCGCCAGCGAGCCGATCGAAACGGGCGCGAAGGGTGGCCGGAAGCGCGTCGTGCCGACTTCGGGGATCGGCTTGCCCAGCGCCTCGGCCATGATGGCGAGGCCGGGAACGTTGGAGCTCTTGCCCTGGTCGGTGGCCATGCCGAGCGTGGTGTAGCGCTTCAGATGCTCTACCGAGACGAAGCCTTCGCGGTGCGCCAGCCGGACATCCTCCGCCGTCACGTCATGCTGGAAGTCGACAAAGCTCTTGCCCTTGGCCCTGATCTCGAACACAGGCGCCGGATCGGGATCTCCGTGGACGGCTTCGACCGTGGGCAATGCCGCCGGCGTGCTCGTTCCACCGGCCGCTGCAAGGCCGGCGGCGCGGCCTTCGGCGATCGCCTCGGCCGTGGAAAAATTGCCGGTAAAAGCGCCGGCTCCAATCCACTGCTGTGTTGGCCATTGCTGCGCCGGCTTCGGCGGCAGGAAGGCCTGGCGTGCGGCATTCCATTCCGCTTTGGCGCCGGCCTGGCTGGCCAGATGAATGGTCGGCGACCAGCCGCCGGACATCAGCAGGCAGTCGGCATGGATGCTTCGCTCATCGCCGGTGAGCGCGCCGGTGACCATGTCGAAACGCTGAACCTTGACGCCGGACAGCGCCTTGCCGCCCTCGGTGGCGACCACGGCATGGCCCGCAAAGATCTCGGCCTCGGCTTCCGTGGCCAGCTTGCGCATCTCTGGCGAAAGCTCGGACCTGACGTCGGCGATGGCAACGATCGCCGCACCGGCCTTCTTCAGGGCGACGGCCGCGCGATAGGCGCTGTCATTGTTGGTGAACAGCGCGATCCGCTCGCCCGGCAGCACGCCGAACTCGTTGGCATAGCGCTCCGCCGCATGCGCCAGCATCACGCCCGGCCTGTCATTGCCGGGGAAGACCAGCGGCCGTTCGAAGGCGCCGGTGGCCAGCACCACCGATCTGGCACGGATCGCCCAATAGCGATGGCGCGGCTCGCCCTTGGCGGGCTGCTCCTTGTGGTCGCTGACCCGTTCGAGCGCGGCAAGCGTGTTGTTGTCGTAATAGCCCCACACCGTGGTGCGCGGCAAAAGCCGGACATTGTCACGGCCTTCGAGCTGGGTGACGGTGCGGCGCGCCCAATCGGCGGCCGGCGCGCCATCGATGGTTTCGTCCGACCAGTTGGTCGAGCCGCCAAAACGCGGCTCGAGATCGGCCAGCATGACGCGGGCGCCCTGATCGGCGGCGGCCTTGGCGGCCATCAGGCCGGCCGGGCCGGAGCCGACCACCAGCACGTCACAAAAAGCGTTCATGCGTTCGTAGCGGGCGGGATCCTTCGCCGATCCGGCGCTGCCCAGACCAGCGGCGCGGCGAATGAAATGCTCGCAGAACATCCAGAAATGCGTGCCTTTCAGCGGACCCATCACCGGCCCCATGAAAGTCTTGTAGTAGAAGCCGGCCGACAGGATCTTGCCGCCGAGCTGGTTGACGGCATGGATATCCCAGGCCAGGGAAGGGAAACGGTTCTGGCTGATCGCCACCAGCCCATCATGAATCTCGACCATGGTCGCTGGAATGTTAGGCTCGCGCACCTCGCCCTTCAGCACCGTCACCAGCGCGTTGGGCTCCTCGACGCCCGCGGTCAGCAGGCCGCGCGGACGGTGGTATTTGAACGAGCGGCCGAAAAGCGTGACGCCCTTGGCCAGCAGCGCTGAGGCCAGCGTGTCGCCGGCATGGCCGGTAAAGGCAACGCCGTCGAAGGTGAAGCGGATCGTCTTCAGCCGGTCGATGCGGCCGCCAGTGTCGGTGCGGCGCGGGCTCATGCCTTGTCCTCCGCCTTGCGGCGCGCGGTTGAGGCATGATCGCCGCGCACGAAGGCGACGCTCGAAATCTCATGCGTCAGCGTGTTGCGCACGACGCGCAGATGCGTGCGACAACCGCCGGAATGCTGCCAAATCTCATTGTGGTCGCCGGCCGGGTTCAGCCGGTCATAGACATAGGCGTTCCACGCCTCGAAATTCTGCGAGGCCGGGTCGGGACGTTCGCGGTTGCCGTCACCCTGATAGGTGAATTCGATGACGTCGCGCGGGCCGCAATAGGGACAGGTGATCAACATCGAATATTCCTAATGCAGCCTGGGGTTCGCGCCCTGGCCCTTGTCGTCGATGACGAGGCCTCGGTGGAAGCGATCGAGGGTGAACGGCGCGTTGAAATCGTGCGGCTCATCCTTGGCGATGGTCCAGGCGAAGGTCCAGCCGGAGGCCGGCGTCGCCTTGAAGCCGCCGTAGCACCAGCCGCAGTTGAGATACATGCCGGGCAGGGGACCGGTGGTGATGATCGGCGAACCGTCCATCGACATGTCGCAGACACCGCCCCACGAACGCAGCATGCGCACACGCGCAAGGCCCGGAAACAGCGCCAGCATCTCGCTCATCACCTCGTCGACGATGGGCAAGTTGCCGCGCTGGGCATAGCTGTTGTAGCCGTCGATATCGCCGCCATAGACAAGGCCGCCCTTGTCGGACTGCGACATATAGAAATGGCCCATGCCGAAGGTCACGACCGTGTCGATGAAGGGTTTTAGCGATTCCGTCACGAAGGCCTGCAGCACATGGCTCTCGATCGGCATCGTCTCGATGCCGGCCAACCGCATGACGCGTCCGGTGCTGCCGGCCACGGCGACCGCCACCTTCTTGGCCCTGATGTCGCCGCGCGAGGTGGTGACGCCGGTGACGCGATCGCCATCGCGCAGGAAGCCGGTGACCTCGCAATTCTCGATGATGTCGACGCCGCGCCGGTCGGCGCCGCGCGCATAACCCCAGGCCACCGCATCGTGACGGGCGGTGCCGGCGCGCCGTTGCATCAGGCCGCCAACGACGGGAAAGCGTGCGTCGCTGGAGATATCGAGCGCCGGGATCAGGCGCTTGATCTGCGCCGGCGTCATCAGTTCGGCGTCGACGCCGAGATGGCGCATGGCGTTGCCGCGCCTGGCATAGTCGTCGAACTGCGCCGGCGTATGCGCCAGGTTCAGGCAGCCGCGCCGCGAGAACATGACGTTGTAGTTGAGTTCGTGCGACAGGCCCTCCCATAGCTTCATCGAATGTTCGTAGAAGCGGGTGTTGGCGGGCAACAGGTAGTTCGAGCGCACGGCCGTTGTGTTGCGGCCGACATTGCCGGAGCCGAGCCAGCCCTTTTCCAGCACCGCGACATTGGTGATGCCGTGCTCCTTGGCCAGATAGTAGGCGGTCGCCAGCCCGTGGCCGCCGCCACCAATGATGATGACGTCATAGGAAGCCTTCGGGTCCGGCTTGCGCCAAGCCGCCTTCCAGTCCTTGTTTCCCTTGAGCGCGTTCGCGAGCAGCGAAAAGGCCGAGTACTCTGCCATCATTGTCATCCGGTTCGGGCGATGCGGCAGACTATAGAGCAGGCCGCATCCGCAAAGCCAATATTGCGCCATGGCCTTTCGACTGGCCGACGCCGCGATGCGACGGCTTGCCCGACGATATGGCCGTCTTTATCAAGGACAGGCTTTTTAAATGCCGTTGCCGTCCGTGAGTCGCCAATAGTCATGTTTTTGAGATTGCTTCGCCTCCTTTTGGTTTTCACGCTGGTCATTTCGGCGTCGCCTTCGTTCGAGGCGATGGCGCAGGCGCTTGGCCAGGGCTCCGTCGGCCTGATCACCGATCAGCAGAAAGTCATCCAGGGCCTGACGGCCAAGACGGACGATCTCGAGAAGAAGATGCAGCAGGACGGTGAGGACGACGCCTCGCTCGTGGACATCCGTCTGCAACTGGAGGATCTGTCGCGGGCGGCGCTGACCAGCGCGGTGGCGTTTCGTCCGCGGCTTACAGACATCAACAATCGCATCGAGGTGCTAGGCCCGCCGCCGGCCGCGGGCCAGCCGCAGGAGCCAGACATCGTGACCGGCGAGCGCCAAGCGCTGGCGTCGGAAAAGGCCGAGATCAACGCGGTCGTCGCCAGCGCGCAGAACCTGTCGATCCGCATCAGCGGGCTGATCGACAAGATCGGCAATATGCGCAGCGAGCAGTTCCGCAACTTTTTGACCAAGCGCTACGCACTGTCCGAGGCGCTGAGCCCACAGGTGTTTTCCGACGCCCGGGACGAATACGCCAACTTTTACAAGGCGGTGTCGTCCTGGCTGAGTTTCGCTTTCAAGTTCAAGTTCCAGGCCGTCCTCGCGGCAACCTTCGTGGCGCTCGGGCTGGCGCTGGTGCTGCTGGTCGGCGGCAGGCGGCTGTTCGGGCGTATATTCGAAGCTGATCCGACGGTCGAGGATCCGTCCTATCTCAGCCGCCTGTCTGTAGCCTTCTGGTCGACCTTGCTGCCGACGCTGGCGGTCGGCGTGTTCTTGGCCTCCACGGTGTTCTTTTTCAACTATTACAATGTGTTGCGCGGCGACATCGGCGTCTTCCTGAATGCGCTGGCGGCCGTCATCGCGGTGGTGTTCTGCGTCAACCGGCTGACCAATGCCGCGCTTGAGCCGCGGCTGCCGAACTGGCGGCTCATTCCCGTCCAAACCGGCCCGGCGCGCTGGCTGGTGCGGCTGACAACCGCCATGGCCGTGGTCATCGGCGTCAACAATTTCCTGTCGATCATCAACGACAAGATGGGCTCGCCACTGTCGCTGACCATCGCCCGCAGTTTCGTCGCCACCATTGTCGTCGGCATCATCCTGATTCTGATGGCGATGCTGCGGCCGTTCAAGGCACGCGACGGAAGCTGGCGGCCGTGGCCGGCTTGGCTGCGCTATCTGGCGCTGGCGCTTGGCCTGTTCACCATCGCCGCCGCCCTGCTTGGCTATATCGGCCTTGCCCTGTTCGTCTCGCTGCAGGTCGTGGTCACCGGTACGGCGCTGATCACCGCCTATATCGGCTTCCTGTCGGCGCAGGCGATCGGCGAGGAGGGGGCGTTCGCCAACACCACTGTCGGGCGCTGGCTGTCGGCCAACTCCAGCTACGAGGACGCCGCCCTCGACCAGCTCGGCCTTGTCGTCAGTGTCGCCATCAATTTGATGATCGTGCTGGTCTTCCTGCCACTGATCCTTTTGATGTGGGGCTTCCAGCCCGGCGACATCCAGGCCTGGGCCTACAAGCTGGCGACCGGGATCACCATCGGCTCGGTGACGATTTCGGTCACTGGCATCCTTTCGGGCATCATCGTCTTCATCATCGGCTATTTCCTCACGCGCTGGTTCCAGGGCTGGCTCGACGGGTCGGTGATGGCGCGCGGCAAGGTCGATACGGGCGTGCGCAATTCGATCCGGCTGGCGGTCGGCTATGCCGGCGTCGCCGTGGCGGGGCTGGTCGGCATATCGGCGGCGGGTATCGACCTCTCCAGCCTGGCTCTGGTCGCCGGCGCGCTTTCCCTCGGTATCGGTTTCGGCCTGCAGAATGTCGTCTCCAACTTCGTCTCCGGCCTGATCCTTTTGGCCGAGCGGCCGTTCAAGGTCGGCGACTGGATCGTCGCCGGCGACGTCAGCGGCACGGTCAAGAAGATCAGCGTGCGCGCCACCGAGATCGAGACTTTCCAACGGCAGTCGGTGATCTTGCCCAATTCAAACCTGATCAACAACGCCGTCGGCAACTGGACGCACCGCAACAAGCTCGGCCGTGTCGAGATCAAGGTCGGCGTCGCCTATGGCAGCGACGTCAAGCAGGTGCATGCCATCCTGCTGGAAATCGCGCGCAGCCATGCGATGGTGCTTAAGAACCCCGAGCCCTTCGTGCTGTTTTCCAATTTTGGCGCGGCCGCGCTCGAGTTCGAAATCCGCGTGTTCCTGGCCGATATCATGAACGGCAGCGTCGTGCAGAACGACATTCGTTTTGCCGTGCTGGAGAAGTTCAGCGACCTGCATATCGAGATCCCGTCGACGCCACGCGCTGTCGTCGAGGTGAACAAGCCCAAGGCCTGGCCAACCGACGACGACAAGATCGAGGCCGACTTCGCTGAACAGGAACAGGCAAAGGTGGAAGCCGCGGCCGAAGCGAAAAAACTCGCCAAATCTGGACGCAAGGCGCGCAAGCCCGATCCCAGCTAGGGCCGGTTGCCGTCAGCTTCTCGCGACCAACGCCTCCAGCGCCGGGCGAAGATCGGTCTTGCCGCGTCTGACTTCGCCGACACCGTGCTCGACATCGATGCGGCCGGCATTGTGGGCGTCGAACATCGCGGCGACCAGTCCGGCATAACTCGTGCCGATGCCACCGCCGATGAGGGCGGGAACCCAGTCCTGCCTTGGCAATTCGCGCGCGACGATCGCGCGGCCGGCAATGTCGCCAAGCGTTCGCGCCACATCGGCTGCGCTGTAGCGATTTGGCCCTTCGGCGTGGACCACGTGCAGCGCATCGCCGCTGCCCGAAAGGAGGAGATCCGCCGCCATCAGCCCGACATCGCCGGCCGACACCGTCGGGAAGGATTTTGTTACGGGATGGTGCAGGCTCGGCAGCACGCCGGTCTCGATTGCCCGGCCGACCAAGCGGTCCCAATTCTGCATGTGCTCGGCGGAACGCAGCACCGTCAGGGCTGCCGGTATCGTCCTCAACTGCGTTTCCAAATGATGGAACGTGAGCGTGATGCCGGTGCCGGCGGCAAGCTGGGCGCCATAGTCCGAGATCGCCAGAATTCTTTGCGGTCTGACTTGATCGAGTGCATTCACAACGGATCGAATGGTGGCTTCCATCTCCGCCGAAGCATCATCGGCGCGGACGCTGGTTGGACAGATGACCTGAACGGCGGTGGCGCCCCTTGTTGCCCGCGCCAACGCCGGCGTATCGCGCAGATCGGCAATCTCCGCCTCGCAACCGAGCGCACGGAACTCCTCGGCCTGCGACGGGTTTCGCACCACGGCTATGAGTGGAACGTGATGCCTGCGAAGCGCACCAATCGTGGCCCGTCCGATCTTTCCTGCCGCGCCCAACACAACAAACATGCCCGTGTCCTTCATCCTGACCAGTGGGACGTCAGGAATGCCGAATGGGCGGGCTTGGGTCGCTCAGATTTGGATGCTGGAGCGCAAGAACGGACGATTGGCTTCGAAAGCCAAAGCGCGGCGCCGGACTGCAGTTTACCGCTGCATACGGATCAGGGCGGCCGGCGTGACGCCGAGGATGCGCTTCATGCTTTGCGCCATGTGGCTCTGATGCGTGAAGCCCGCTTCCAGCGCGATCTGGCTGAGCGGCATTTTCCCCTGATGCAGCAAGGTCCTGGCCCGTTCGACCCGGCGACGGATGACATATTGGTGGGGAGGCATGCCGAAGGTGCGGCGAAACAGCACTTTCAGATGCGAGACGCTGATGGCTGACACTTGCGCCATCTCATCCAGCGAAAGATCCTGGTCGCTTCGATGAAATCGGTCAGCCTGCGCTTCTGGCCGAAAGAGAGCATTTGTCTGGCTGGAGCTTCCGGCTTTGAAGCGCCCTGGATGATCTGGACCGCCAGCGCCTTGGCCAGGCTTTCGAAATACAGCCGGTCGGATGGCACGTCAGGGTTCAGACCGGTCGCCAGCGCATGGGCGATGTGTTCGATCCTCGCATCGCGGCGCTGGAACTGCGGATTGACGACGACCCTGTCCGGGTCGATATCGAGGTCCTCGGCAGCGCGCCGAACCAGCGCCGGACTGACCCACAGCCGCAGGATGGTGCAGTCCGCGTCATCCTTCCAGTCGCCATCGAGCCCGGCGGGCACAATATCGATGTCGCCGTCCGACTGGACCCGGCGGTGATGTTTTCCATCGCAATGGCACGACGCGTTGACCGGCGCTCCGACGTGGATTCCAAGCCGATGGTTGATGGATGCGGGTACATAATGGGTCAGCCCCGCGGCAATCCTTCGCGACTCAACGCCAACGCCGATCGTTTCAAGCCAGTTGTCGTGCATGGTCTCTTTTTCGCGTTGCTGCCTCGGCATCATATCGTGTCGGCCGGCGAAATTAACAGGGTCGGGCGTATGCTTGCGGACAGGCCAAAACCAATTGCGGCATGAATGCGGCATTCAGTTGCGGTTCAGCTTCCATCTCATATAAGCTCCCATGCAAAGGGCGAAAATGCCTTGCGAAATGCAACAGAGGCGGTGGGAACACCGATATTGCAACATGTGGAAGTCTCTCGTCACTGCCGTGGCCTTGCTCGCCGTGAGCGGCTCGGCCCATGCCGCCAGCGCGGTCAACAAGGACGCCGAGACCCGCACGCTGGTCGTGACGGAAGGCGGCAGCAAGACCGACCTTGCGCTGGCCGGTGGTGAAACCGTCGAATTCTGCCAGAACGGCTGCTTCGTCACCTTGCCGAACGGTGACCTTGAAGCCCTGACCGGCTCGGAAACCGTCGAAATCTCGGGCGGCGTCGCCCGCATCAAGTAACCCAGGCGGCATGATTGGAAAGGCCGGGCATTTGCTCGGCCTTTTATCGTTTCCGGTAGCGCTTGTTTAACAATGACGCCGGAAATACCGCCGCGGCAGCCGCCTGCAACCAGGCGTTTTAACGTTCGCTACGCCATCCCTCGCTATACCAGCGTCAAGACGCCGAAAAGCGGCGCGCAACGGGATTCCGGTTTTCCGGATCATACGCTGGCAGGGCAGGACGGGCATGGATGCGCGGTCGGACAGGAACGCAATACCGCTTGCGGTCGATCTCGACGGCACGCTGATCGCGACCGACCTGTTGTGGGAAGGCTTGTTCCTCCTCCTCAAGAAGAACCCGCTCTATATCTTTCTGGTGCCGTTCTGGGCCGCCGGCGGGCCGGCGCGGCTGAAGCAGGCGATCGCACAGCGCATCGATATCGACCCCGCGACGCTGCCCTATCGCGCGCCGCTGCTCGACCGGCTGCGCGCCGAGCACGGCGAAGGCCGCAAGATCGTGCTGGCGACCGGCACGCCGCGCAAATTCGCCGACGCCATATCAGCCCATCTCGGCATCTTCGAGCGGGTGCTGGCGACCGACGGCCTAGACAACCTCACATCCGGCAAGAAGCGCGCCTCGCTGATATCAGCCTATGGCGATGGCGGCTTCGACTATGCCGGTAACAGCCGCCATGATCTCCAGGTCTTCGACGCCGCGCGCAATGCAATCGTCGTCGCGCCCGACCGCCATGCGGCGCGCTGGCAAGCAGCGCATGGCGCCGAAACCATGCCGGCGCCGAAGCCGACCTTGCGGACCATCATCAAGATGCTGCGCGTGCATCAGTGGCTCAAGAACTCGCTGATCGCCGTGCCGATGGTGCTGTCGCACGAATATTTCAACACCAACATGATCTGGCAATGCCTGCTGGCGTTCGTCTCATTCAGCGCGGTGGCGTCGGCGATCTATATCCTCAACGATTTCTTCGATCTGGCGCTCGACCGCAAGCATGTCACCAAGCGCAACAGGCCGTTCGCCAGCGGCGCACTGTCGATCCCGTTCGGTCTAGGCGCGATCGCGGTGCTGCTGGCGATCGGCGTCGGTACCGGGCTGTTCCTGTCGCCTGAATTCCTGGCCGTGCTTGGCGGTTACATGGTCGTCACGACGGCCTATTCGCTGTCGTTCAAGCGCATGCTGCTTGTCGACGTGTTGACGCTGGCCGGCCTCTACTCGATCCGAGTGATCGCCGGTGCGGCCGCGACCGGCGTCGCCGTCTCGTTCTGGCTGCTCGCCTTCTCGATCTTCTTCTTCCTGTCGCTGGCGCTGGTGAAACGCTTCGTCGAACTGCGCACAACCGCCATTCCACCCGGCGAACGCATTGCCGGCCGTGGCTACCGCACGGAAGACCAGGAGATCGTCGCCCAGGCCGGCATGGCCTCCGCCTTCTCCTCGGCGCTGGTTCTGGCGCTCTACATGGACAGTGTCGCGGTGCGCGAGCTTTACCCGCATCCGTGGCTGATCTGGCCGCTGCCGCCGATCGTGCTTTACCTCACCATGCGCGTCTGGATCCTGGCGCGCCGCGACGAGATGAATGACGACCCGGTCGTCTTCATCATCCGCGACTGGCGCAGCCAGATCGTGGTGCTGATCGGCGCCGTGCTGCTGGTCATCGGGGGCTGGTAGGCATGGCCGAACGCTTTTTGAGCTTTGGCCTTGCCACGCCGCCGGCACCACGCGCGATCAACGCCGACGAAGCCATCGCGCTGCTGAAGGGCGGTCAGGCGAAGGAAGCCTCGCTGCTCGCCTATGGCAATGGGCGCTCCTACGGCGATTCCTGCCAGAACCAGGCCGGCGCGGTCGTCGACATGCGGACGCTGAACCGCATCCGCGCCTTCGACGCCGAGACCGGCGTGCTCGAAGCGGATGCCGGTGTGCTGCTGTCCGATATCATCGCGCACGCCGCACCCTACGGTTTCTTTCCGGCGGTGGTTCCGGGCACGCAATTCGTCACCCTCGGCGGCGCCATCGCCAATGACGTGCACGGCAAGAACCATCACCGGCGAGGCACGTTCGGCTGCCATGTCGAAAGCTTCACGCTGCTGCGGTCCGATGGAAAGACCTATCGCTGCTCGGCGACGGACAATCCGCGCCTGCTCGCGGCGACCATCGGCGGCATGGGCCTGACTGGCCTGATGCTCTCGGCCTCGATCCGGCTGATGCGGGTGCCTTCGCTCGACATCGTCGAGAAGACGACGCCGTTTCGTGATCTCGGCGAATTCTTCGATCTGGCCGCGGCGGCGGACCAGGCCAACGAATATGCGGTCGCCTGGATCGATCAACTCGCCGGCGGCCGCAACAGCGGGCGCGGGCTGCTGTTCACCGGCAACCATGCCGAGCATGGCTCGCATGCGGCCTCGCGCGCCGGCGGCAATCTTTCCGTGCCGTTCCAACCGCCGTTCAATGTGCTCAACCGGCCGTTCCTGACCGCTTTCAACGCCGCCTACCGGTGGAAGAAAGGCCAGGCGACCGCGCCGCGCCAGACCGGCTACCACGGTTTTTTCTTTCCGCTCGACGGCGTGCGTGATTGGAACCGGCTTTATGGCCCCAGAGGGCTGTTCCAGCACCAGAGCGTGGTGCCGGAAGAGGCCGCGCGCAGCGTCGTGCCGGAATTGCTCGCGGCTGCCCGGCGAGCCGGGCAGGGGTCCTTCCTCACGGTGCTGAAACGCTTCGGTTCGATCCGCTCGCCGGCGCTGCTGTCATTCCCCAGGCCTGGCTATACGCTGACGTTGGATTTCCCCAACAAGGGAGCGGCGACGCTTGCCCTGCTTGGCGAACTCGACCGTATCACGGTCGCGGCCGGCGGGGCGGTCAATCCCTACAAGGATGCGCGCATGGGTGCGGCAATCCTTGCTGCTTCCTTTGCGGACTGGCCGAGGCTGGAAGCGCTGCGCGACCCTGCCTTCATGTCCGATTTCTGGGCGCGCTCGGCCGGCAGCATCGACCTGCGGCGGCGCGGCGTTGAGGCCGCCGAATAGATAAAAATGGAATGAATCGTGGTTAGCGAACGGTTAATCGCAAGGTTTACTCAAAACAGTCTTGTGAGTTCACGAAATCTTTTCGGGTTTGTATTACTGGAAATCACGGGATGGGCGCGCAAGCATGAAATATATCGTCTTCATTCTCTTTACAGTCATGACCAATGCCGCTGCGCAGCTCATGCTGAAGCAAGGCATGATGTCGCTTGGCCCGATCTCGTTCGAGGGCGTCAATCCGCTCGTCAAGCTGCTGCAGATCGTCTTCAGCCCCTGGGTGTTCCTCGGGCTCTGCACCTTCGTGATTTCCATGGCCTCGCATCTCTATGTGCTGTCCAAGGTCGAGCTTTCCTTTGCCTATCCGTTCCTTAGCCTCGCCTATGTCGCCGTCGCCATCTTCGCCTATTTCGTCTTTCGCGAGGACCTCAATGGCTGGCGCATCGCCGGCATTGCCTTCATCTGCGTCGGCACGGTGCTGATCGCGCAAAGCGGGCGAGGGCATGAGGACCAGACCGCTTCCATCGCGCCCGACAAGATCCCTGCAAACGAGACCGTTCGATGAGACATGTGATTTTCGGCGGTGACGGCTTCGTCGGCCGCCACCTTGCGCCCAAGCTTGTCGCCGATGGCGAAGAGGTCATCGTCGCCGACATCGCCAGGAGCGACCTTGCGCACTACCGCAACGTCCGGTTCGTCCAATGCGACGTCACCGATCCGGCCTCGGTCGCCGCCGTCGGGCTGAAGGCCGACGACATGGTCTACAATCTGTCGGCCAAGATGCTGTCGCCGATCCAGGTGCGCGCCAAGCGGCACGACTTCTTCTTCCCGGTGAATTTCCACGGCACCGAGCACATCATGCAGGCCATGGACAGGGTTGGTGCGCCGAGGCTCGTCCACTACACGACCGACATGATCTACGGCCACACGGTCACCCAGCCGATGACCGAGGAGCACCCCGTCGCGCCGCTCGGCGAATATGGCTGGTCGAAGCAGAAGACCGAGGAACTCGCCGCCGAATGGCGCACGCGCGGCATGTCGATCTCGCTGTTCCGGCCGCGCCTGATCATCGGCCCCGGCCGGCTCGGCATTCTCGAAAAACTGTTCAAGCTGATCGACTGGAACCTTCCGGTGCCGATGATCGGTTCGGGCAGAAACCCCTATCAGTTCATTTCTGTTTTCGATTGCGCGGAAGCTGCCCGCACCGCCTGGAAGGCCGGCGTGCCCAACGAGGCCTATAATCTTGGCTCGCTCAACCCGCCGCCGGTGAAGAAATTGCTCGGCGACCTCATCCGCCATGCCGGGTCGAAGTCGATCCTGCTGCCGACGCCGGGCTGGGCGGTCAAGCGCACGCTCGACCTGCTCGATCTCATGAACATGCCGATCATGGATCCGGAGCAATATCTGATCGCCGACGAGGAGTGCGTGCTCGACGTGTCGAAGGCCGAGCGCCAGCTCGGCTGGGTGCCGCAATATCGCGACGAGGACATGCTGATCGCTGCCTACAGCGAATACCGCGCCAAGAAGGCCGGGCCTGCTGTCGCCACCAAACATGTGCCCGCCGAGTAGCGGGCCCGCCAAACTATTCATAGCGCACGACGCTGGTGGTCAGCGCGGACAGGAGATTGAAATGACCGTCATGGCCAAGCCCGAGCAGACGAATGCGCGCACCATGGTGAGCGCGCCGGCACTGTCGCCCGCAGCAATAGCCAAGCCCGATCTGATCAGTGTCGAGCAGGCCAAGGCGATGGACGTGGCACGCATGACCGACCTGTTCAAGGCGCATCTCAATCCTGGCCAGCTGCATTTCATGAAGCTGCTCGGCTTCCACAAGATCAAGATCGAGCGTGCCGAAGGCATGTTCTACATCGACCAGAACGGCCGCAAGATCCTCGATTTCTTCGGCGGCTTCGGTTCGCTGGCCTTCGGCCACAACCACCCACGTATCCTGGACGCACGCAAAAAATTCCAGGAGGAGAAGCGCCAGGAAATCGCCATCGCCTTCATGTCGCAATATGCGGCAGCGCTCGCACACAACCTCGCCAAATGCTCGCCCGGCGATCTCGACATGGTGTTCTTGGGCTCGTCCGGCTCAGAGGCGATGGAAGCGGCGGTGAAGCTCGCTGAACGCGCTGCCGGCCCGAAGCGGCCGAAGGTGGTCTATGCCGAGAATTCCTTCCACGGCAAGACCAAGGGCGTGCTCGGCATCACCGACGGCCAGCTCTACCGCGCCGATTTCAAGGTGGCCGACAATACGGTGCGTATTCCCTTCGGCGACATCGAGGCGGTCGAGCGCCTGTTCCGCAGCGATCCGGAGGTCGGCGTCATCGTGCTCGAAACCATCCAGGGCGGCGGCGGCATAATCCAGGCAGAGGCGCAATACTGGCAGAAGCTGCGCGCGCTGTGCGACCAGCATGGCGTGCTGTGGGTCGCCGACGAAGTGCAATGCGGCTATGGCCGCTCGGGCCGCTTCTATGCCTTCGAGCATTACGGTGTCGTTCCCGACGTGACGGCACTGGCCAAGTCGCTCGGCGGCGGCAAGGCGGCGGTCGGCGCGATGATCGCCAGGCGCGACGTTTACATGAAGGCCTATGGCACGCCGAAAACGGCGATGATCCATGCCATGGCAACCTTTGGCGGCATGGGTGAGGCCTGCGTCACCTCGATCGAGGCGCTCAACGTGCTTTATGACGAGGGGCTGATCGACAACGCCGCCGTCACCGGCGACTATCTGCTGCAGCGGCTGCAGGCGCTCAAGGAAAAGTACCCGAAGATCATCAAGGACGTGCGCGGCAAAGGCCTTATGGTCGGGCTGGAGTTCCACGACTTCTCGCAGACCTTGCCGATGGTGCTGCGCCCGGTGGTCAGCGTGCTCGACGACAAGCTGAAGGGCTCGCTGTCCGGTTTCGTCGGCGCGCTGCTGCTGCGCGACTACGACGTGCTCGTCGCCTTCACCGAATACAATCGCAACGTCATTAGGCTCGAGCCGCCGCTGATTTGCCAGCGCGAGCATGTCGACCGCTTCGCCGATGCCTTCGACAGCTTGCTGTCGCGCGGCATCGTGTCGATCGTGAAGGATTTCGTCAAAAGCCAGGTCCGTTGAGCACAAAAAGATGCTGACCAAGTCTCCCGCTGCGAAAAACCCGCTCGACCGGCTCACCGAGACCGGCCTGGCGTGGGGCGAGGGGACCTATGCCAGGCTGGCAGCCCCCATCGGTGCGGCGACCTTCGCGCTCTACATCCTTCTGACCGCGTTCACGGCATGGGTGATGCCCGATGCCAATTGGGACATGCTGCCCTACCTTGCCGTCGCCGAAGAGGGCACCTGTCCCGACGCGCAGGCGCTGCATGATTATGCCTACAGCACCGTCAAATCAGGCGTGTCGGCGGGCGACTACAAGGCGCTGACCGATGATGGCGGCGGCTTCCGCAGCCACATGGTGGACAATGCCGCCGACTTCCATTCGCTGCTCGGCATGTACCGGATAAAATTCCTCTATGCCGAGATCCTGTCGACGCTGAGCGCGGTGATGTCGCCGGTCGAGGCGATGCGGCTGGTACAGGTGTTTTCGGTGCTGCTGTTCGGCGCGATCGCGCTGCTTTGGCTGCACAGGGAAACGGCCCTGGCCTTAGCGCCGGTAATCGGCGCGGTGCTGATCATGGCCGATTTCGGCGATGCGGCGCGTGCTTCGACGCCGGACCTGCTCACCTCCGCGCTGCTGCTTGGCGGGCTCTACGCCTATGTCAGAGGCCGCGAGGCGGCGACGGCGATCCTGCTGTTCCTTGCCTTCATGGTGCGGCCGGATAATATTGTTTTCCTTGCCATATTCGCGGTGCTGCTGGTCGCTTGCCGGCAGAAGGCGTGGGGCGCGCTGGCCGGTTTTGCCGCATCCTTCGTCGCCTATTTCACCATTTCGCACTGGGCCCAGCATCCCGGCTGGTGGCCGCATCTGTGGTTCTCCAGCATCGAGCAGCACTACAATATGGACGCGTTCGAGCCGGCGTTCTCGGTCACCGCCTATCTCAAGGCGTTTGCAACGTCCCTGCTGCGCGCCGTCAATCTGAACAGCTGGGTCGGCGTTTCGGTGCTGGCGCTGGCCGGCTGGTTCGCCGCCGGCCGCGCCGGCTTCCGCCTTGATCGGCGCGCCGGCATTTTGTTCGCGGCGCTGGTGTTGGGCGCTCTGGCGAAGTTCACGGTCTTTCCGATCCATGACACGCGTATCTATTTCCCGCATCTGATCCCGCCCTTTCTGCTGCTGGCAACGCCGTTCATGGCGCTGTGGGCAGCATCGGTCCGCGGCCAGCATCGCGCGGCCTTGCACATCATTCCGGGAGACAAGCCATGAGTTCGCTATCCAGCCTGGCGCGCATCGCCTTGTCGCTCGGCCTTCCCTCCGGCCTGCTCGATCGCGGGCCGTCGCTGCGCGGCACGAAATTCCTGGCGAAGGCGGCGCTGAAAGCGCGCTTCGGCGGGGCAGGGCAGCCGTTCCAGATGGTCAATGTCGGCGCCTGCGACGGCGCGCTCTTCGACGATGTCACGCCGTGGCTGCACAGGATCGCCGGCGCCCGCGCCATGCTGGTCGAGCCGATCCCCTACAATCAGAAGCGGCTGCGCGCCAACTATCCCGACACGGGCCGCTTCATCATCGAGCCGGTGGCCGTCACAAAAACCAAGGGCACGATCACCGTCCACACTTTCGATGCCGCGGCGCTCGAGGCCGGCACGCTGCCGATCGAGTTCATCGGCTGCTCCTCGGTCACCGACACCAATCTGATGTCGGGCAAGAATGCCTGGGGCGAGGCCGATGCCAATTTCAACAAATTCGCGCCGCACCTCAGGGATATCGAGGTGCCGTCGGAAACGCTGCAGACGCTGCTCGACCGCAACGGCATCGGCCATATCGATGCTTTTCTCGTCGATTGTGAGGGCGCCGACTGGATCGTCTTCGAACAACTTGATCTGAAACGCTACCGTCCGGGCATGATCAAGGTCGAGGTCGGCGCGTTGCCGGCCAACGAGATTGGCCAGGTCGTGGTCAAACTGAAGACAGCGGGCTACCAGGTCGGCTTCCAGGCCGAGGACGTCTGGGCCTTCGCCTGACGGCTGGCGTTTTCTCCGATCCGGATCGGGTCGCGCCGCACCTGCGGCGTGTCGCAAACAGGCGGTAGCGCCGTGCCTGTCGTCTGCATATTGTGCGCCGATCAAACGGGCGCCGAAGCTGCCCGCAATAGCATCTGGAGTCGCGGGCAATGGCAGAGTTTCCGAAAAAGGCGAAGGTCGTCATCATTGGCCTCGGCGGTATCGTCGGCGCATCGATCGCCCATCACCTGATCGAACGTGGCTGGACCGACATTGTCGGCATCGACAAGTCGGGCATCCCGACCGATATCGGTTCGACCGCGCACGCTTCCGATTTCTGCTACACCACCAGCCATGATTTCCTGTCCTGCTGGACGACGCTTTATTCCATCGATTTCTACGAGAAGATGGGCCATTACGCCCGCATCGGCGGCCTCGAAGTGGCTCGCGTCGGCGACGACAGCCGCATGGACGAGATCAAGCGCAAGATCGCCTCGGCGAAGGCCTTTGGCACACGCGCGCGCCTGATCGAACCGGCCGAGATCAAGGAGAAATTCCCGCTGATCGAAGAGGGGATGGTGCAGGGCGGCCTTTGGGATCCGGACGCCGGTCTGGTCATCCCGCGCTCGCAGACCGTCGCCGGCAAGCTGGTCGACCAGGCGGAAGCATCGGGCAAGCTCAAATCCTTCGCCAACACGCCGGCCAAGTCGCTCGTCGTCAAGGACGGCCGCATCAGCGCCGTGGTGACCGATCGCGGCACCATCGAGGCCGACTATGTCATCGTCTGCGCCGGCATATGGGGCAGGCTGATCGCGGAAATGGTCGGCGAGGATTTGCCGGTCATGCCGATCGACCATCCGCTCACATTCTTCGGCCCCTACAACGAGTTCGCCGGCACCGGCAAGGAGATCGGCTGGCCGCTGCTGCGCGACCAGGGCAATTCGGCCTATATGCGCGACACCGGCGATCCCAAGACCGCCGAAGGCGGCCAGATCGAGTGGGGCTATTACGAAGAAAACAATCCGCGCCTTTGCCATCCGCGCGACCTCCTGGAAAAGCATGAGGCGCGGCTGTCGCCGTCCCAGCGCGATCTCGACATGGAGCAGATCCTGGCGCCGCTCGAGCGCGCCATGGAGCTGACGCCGATCCTGGGTGAACTCGGCTACAATGAAAGCCATTCCTTCAACGGCCTGCTGCAGGTGACCGCCGACGGCGGCCCGTCCATGGGCGAAAGCCAGAAGGTGCGCGGGCTCTGGTATGCCGTCGCCATCTGGGTCAAGGACGGCCCAGGCATGGGCAAGCTGATCGCCGACTGGATGACGGACGGCCGCACGGCAATCGACCATCATGCCATCGATTATGCGCGCTTCTATCCGCACCAGACGAAGGAACAGTTCATCTGGGATCGCTGCACCGAGACGGCGATGAAGGTCTACAATCCCGCGGTGCATCCGCGCGAGCCCTTCTCCAAGGCCCGCAACATAAGGCGCTCGCCGTTCTGGGAGCGCGAGAAGGAACTCGGCGGCTATTTCATGGAACTGGGCGGCTGGGAGCGTGCCCATGGCTACGCCGCCAACGAGCACCTGCTTGAGAAATATGGCAACCGCGTTCCCGTACGCGAGAACGAGTGGGACAACCGCCATTTCTGGCGCGTCTCCAATGCCGAGCATCTGGCGATGAGCGAGGATTGCGGCATCGTCAACCTCTCGCATTTCTCGATGTATGACGTCGAAGGGCCAGACCATGTCGCGCTGCTTGAATGGCTTTGCGCGGCCAAGATCGGCGGCGACAACAACATCGGCAAGGGCATCTACACCCACTTCCTCGACGAGGAAGGCATGGTGCGCGCCGACTTCACCGTGATCCGCATGGCCGACCGCTGCCGCGTCATCGACGGCGCCGATGCCGGCCCGCGCGACTTCCGCTACATGCAGCGCACCGCGCAGGACAAAGGCTTTGACGTCACCGTCACCGATGTGACGGAGAAATACGTCACTATCGGCATTTGGGGTCCGAATGCCCGCACCACCTTGCAGAAGGTGGTCGAGCATCCCGAGGGCCTTTCGCCGGAGAATTTCCCCTTCGCGGCGATCAAGCCGGTCCGCATCGGCGGCAAGGATGTCACCGCCTTCCGCATCTCCTATGTCGGCGAGCAGGGCTGGGAACTGCACATGCGCTACGAGGATGGCCTCGCCGTCTGGGACGCACTGCGCTCGACCGGCGTGATGCCGTTCGGCGTCGAGACCTACGCCAATACGCGCCGCATGGAAAAGAGCCTGCGCCTGCAGAATGCCGACCTTCTGACCGAGTACAATCTGTTGGAAGCCGATCTCGCGCGGCCGAAGGTCAAGGAGAACGATTTCTGCGGCAAGGCCAAGCATGTGGAATACCGCGCCCGCGAGCACCAGCCGGCGACTTTGTGCACGCTGGTGATGACCGAAAACACTGATTCCAAGGGCGTGGCGCGTTATCCCGTTGGCACGATGCCGGTGCTGGACCCGGCCACCGGGGAAACGTTGGTCGATGAACTCGGCCGCCGCTCCTTCACCACCTCGGTCGCCTATGGACCGACGATCGGCAAGAACATCGCGCTCGCCTATCTGCCGCATTCGTATGCGCAGGAAGGCCGCAAGCTCAATGTCGAGTATTTCGGCGAGACCTATCCTGTCGAAGTCGCCGGCGTCGGCTACAAGCCGCTCTACGACCCGGAGAACCTCAAGCCGCGCAGCTGAGGTTCGGCCGGAGCAACGGACTGATCGCAAAAGCCTGGTTTCGAGCCGGGCTTTTGTCTTTTTAAGCGGGCGGTTTTCGCTTACCCTTGCGGCATGTCTGCTTTGTCGCGCGCAAGACATCTCCTTTCCGGCTGCGCCGCGCTGGCGCTGATGCTCTGGCTGACGCCGGGGTCTCGCGCGGATGAGCCGGTCGATGTCGAGCTGGTGCTGGCGGTCGACGTTTCGCTGTCGATGTCGGCGGACGAGCTCGAGATCCAGCGTCATGGCTACGCGGCGGCGCTGACGCACGACAACGTGCTGCAGGCGATCGCCGATGGCGCCCATGGCAAGATTGCCGTCACCTATGTCGAATGGGCCGGCACCACATGGCAGCGTGTCATCGTGCCATGGACTGTCATCGCCAACCGTGCCGACGCGGAGCGGGTGGTCGCGCAATTGTCCGCGCAGCCGCCCAACAGCGCGCGGCGCACCTCGATCTCCGGCGCGCTGGAATTCGGCAGCGACCTCTTCGCCGAAAGCGGCTACCAAGGGACCAAGCGGGTCATCGACATTTCCGGCGACGGACCCAACAACCAGGGCGCTCCGGTTAATCTCACCCGCGACGGCGTGGTCAGACAAGGCATCGTCATCAACGGCCTGCCGCTGATGACCCGGGGTGGCCTTTCCGGCGCCTACGACGTCAACGATCTTGACCGCTACTACAGCGACTGCGTCATCGGCGGCCCCGGCGCCTTCATGATCCCGGTCAATGACTGGACGCAATTTCCCGAAGCCATCCGCCGCAAGCTGGTGCTGGAGCTTGCCGGCCCGGCCTCACCGCAATGGGCGGCGGAGGAGGCGGATCATCCGCCGGTGGTGCTGACGCAGGACAAGCCCGCCGCCGACTGCCAGATCGGCGAGAAAATGTGGCGCAACCGCAATTGGATGTTGGACAGTCGCTGAGCCGACCGAGCCAACCAGCGGTGACGACGAGGACGATCGCATTTCATCGGCCGAGCGCCGTGGCGGCGACTGTCAATGGGCAGGGCTTCAATTCTGCCCAACGTAAGTGGTGAGGTGAGCCTGCTGGCAGCCGCCGAACACGTTCCTGTTGATTGACAAGCCGATAGGCGTCTGTGAACAATTTCGCCCACACAAAAAAGGGGAACCGACATGAACAGGATCGCCGTTTTCGCCGCGACTTTGACGTTTGCCGCCGGTCTGTCCGCGCCGGTGATGGCCGCTACATCGGTCACCATCGGAATCAGCGGCTGGACCGGCTTCGCGCCGCTGACACTTGCCAAACAGGCAGGGCTCTTCGAGAAGCACGGCCTCGACGTGACCTTAAAGAAGGTGCCGCAGGCCAGCCGTCCGCTCGCCATCGCCAGCGGCGACCTGCAATGCGCCGCCACCACGGTCGAGACCTGGCTGGTGTGGAACGCCAGCGGGGTGACCACCAAGCAGATCTTCCAACTCGACAAATCCTATGGCGCCGACGGCATCGTCGTGCGCAACGACATCAAGTCGGTCGCCGATCTCAAGGGCAAGAACGTCGCCTCCTCGGCCCCGGGCACGTCGCCCTATTTCCTGCTCGCCTGGGTGCTGAACAAGAACGGCATGTCGACCAAGGACGTGACGGTCGTCAATCTGGAGCCGGACGCGGCGGCACAGGCCTTCCTCGCCGGCCAGAACGATGCAGCGGTCACCTACGAGCCGTTCATCTCGGCCGTGCGCGACAAGGCTGACCAGGGCCACATACTGGCGACCACTCTCGACTATCCGATGGTGCTCGACACGGTCGGCTGCACGCCCGAATTCCTCAAGGCCAATCCCGACGCCGCCAAGGCGCTCGCCGACAGCTATTTCGAGGCGCTCGACCTGATCAAGAAGGACCCGCAGAAATCCTACGAGATCATGGGCGCCGACGTGAAGCAGTCGGCCAAGGAATTCGAGGATTCGGCGAAGTACCTGAAATGGGCCGACAAGGCCGATAACCAGCAGTTCTTCACCAAGGAATTCCAGGATTTTTCCAAGACCGCGGGCGAGTTGCTGTTGCAGATGGGGCTGATCAAGGAAGCGCCCGACGTCGCCACGCTGGCCGACACCAGCGCGGTGGCGAACTGACCGTCCGGCCTCTGCCCATCCTGCGGTGGCGCCTGGCGCCGCCGCTCTCTCCTGGACACGTGATAATTTGATGGGGACGATGTGAAGATGCGCCCCTTGCATCCAGTCTCGCCGGGCCTGAGAACCGCGCTCGGCATTTCCTTTTTCGTGCTGTTCATTGCCTTCTGGGCCTGGATCACGCTTGGCGGCCACGTCAACCGTATCTTCCTCGCCGATCCGCTGTCGATGCTGCGGGATGGGTGGCGGCTGCTGGTCGAGGACCGGTTCTGGCTCGACATATTGATCACCATATGGCGCGTCTTCGGCGGCTTCGTGCTGGCCTCGGTCGTCGCCGTGCCGATCGGCATTGCCATGGGCGCCTGGAAGCCGGTGGAAGCGTTCCTGGAACCCTTCGTCTCCTTCGCCCGCTATCTGCCCGCCTCGGCCTTCATTCCGCTGCTGATCCTGTGGGCTGGCATTGGCGAACTGGAAAAGCTGCTGGTCATCTTCGTCGGCTCGGTGTTCCAGATCATCCTGATCGTCGCCGTCAAGGTCGGCTCGACGCGGCGCGATCTGGTCGAGGCCGCCTATACGCTGGGCTCGACCAACAACGGCATCGTCAAAAGGGTGATCATGCCGGCCAACGCCCCCGAAATCGCCGAGACGCTGCGCCTGGTGCTCGGCTGGGCCTGGACTTATGTCATCGTCGCCGAGCTGATCGGCTCGTCCTCCGGCATCGGCTACATGATCATCAACAGCCAGTCGCGGCTGGCGACCGGACAGATCATTTTCGGCATCATCGTCATCGGGCTGATCGGGCTGTTGTCCGATTTCGCCTTCAAGGCGTTCAACCGCTGGCTCTTTCCATGGAGCCTGGCGTGAGCAAGCTCCTCATCGAGGGCGTCTCGCGCACCTTTGCTGGCGTGCGTGGCGGACTGCCGGTCAAGGCGCTGATGCCGATCGACCTGGCGGTCGCCGCCAATGACTTCATCACCATTCTGGGGCCGTCCGGCTGCGGAAAGTCGACGCTGCTCAGAATTGTCGCCGGCCTGGAAGCGCCGAGTGAAGGCCGTGTGCTGCTCGACGACAAGGCGGTGACGCGGCCGGGACCGGATCGCGGCATGGTCTTCCAGTCCTACACGCTGTTCCCGTGGCTGACGGTGAGCGAGAACATCGCCTTCGGCCTGCGCGAACGCGGCATGGCGCCAAAGGAACGGGACGACATCGTCGCCTCCTATGTCGATCTGGTCGGGCTGAAGGGGTTTGAAAACCATTGGCCGAAGCAGCTGTCCGGCGGCATGCAGCAGCGCACGGCGATCGCCCGGGCGCTCGCCAACGATCCCGAGATCCTGTTGCTGGACGAGCCGTTTGGCGCCCTCGACAACCAGACACGCGGGCTGATGCAGGAGCTGCTCCTCGGCATCTGGGAGCGGCGCAAGAAGACCGTGCTGTTCGTCACCCACGACATCGAGGAGGCGATCTTCATGGCCTCGCGCGTCATCGTGATGAAAGCGCGTCCCGGCAGCATCAAGTCGGATGTCGCCATCGATCTGCCGCATCCGCGCCACTACACGCTGAAGACCAGTCCGGAATTCTCGGCGCTGAAAGCGCGGCTGACCGAGGACATCCGCGTCGAGGCGATGCGCACGGCGCAGGCGCAGCCGGCCTGAGCCTGATCCGGGGGATCAGGCCGCCAGCAACTGCTTGCGGTCGACGCGCTCCTGCTGTGGCGAGCGGGCGTAGAGCTCGCGGTAGCATTTCGAGAAATGCGAGGCCGAGACGAAGCCGCAGGCGACCGCGACCTCGACCACCGGCATCGACGACTGGATCAGCAGGTGCCGGGCGCGGTCGAGCCGGATCTCCAGATAGTAGCGGGCAGGGGAACGGCCCATCTCGGTGCGGAACAGGCGCTCGATCTGGCGACGCGACAGGTCGACATGGTCGGCGATCTCGATCAGCGACAGCGGCTCGGAGAGATTGCCTTCCATCAGTTCGATGATGGTCAGCACCTTCGAGTTCTGCACGCCGAGGCGGGCGCGCAGCGGCAGGCGCTGGCGGTCGG
The DNA here is from genome assembly GCF_052115225.1 of Mesorhizobium sp. 2RAF45. Classification (NCBI taxonomy): domain Bacteria; kingdom Pseudomonadati; phylum Pseudomonadota; class Alphaproteobacteria; order Hyphomicrobiales; family Phyllobacteriaceae; genus Mesorhizobium; species Mesorhizobium sp. 2RAF45. Next base: position 486,857 of record NZ_JBFRGG010000001.1, on the reverse strand, counting down.
TCGGGCTGCGCACGCGATCGGTCAGCACCTGTTCGCAGACCCGGTTGACGAGGCTCTCGTCGAAATCGTCGCCGATCAGCTTCAGCATCATATCGAGCGCGGCGGTGCCGCCGGCGCAGGTATAGATGTTCTGGTCGACCTCAAAGAGGTCGGCAAAGACATTGGCCTTCGGGAACGCCTCGGAAAAGCCCGGCAGGTTTTCCCAATGGATGGCGCAGCGCTTGTTGGACAAGAGGCCGGCGGCGGCAAGGATGTGCGCGCCGGTGCACAGGCCGCCAACGGCGACGCCACGATTGTACTCCTCGCGCAGCCAGGCGAAGGCCGATTTGTTCTGGTAGCGCTCGACATTGACGCCGCTGCAGACGATGGCCATGTTCGGCCGGTCGGGGCCTGCCATCTTCTTGCGTTCTTCCTCCAGCGAGGTGTTGACCGCGCATTCGACGCCGTTCGAGGCGCGCACCGGCTTGCCGTCGATGCTGGCGAGGCGCCAACGATAGGCCTCGTAGCCGAGCATGCGGTTGGCGGAGCGCAGCGGGTCAAGTGCGGTCGCAAAAGCGATCATGGTGAAGTCGGGGACAAGGAAAAACACAAACGATCGCTTGATCGGATGCTTGATGGCGTTCACGGGAACCTCATCTGGCCATGGCGCGAACAGGATGTCGCGAATAGCATAGCGACATCAGGAAAAACCTTGGCTGTCAATTGGCTACGCTGCCTTTGCGAGACAATATTTGCGACATGGGTCGCAAATGGGCAATCCGTGTGCGGTAATGCTCCGGGGAGCGGCATCAACTGTTCACGCGACAGGCAAAATGTACAAAGGCAAAACAAAAACGCCGCCGTGGCGGGAGCCAGGCGGCGTTACAGTCTTGAAGCAGCGGCAGGGAGACGCTGCCTTGAAAAATGGTCAGGCCACGAAGCCGAGGCGCGCCGCAGCCATCGCACCGGTCTGGCCGGGCATGGTGTTGGCAAGGCGCTGACGCTCGAGAGCGGTCGTCAGGTTCATTTCGCGGCGGGTAAAGAGGCGGGCAAAAAGCTTCATCATCATCTCCTATCGGTTGCTCAGACGGGTCGCCTTCGCTTGATGGAGTGGGGCAGCTCGTTTGCTGCCGCTGATATAGGCTTGTGCTGCGTAAAACTAAATCGCAAAAACGAAGCGCTTGATATGAAATGCGACACGGATTGCGACAAATTTGGGCAAGCTGCTTGAAATTTGTGATTATTTACAAGGCATTAATTCGAAATCAGAGCTGCTATGCGGCTTGCTCATATGCGTCATGCGTTGGCGGCATGGCTTCAAACTCATTTGAATACAAATAAAATAAAGAAGGCCTGCCGGGCTGGGGGCGCGGCAGGCCTTCAGCATTTGGTACACACGATCTACTTTGCTCCAGCCCAGGATCCAACGCCGTTGCGAGTGCCGGTCTTGGTGTCGGAAGCCTCAGGCCAGCCGATATCCTTCTGCAGTTCGATCGGCAGGGAGCGGATGGCGCGTTCGGTCTGGTAGCGGGCACGTGCCGCGCTGAATTCAGTCGCGATGCGACCGAGGGATGACAGGATAGACATTTCATTCTCCTTTGGTGCCGGGCCGGGGGACATTCCGGCGTTTGATTTGGGAGGTCTTACACGCGGCGTGTTTCAACCCCATTTCATGTCGATTGCAGGTTTGTGTCGTGGTCGTTTCGTGGCTGCTTGTGGCAGAACCTCAACCGATGGAGTTGACTATCCTCCCAATTCGGTGTTCAATCAAACGAAATGGAATGATGCTTTGTATCAGAAAAATTGAAGGTCGCTTCCGATGAACGCCCCGCTCAATCATCCGCTGCCGCTGCTCGATCTCGACGTTATGCGCACTTTCGTGGCGATTGCCGAGACCGGCAGCTTCACCACTGCCGCCAATGCCGTCTTCCGCACGCCGTCCGCGGTCTCCATGCAGATCAAGAAGCTGGAGGACATTCTCGGCCGCTCAGTGTTCGCGCGCGACGCCCGGTCGGTGTCGCTGACCACGGATGGCGAGATGCTGCTCGGCTATGCCCGCCGGCTGCTGTCGATCAACCGTGAAGTGGTGTCGAAGTTCATCATTCCCGAGATTGTCGGGGTGGTGCGGCTCGGCTCGCCGGATGATTATGGCGAGCGCGTGCTGCCGCATGTGCTGAAGCGTTTCGCGCAGTCGCATCCGTCGATCGCCGTCGACGTCACCATCGACCAGAGCAGCAATCTGCGCCGGCGCATGGACGACCGGGCGCTCGACATCACGCTTTTGACCAACTCCTACAAGACCAGCGCGCTCGGCGCCGAGGTGCTGCTCACCGAGCCGATCGTGTGGGCCGGCGCCAAGGGCGGCTGCGCGCATCTGCGCGAACCGCTGCCGGTGTCATTGTGGGAAGAGGGGTGCGCCTGGCGTGCCGGCGCGCTCGAAGCCCTGGGGCGCGAGGGCCGCAACTACCGCGTCGCCTATATGAGCGCGCACACGGCCGGCCAGCGTGCCGCGATCATGGCCGACCTGGCCGTCGCGCCGCTGCCCCGATCATTCCTCGGCAACGACATGGTCGAGCTCTGCCCGAAGGACGGCATGCCCGATATCGGCACCTACAATCTGGCCATGGTGGTGGCGCCGGACGCCAGCGCTCCGGTCAAAGCCGTCGCCGACCATATCCGCGCGACCTTCGAAGTGTTCCGGGAAACCGGCAAGTTCTGACGAGCTTGCCGTGAGCCGCGTTTCAGCTCGCACGATGGCATCAACCGATCGATTATCTGTTTGAAATCATAGCGAGTCTTTTGCTGTCAGGCTGCGAACAATGCGTAGCCGGGCCTTGAAATTCATCTGGATAATGCGCATTCACCAGCTATCCGAACACTCCAGTAACGTTGGTTCGAATCCGACTGGCTCTACCGCAGGGTAGTCGTCTAGCGGCGTTTCTGTTCTAACGCTTGCCATCCCACATTCGGCGCTCAGCTTCCCAAAGATCCTGCGAGAAAGCCGCTTCTTCCCTAACTCTCGATTTGAGCTCATTGGTCTTGAAAAATGCCTCGATATCAAATTCGTGTCCGTCGATGATAGCCGAGGCTAGCTTATCTGCTTCGGTCAGCTTGCTGCCTAGCTCGATTGCACGATCTTTCTCTAGCCACTTAACGTAAGGTATTGCAGCCGCAAGAAGGTCGCCCAGGTCTTCGATCGCTTTCAAACTGAAATTCGTCCGACGATGGACAAGGAAAACACCGTTGCCCGAGGCTCGTTCGACGTAGACCACTCGCTCGTCATGCCAAAGGTCTTTACCGGGGCCAAAGTGGGCCATGCACTTGTCGCGAAGGTCAATGATTTCGGCATGTTTTGCCTTTAGCGCCCGATCGTAGGCCCGCGTTACACCAACATTGAACCGTTGGACTGCTCTGGTATGAGTGGCGCGTGAGTAAATGATGACCGCATGGACAAGCAGCGCGCTGCCAACGCGCGATGCCGTCTCCGAATTCTCCCTACCGATACCATGCAGAATTTTGACGGATTCTGCCGCATCACGAAGGTCCAATCCGACAGACTCCACTGCGTGAAACACTTTTATCGCGCGGATGAGATTCTTGTCGCGGGTCGGGTCTAGCTGGTCGACAACGGCAGTCAGATCAAAGGCTTTGTCGGGAGATTTCGTCATGTCCGCAACTAGGCTTCTGCCTTCGGAGCGTTCCGGACCTCATCGGCCTTGGTTTTGATTTCGTTTTGGAATGCGGGGGATTTGGCGACCTTGTCGTCCCCTCCGGTTTCATCAAACCATTTGACTACGTCGCTTACCGCCGCACCGATATCATAGGCGGTAAGCTTGAGATTCGCCCATTGTTCGCCCGCATGCTTCGTGGTGTGAAAGCGGCTCGCGCTAATGTAGGCCAATATGTGCCAGACGACGTTGTTGCGGAAGGCGGACCCACGGGCGGGTTGCTGCAGCAGCAACTCCTTGATGATATCGCGCTTAGCCTGAATGATATTGGCAAAGGTACCCAGCGGATATGCCTCCGAAAACAGTTGCCCGTACTCATCGTCCAACTTCAGCAGTGAATTGGGGCGGCCTCGTGCGTCGCCACCCTTGAACAGTAGAGCCGAAACTAGAGACTGTGCCATCTCCGTAAGAGTGACGATGGTTGAGCGAGCTCTGCCTTGGTTGCGATATTGGTTCTTCCTACGCTCGTAAAAGATGCCAATCTGGCGGAGATGGTCTTCGATGTTTCGGTGAATGCGGTCCATTCCGCGCAAGTACGGCTTTGGAATATGCGTCTGGCTGTTCGTGGCCCGGATAATCGAGTCCCGTATGGAATCCGACGGCGGAATAATTATGCGTACCAGCACCCGCTTGCCCTTGATATGGTCCTTCACGCCCTGGGTAAACTTGTCCGACGACATGAACGCGTGGATGACGTTCGAAGTCTGCAGCCCGTTGACCAAAAGTGGGTCTGTGAGCGCAAAGGTCTTTCCTTTGGGGTCGACTTTGTCGGCAACGAGCGTAATGCCGTTGTTGAACCACCAAAAATCTTCGTCGCCTAAGGATTCGAGGGTTTGCGCTATCGCGTCGTTGACATCAGTGGCGCCCAGAAAGTCTCGCACATTGGCGTCAAAGAGTGCCCTGACGATGCTGCCGTTGGCATCGCTCAAAAACGCCATCAACGATTCAATGGTCACCAGGCAGGCGATAGACAGTCCATCGTGAGACAACGACTCCTGAAACACAAGGTTTTTGACGTTGGTTTGTGGCCTGCGTGAAATCTCGATGAGGTCTCGCGCGCTGAGGAATTCGATATTCGCGTTAGCCGTGGTGCTACGAGCTGCCAATTCCTTTTTAAGCGTCTCAGCCGTTGCCAAAACGCTTTTGTGTATGTTGGCGTCGTCACCCTTCGTCGCATAGTACAGGGTGGCCTTGATGGTCGCTGCGCGGCCGGAAGACGCTAAAATGCTGTAGCGCGCGATAGCGAATTGCGTCTGGACGTCGGGATTGTACTCCTTGAATTCGTGCTTGCTGTAGTCCTTGCCAAGGTCGAGCAGGTCCGCGACGGTCGCGCGCACCGACTTCAGAGGGTTCTCCTCGAAGGAATTGGTGTATTTGGACTGGATGAGGATGATTTCGATCTCAAGCGGACCCTTTTCAGGGATGGTCTTGTTCTCAACATCCTCCTCGGTCATCGCATGGCCGTTTACGAGAACGAACATCGCGTCAACCTGACCGTCGCCACCGCCATCGGTGTTGCCGGCATCAATTTCATCCACGCTGAGGTCATAGGGGCCCATCAAGAGCGTGTTGACGACCATCTCGAACGCCTTGCTGCTATCGTCGATCCCAGCGTCCTTGGCGCGCTCCTCGGTCATTTGCTGTACAAGGACGCGATATTGGTCGTCTGCCATGATTGTATCTCCCCCGTAAGGGGCTTAGCTCTACTCGATTTCACTTACGCTGGTCGAATCTTGGCTGGCGTCATCCACCAAATAGTCCTGCATTGAAAGAATAAAGCCTCAGACTCCGACGGTTCCGGGCGAACTCTCACTGCAGCCGATGTGGAAGGTTGGGCAGACCTAATCGAAAGCCGGGAAGATCGCCTATCAGCCAGATCGATACGAGGAAATGGTGCAAGCAATCTAAGTGCTAGCCAATCCGGTCTTGAACGGATTGCCTGACGAAGCTTCGGCTGACCAGGTGGTGATCGCCTCGTTCTTGCCCTGACGAGCGGTTCTTCCACTGGTTAGAAACGCCACGATGTGCTGGCGCGCGCGGCGTGCTTCCGGCATGTCGATCAATGGCCAGGCGTGGAACATGCCTTCCTCGTGGACGACCTCGACCTCGACACCAGCGTCCCGCGCCTTTTGCGCGAAGATCAGATTGTCGGGCGTCAAGAGATCGTGCGAGCCGGTCAAAAGCAGCGTCTTCGGCAGCACCGACACGTCGCCATAGATCGGGCTGATGTGCCAGTCGCTGCGATCGATGCCGGCGCTGTACATCCGGATCGCTTCGAGACCACCCGCGATGCCGAGCCAGGGGTCGTTGCGCTCTGCCTCGAACAGCTTCGGGTTGGAAAGCGACATGTCGAGGCCGGGCGAGATCAGCACGTGGCGCGCGGGCAGGGGCAAGCCTTCTTCCGCGGCCATCATGGTCAGCACCACGGCCATGTTGCCGCCGGCGGAATCGCCCATGAAGACGATGTCTTCCGCCTCCGTCTCGTCGAGCATCTGGCGATAGACGTCGCCGACCATGCCGAACATGGCGTGGAAATCGTGCTCCGGAGCGATGGGATAGATCGGCACGGTGATGGCATAGCCCAGCCGGTCGGCCATGTCGGCAATCAGGTGCCAGTGATAGGGCGTGATTTCAAAGACATAGGCGCCGCCGTGCAGATAGAGAATTCGCCTCTGCTCGCCGGCCTTGGGGGCGATTTCGTAAACCGGAAAGCCGTCGACTGTGCGTGTCTGGATGTGCAAGCGCTGATGTAGCGAAGCCGGCGGATGATGATCCTCGGTCTTGCGCGCGGCCGCGATCCAGCGCCGCAGGTTTTCCGGGCTGGAAAAGGCCTTTTTGCGGCTGTACCTGAGCACGAACGACACGAAGTGGCTTTTCAAACTTGGCATGCGGGTACACGAACTTCGGCTGCAGCCGACTAAGAGAATTTCCCCTCTCTTGCGAAGATCGTACCTTGGCCGAAAATGTCAAGATTTACCCGGTGTCCACGGCGGTGTGATGCGCGCCGCCGCCATCAGCGGCGCGGCAAAAGTGCCGCGCGCAGCCGGTTGCTGGCAGCCGCCGGGGATGTCCGGGATCCCGGGCGCCTGCCAAGCAATTTGCATTTGTCGGCAAAGGTCATCAGCGCGCCGTGCCCAGAAGCAGCGACGCGAGCGCGGCCTGCGGGTCGCTGGGCGGCGAGGCCGGCCAGCCGATATCCTTCTGGACATGCGCCGGCAGGCTGTTCAGCGCGCGGATCGCCTTGTTCCTGGCATGGTTCTGCCTGATGGTCACACCGAAGCGGCCGAGATTTTCGAACATCGACATTTTCATCTCCCTTGAAGAACGGCGGGGGTCGAGGATTGTCCTCGGCCGCCGTTCGATGCGGGGTAAATGCGCCTGCCATGTATCGGATGGATTTCGCGAAAACAGCGGTTTGGTTTCCAGATCGGTTCGATCCGGAAACATTTGCATGCAAATGAGTTTGAGGTTCGAGATGGCCTGTGAAGGTCGCGTCTATTCGCGGCTACGCCTTGCCGCGTGGCCTTCGCGCGAGCGTCGGCGCGGCGTGGCGTCGCCGGCGATGCCGTCCTCGCTCACCGTCTTGCGCGGCGGCAGTTTCACCGCCGCCGACAGTTTCGGGAACGGGTCGACCTTGTTGGGCAGCGCCATGGCGTAGACGAAATGCTCCTGGAATTTCGGTTCCAGTGCGGTCTCGATCTTCTCGATCTGGCTCACCGTCTCCTCGATCTCGCGGCGATAGCCACGGTTCAGGAGCGCCATGCGCGCACCAGCACCCGCGGCGTTGCCGACGGCGGAAACCTTGTCGAGGTCGCAATCGGGGATCAGACCCAGCACCATGGCGTATTTCGGATCGATGAAGGAGCCGAAGGCGCCGGCGAAATGGATGCGGTCGACATGCTCGGTATTCTGCTTTTCCATCAAAAGCTTGGTGCCGGCATAGAGGGCTGCCTTGGCGAGCTGGATGGCGCGCACATCGGTCTGGGTGATGGTGATCTTCGGTTCGCCTTCCTTAAGCACATAGGAGAAGGTGCGACCATTGGCGGTGACGCGCGGAGAGCGCGCGGCAAGCGATCCGTCGACAACGCCATCCTCCGAGATGATGCCGGCGAGATACATCTCCGCCACGATCTCGATGATGCCGGAGCCGCAGATGCCGGTGACGCCGGTCGCCTGCACGCTGTCGAGGAAGCCGGGCTCATCGGACCACAGTTCCGAGCCGATGACGCGGTATTTTGGTTCCAGCGTGTCGGGATCGATGCGCACGCGCTCGATGGCGCCGGGGGCGGCACGCTGGCCGCCGGAGATTTCGGCGCCCTCGAAAGCCGGACCGGTCGGAGAGGAGGCCGCCACGACCCGCGCACGGTTGCCGAGCACGATCTCGGCATTGGTGCCGACGTCGACGATCAGCATCATCTCGTCCTGGCGATGCGGGCCTTCCGACAGCGTCACCGCCGCCGCGTCGGCGCCGACATGGCCGGCGATGCAGGGCAGCATATAGAGGCGCGCACCCTGGTTGAGCTTGAGGCCGATGTCGGAGGCCTTGATACGCACCGCACCCGAGACGGCGAGTGCGAAGGGGGCGCCGCCGAGTTCGGTCGGATCGATGCCGAGGAACAGATGGTGCATGATCGGATTGCCGACGAAGACGGAATCCAGGATGTCGTTGCGCTGGACATTGCCCTCCGCGCAGACCTTGTCGACGAGGCTGGAGATCGCCTCGCGCACGGCCACCGTCATGCCTTCGCGGCCGTCCGGGTTCATCATCACATAAGAGACACGGCTCATCAGATCCTCGCCGAAGCGGATCTGCGGGTTCGAGGTGCCGGACGAAGCCGCGACGCGGCCCGACAGCAGCGACACCAGATGCATGGCGATGGTGGTCGAGCCGATGTCGCAAGCCAGGCCATAGGCCTCGTTCTTGAGGCCCGGCCAAAGCGCGATGACGCGCGCTATATCGCTGTCGGCGTCCTTGTGGATGGCGGCGGTCGCGGTCCAGTTGCCCTTGCGCAATATGCCTTGCACCTGCGGCAGCAGGTAGAAGTCGAATTCGAGGTTTTTGAAGCCCCAATCCTTCATCAGCGCGATCTTCAGCCGGTCAAGGTCGCCGAGCGGCTTGTGCATGTCGGGCTCTTCGATCTCGACATAGCACATGCGGATCGCCGTATCGCGGGCGATCACCCTGGTGTCGGCATCCTTGCGGATGGTCTGCGCGTTGATGACCGTGTCCTGCGGCACGTCGATGACGAGGTCGCCGAGGATCTGCGCCGAGCAGGAGAGGCGACGCCGCTCAGGCAGGCCGCGCACGCGCTCGTAGCGCTCTTCCTTGGGTCCCTTGGGTGAGATGTGGTCGTTGGAGGAGACGATCTTGTGCTTGGCGAAATTGCCTTCCTGCACCTCGATCTGGCAGCGCCCGCACGTGGCGCGGCCGCCGCACACGCTCTCGACATAGACGCCAAGCTGACGCGCGGCATCGAGCACCGGCGTGCCGACGGGAAACCGCCCGCGCTTGCCCGACGGCATGAACAGCACGAGTGGATCGGTAATGTTGGCAGGCGAGTTCATGCGTACACGTGTCTCGGAAGGGATTGTCGATACCGTTTAACGGATCGTTTCACTATTGGGCGGACTGTCTGATGGTCCAGAGGCCAATCATGTCCGATCTCCTGCTGTCCAGCATATTCACCGCTTTTACCATGGTGCGGCTGCTGAAGGGGCCGTGGCTGCGCAATCCGCAATATCTGGCCACCGGAATTCTCGGTGCGATTGTCGCGGTGCTGCTGCTCAACGGGCTGTGGCCCGCCTATGACGATGACTTCGTCATAGGCGGCGTGACCGGCATATTCGGATCGTGGGCGGGAATGGCGTTGTTCGACGCCATATTGGGCGTCGCCTGACCGCAAAGCAGACGCGTCCGACCGCATCGATGATGCGATCGGTCCAGCGTGGTTTGCAGTCCGGTTCACGATTGCGCGCTTACCCCCGACCCATGCGGGCTTCACGGCCGCCGCGGCGGCGACCGCCATTGCCGCCGCCTTCGCCGGGGGCGTTGACTGCCGTTGGCGCCGCGACCGCATGGCCGCCTTCGGCCGGCTTGTAGTCCTTGTAGGTCCTGATCCAGTTGGTGCAGTTCTCGTCGGTGCCGTTGAGCACATTGGCGCCGCGCACGGCTTCCATTTCCTGCGGACGCACCGGGTTCATGATGGCGCTGGTCATGCCGGCGCCGATCACCATCGGGATGAAGGCGGCGTTGATGCCATGACGATGCGGCAGGCCGAAGGAGATGTTGGACAGGCCGCAGGTGGTGTTGACCTTGAGCTCTTCACGCAGGCGGCGCAGCAGAGCGAACACCTGGCGGCCAGCGTCACCCAGCGCGCCGATCGGCATGACCAGAGGGTCGACGACGACGTCGTGCGCGGGAATGCCGAAATCGGCGCAGCGCTGCACGATCTTCTTGGCGACGGCGAAGCGCACGTCCGGATCCATCGAAATGCCGGTCTCGTCATTGGAGATGGCGACGACCGGGACGTTGTATTTCTTGATCAGCGGCAGGATGGCTTCGAGCTTTTCTTCCTCGCCGGTGACGGAATTGACCAGCGGGCGGCCCTTGGCGACCTTGAGTGCCGCCTCGATCGCGGCGGTGACCGAGCTGTCGATCGACAGCGGCAGGTCGACGAGGCCCTGGACGATCTCCAGTGTCTGCACCAGCAGCGCCGGCTCCGTGGCGTTGGGGTCGACCGCGGTGACGCCGGCATTGACGTCGAGCATGGTGGCGCCGCAGGCGGCCTGTTCCAGCGCGTCCTTGATGACGGTCTCGAAATTGCCGGCGACCATCTCGGCGGCGAGCTTTTTGCGGCCGGTCGGGTTGATGCGCTCGCCAATCACGCAGAAGGGCTGGTCGAAGCCGATGATGATTTCTCGTGTCGCCGAGGCAACGATGGTCCGCGTCATGAAATCTCTCCGTCGTGATATAAAGAGTTCTTTATATCGTTATCTCTTTTCGATCAAGCGAATGGTGATCCTCCGCGCGGATCAATGCGCGGTCTTCACCATATCCACCTGGGTTTCGGTAATCTCGTCGTGCAGGATGTGGTCGAGCCGGTCGGCAACCATCTGGTCGTCGCGACGGATTTCGCGCTTCCAGGGCTGGCGGCCCTTCAGCACGCCCGATTCATCGACGATCTCGGCGACATATTCCTCCTGGCGGTAGGCCATCACATGGACGCCCGAGATCCCAGGGATTTCCTTCACCTCGTTGATGATGTCGATGCAGAGCTGCTTGCCTTCCTTCTTCTGATCCTGCGCGCCTTCCAGCCGCTTGATGACGGCATCCGGGATGTGGATGCCAGGCACGTTGGAGCGGATCCACTTGGCGGTCTTGGCCGAGGCAAGGGGACCGACGCCGCACAGGACGAACACTTTTTCGGTATGGCCGAGATCGCGCGCCTTCTGCATGAAGGTCCTAAACATCGGCACGTCGAAACAATACTGCGTCTGCACGAACTGCGCGCCGGCGGCGATCTTCTTTCCGAGATGGATCGGGCGGAAGTCGAAGGGCGGCGCGAACGGGTTGACGGCAGCGCCTAGGAAGACCTGTGGCGGCGTCGTCAGCTTGCGGCCGGACAGGAACTTGCCGTTGTCGCGCATGATGCGGATGGTCTCGAGCAGCGACATGGAATCGAGGTCGAACACCGGCTTGGCGCCGGGCTGGTCGCCGGCCTGCACGCCGTCGCCGGTCAGGCACAGCATGTTGGCGACACCCATGGCGGCACCGCCCAGCACGTCGCCCTGGATGGCGATCCGGTTCTTGTCGCGGCAGGCGATCTGCATGATCGGGGCATAGCCCATGCGGGTCAAAAGCGCGCAGATACCGACCGAGGACATGTGGCAATTGGCGCCGGAGGCATCGACGGCGTTGATGGCGTCGACCCAGCCGTCGAAGATCTTGGCCCGGTTGTAGACGTCCTCGGGATCGGCGCTGTCGGGGGGATTGAGTTCGGTCGTCACGGCGAATTCACCGCGCCGCAGCACACGCTCCAGCCGGCCGCGGGACGAATGGCCGGGCAGGGGATCGAGCGGCAGGTGAATGCCGGCCGGGTTCTCGTCGCGCTGACGGGCGCTCATGCGGCGGCTCCGGTCTTTGGTGCGGCGGCGGCTTCACGGGCGGCAGCCGCCTGCGCGGTGACCCGCAGCCAGGCGGAGGTTTCACGCAGCGACTGGTCGACCGGCTTCTGCACGGCCAGGATCTTGTCGGAGTTGACCATGTTCTGCGAGCCTTCCCAGGCCTTGACCCAGACGCAGGGCATATCGGGCTCGACCTCGCAATTGCCATTGGCACGCACGCCACCGCAGGGGCCGTTGCGCAGCTGCTTGGGGCAATTCATCGGGCACGACATGCCGGTCGACGACAGGATGCACTGGCCGCACATGCGGCAGTCGAACATGAACCCCTTGACGCGCTTCTCGACGAATTTGATCGGAGCCTCGACGCGGCCGTAGCCGATGCCTCTCCACAGAGGATGGAGGAGCAGAAACATGTCGGCGAAGCGGGAATAAAACCATTCGAGCAGACGCGAATGCCGGATCGACCATAATCTCACCGCGAAGGAGCGCTGCACGCGCCGCTGCGGCGACACGTCGGCCGGCTTGTAGTCGGATTTCGGCGCAGCCTTCTTGACCAGGGTGGCCTGGGTAACCGTCGGCCCATCGTTTTTGACAGGAGTGGTCTCAGACATTTTCTTTGCCCCCCGCCTTGACCAGAGCGACCAATCTTTCACGGTCATATTTCGTGTCGAGGTCCTTGAAAGCCTTTTCGACCTCGGCTTCGAGATCGTCGCCGACCGGAACCGGATCGGCCTTGCGCCATTCGGCCAGATAGTCGTCGGTACCGCCGGCGCCGGTGCGCATGGCGCACATGTCGATGGCTTCGGTGAAGCGCAGCGGCAGCTCGCGCTTGGCATTTTGCCGGCCCTTCTTGACGATGACCTGGGCAGGGATGTCGCGCCAGTAGACGACGATAAGATCGGCCATGAATTCTCGCTCCTCGATCTTAGAGCATTGCCGGATGCGCAATGGACCCGCTTGTTATGGGACGACGCGCGCGCATTCAAAAGCGACGCATTTCAATGTCGTAAAATGAAAGGCGTGTTTATTCGTTCGCGGGGCGCACCGGCGGCAGGGTCGGCGTGCCGAAAAGCCGTCTGGCCCTGTGCGGCTCCGGGCTGATGAGACCTACCAGATTCCGGTTCTGAGGCCGGTCCAGAGGTAGAACCAGATCGTCGGATGATACCATTGTTTGGAAGGCAGGCCGGGATCGATCGTTGTGAGTTTTCCGGCCAGTGCATCGCTGACGGCCTCGATGCAGATATCGCGCGAGAACGCCGCCTGGCGGAGCGCGTGACTGGAGATGGTGTCGCCTTTTTCCGGTCTGCCGCGTGCCTGCTTCAGCACGCCGCCAGTGTCGACGCCAGCGTCGACGAGGTGGATGGTCGTGCCGAAATTCTGCGCGTCACCGGATGCCAGGGCCCAATAGCCGCCATTCATGCCGCGATATTTCGGCGTGATGCCCGCATGGTAGTTGAGCACCGGGCAGGGCATTTTGCGCAGCATCTCGGCCGAGATCAGTCGGCAACCGTTGAGCAGCACGACGCCTGGCTGGATCTTCTGGATCGCCTGCAGGCACTCAGGCCCATTGGCCGAGGCTACGCGGATAATCTCCTGGCCTGGTCGTGGCTCAACCTCCAGTCTCTCCTCGGCAATCAATCGCGCGCTATGGCCGGCCCGCAGCCGCTTGCCCAACCTGCTCAGCACCATCGTGCCGAGCTGGCCCATGGCCGAGACCCAGCCTTGGCGGCGAGCCCGACCACGCAGCAATTGCTTTTTGGATTCAGGGGTTTCGAGGATGACGCTGACAGGACCAACGCGATCGGCGATTGCGTTGATCATGGCCCAGACATGCTGGCCGCCGCCGGTCACGACGACGATCGACGCGCTGGTTGCTACCGGTGAAGACATGGCCCGCTTTCCTGCCTTGCACGCGGCCAGCTGCCGCATGCTGGCCGGATTTGTGCCGGAACGGGGTTAAATCTTGATGACCACGCTCAGCGCTTGAACTCGATGATGTCGAGCTTCGATTCGTAGTAGGGCGCGGGAAGTTCGACGCGCCATTCGCTGGCACCGGTGCGGAAGGCATAGCCGACCTGGTCGGTTTGCGGACCGCTGCCATAAGGTTTTGCCCGATCGTTGTTGACGGAGCCGGAGCCGAGATAGATGGCGCGTTTCTCGCCATCGTCGAAAAAGCGGCCCTGGGTTCGCTGCGAACCGCTGATCTTTTCCAGCCGCCAGCCGGAACCGTCGTCGGTCACCTTGCACTTGAACCAGCCATAGATGACGAGCGGGCTCAAACCGCCTGCCTTGATGGTGCGGCACTTCCAGTTGCCGGTCAGGTCCTTGTCGGAGAACGACACCAGCGGCTTGGCCAGCAAGGCATCGAGTTGTTTGACCTCGGCCGGGCTGCCCGCTTTCGCCTCGGCGAGCGCCGCCTTGCGCGTCTCGCCATATTTGTCGAGGCGGACCTTGTCGGCGGGCGTGATCAGCTTCTGTACCTGGCCGTCGGCAAGGGCGGGCAGGGTGCAGCAGAGCAGGCCGATGGCGGCAAAAAGGGGACGAAGGATCATCTGGAACTCCCTGAGTCTCTAAAATGGCAGTCGATAAAAATGGCAGTTGATGTCTGGAGCGGCGCCGTTGCCGGCCGATGACTGACCTTATCGGGTCGCTCGCGCCTGTCATCCGTGCTTAACAGCGTCGCCGTCAAAAATCATGGTGCGACGCATGCGAATCTTGCTCACGGGATCGTCGGGTTGGCTGGGTAGCGCGCTGGCGCCGCGGCTCCGCGCGCTTGGCCATGAGATGATTGGCCTCGATCCTGTTCCTTCGGTGGAAACGCAGGTGATCGGCTCGATCGCCGATCGCGATCTGGTCATGCGGGCGGTCGGGGATAATCGAATCGAAGCCATCATTCACAGCGGCGCGCTGCACAAGCCCAATATAGAGAGCCGCGCCAACAGCGATTTCGTCGCCACCAACGTGCAAGGCACGCTGAACCTTCTCGACGCCGCGGTGGCGAGCGGCGTGCAGCGCTTCGTCTTCACCTCTACCACCTCGCTGATGATCTCGCAGGCAATACGCGACGGCTTCAAGGGGGGTGCGCGCAAGGCCGCCTGGCTGACCGAGGCGATGTCGCCCGAACCGCGCAACATCTATGGCGTGACCAAGCTTTCGGCCGAACATCTCTGCCGCCTCTATCATCTGCAGCATGGCTTGCCGGTGGTCGTGCTGCGCACGGCCCGCTTCTTTCCCGAAGCCGACGACATGGCGCATGCGATTGAACAATCAGATGCCAACACCAAGGCGAACGAATTGCTGTTCCGCCGGCTGACCGTGGAAGACGCGGCGGAAGCCCATGTCGCGGCATTGGAGAAAGCGCCGCAGCTTGGCTTCGACATTTCTATCGTCTGTGCGCCGACACCGTTCCGGCCTGATGATTGCGCCGAACTGATCGCCGATGCGCCGTCGGTGGTCGCGCGCTATTTCCCGGACTTTCCGGCGCTCTACGCGCAAAAAGGCTGGACGATGTTTTCCTCCATCGACCGCGTCTATGATGCCTCGCGGTTGCGGGAGAGGCTCGGCTTTGTCTGTAAGACGAGCTTTGCCGATGTGCTGGTGGCGCTAAGGGCGGAGAATGGGCCAGGCTAGCGCAATCGCGATCAGGCGACCTTCGCTGCCTGCGCCATTTCGACCGTCAGGTCGCCATAGCCGGTCGCGCGCCGCTCATAGGCAAGGCCGAGCAGGGCGGCGGCCTTTTCCGCAACCTTGTCGAGTTCCGGGTCGTCGGTCTGGGCCAGATAGACCAGCTTTTCGTAATTGCCGAAATAGTCCTTGATCAGTTCCGGGTGCTTGTCGAGGCCGAGCGGCTTCATGAAGAATGCATCGAACTGGCGGCACAGGAAATCCGTCATGTAGAAGGACATCATGTCGTCGTCGGCGATCTTCGCGTAGGCTTCCATGCCTTGATAGAAGGCGAAGCAGTGCGGGCCGGCCATGCGCTCGACGCCATGCTTCTCGATGACGCGGTCGAGCAGGCCACCGGTGCCGCAATCGGCATAGCCGACGAAGATGTGCTCGTACCCTTCCGTCTTGGCCTTCTCGATCGCTCTGTCCATGGCGGGTGCGATGCGGTCGGGATAAAAATGAAACTCGGCCGGCAGGCAGGTCAGTTCCAGGTGATCCAGCCCGAGCTGTTCCTTGACGGCCAATACCTCACGCGCAATCATCCCACAGGCGATGACAAGCAACCTGTCTGTTTGATTCGGTTTCGTTTTTTGCGTCTTGACCAAGTCGAGCGGCTTTCGCTGCGGGGCTAATTTACCTGTCGAGGGAGACACCGTCCATGAAACTGCTACGTATCGCGCCGATGGCTATCCTTGCCTGCGCACTTGCACTCACCGCCTGCGCCAACACCATTCGGGGTGTCGGCAAGGATGTCAAATCGACGGCGAGAGCAGTCAAAGACACTGTCGCCAACTGATCGGCTGCCTCGTCTATCATCTGGGAACAAAAAAGCCGCGCTGCAAGGCGCGGCTTTTCTTCTCGGTCATCCTGATGCCTTGGGTCAGGCCGAAGCGCGGACATTGTGCTTGCGCTTCATGAAGTCCTTGGCGGTCTCGACGGCTACCGCAGCATCGCGACAATAGGCGTCGGCGCCGACGGCCTTGCCGAATTCCTCGTTGAGCGGCGCGCCGCCGACCAGCACGACGTAGTCGTCGCGGATGCCCTTTTCCTTCATCGTGTCGATGACGACCTTCATGTAGGGCATGGTGGTGGTCAAAAGCGCCGACATTCCGATGATGTCGGGCTGATGCTGCTCGATCGCATCGAGATATTTCTCGACCGCATTGTTGATGCCGAGGTCGATGACGTCGAAGCCTGCGCCTTCCATCATCATGCCGACGAGGTTCTTGCCGATGTCATGGATGTCGCCCTTGACGGTGCCGATCACCATCTTGCCCTGCTTCGGCGCTCCGGTGGCGGCGAGCAGCGGGCGCAGGATAAACATGCCGGCCTTCATGGCGTTGGCGGACAACAGCACTTCGGGAACGAACAGGATGCCGTCGCGAAAATCCTCGCCGACGATGCGCATGCCTTCGACCAGCGCCTCGGTGAGCACCTTGTAGGGTACCCAGCCGCGCTCCAGCAGGATGCGCGTGCCTTCCTCGATCTCTTCCTTCAACCCGTCATAGAGATCGTCGTGCATCTGCTGCACCAACTCGTCGTCGGAAAGTTCAGAAAGGATGATCTCGTCGTCGGACATTTTTATCCAGCTCCTCACGGCATCGCGACTGTGTCGCAAGGCACAAAATATTAGCGTTCATACCTAACCCGCAACGGGCGGCTATCCATAGCTGATTTGCGACTTCCCGCAAAAGGAAAGCGACTGGAAAATCTATTGGTTTTCTTGTCGATTTTGCGACAGGCGTTGGCGCGGACGGGCCGTTTCGAATAGGGTGCATGGCTACGATCCGGCGAAAGCCGCGCCATGCGGCCACAACGGCTACGGACCAGCCATCGTCAGGCCAGGCCATATTCAGGGAAGAGCGATCATGAGCGAACACGCGGCAGTCGACCAGGAAGCGTCAAACGCGCGGCGTGGGCGAGGCGCGAGCGGCGGAGCGGCGGCAAGGCGCGCCGCGCGTTCCGGCGGCGGACCCGGTACCCAACTCACCTACATCAAGCGCAAGATCAACATCTATGAGGTGCTCGACGAGGAAGGCCTCGCCCTGATCGAGAAAAACACCGACACGGTGCTCGAAGAGATCGGCATCATTTTTCGCGATGACGCCGAAGCGCTGCAGCTTTGGAAAGAGGCCGGCGCCGACGTCAAGGGCGAGCGCGTGCATTTCCCGAAGGGTCTTTGCCGTTCGCTGCTGAAGACCGCGCCGTCCGTCTATACCCAGCATGCCCGCAATTCCGAGCGCTCGGTGCAGATCGGCGGCAATGCTACTGTCTTTGCGCCGGTCTATGGCCCGCCCTTCGTGCGCGACCTTAACGGTGTCAGGCGCTACGCGACGATCGAGGATTTCCAGAATTTCGTGAAGCTCGCCTATATGGCACCGTCGATCCACCATTCGGGCGGCACGGTGTGCGAGCCGGTCGACGTGCCGGTCAACAAGCGCCACCTCGACATGATCTATTCGCACATAAAATACTCGGACAAGCCGTTCATGGGCTCCGTGACCGCGCCGGAACGCGCCGAAGACACCGTTGCCATGGCCAAGCTCGTGTTCGGCGACGATTTCGTCGAGAACAACACGGTGCTGACCAGCCTGATCAACGCCAACTCGCCGATGGTGTTCGACGAAACCATGCTGGGCGCGCTGAAGGTTTATTCGCGCCACAACCAGGCCTGTATCGTCACGCCGTTTATCCTTGCCGGCGCGATGAGCCCGGTGACGGTCGCCGGCACGCTGACGCAGGTTCTGGCCGAAGTGCTGGCCGGCGCATCGTTCACGCAGCTCATCCGGCCTGGCGCGCCGGTGCTGTTCGGCACCTTTGCCTCGTCGATCTCGATGCAGTCGGGCGCGCCGACCTTCGGCACGCCGGAGCCGTCGCTGGTGTCTTATGGCGCTGCCCAGCTCGCACGCCGCCTCGGACTGCCGTTCCGCACCGGCGGTTCGCTCTGCGCGTCCAAGGTTCCGGATGCGCAGGCGGCCTATGAAAGCGCCAACACGCTGAACTCGACGATCCTCGCCGGCACCAACTTCGTCCTCCACTCGGCCGGCTGGCTCGAGGGCGGGCTGGCGTCCTGCTACGAAAAATTCATGATGGACATCGACCAGCTCGGCATGCAGCAGAAATTCTCCGAAGGCGTCGACCTGTCGGAGAACGGCCAGGCGATGGACGCGATCCGCCAGGTCGGCCCGGGCAGCCACTATCTCGGCTGCGACCACACCCAGGCCAATTTCCAGACGGCCTTCTACCGCTCCAGCATCGCCGACAACAATTCCTACGAACAGTGGCTGGCCGAAGGCGAGAAGACCGCGCCGCAGCGCGCCAATGAGCTCGCCCGCCGCTGGCTGGAAAGCTATGAGGCGCCGCATCTCGATGCGAGCATCGACGAAGCCCTGAAGGAATTCATCGCCAAGAAGAAGGGGTCGATGCCCGACGCCTTCACTTGAAAGGAGCCCGAGTCAGGCGGGGCTAAAGTCGCCAACATCATCCACAAGGAAGTCTGGCGGAGCGCCTTCTCCGACCCGGACAAGAAGGGATGATTCTGTGCGCGGCATGATCGAAGAGATCACGGCCGCGCTCGGCGCCAATGGCCTCATCCTGCGTGGCGGCTTTGTTTTCTCTGATGGCGAGGACGCCCCTCACGGCGCCTCGGGCGCGCCGGCGAAATCCGTGCTGCTGGTGGGGCAGGCGGGAGCTACACCCTGGCCGCATTTCCTGCGCTGGCGCGAACAGCAGCCGTCGACAATCGCCAATCCGCTCGACAGCTGGTCGCGGCAGGTCATTGGCGATGTGGCGGAGGCATTTGGCGCGCGCTCTGTTTCTCCCTCCGACAAGCCCTATCTGCCGTTCCAGCAATGGGCTGTTCGGGCAGAGGGGCTAAAACCGTCGCCGCTCGGCATCCTCATGCATCCGCAATACGGGCTTTGGCATGCCTATCGCGGCGCGTTGCTTTTCGAGGACGAGATCGCGCTTCCGGAGCAGGGCGAGGCAATTCATCTTTGCGACGCCTGTGTCGAGAAACCCTGTCTGAAATCCTGTCCCGTCGATGCCTATTCCACGGAAGGCTTCGCCTACCGGGCCTGCCTGGCGCATGTGCGGAGAGGGAATGGCGAACCGTGCCGGAGCGGCGGCTGCCTCGACCGCAACGCTTGTCCCTATGGCACGGAATATCGCTACCCGTCTGATATCCAGGCCTTCCATATGGCGGCATTCGCCGGCCTGTGATCATCACGCGATGCTGCACGAAATGTTGACGGATACTTCTAGGGAATGCCTTGCCGTGGAAGGTCGCGTGGATATGTATCGCGCATCTGACAAATGGAGCAGGCAATGACGAAGCATGACCTCAGGATCAAGACCCGTGACGGGGTGGCGAAGGCGGGCCTGTTCCGCTCGGCCAAGACGTCCCCTGGCAAGGCCGGCGTCATTCTCTACCAGGATGCCTTCGGCCCGCGTCCGGCGCTCGACGGCATGGCCGAGCGGCTGGCGGGCGAAGGCTATGCGGTGCTGGTGCCGGACCTGTTCCATCGCAATGCGCCCTATGGTCCGTTCGACGCCAAGACTGCCTTCACCGAGGAAGACAGCAAGGCAGCGCTGATGGCGCTGGTCGCTGGCACGACACAGCAGATGACCATCAGCGACGGCGAGGCCTTTCTCGATGCGCTCGCCGGCGAAGGCATCACGGGTCCGATCGGGACCGTCGGTTATTGCATGGGCGGCGCACGGGCGCTCAACGCGGCCGCGGCCTACCCGGACAGGATCAGGGCCGCCGCCAGTTTCCATGGCGGCAATCTCGCCAGCGATGCCGCCGACAGCCCGCACCGCAAGGCGGCATCCATCAAGGCGAGGGTCTATGTCGGCATGGCCGGCGTCGACCGGAGTTTCCCACCGGAGCAGTCGACACGGCTGGAGGAGGCGCTGCGCAATGCCGAAGTCGACCACGCCATCGAGAACTATGTCGGCATGGCGCATGGCTGGTGCGTGCCCGACCACAGCGTCTACAACGAAGCCGGCGCCGAACGGCATTGGCGAAGGCTGATCACGCTGTTTGCCGAAACACTCGGGTGAAGCTTCCGCCTGCCTGGCACCTTTTCCCGGTAGAACGGGGAGGAGGAAGAGGCGGTGCGTAAAAAATCTTTGCATCACCCCAAGGATTAGCCATTAGCCTTCGTCCAACAGGCAAATGATGGCGATGATGCTGGATGAGAGCGAAGCCTCCGACGCCGAACTGATCGGGCGGGCGAAGGGCGGAGACAGGGGTGCCTTCGGCAAATTGCTGGAGCGCCACTACGACTTCGTCTATCGCGCCGCCTATCGCTGGTGCGGCAAGAAGGCGGATGCCGAAGACATCGCCCAGGAAGTCTGCGTCCGGCTCGGCAAGGCGATCCGCGACTATCGCGGCGGCGGCGCCTTCACGACATGGCTCTATTCCGTGACGATGAATGCGGCGCGCGACATGATGCGCAAGACCGCGCGCGAGACCGTGAAGACCGAGGCCTATGGCGTCCATGCGCTGATTTCGGGCGAGGCCCCGGCCGAGAGCGAGGATCCGGCCGAGGCGCTGTGGACCGCGGTGCGGCAGCTTCCGGACAAGCAGCGCGACGCCGTACTGCTGGTCTATGGCGAGGGCTTGAGCCATGCGGCCGCCGCCGAGGCGATGGCGATCTCGGAGACGACGGTTTCCTGGCACATCCATGAAGCGAAGAAACGGCTGAAGGCGCTGATGCGTTCAGCCGGGGAAGTGTGACCATGGTCGACGACAACGAACTCAACAGACTGCGCGATATCGCGGCACCGGCGCCGGGTGAGAGCGCGAAGGCGCGCGCCTTCGAAGCCGCCCTGCGTGCCTATGATGAGGAAAATATTTCTGCCGTCACCCAAGGATCGGTCGGCGGCCTTCGTCTCACAGAGCGAGCACAAAAGCTCTGGAGCGAGATCATGCAAAAGAAACTCATCGCCACGCCGGCTCTTGCCGGGCTCGTCGCCCTGCCGATCGCCGGATACGCCACCTTCCATCTGCTGAGGGAACAGCCGGCCAAATTCGGCGGCGACGAAAAGATCACCGAGACGCTGGCCGACAAGCCGGCGACGTTGAAGCCGGCCGAGCCGAAGCAGGCTCCAACCGAACTGGCGAAGGACAAGAAGGCCGACGCGGATGTCGAAAGCCGCGACGCGACCGGCGTGCTTGTGGCGCCGGCGTCGCCGCCGAAATCCGAAGCCGCCCAGGCCGGCGGCACAGCTCAGCAGACTGCCAATGAACGCGCGGTGGTGGCCGAGCCGGCACCACCGGCGCCAACGGGTGAATTCGCGCTGAATAGCGCCGCGCCGAGCACGTCGCGGCTCGCCCGCGCGCCGGCTGCCGAGTCCAAGCTGATGGCGCCGCAGCCGACCATCGCGCCGGCGGATCAGATCGCGCCGCAGGAGGAAAACCGCAACCGCGTCCAGGATTTCAAGACCAATCCGGTGCATGCGGCGCTGGAAGATCCGGTCTCGACGTTCTCGATCGATGTCGACACGGCCTCCTATTCCTTCGTGCGCCGCTCGCTGAAGGAAGGTGCGGTGCCTCAGGCCGACACGGTCCGTGTCGAGGAGATGATCAACTACTTCCCCTATGACTGGAAGGGACCGGATTCGGCGTCGACGCCGTTCAACTCGACCGTCAGCGTCATGCCGACGCCGTGGAACGGGCACACCAAGCTGATGCATGTCGCCATCAAGGGCTTCGACATCAAGCCGACCGAACAGCCCAAGGCCAATCTGGTCTTCCTGATCGACGTTTCGGGCTCGATGGACGAGCCGGACAAGCTGCCGCTGCTCAAGTCGGCATTCCGGCTGTTGGTCAGCAAGCTCAGGGCCGACGACACGATCTCGATCGTCACCTATGCCGGTGAAGCCGGCACCGTGCTGATGCCGACCAGGGCTGCCGAGAAGGACAAGATCCTCAATGCCATCGACAATCTGCAGCCGGGCGGTTCGACGGCCGGTGAGGCCGGCATCAAAGAAGCCTACAAGCTTGCCCAGCAATCCTTCGTCAAGGACGGCGTCAACCGGGTGATGCTGGCCACCGATGGCGACTTCAATGTCGGACAGAGCGACGATGATGATCTCAAGCGCCTGATCGAGCAGGAGCGCAAGAGCGGTGTCTTCCTGTCGGTGTTCGGCTTCGGACACGACAATCTGAACGACCAGATGATGCAGACCATAGCCCAGAACGGCAACGGCACCGCCGCCTATATCGACACGCTGGCCGAGGCGGAAAAGGTGCTGGTCGAGGATGCCTCCTCGACGCTGTTCCCGATCGCCAAGGACGTGAAGATCCAGGTCGAGTTCAACCCCAACAAGGTCTCGGAATACCGCCTGATCGGCTACGAGACCCGGGCGCTCAACCGCGAGGACTTCAACAATGACCGCGTCGATGCCGGCGATATCGGCTCGGGCCATTCGGTCACCGCGATCTACGAGATCACGCCGAAGGGCAGCGGCGGCGATCAGATCGATCCGCTGCGCTATGGCCAGGCCACGGTCAACAATGGCGGCGTCGCCAATGCGGACGAATATGCCTTCGTCAAGATCCGCTACAAGCTGCCGAACGAGGATGTCTCGAAGCTGATCACCACGCCGGTGACCTCGGCCAACGAGGTGGCGTCCTTCGACCAGGCCAGCACCGACCAGCGATTCTCCGTCGCGGTGGCTGCCTTCGGCCAGAAGCTGCGCGACGAGGATGCGACCGCGAAGTTCGGCTACGACAAGATCATGGAGATTGCCACTGCCGCCCGAGGAGCCGACCCGTTTGGATACAGGTCCGAGTTCCTCTCGCTTGTGCGCCTTGCCTCGGCGCTGGGCGGTAACCGGTAGTGGCGATGACGGCCGGTTTCCTTCGGATGGGATCGTTCTGACAGGGGAAACCGGCCCACGGGCGGGTGAGGCAGGCCGGCGAGGGGTCATTCCCTTGCCGGCCTTTTTTTGGATCCGTCGATGTTCAGGTGAGGCCGGCCTGCAAACGATGGTTTCCTGCGCTTCCGGTGCTCACGTACCCAAAAGTACGCTCCGCTCCGGTTCTCGGAACCCATCGTTTTCGACTCGGCCTGACCTGAATCTCAACGGATCCTGGCGCAAGCGTTAACCGGCATGATCGTTAAATTGCGCGAGATTTCCGGTACCGGATCGCAATTTCCTGTTGCTACACCGGACTTGTTTACAGGGCTTGAGGGAGCCGGAATTGCAGATCAGGACTATCGCCAACTCGCCGCCGCCGGTGCGGGACGCTTCGACGGTTTCATCAGCCCCATCGGCCGAATCCAGACGCATCAGCGACGATGTCGCGCAGGCGCGTCACACCGCCATGTCGGCGCTGACCAACGACCGCTTCCGCGCCATGCTGGAACAGATCACCGATCCGGCTTCTTCCGGCGCGCTGATGACGATGCGCGGCGACAATGTGGTCGACTTCAAGTCGGCGCAGTCGAGCTACGCCGACAACAGCGAATAATCGAAATCCTCAGGCCCGGCTGCGGCGACGCTCGCGGCGGGCTTCGCTGGTTTCGGCGGTGTTTTCCGTCGCCACCTTGTTGCGCATCGGACCGATGCGCTCGACGATCGTCTCAACCGTCGGACGACCCGCCTTGGTGTGGGCGTCGAGCGCCTTGCGCATGGCGGCGAGGTGCTGGAACGAAGTGCCGCAGCAGCCGCCGACAATCTTGGCGCCGGCATCGACGGCGAGGCGAACATAGTCGGCCATCAGTTCCGGCGTGCCGGAATAATGGATCTCAGTACCGCAGAATTCCGGAATGCCGCAATTGCCCTTGACGATCACCGTCGCCTGCGGCTTCGCCTCGGTCATGTCGAGCAGCGAGGCCAGGATGTCTGAAGCGCCGACGCCGCAATTGGCGCCAACGCCGAGCGGTGCTTCGGACAGCCCGTCAACGACACCATGGATGTCTTTCGGCAGCAGGCCCATCATGGTGCGGCCGGCTGTGTCGAAGGAGCCGGTATAGGTGTAGGGGAGGCCGACGCGGATGGCGGCTTCGGCGGCGGCGCGGATCTCGTCGGGCGCCGACATCGTCTCGATCCAGGCGACTTCGGCGCCGCCTTGCTTGAGGCCCTCGATCTGCTCGGCAAAGGCGTCGACAGCTTCGTCATAGGTCATGGCGCCAAGCGGCACCAGCAATTCGCCGGTCGGGCCGACGGAGCCGGCAACGATCACCTTGCGGCCGGCCTTGTCGGCGACGGCGCGGGCAATCTCGGCGGCGCGCTTGTTGAGCGCTTGCACGCGATCCTGCGCACGGTGGAGCTTCAGCCGGTGGCGGGTGCCGCCGAAGGAATTGGTCAGGATGATGTCCGCGCCGGCATCGACGAAATTCTGGTGCAGGCTGGTGATGGTGTCGGGCGCTGTCTCGTTCAGCAATTCCGGCGCCTCGCCGGCCTCCAGGCCCATCGCGAACAAATTGGTGCCGGTGGCGCCATCGGCCAGCAGCACGCCCTTTTCAGCCAGCAGGGCATCGATCGGATTGGTGGTGGTCATCGGATTGGCTTTCGTGTTTCAAATTCGAATAAGGATATAAAGAAGTCTTTATGTCTAGTCAATGATTTGTGGCGGCCTCGGCAATGCGAATGGCGTGGCCCTCGACCATGTCGGGGTCCAGCAATCGAATGACCATGATTGCCGTCGATCAGACAGAGCCTGACGGGAACGACATGCCGGCCAGATTGCGGGCGAAGGCGGCGGCCTCGTGCGGATTGACGTCGGCGGCGCGGATCAGATTGTCGAAATGCTGGGTCAGCGCCTGGACCGGCTGGGTGGCGTTCAGCACGACATACATGTCGCCGACATAGATGGCGGCGCGATAGGGGCCGAAGATGGTGAGCGGGATCGAATAGCGCATGCGGCCGTCATAGAGAAACAGCCGGAAGGTCGGGTAGAGATCTTCGAGCAATGTCGCCATATGGGCGAGCTGCTGCCGGCGGTCGGCCTCGGGAAAACGATCCCACACACCGAGGCCGCGCGCGAAAATCTCCAGCGTGTGGCGCGGCATGCAGACTTCCATGTCGGTTTCCGGGCGTCGGTTGTATTCGATGCGGTATTGCGTCTCGCTGGCCTGTGCCAGGCGGCTCCTGTTGGTGATGTTGGCCTCGTAGTCGACCAGCGCGCGGGTCCGCAGCAGATCGGGAATGCCTGCGGGCACGTAGCGGATCTTGGTGCCGGCTGCCTCGGCGAACCATTTGGCGAGCAGCGTGCGGTCGAAACCGTCGGGCGCCTCCTCGATCTCCAGGCTTTCGCGAATTTCGCCGGTGACGCCTTCGTCCTGGCTGAGGCCGAGCAGCCAGTCCAGCGACACTTTGAATTCGGCGGCGATGTTGAGCAGCGTTTCGGCGCGCGGCAAGCGCGTCGAGGCGCCCGACATCAGCTGCGACAACGCCGAGCGGTCGATGCCGACTGCTGACGCGAAGGCCGACTGATTGAGGTCGGATCGTGTCAGGAGCAGCTTCAGACGCTCCCGGAAAATTGCTGACAGATCGCGTTTGTCCATCGTCCGCTTCTCCGAATCTTGAGGAAAAATTTGCGCCGAAACCGTCCACCGAGGTGCCTCAGGCGTAAATGAATCCCTAAGCCTGTTTACAATGTGTAACATGTGCAGTCAAAAATGCGCAATCGCAACATTTTGTATACTTTGTCGCGTTGAGTGGAATCGCTTCTCCTGACACTATGCTGTCAGGAACCAGTTGGGGTTCCGACGACTGAGGGGCAGTGGTCGATAGCATGACAGGCAAGAGCATCAAGCGACGCAACACACCGGCCATCGAGTGGCCGACCGCGGTTCTCGCTTTCTTCTGTTACGGAACGTGGCTTGCAACCGGTTTCCTGCTCTGGCCTTCCCATCCCATCGTGGCCCTCGCTCTCCTTGGCTTCATTCTCGCACTGCAGTCGTCGATCATGCACGAAGTGCTGCATGGCCATCCGACGCGCAGCGCGCTGATCAACGAGGCCTTCGTCTTCCTGCCGATCGGTCTGGTCTGGCCGTTCCGCCGCTTCAAGACGCTGCACCTGCGCCACCATGCCGACGAGCGGCTGACCGATCCGCTCGACGATCCCGAAAGCTACTATCACGCGCTGTGGCAGCACGACGATTTGCCGCCGACGATGAAGTTCCTGCTCAAGATCAACAACACCATGGCCGGCCGTTTCTTCCTTGGCCCGTGGCTGTCTTGCATCGGCTTCTTCATCGACGATTTCAAGCAGATGATGGCCGGCGACAAGGCGATCCGCAAGGCTTGGCTGCTGCATGCGATCGGTCTCGCCATCGTGGCGCCGATCGTGCAGTTCGGCTTCGGCATTCCGCTGTGGCTCTACATTCTGGCGCCGGTCTGGCTCGGCCAGTCGCTGATCGCGATCCGCACCTTTGCCGAGCATCAGTGGTCCGAGCATCCGGAAGGCCGCACGGTGATCATCGAGCGCTCGCCGCTGTCGTTCCTGTTCCTCAACAACAATCTTCACTTCGTCCATCACAAGACGCCTACGGTGGCCTGGTACAAGCTGCCGAGACTGTTTCGCGAGCGTCGTGACGAGTGGCTGCGGATGAACAATGGCTATGCCTATCCGAACTATTTCGCGCTGATCAAAGCCTATGCCTTCAAGGCTAAGGAGCCGATCGTGCATCCGGTGCTGCGGCGTGCGCCTGAGCACGGCCGGGCGTTCAAGCCGCGCATCCGGGCACGCAACATCAATGGGCTCGGCACGGCGCCGGTGCCCGCCGAGCCGCCCAAGGAATAATTCGCGGCATCCCTCGTGTCGGCCAATTCTGATTGGACGCCGCGTTTTTGTGGTCCTTTTTACAGACGTGATGATTTGATATCGGCATGAGCGAACTGGTTGCGGCATTGCCCATGTATGACTGGCCGTGAGCCCAGGAATTGTGCGGTTTCCGGGGCTTTGTTGTACTTTTGTCGTACCGTAGACGGCTTAGACGTTGAGGTGCTAGAACCCGCCACAAGCCACTAGACAATGGTAGGGAAGGGGAGGCTTTCGCGTGGCGGGCATTGTGGATTGGTTGGTTTCCGTCCATCTGCCAACATTGACAGCGGGAGTTGGTCTGGGCGCCTCAGGTATCAGCTTGCTTCGGTGGGCAGCCCACAAGGTTCGATACAACCGCTCGCCGACGCCAGGCGAGCCACGAATTTTCATCCGCTTTGTGCAGTCACTTCCAAATGGTGCGCTCCTTGAGGCGGAAATTCTAAATATTGCGGAGTCGGACGTTTGGATTGACGAACTGATTCCGGTGAGCCGGTCAGGAGGCTTGATCCTTCCAGTCGACGAAAAGCTTCTCACAGACACCCAAAAGACAGTGGTGCTGCCAGATGACGCCGCATTGGGTATGACAATAGGACGACGAGTCGCTCCTAAGGAGACCACAAAGCTTCTCTTTTGGGTCGGAGGTAGAGAGTGGCCGATCCACAAGGCGTCACTAAGCTTTCGATGGAGTCCATACGGTCCTGCCGCAAGGCAAAACTCCTTAACAATCCACTGCAGATTCTAGACAGTCACCAGCGCCTCACCCTCAATCATAAGATCGCGCACCTCACACTCGTCTAGGCGTCTTACGCCATACACCTCAACGCCTTTGGTGGTCCGCACGCGCAGCAACACCACGGCGGGCATCGGCTGATCCCTGTGTGTGATTGTCGCCCCGATTTCGAATTTCCAATTCGTATTAACTGCGTCGGTATTCA
Organism: Mesorhizobium sp. 2RAF45; assembly: GCF_052115225.1. Taxonomy (NCBI): domain Bacteria; kingdom Pseudomonadati; phylum Pseudomonadota; class Alphaproteobacteria; order Hyphomicrobiales; family Phyllobacteriaceae; genus Mesorhizobium; species Mesorhizobium sp. 2RAF45. The sequence continues at coordinate 458,640 of NZ_JBFRGG010000001.1, read as the reverse complement.
TCGTGTGGCTCCTCGTTGATTAAAACCGCTCAATACGATAGTTATTAATCATGACCACTCCGACGTCAAGCGGAAACAATCAAAATGAGCGATATTAATCATATCACCGGCCGGCAATTGGCTGCGGCACGCGCCCTGGCCGGCCTAGACCAGGCAGAACTGGCAGAGCGCGCCAACATCTCCGCGCCCACGCTGAGAAGAATGGAGGCTGCCAAAGCGTCGGCTGTGCCGATGTCGAACAACGTATATGCGGTAATCCATGCGCTCGAAGCGGAGGGCATCGCGTTCATCGACGGAGGCGTGACGCTGCGCGCATAGAAAAAGCGCGCCCCTATTATCAAATTCAGGGCGCACTCTGACTTCGAAGCGTCGAAGTCGGCCTCATGAAAGCCTGCACGCCCGATCCGACGCGCCGTCTTAAAAGTAGATCGTTTGCGTTAGCGATGCAAATATTTAAAGAAGGTTTTGAAGCCGCCTGATTTATCAAGGAAAAATTGTGTAAACGCCTAGTCGTTATTCGCGCTGGACTCCACTGTTGTTGTGTGTGATCCATGGCGAAATGCAGTCACACCTCTACACCCTCTCTGAAGCCGCCGACCTCCTGCGCCTCACGAATAGAGGCGTAGCCAAGATTGCTCGCCAATACGGTCTCTGCATGGTCCGTGGCCGAACCCTCCTGTTTAGCGATGCAGATATTGAGGGCATTAGGGACACGTTGCGGGTAGCGCCGACGCTCCCGCGGCCGGCGCCCACTAAGCCCGCGCCGTCTGACTACCAGACGCGGAAGAGCCTAATGGAGTTGACCGGAAAGAAGAGGCGAGCGGGCAGATGACCCCCGAACCTCCCACCGTAACCAACGCTGCGCTCGATCGCCTGCCTTTGTTTGCCACCGATCTCGAGATAGGCGCCGCGATCGTTGGTCGCGCCCGAGCTGATTATTGGCGGAGAGCCGTCTTGCCCGCTTTAGAGCACAGGGGATTTCCAGGCATTGACCCGCTCCACAAGGCGCGGCCAGTGCCTTTGGTGAAGCAGTTTTTCGCGGCGTATTTCGGCGTGACGGCCGGCTTCACGCTGGCGAAGCCTGGCGGTGTCGAGCGGGTCTGGATCCCCAAGCGTAAGAGCAACAAGACGGAGGGGAATGAATGAAAATCGCAATGACTGTAGCCGCAGGTATATTTCTTTCGGCATGCGCGACGCCGCCAAACGAAATAAAAGCGGTCCCCACGACGACGACCTATGGAGGGTTGTCTTGCAGTGAACTCTCCGGCAAGGCGATCCAGACTAACAGCACGCTCGGCGACCTCACCGCTGCGCAGGGCCGAACTGCGTCCAATGATGCCTATGGTGTGCTATGGCTCGGGCTTCCGGTGGGCAGCATGGGTGACAAAGACGCGAAGCAGCGCGAGACTGAAATCGCCAGGCTCAAGGGAGAACTAGACGCCATTCAGAAGGCGCGAGTTGCGGGGAAGTGCTAGGGAGATCGCCAATGACGGGCAGTAAGCGACTGATGAAGGCGAGTGACATTCCCGCTTTCGTAGACAGGGTGATTAAGGCTGGCTGCGATATTTGCGCCATCGGGGATAAGGGTTACGTGCTCGGTGACGTCGAGGAGATGGTGGCCGCGGCGGATGAACTCCAATGCATAAGCGAAGAGTTTGGCGATCGGGATTTCTTGCTACCCGAGATCGTTGCGCACCTGAAGTCGCTTGGCCGGCATATCGATCCAGAGTCGCCAAAGGAGACATGGTATGGCGGGAATCAGAGGCTGCAATAGGCATATCAGCCCTTGTTGCTGGTAGAATTCCGCTAAGAAGGCTGCCGTACCGCTCCTGTCCCGTTCCATCGAATGAACGGCGCATCGTCGCCGGTGATGTGCTTGACTGTATTGAGCAGCGCTTCGTGCGTTCTCCGGAGCGCTCGGAAGTGCTCGCTGTTTGGCGATATGAGCGGCCTCACGATGCTTTTGTGAAGCGCTTCCGCTGCCACCAGGAAGCGTTCGATTTCAGCCTCGGAAAGCTGTTTTGCCGGTTTTGTCCTTGCCATTGCGATCTCCGTCCGAAATCGCCCCACCTGAGGACTATATTCCTACGACGGTTGCCTGGTGTAAAGGTCGCCACAGCATTGTTCACAGGATCATTCTCAAGGCACGGTGGCACCATGCGCCGCTGGTTAAACGGCGCATGGGAATATCGGCCTGCTTCCCAAGACGATGACTACGAACGGCACCACATTTGGTGAGGCCTCCGTTTAGCTGAACGACTCTGCCGTGGCGCAGAAGACGTAGTTGCCGGCGGCTATAGTGGCTGCCTGATACTCCCTGACGACGAACACCAAGGACGTCGGAGAGGAGGCTGTGCTATCGTATACGATGACCGGGTAGAACCCGGAATTGAATGCTGGTGTCAACGTGGCAAAGATCGGCGTTGCAACGAAAATTCCAGCCGGAACCGCAAACGTCACTGTCTGTGTCGCCAACGCGCTGGCGAAGTTGACAGTCGCCTGCACCGTGTATTTGAACGGCGTGATGTGGTTGTATCCGGAGCTCAGATTGCTGATGCGTGCCGTGAACGTGCCATTGTAGGCGTTGAGACCGATCCTGTTATCCGCAGTGCCAGTGAACAGCAAAACGCCCACGGAGCAATTGTAGAAGATATTGCCCTGCACCAGCGCGCCGTTCGTCGTGCAATTCAACACGACACCGTTGCTGCACGATTGAAAGTTGTTCCCAACTACCGTCATGCGGAAGCAGCCAGAATTTGCGTTGATGCCAATAGGAAGTGTCGTATCCCCCGTGCTGAAAGTGCATCCGATGAATGAGGCGTGCATGCAGTCGAAAAGCTTGGCCGTGTCGCCAGCGAACCCCGCACCCGTGCCGTTCTTGAACAGGTCGCAGTTCACGACATGAAGCTTGAAGGTGCTGGTAAACTCCAACGGGTAGACGCGGCAATCCATGTGGCAGTTCACGAGGTTGAACACCGAGTTCAACGCCGCACTGCCTGAATTGGAGACGCCCTTCCAATGCTGCACAAACGAGCTATTGGTGATGAAGAACCCTTCATACCAGCCGTCAACACGAAGGCCGTAGCCGGACGCGCCGGTCGTGATATTGGTGATATAGTGGTTGATATTGCCAGTCGTCAGGCCAACCGTGTCTTGGTCGAAATGGATGGCATGCGTCATCGTATAAGGGTTGGCAGAGGCCGACGCGCTTTCGCTGTTGTCGCCCTTGACAACGACGTTATTCCACGACGAGCCGTTGCAGTTCTTGAGATAGATGCCCTTCGTGAACGACCATGAGGTGCCCTTGTCGCAATAGACCTGCACGTTGTCGGCCGAGAAATAGACCTGATTGTTTGTGTCGTTCTTGACCCATTCCACCCAAATGCCAATGCCGCCGTCGGCCGTGTTCTTCATTATAGACAGATCGGCGAACTGAACCGACTTGATCAGCGCAAAATCGTCAGGATCGCGGTTGCCACCGGTAGCGATAAACTTGAATGCGTTCCCCCCGGCGACAGTGTTTACGAACACGGTCTTGGACGGGCCGTCGCCGACGATACGCGTAGGCCGCTGCGGCAGCGTTATTTCGCTGTGGTTGTACGTTCCACCGGGTGCATACAATCCCCGTTTCTGCGCACCAGCAGCGTTTACGGCGGCTTGAATAGCTGCAGTGTCATCCGCAACGCCATCGCCTACTGCGCCAAAGTCCTTGACGTTGACGAAGCTTGAAGTCTCAACCCACGTACCCCAAGCGCGAATATCAGCTTTGCGTGGCGCCCAAGATCCGGATGACGGAACACCATCAATTACAAAATCGCGCCAAACCGACGCAGCGACATCTACCATTTTTGAGTGTCCAAATGAAGAAGGCCCGCCGAAGCGAGCCTTGGTGAAATCCGGCCGTGGCCGGGAAGTGCTAGAAAATGTCAGGCGAAGGTGGCGCCGTCATCGAAGGTGGCGCCGTCGTCAAATAGTGCTGCAGATGGGTCGATTGGTTGCCCCACGACGTCTTCGTGCCATGTATGCAGTCGCGTCGTTGTGGTGCCACTACGCGTGACGGTGGTGTGATCAACGTGGCCGCCGATGCCGTAAATAGCGGGCAGCTGCGGCGCTGCAGGATTGAGTCCCGGCTTGCGCCGCATGGCCTCGAAAAGTGCGGGACCAAGTTCCGCAAGGCCATTGTCGGCGCTCGGAAGGCCGGAAACCTCTTCAGCGGTAAGAGCGTTGCCTCCGCAGACCTCTGGCCCGACATCATAGATCGTCCACGGCTCAAAGTCGGGATAGCCGTCATGGGTGGCGAAGAACCATAGGCTTGGACCGCGGCTTTCCGAGATGCCGGCAACAAGCATTTCGCAACGGCCAAGCACCCCGACGGCCCGCCGCTTCTCGAGGAAATCCGAGAGCCGCTCCAAGACAGCGTCGAAGCTGTCGCTGCAGTTGGAAAACGCCAGAACCGCTACGCAGAAGGCGCCGACCGCCAAGCTGTCGCCTCGGCCTGTGACGGCAAGGGGTAGTTGATCGGAGGTGAAGACCTTTTCCCTAATATCAATCAGTGTGCCGTCATCCCGGTACATTGCGCCGTCCGTCAGAAGCTCGACGCGGTCGTCATAAGTCATCGCGAAAAAGGCGCTCATGCCGCGGTCCTCATTGGTTGATTGTTGTTATTTGCGGCGAGCAATCGAAGGGCGCCGACAGTTCCGAGGATGTGCCCTCCTGCCTTGCCGCCAAAGCCGTCAAAAATTGCGTTTAACCCAATGTCGAGCAGCTTGTCGGCGACCTTCTTGAGCGCATTTCCTAGCGCCTCCGTGGCCGTCTTGCCGTTCTCCATGTCTTGGATGAAGCCACCCAAAACGTCCTTGCCGAAGGCCGATGACTCCTGAAGCGTTTGTGACAACCTCTGTTGGCTGGCTTTGAGCATGTCACCGGCAGACGACGCCTTGGCATAGTTGGTTGCCAGTGCGTCGATCTTGGCCGCCAACTCTGGCGTTATCGTAACGCCTGCCTTGGCCGCTTCGTTAAGCAACTGCTGCTTAATGCGCGCCTGCTCGACCGCGAAACCATAGTCGTTGACAGCAGGGTTGAGCTTCGACTGCGCATCGTATTCGGCGTTCAACAGGTCAATGCGCGCCTGTATCTGCTGCATGTCGCCAGCAAACAAATCGGTTGGCGACTTCTTGGACCTACCACCAGTCGAACCGCCACCGCCACTTGCGCGGTTTTGTGCATACGAGATGGCATCGTTGACCGTGGCGCCACCTCCCAGGATGGTCGGATTGGCCTTGATCGACGCGGCTGAAATCAGCCCAGCCAGTGGCGTCCCACTTGCCGCGGTGAGCACCTTTGCGGCATCCCCCGCGCCAAGGAAGTGCGCCAATTGCAGCGCGGCCTCGTCGACGTGCACGCCAGCAGACTGCAGCACCGCCGCATTCTCTTTGGCGTATGCCTCAATGAGCGATCGGCTCACGTTCGCGTCAGTGCGCAGTGCCAGAATAGCGCCGCGCGTCATGCCCTCAGCGCGGTCAGGGAAATACCGCTTGAACAGGTCAAGCCAGGTCGACTCAATAAACTGGCCGGCTCCAGTCGCACTCGAGTTCGGATTTTTGGCGTTGTTGTTGCCGCCGCTCTCGGCTTTGACGACGTGATCGACAAAGCTATCAATGGCGCCACCGGCCTTGTCCAACTCAAGCTCAAACTGAGACTTGGTGTGGGACGCCGTGTAATCCTGCTGTTGCTGCGGGTTGAGGAAGCTACCGCCGTCACTGGTAAGCGGCGAAAGCGTGCCGAGTGGCGTTTGGTTGACAACTTCTTGTAGTTTTCGGAGCGTTAAATCCGTGCCCAACCTCTTGCCGGCAGCAGCAGCGCGCTCCGCTTCGTCGGCGATCTGGCCGAGTGCGTCGGCCATTTGTTTGGCCGCAGGAATGTGCGTCTGGTCGTAGAGCGCGGTCAGCGCACTCTGTACCTGCATCAGGTTCTCAACTGCGCTCTGATCTTTCTTGACGTCCTCCGCCATCGCAGAAAACGCCTGCTGCAGTTTGACTACATCAGCGTCCGACTTACCGGCAGCCTGGAGCATTGCAAGCAGGTCGGCGAGGTCGACAGACGAACCCTTGATGAATTCGCGCAGTTTTGAGTTTTCGGCATGAATCGCCGCCGAAGTGGCTTCTTCGACGTCTGCCCCTTCGGCAAGCTTCTTCTTCTCATCATTGTAAGCCTTAAGCGCAGGCAGGGCGTCGCCCCACTTATCGGCAACCTTGCCGATAAGCTCAGCCTGCTCCTTAAGCGTCTTTTCCGAGTCAGCGCTATCCGACAGCATTTGTGTGAAATACTGGATAGCAGCGCCGCCCAGGCCAATGACGGCAAAAGTAGCCAAAGACACAGGATTAAGCATCTGCGTGAATGCGCCACCAAGCGCTCTCACCGCTGCTGCGCCACCGCCAGCACTCTCAAGGGCCTGCGTAACCTGTGACCCCTGCTGGGCCATAATCCTAAACGGCGATTGGCCGGTAAGTAGCCCCTGCGCAATGTCGTTAAGCTGGAAAGTCAGGTTGGTAACGGCCGCCTTAGTTTGGCCAATGGATACCGTCGCACTCTTGGCGCCGCGCTCAAAGGACTTTCCAACGTTGGCATTGGCCTTAGTGAAACTGCTATCAATGTTGTTGGCTGCGCGTTCCGCGCTCTTCGCAATAGCGGCGGCCTGCTTCTCGACCTTCGCCTGAGAAAGCTCAATGCTTACGAGAAGCCGCGCGAGATCTTCTGCTGTGGCTGTCATCTAGCGGTAGCCTTGTGGCGGACATGGCAGTGCATTCGCGCTGTGGCGCGTTGGGTGGTGTTGGTCAATGTTTCTAATCCTGTGCAAAGACGCTTCGGCAGTTATGCAGATGAGGCGAAAACGTTTAGACTTCTCGGTTTGAAAGGCAGGAAAGAAGAATGCGCGGCAAATACGAACCACCATCGACATCTTTGACTGCGTTCACCTGCCCGCATTGCGGGGTGTATACAACTCAGTATTGGAACCGGGCATACGGGGCGCCAGTCGGAACCGAATCGAAAACACCAAGCTTATGGCATTACGTGGACGAAAAGATGTTCAACTCTATGGAGGATAAAGAAGAGAGAAAAAAGATGCTGGCGTGGGCAAAAAAAGCCGCGGAGGGCTACCCTTTCTTCGAGTCTACAACTGATTATTCGAAGAATTTGGCCTACAATGTCCACTTCTCAAGTTGCTACAATTGCAAGAAAATTTCCCTCTGGATTCATGACAAATTGGCTTGGCCACTTGCGACTGAGGCGCCCGACGCCAATGCTGATCTTCCGAATGATGTGCGCGCAGACTATGATGAAGCAGGTTTAGTCCTCAACACTTCGCCTAGAAGTGCGGCAGCGCTTCTTCGACAGGCTGTACAGCGTCTTTGTGTGCATTTAGGTGAGAAAGGAAAGAACATCGACGCTGATATTGCGGCGCTGGTCCAAAAGGGTCTCGATAGACGTATCCAGAGAGCGCTCGATATTGTACGGGTGGTTGGCAACAATGCTGTGCATCCTGGCCAGATCGACCTGAAAGACGATCGCGCTACAGCTGAGAAGCTTTTCGGTTTGGTGAACTTGATTGCCGACGCTCTAATCAGCCAACCGAAGCATATAGATGCTATGTTCGATGATCTACCAGAGGGAGCTAGAGAGGCGATCGAGAAGCGTGATGCGCCGAAGCAGATTGAGAATAAGAGTGGGGGTTAGCCAACGCCCAACCTTCTGGCCATCCAGAGCAGCAACGCTATAGATCCAACTCCAACCGAACCTAAGGCAAGATTCGCCGCCCAATTAAACATCCAACTATTTAATGCCATCGTGGTTCGGTTGGAGTTGATAGAATCGTCATAGTGAGCACATTGCTCCGCCAAGGATTTGTCCAACGTTGAACCCTTTCACAACGGTAAAAACCGCGACGAACAAGCCTGCTACCCACATCGTTGAGACGATCAAGCGCAAATAGGCGGCTTTGCCGACCTAAAGGGCCGGGCGGATGACTTTGCCGGTTTCCGCCCGGCTTTCTTTTGTCCCCTTGCGGAAAGAAGGTCAAATCACGATTGCAGAAGCTGTCTTGTAAGCCGGCGTCACCCCACCCGTCGCCTTCTGTTGCCTGGCGGCCCGAATTCCCGTTCAGCCCAAATCGGACGGTCAGGCGGCCGAAATCCGATATGGAGATCATGCATCGCGTCGAGCACGTCATCGCCAATCCGGCGCCAGGTTTCTTCGGCTAGCTCGCGCGGGACTTCATGGCGATCTTCGACAATCCCCGCGTCAACCAAATCACTGAAAAAATCATAGCCCGACATCATCATCATAACCCAAGCGCGCGCCTCATCAGGTCTGGCTTTAGCCTTTCTTCGTCGTACAGGCATTTAGCATCCTCCAATTCAGCACCAAGCCAGCAACGGGTCGTAGCCGGCTGCCACGCATTCCGCCTCGAGCCGGGTGCACTCTTCATGTTCAGCGGGTGTTGTTGACGGTTGGCACCATAGCTCCCAAACACGCCGAAGCGCGTCGACTGGCATGGCGTCCCGGCGCCTGTCCGTTCTGCGTCTTGCCGGCATTAGCGCCGCCGTCCGTAGTCTGCTGTGCGCGCCATCCGCGGCGTGTCAGGTGCGCTGTCACCATCAAGGGCAAGCTCTCGGATGAGTCTGGCAAACGAGATCCGCGCGTTCTGCAGGATCCCGACCTCGGGTCTTTCCTTCGGCTGGCCGAAGCGATCGGTGAACGTCTGCCCGCCACTATCAAGTACTTCGCGCGCCGTTTGAGCTTGGTCCCATGCCTCTGCAGCCAGGGTCAGCAGGCGCACGTGGTGGCCGTCCAAATCAAAGTCGGAAGTGACGCTTTTGAACCACTTTTTCGTCGCCGGACGTAGGTGAGCGGGAGGTTTTTGCCCCTCATTCATCGTTTAACCTCATTATTTGAAGAGTTCGAACCGTTATGATGCAAGGATTAGGCCGAATATTTTCTCAACCGGGGCAAGGCGCATATGTGTTGTTGGGGGCGCGCGGTGCGGCAGAATCGCCGCTGGAGCGATGCGCTATGCCCCACCGTACTGCAACACGGCGAGTTTTGCGCTGCAGTCCTAGCGGATGCCTCGGATCTTCATCTCCATGGCCGCTTGCCTCTCGGCAATGCGACGCGAGGCTGCGGTGGTGTTGCGCTGAGCGCCCGATAGTACAGCCGATGTTCCTTGGTAAGCCGGAATCGAGCAGAGCGACACTTCCCAAAGCACAGCTTCCTCAATCGTGCGTAATGGCAATTGGTCATCAAGGCCTTCGTCCCACGTCTCGCGCAGGACAGTGAATCCGAACGAGCATCCGGATACGTCCTGACGCCGTATGTTGCCGATCGCCGTCAGTCCATCGGGTGTTGTCTCGTCGGGATTCAGACCGAACCACAAGCCAGCAAGATCAGAGCGCAGATCCAAGGTGCCGGAGGATGTACGGCCAAGCGGCCTATCATAATCATGGTTCCACAAAGCTAGCACGTCCGGGTATTCCTGCAGGCTCTTGTCGAACGCGCCCCGCGCGACCTTCTCGCGAAAGGAGCCGATCAGCGTTTCCGTGTTGAAGACGACCGCATAGCCGGAAATCAAATCAGCCATTCCGCTTTGCTCGCCTCTCTATTTTTGCCTGTTGGATACGCTCCGCAATTACCTCCGGGCTGTCCTCGGTGCTGTTATGCTGCGTGCTTCCTGGCGAGCGAACCATCCGGCGAATCGATTTGCGCCTGTCGCCTTGAGTGGCCCGCTCAATGCGGGTTTCGTTGCCGCCCTTAAACTGCATTGCCATGCTCCGCGACATACCGCTCGGCGGCACCGCTAGTCAGGAAGAATGGGGTAACGCCAGAACGAAGCGCATCACTCTCGACGGATTCAGCCTCGAGATCGCGGATGAACGCCTCCAAATCAATTTGCGCTGATAGGGCGGCATTCGTAGCAGCGGCAACTGCGCCGACTCGCTTGTCGATCTCACTCTGTACTGCCGCGATGACGGCGCGCGAGGCAGTGCCGCGGCGTTCGTGAACACGCCGCTGAATGACAGCGAGCGCTTCCAAGTGGTCGGATTCAGCGTGCCGAAGCGTCTGCAGTTCCTTGCGTCGGTCGACTGCTGCGGCATCCGCATCGCCAGTTAGCTGGGCAACAGCGGAGCGCAGACGCGGGCCGGCCGTTGTGCGTTCATCCGCGATCGCTGTTTCAACGTCGGTGATTTCGCGGCGGATTTCGCTAAGGCGATTATTAAGAGACGCTTCGCGGTTGACTAGGTCTTTGATTTCCGAGTCGACTTCAACGAGCGACGGGATGGTGATTGTGGGTTTTGCCATTTTGAAATTCCTTCAAATCAGTTCGATAGTGTCGCCAGGGGAGACGGTCATGGTCATCGTTTCACCGGCGCTCATTCGCAGACTGGTTGCGCGACGAGGGACGCGGAGCACAACCGCGTTGTCGTCGATGGGCTTGACGGTCACGATGCCGTCAGCCTCGGCCACGAAACGTGCGCCAGTGCCATGCAGCAGTTGCGATTCATCGCCGCGTCGGATTTCGAGGATTGGGGTGGTCATGATTTTTTCTCTCCGAACAAAACAAGGATGCAGTCGGCAAATGCCGCGCCGCTTATGGTGGTTGATCGGCGATGACCCGAGTGCTGCCAGTGACTTGGATTGGCACCAGGCTGCACGAAACGGCGGACGGTGCCGTCATCATGGTGGACGGCAATTTCAGGCCAAGTCGAGACAACCTCGAGCTTGATCCGTCGGACATCCTGCGAGCCCTCCGCAGCCAAGTCGGCGAGTGAGTCCAGATAATTGCCGGCCGAGTACTGCAGGCTCGCGGGTAGTGCTTCGATGGGGGTACCAGCGGGCGTAAGTTCACGGTAGTTGGCAACGGCGTTGGCGACTGCCCGCAACGTCGTATCCGCAGCCAGTGCGAGAACAAGGTCGACATAGTTGCGAAGATCGATTTCGGGGGCCTTGCCTGGCTGGCCTGACGGCAGAATGTCTTCATCCTGTAGCCGGCGAGCGACGGTCTTGCCGCGCGAGGTGGGGAAGCCGATGCGCCGTTCATTGGCTGCATGAGCTGCGTTTAAGGTCGCCAAGTTTGGCTCCTTTCAATGTTGATTGTTGGAAATTGCAATTGATGACGCAAAAGGGGGTTGTGGCCTCCGACGAGCCGAAGCTCAATCGAAGGCCACTATTCCGGCGCTGCCCCGGAATTGGTCCCGCCTGCTGAACTGCAGCAATGACGGGTTGCCGACACGCTGGCGAGGCGTCAGGCGCAATAGGATTGGGCGCCAAAGCGTCCCAATCGTTGCTGTTGCCCTATAGGTTTTTCGGGGCCACGATTTGGCACCCACACGATGGCGTTGACAATTTCAGGGGTGTGAACAAGCGGGATAGCTTGTTTTTTATTCTTGCAGGGGCAATGGCTTCATGCGCTACATAAGAAATCGGCCCGAAAGGATTCTCGATTTGAGTTTTTCAAATGGAGAATTGTATGCGCCGTCCCCCTCCCAAGAAAACGAAATGGTGGCATCTCTCCCGTGAAGAGGTCTTTAGGCTCATTGCGCTGCTCCCCGCGCTCTTGAGTTTGTTGCTCCATTGGTGACAGCCTTGCTGCGGTTGTCATTCGCGACGGCCAGTTTTGCCCACCGCCCCGCGGCGAGTAGTTCGGCGCCTCCACGCCGATCGGCATGCCCGCCCTTGGCGCCGAAAGCCTTCCCGACGTCGGCGACGTTGCCACCAGAGAGGATGGCCTCAATTACCGTATCGATGTTGGACGGTGGGTTGATCGGGTCTGGACTTCCAGCGAGCCTTACGTCGCCGCGACTCTTACCGATCTTGAGCTGACCTAGACCGCCTATGGCACCAAGGAAGAAAGCGCCCGGTGCGATTGCTGGCTGGCAGAAACCAAAGCGGCAGTTGTGGCTAAACTCGAACTCTTGGCGCTGCGGCTTGATGTTGATGCCGCGCGAAGTCCCATCCCAATTGCCTGTTGTCGCCGGCTCTGGCGTCGCATCGCCAAGCCGTGGCTGCACCATTGGAAGCGCCATGTACGCCTCCAAGGAACGCGGATCCGGATTCTTACCGCGAGGTCTTCCGTCCTTACGGCTTCGGTCGACATTCAATCCGGCTTGAGTGGGCAGATTGTCATTGGCGGCCTGCGGAAACCGTTCTCGAGCTATCAACCAAAGAGCAGCGGCGCCTTCCTCGTCATGTTTCTTCAACCAGTTCCAGGCCGGTCGCCCGCCGCGGAAGCGGATCCTGACAGCGGTTCGCTTCTCCTCCGGGCTGGCTTTCAGGAAGGCGTCTGTCGCTTCTAGTATTTCCTTACGAGCGGTCTTTGACATCGGGTGGTCATCCCATTCGAGAAAACCGGCCTGGCCGGTAGTCCGTTTCCGCAATGCGCGGTCGGTTAGTTAAGCAACCTTGTCGATGGGCGGCTTGTTATCGTTCGCCGGCCGCCTGTCGGGTCGGATCTTCCAGAACTCAGGCCATGAGATGCGACGAATTTGAACTGTGCCGTCGTTGATTTCGATTGTCCGTGACAGCATCTGCGGTCTCTCTCATGCAGTAGGTGGGCACTTGCGGATTACATCGGCGCGATCGAGGTGAAACTCTCCATTCGCTGACCGGACTTCCACGAGATAGCTTGGCTCATCGCCGCTGCTGTCGACTCCGATGACCTGGCAGGGTTGCCAGTTCATTCTGGTTTCGCCGTCCTTGATCTGCACGACGTAACGAGATGCGGCGTAGGGTGTGATGCTGAACATGTTGAGCTTTCATGGGGTTCTCTCCTCGTTTCTTGTTCTGGTGTGTCGAAGTGCCCGCCGGATTCCACCGGCGGCAGGTGCTTCCACCGCCAGCGGGGTATAAGGGGTGGTGGTGGCTAGGCTGGTGGTAGGCGGTGGTAGGGCGGTAGTAGCCCGGTGGAAGTGTGCGGTGGAATCACACCCCGCTGTAGTCTTCGGAGGTCAAGATGAGACGTTTCCGCTGGCGCGACGGCGGGCCGTCCATCACGATTTTGATCTCATCGGATTCCAAAAGTCGTTGCATCGCGTCGGCAAACTGCCGCTTTGATACACCGCCTGCTTCGGCGTGCTTGGCCATCTTTGCTGGCGCATAGTTCGTGCCGGTCACATCAGAAACGGTCTGGCCGGTCCGATTGAAGGTCGAAAGCAGCTTCCTGAATATCTCGTCGGCCCGCTTGTTAAGGATGCCAGCGACTGGAGACGGCTTACCGTCATCCAAGACGAATGCGCCTTCATGCCAGCGCATTCGAATCTCTCCGCCCTTCTTCCCGTAATTGGCCTTCATGGTGGTGAGGATCCTGACATCGGGATCCGCGCCATCTCCACTGGCCGTGGTGAGGTACAGTCTTGACCGGACGCTGTTGCTCCATGCGGTGCTGCCTGATGAGCCTGTGCCAGTCTGAATGCCCGCCACCGACGGGTGCGAGAGCAAAAGCACCGCCATGTCTAAATCTATCGCGGGCTTGCGGAGCATGCCGATAAACTGTCGAACGTGATTGCGCTTGATTTCGTCGCCGCCAAACAAATCGGCCGAAGTGTCTAGCACCAAGAAGCCTGGACGGAATTCGACAAGCATCTTCACCAGCTTGACCATGTTGTCGGTCGGCTGCATCACTCCTGTTTTGTCAGGGATGGCAAGCAAGGCGTCGCGGCCCGCCATTGGGACGAGTCGAAAATCAGCCATATCGGACAGGTGCCGATGGTGCTCGTGGGTGATGGCGGCCAGTCGTCTGTGGAATTCGTCAGCCTCATCCTCCGCGCCTAGATACATAACGCGGCCGGACATCGGGAGAAGGCCAATCGTCTCGCAGCCCATTGCGCTGGCAGCGGCAATCTGTAGGGCTAATAGTGACTTGCCAACGCCACCGTCGCCATTCAGGATCGTCACTTGGCGCCGCGGTATCAACCCATCTAGAAACCACTCGCGGGTCGGCACCGGTGCCCCATGCCAGTCCGTGGGGTTCACGAAGGGAAGAGGGTTGTTGTCGTTAGCGGCCGTCGTGCCGAGTAGGCTGATGTATGATCCTGGCTTGGGAGGCTCCGCCCTCCGCTGTTTTCCGTCCTTGAATCCGGTTGAGAAATAGCGGCTGCTGTTAGGGAACTTGTAATCGTAGACAGACCAACCGCCATCAATGTCTTCGGCGATTGTGCCGTTCCCCGTTTGGCGCTGCCAGGCCTCGGCAAGTTGCCGGTCAGTCTCAGTCTGCGGGCTGGTCATGCGGCGAAAGCCCCTTAATGGCCGCTTCGGCGGCGTTGGCAATTTCCTGAACAAGAGCCGCGCCAAACGTTACGACGCGCAGGCCACCGGAATTCGGTGCGTAGATGGCTCGATGGCCGTCCGGCTTTTTGATGAGCCGCAGGCCGAACATGCGGAGCTGGTCAGATAGCTCCAAGTCGAAGCGCGCGATGACGCTCCCGGCGCTTGGCGGCTCGGGTCGAATTGATAAAATGTGCAAGTTGGGTAGTTCCCGTTTTTGGAAGTGGCCGCAGTTGGATCCGCAGTGGGTTTTTATTGGAGAGGGCAGGGGTGGTTAGGCGGCCTTCGCGGCAGCTCGTGCGTTGTCGTTCGCGTGGTCATAAATCGCGGTACGGCGGCACCCGGCAAGCCATGCATCCAAGTCGGCGAGGGCATAGCTCACCCCGGCGCCTGCCTTATAGTAGACAGGGCCAGTTCCCGACATGCGCGATTTGTTGAGCCACGATGTGGATTTGCGTATGTATGCAGCGGCCTCGGCCGTGTTCATTTTCCCGGTTGACATCTATCCCTGCCATGCTAGGGTGTTGACGCTCCTGCTAAGTTTGGCGTATAGAGTGCTGAAGCGAATTAGCACACTAGGAGTTTTCACATTTTTTGTCAATCCGTGTCAGGTGATTTCCTGAGGCGGAGCAACGATTTCCAACCATTTCCAGTCCGCCCATTTATCGCCCGTCTCGCGGATATGGGTGTAACGCTGCAGGTTCTGCCAAGACCGATGCCCTGACACGGACGCGACTTGCGGTATTGTCCGGCCAAGTTCGAAAAGCCGCGACACGCCTTCGTGCCGCAAGTCGTGGAATTTCAAGTCTTCGATGTCGACCATGTTGCAGGCGTTGCGCCATGCGAAGTTGATGGTGTCGCCCTTGTACGGAAAGATCAGTTCGCCCGTTTTCGGCGTGGCTTTGATGATTGCCAAAGCCTCCGGCGTTAACTCCGTCCAGATGTTGTTTCCCGAAGAGCCGCGCGGATCCTTGGCGTCTCTAACTAAGATGCGGCTGTGCGCCTCGTCCAAGTCGTCCCAACGGATACGAACTATCTCCCCTTCGCGGCGGGCGCTGTAAAGAGCGAATGCTGCTATCCGCTCCATCGGCAGGCTACGCTCGGTACGGGCAGCGAAGAATTCCATAAGCCGATTCATCTCATCGACAGTGGGCCGCCTGTCCCTTTGGTTGGAGCGTCCAGTCATCTCGAGCTTGGCAGCTACGGTGAGCGCGTCGCTCATAGCTTTGTCGTCAAGCGGAAAACCCCAGGCCGGGCGTGCCAACTTGAATACGCCAGAAAGAAACGTCAGGTACCCCGCAACCGTCGAAGGCTGTCGGGTTTTTGAAAGTTCTCGGGCCAGAGCCACTATATGGTCTGAACGAATTTCGGAGCACCGCTTGGACGCGATGTCGTATCCTTTGAGGCTACTAAGGACAGCTGCTTTGGTGCGACCAAGTCGCTTGGCCTCCCGCTCGTACCGCCCTATGGCCTCGCCAAGGGTTGGATCTTCCTTGTTGATCTCTTCGACGGCGCCAGGCTTCGAAAGCTCGCCCTCGCGGAAAGCTCCCCATGCTGCGGCCTCTCGCCGTTTAGCAAAGGTCTTGTTCTCGCGGTGTACTGTCTTGCCGTCGCGCTTGATAACGATCTGGGCCAGAAACGATGGCGTCCCGTCCTTGCGTTTTCGTTCTATGATGCTGGCCATATCGTACAACACGCCTCCGGGTTCGGTACGACATGTTGTACTATTATTGAAAAAGCATGCAATGGCCGGAATAACCCTGACATAGCCTGACACGCTAACAGACTGATATTGAAGGAAAATATAATGAATCTGATTGCGGCCCTGCCGATGTATGACTGGCCCGAAGTGCGCGGCGAGGTCGACGCGCAATGGGGGCAATTGCGCGATGCCTTCCGGCAAAAGGGCATCGACGCGCCGCAAGCCATCGCGCGCAGCAATGGCGATCTGCCGCCGGTGCCGGGCGGCATCCATGATGCCCAAGGGGCGCTGATCGCGCCGGATCCTTCGACATTGCCGCCGGGCGAACTCGATTATCACAAGCTCTGGCTGCATCCGGCGCTGCTGTTCGCGCAGACCTGCTGGGGGCCGATGGAACTCGGTCTGTCCAGCCATGTGCAAGTGATCGGCCAGCCAAGCTATGACGCCTATGAGGGCGGGCAGGGCGAACTCTATTCCAGCGCGCTGGTGATGCGGACGGGCGAGGGGCCGGAAGTTCGCTCGCCCGCGGACGGCAAGGCCTTGCTGCCGCTCGACCTGTTCCGTGGCAAGCGCTTAACCTTCAACAGCCTGGATTCCATGTCGGGCATGATCGGGCTGACGCGTGATCTGCAGGCGGCCGGCGAAAGCGTCGATATCTTTTCCTCGCGCAGCGAAAGCGGCGGTCATCGCGCTTCGATCGTTACTGTTGCCGAGGGCAGGGCAGATGTCGCAGCAATCGACTGCGAAAGCTGGGCGCTGGCGCAGCGTTTCGAACCGGCGGTTCGCAAGGTGGCGATTGTCGGCTGGACGGCGCGGCGCAAGGGCTTACCCTTCATCACCGCCAGGACGACGCCGGAAAAGACAGTCCGGGCAATGCGCGAAGCCCTTGCCAGCCTAAGCGAGCAGCCTCGCATCCAACGGGTAGGTTGATAGCTGCTCATTGCCGGTCTCGGTGATCAGGATCTGCTCCTCGATCTTGACGCCTTCGCGCCCGCCAAGCCTGCCGATATAGCTTTCCACGCACAGCACCATGCCGGGTTCGATCACGCCGTCCGGCGTATCCGGCGTCCAGTCGCTGGCATGCGGCAGCGTGGGGTATTCGTCAGCCAGGCCGACGCCGTGGTAGAGCACGCCGTAGCGGGTCGAGAAGCAGTCTCCCGGCGGCACCGCCGAGCGCTCGACAAGGTCGCGAAACGAGATGCCCGGCTGCATCAACTGCGTGTTGTGCTCGATCTGGTCGGCGGCGATGCGGAACAGGTCGCGCTGCTCATTGCTCGGCCTGGCATCGCCGCACAGCCAGGTGCGCGACAGGTCTGCGCAGAAGCCGTATGGGCCGATCAGGTCGGTGTCAAAGGCAACGAGGTCGCCGGCCTCGATGATGCGCGACGAGCACTCCTGGAACCACGGATTGGTGCGCGGGCCGGACGTCAGTAGCCGCGTTTCGATCCATTCGCCGCCGCGCGCAATGTTGCCGCGGTGCAGCTCGGCCCACAGTTCGTTCTCGGAAATGCCGGGCTGCAGAGCCTGTTCCATCTCGCCCATCGCCGCCTCGCAGGCGACAATGGTGCGGCGCATGGCGAGGATTTCGTCCGGTGATTTGATCAGCCGGGCATTCTCCATCACCGCTTCGCCATTGCCGATGGAGATGCCGAGACGGGCGAGTTCCTCGACGCCTTCTGGATTGATGTGATCGACCGCGATGCGGCTGTTGCCGCCGCCATGTTCCCTCACCAGATCGGCAATGCCGGCGGCCCAGCGGCGGACCTTTTGCTCCGTGAGTTCGCCGCTGTAGAGATACATCCACGAGACAGCCGGGCGCACTTCGTCGACGACGCCGGACTGGTCGGACAGATGCTCGCAGGAGAAATAGTCGAACAGCACCACAGGGCCTTCGGTGGCGACGAAGCAATGCCGCGTCGGATTGTGCGCCACCCACAGCTGCATGTTGGTCGAGTCGGTGGCGTAACGGATGTTGACGGGGTCGTAGAGCAGGGCGCCGGCATAGCCGCGCCGCTTCAGCTCGGCGCGGATGCGCTCCAGCCGGTATTTGCGCATCGCCGGAAGATCGGGGGCGGCAATGCCTGCCGCCGCCCATTCTGCTTCAGCCTGCGCGCCATAGCCCAGCACATGCTGGTTGAGCGACGCCGCCTTCTGGCGGGAGCCTTCACGCAATTCCTCGATCGAGCCAGGCTCGAACGGCATGATCTTGCGATGGCGGCCGAAGCCGCCTTTTGGCGCCGCGCCGTCCATGGCTGAACCTCAGGTCCGCATCTTCTCGCCGCTCGGGTCGAAAGGCGCCTCGACATTGATGCGCGCCGGGCGACGGTGTCCGAGGATCTCGATCTCGAACAGGCCGGCACTTTCGTCCTCAGCGAGTGCCGCAGGAACGTAGCCCTGCGCCATCGACTTCTGGACATAGTGGGCATAGCCGCCCGACGTCACCCAGCCGACCACGCGCCAGTCGCCATCGACGATGCCGCGCACGGCAGAAGCGCCTTCGGCAGCCTTGGAGCCACGCACTTCCTCGCCCTTGTCGTCGAAGCGCGGCGCGCCATAGCCATGCGGCTTTTCCACCGTGCCAAAATCCTTGCTGACCTTGGCCCAGATCGGCTCGTCGCCCATGACGTCGGCATCGGCGGCGTCGACGATGAAGGAGACGCGGCGCAGTTTCGGGCCTTCCGCCTGTTCCTTGGCAGCGGCTTCGCGGCCGATGAAATCGTTCTTCTCGAGCTTGATGAAGCGGTCCATCGAGCCTTCGAATGGTCCGTAGATCGGCCGCAGCTCGCGGAACCAGGTCGGGAAGTTCTTTTCCAGGCGCATTGAGAGCAGGGCGCGCATGCCGAAATCGACCAGGCCGAATTCCTCGCCGGCATCCTTGATCGCCTTATAGACCAGGCGCTGGTAGGCCGGCGCCATCCAGATCTCGTAGCCGAGATCGCCGGTGTAGGTGATGCGGTTGACCATGCAGGGGGCGCCGCCGACTGCCATCTCGCGGAAATCCATGAAGCGGAAGGCTTTGGTCGAGATGTCCGTATCCACGAGCTTTTGCAGCAGATCACGTGACTTTGGTCCGGCGATCGACAGGCCGACCAGCGTCTGGTCGAAGCGATGGATGCGCACCGAACCGTCTTTCGGCAGGTGCTTCTCGAACCAGCGCATGTGGTATTTCTGCGCGGCCGAAGAGCCCCAGATCATGAAGCGGTCTTCGCCGGCCTTGGCGATGGTGAAGTCGCCGATCAGCTTGCCGAATTCGTTGATCATCGGGGTTAGCACGATGCGGCCGGTCTTCGGCATGCGGTTGGTCATCAGCCGGTTGAGGAACTCTTCCGCGCCCGGCCCCGACACTTCGTATTTGGCGAAGTTGGCGATTTCGGTGACGCCGACGCGCTCGCGCGTGGCGCGCACTTCCTCGCCGATCGGGCCGAAATCGTTGGAGCGGTGGAACGAGACGATATCCCTGGGCTCCTTGGCCTTCGGCGCGAACCAGAGCGGGGTTTCAAGGCCCCACGAGTCGCCCATGACGGCGTTGTTGGCGAGCATGGTGTCGTAGAGTGGGGTCGTCTGCGCCGGGCGTGCGGCCGGCAGTTCCTCATTGGGGAAGCGGATCGAGAAGCGGCGCGAATAGTTTTCGCGCACCTTGGCGTTGGTGTAGCGCAGACCGGCCCATTCGCCGAAGCGGGCGACATCCATGCCCCAGACGTCGAAGCCGGGATCGCCATGCACCATCCAGTTCGACAGAGCGAGGCCGACGCCGCCGCCCTGGCTGAAGCCGGCCATGACGGCGCAGGCGCACCAGAAATTGGTCAGGCCCTGCACCGGACCGACCAGCGGGTTGCCGTCGAGCGCGAAGGTGAAGGGGCCGTTGATGATCTGCTTGATGCCGGCCTTCTCGATGCCGGGGAAGTGCTTGAAGCCGATTTCCAGCGACGGCGCGATGCGGTCGAGATCGGGCGGCAGCAGTTCATGGCCGAAATCCCAGGGTGTGTTGACCGGCGACCATGGCTTGCAGGCTTTCTCATAGGTGCCGAGCAGGATGCCGTTGCGCTCCTGGCGGGTGTAGATCTCACCCTTGAAGTCGAGCACGCCGATCATCTCGCGGCCGGTCGACTTGTTGAACTCCTCGACCTCCGGCATCGGCTCGGTCAGGAGATACATGTGCTCCATGGCCAGCACAGGCAGTTCGACGCCGACCATGCGGCCGATCTCACGCGCCCACAGGCCGCCGCAATTGACGACATGCTCGGCGTGGACCGTGCCCTGTTCGGTGACGACATTCCAGGTGCCGTCGGGCTGCTGCGTGAGATCGACGACGCGGTTGCGCAGCACGATCTCGGCACCGAGTTTCTTCGCCGCCTTGGAATAGGCGATGGTGGTGCCGGACGGGTCGAGATGGCCTTCGACCGGATCCCACATGGCGCCGACGAAGTTCTTCTCATCCATCAGCGGGAACATCGCCTTGGCTTCGGACGGTGTGATCAGCTCGGTGTCCATGCCGAGATAGCGGCCCTTGGCGTGGGCCAGCCGCAGGAAGTCCATGCGCTCCGGCGTATCGGCCATCATCACGCCGCCGGTCAGGTGCAGCGAGCAGGACTGGCCCGAGATTTCCTCGATCTCCTTGTAGAGCTGCACGGTGTAGGCCTGCAGCTTGGCGACGTTGGGGTCGCCGTTCAGCGTGTGGAAACCGCCGGCCGCGTGCCAGGACGAGCCGGAGGTCAGCTCCGAACGCTCGATCAGCATGATGTCGGTCCAGCCGGCCTTGGCCAAGTGATAGAGCACCGAGCAGCCGACGACACCGCCGCCGATGACAACCGCTTTTACATGGGATTTCATGAAGATAGGTCCGTTTTTGCGTAAATTGAATCAGAGGTTTCGGTCGCTGGCGGTCACGACGCCCGCCATGCACGATCAAAAATCGGTCGGCGCGCCGCCTTCGGCCGTGCGCTTCTGGACGAAGTCGTTGAGTTCCTCGCGGATCGCCGGATCCATGTAGGGCTCTTCATAGGATGCCAGCCGTTCCTTCCAGACCTTGTTGGCCTTCTCCATCGCCGTTGGCGAGCCAGCTTCCGCCCAGGTCTCGAAATTGCGCCAATCGGAAATGATCGGCGAATAGAAGGCGGTCTTGTAGCGGTCCTGCGTATGCTGGGTGCCGAAGAAATGGCCGCCGGGGCCAACCGACTGGATGGCGTCGAAGCCGAGCGCCTCCTCTGACAGGTCGAGCGGGGTGAGGAATTCGGCCACCATCTGCAACAGGTCGATGTCGAGAATGGTTTTCTCGTAGGAGCAGCGCAGGCCGCCCTCGAGCCAGCCGGCGGCATGCATCATCAGATTGCCGCCGCCCTGGATGGCGCCCCACAGCGAGAACACGCTCTCATAGGCCGCCTGCGCGTCGACCGTGTTGGCGGCGCAGGTGTTGGAGGTGCGGTAGGGGATGTTATAGCGGCGGGCAAGCTGGCCGCCGACAAGCTGCGCCTTCATATATTCGGGCGTGCCGAAGGCCGGTGAGCCGGACTTCATGTCGACATTGGAAGTGAAGCCGCCATAGCCGACAGGCGCGCCCCTGCGCACCATCTGGGCAAAGGCGATGCCGGACAGCGCCTCGGCATTCTGCTGCACCAGCGCGCCGGCGATGGTGACCGGCGCCATGGCGCCCGACAGGGTGAAGGGCGTGACGACAACGACCTGGCCCTTGCTCGACATCTGGATGATACCTTCCATCATCGGCACGTCGAGCTTGAGCGGCGAATTGGTGTTGATGATGGTGAAGACGGACGGCTCCTCGAGCAGTTGCTCGTGGCTGATGCCGCGCGCGATCCTGGCGATCTCGATGCCGTCGACATTGCGCTCCTTGCCGAGCGAATAGATGTGAAACACCTTGTCGGTCAGCGTGGCGAGGTCGCGGATGCATTCGAGGTGGCGCACCGACGGATGGATATCGGTCGGCTCGACCGGATAGCCGCCGGTGCAGTTCAGGATGTTGTGCATCTGCGCCAAGCGCAGGAAATTGCGGTAGTCGGCCTGGTTGCCGGGTCGGCGGCCTCGATCGATGTCGGAGCAGTTCGGCGCCGACGCCATCATCGAGATGATCAGATTGTCGCCGCCAAAGCGCACATTATGCGCAGGGTTGCGGGCATGGATGGTGAATTCCGACGGGCAGTGCGAGATGAGTTCGAGGATCATGTCGCTGTCGAAGCGTACGCGCTCCGAGCCTTCGCGCACATCGGCGCCATGCGCCTTCATGATGCGGCGGGCTTCGTCGTGCAGGACGTCGACGCCGATTTCCCTGAGCACGCGCAAGGAGGCGAGGTGGATCGATTCCAGCTCGTCTTCCGACACCAGCCTGGTCGGCGCCAGCGGGTTTTTCAGCTGGCGGAAAGCCGGTTGCTCGAACGCGGCCGAGCCTCCGGCGCGCTTTCCGGCGCGGCCGCCACGGCGGGCACGGTCGGGTGCCAGGGCCGGTTCTAAGGGGTTTACGGCGGCGGTCATGATGGTCCTCGTAGGATGCGAATAGCGGGCGGCATAATGGACCGGCGGCCCGCCGGCCATTGCGGAGGCGGCGACCACTAGGGCGAGGGAAGCGACATGCCGGAACGGCAGCTGTGTGGCTGCGGCATCGCCTGATCACCGCGCTGTTGGCGCAAGCGGATTTAGCTTACCGGCCCTTTCTTTCCCCGAATTGAACCCGTAGCTGGTGGGCCTTGCCGGCAGGGAGGTCAGCCGGCACCTCACATGGAATGATGGAATGGTCGCAACCAGCTCGAGCGAAGGCGAAGCGGGGACGCAGTGGGCAGCGCTCGCCGGCGTCACCGCGGCACTTGCCATGTTCGGCGCCGCGCAAGGGCTGAGCTCACCGCTGTTCACGCTTTTGATGCAGAAGCAAGGCATGTCGCCAGGGCTGATCGGCCTGTCGGCGGCGATGATGCCGCTCGGCCTGATCCTGTCGGCCTCGTTCGTGCCAGCGGCGGTGCGGCTGGTCGGTGCGCGCAACCTGGCGGTCGGCTGCTCGCTGATCGGCGCGCTGTGTTTCCTCGGCATCGGCTATCTGCAGAACTGGATGGCCTGGTACATCATCCGCTTCATCATCGGGGTCGTCATCAATCCGCTCTATATCCTCGGCGAGGTCTGGGCGCTGTCGCTAGCGCCGCCTTCGCGGCGCGGCCGGGTGATGGGCGTGTTCAACACGCTGATGGGCGCCGGTTATGCGGCGGGGCCCTTCACCTTGACCTTCGTCGGCACGTCGGGCTGGGCACCCTTCAGCGTCGGCATCGGTGGCTTCGTGCTTTGCGCGGTCATCCTGCGCCTTGTCTCCTCGAAGCTTACCGGGTTCGAGGATGACGGGCAGCCAGCCGGCAGCTTTGTCGGCTTCGCCCGGCTGGCGCCGGCGCTGCTGCTGGCCGTGCTGGTCTCGGCCGCCGTCCAGCAGAGCACCTATGCGCTGGTCCCGGTCTTCGGCACCGGCTATGGCCTGCCGGAAGCCGTGCTCGCCGCGCTGGTGATGGCACTGTCGCTCGGCAACATCCTGCTGCAGATCCCGCTCGGCCTGCTGGCGGAACGGTTCGGTGGCCGCCCGATGATCGTAGCCTGCGCGGTGGCGACGGCAATCTGCGCGGCGCTGCTGCCGCTGCTGATCACCACGCCGCTGATCTGGGGCGTGCTGCTGGTGATGGGCGCGGTGGGCTACGGCGTCTATACGATGGCATTGGTCGAACTCGGCAGCCGCTTCAAGGGCACGCTGCTCGTCACCGGCAATGCGGCCTTCGCCCTGCTGTGGGGCGTTGGCGGCATTGTCGGCCCGCCGGGCGCCGGCCTGCTGATGCAAGGCATCGGCCCGCTGGGCCTGCCCGTGGTGATCTTCGGTCTCGATGCGGCTCTGGTCGCCTTCGCCTTGTTCCGCTCCTCGCAACGCCGAGCCACCTGACATGGATCTGGCTGGAGCAAGCGCTTTCCGCCGGCGGGGCTTACCGCTGTTTGGCCGAGCCGGTAATCCTGCCGGGCACCAACGGTAGGACCATGGCCGCGGCGGATTCGAAAACTGGCGAAGGAATGCAATGGGCGGCGATCACCGGCGTGATCGCGACCGTCTCGGTGTTCGCCATCGCGCAGGGGCTGTCCTATCCGCTGCTGAGCTTCATCCTGCAGCGCCAGGGCGTCTCGCCGGCGATGATCGGCCTGTCGGCGGCCATGACGCCGATCGGCTTCATCGTCTCGTCGCTGGTGATCCCGGGGCTGGCGCGGCGGTTCGGGGCGGGGCGCACGGCGCTTACTTGCGCCGCGCTCTCGGCCGTCGTGCTGGCGCTGATCGGCTGGACGCAGAATGTCTATCTGTGGCTTCCGCTGCGCTTCCTGATCGGCGTGGTGACCAACCCGCTATATGTCTTGAGCGAGATCTGGGTGATTGCCCTTGCGCCGCCGGCCAGGCGCGGGCGCATCATGGGCGTCTATTCGACGATCATTTCGGCCGGCTTCGCGGCCGGCCCGCTCTGCCTGCTCGCCGTCGGTACGCAGGGATGGCCGCCCTTCCTCGTCGGTATTTGTGCCTTCGTGCTATGCGGCATGTGCCTGGCGTCGGTGCTGCCGCGCCTGCCGAAGGTGGACGAGGCCGGGCATCGGGTTTCCGTTCTGGGCTTCGTACCGATGGCGTGGCTGCTTCTGTTGGCGGTCATCGTGGCCGCGGGTTTCGAACAGGGGGCGCTGGCCTTGCTGCCGGTCTATGGCAACCACTATGGTATCGCGGAAGCCCGCATGTCGGCGCTGCTGTCGATGATGATCGCCGGCAACATTGCCATGCAGGTGCCGCTCGGCCTGCTGGCGGAGAGGCTGACCGCACGCCTGGTGCGGCTCGCCTGTGTTTCCTTGACCGTGCTCGGATGCGTGTTGCTGCCGCTTCTCATCGAAACGCCGCTGATCTGGCCGATGATCTTCGTCTGGGGAGCGGTCTCCTACGGCATCTACACGATGTCGATCATCGAGCTGGGCGAGCGTTTCACCGGCTCGACCCTGGTCGCCGGCAACGCCGCCTTCTCGCTGATGTGGGGCGTCGGCGGCATAGCCGTGCCGCCGCTGGCCGGCAGCGCCATGGATATACTGGGTGCGAGAGGCCTGCCGATCACGCTTTGCCTCATGTGCCTGGCCCTGGCGGTCGCGAGCCTCGCTGGTCGCGCGAAGGCCTAAATCCTTGGCTGCAACTCTTGAATATCGGACGCGGCATGTCGATGTTGCATGCCCAAGCATTGCCTATTTGGAGATTCCATGACCAAGCCCATCGCCAAGCCAGAAGCCGATACCGCGGACCCCTTCCTCTGGCTGGAGGACAGGACCAGCAAACAGTCGCTCGACTGGGTGCATGGCCAGAACGAGATCGCGGTTGGCGAATTGCAGGGCGATCCTTCGTATCAGGCGTCGTTTCAGACGGCACTCGACCTGATGACGGCCGAGGACAACATCGCCGTCGGCGCGGCAGTAGCCGGCCACGTCTATAATTTCTGGCAGGACAAGACCAATGCGCTCGGCCTGTGGCGCCGCACGACGGTCGCTTCCTACAAGACCGAGAAGCCGGTCTGGGAAACGATCATCGACTTCGACGAGCTTGCGGCGAAGGAGGGGATAAAATGGGTGTTCAGCGGTGCCAGCCGGCTCTATCCGGACTTCAGCCGCTGCCTGCTGTCGATGTCGCCGGACGGCGGCGACGCCAGCGAGATGCGCGAATTCGACATCGAAACCAGATTGTTCATCGAGGGCGGGTTCCGTGCGCCGGCTTCCAAGTCGGGTTTCGGCTGGCTGGACAAGGACACGGTCATCGTCTCGGCGGCCTTCGAGGAATCCGACAAGACCGAGTCCGGCTACCCGCGTGTGATCAAGCTCTGGAAACGCGGCACGGCGCTGGAAGAGGCGACGCCGATCTTCGAGGCGCAGAAAGACGATCTCGCCGCAGGAGCCGGCGTCGAGTTCGACGGCGAGAAGCGTCACGTGTTCCTGGCGCGGGCTATCAATTTCTTCGCGTCGCACAGTTTCCTGCATCTCCCATCTGGCGAAAACAGGCGCATTCCGCTGCCCGACGACGCCACCGACACATCGCTTTTCAAGGACCAGCTGGTGTTCGGGGTGCGCACGCCATGGATGGCACCGGATGGCACGGTGTGCAAACCGGACGGGCTCTATTCGCTCGATTTCGCGCACTGGATCGAAAGCGGCGGTTTCGGCGCCATCGAAACCTTGCTGGCGCCGGCGCATCGCGTGTCCATCGCCGGGCTCGCCAGAACGCAGGACCGGCTGTTCGTCAGCCTGATGGACAACGTGCGCGGCAAGGTTCTCGTCTGCGAGCGCAAGAATGGCGCCTGGTCGCTGAAGCCGGTCGCGTTGCCTGAGAACGGCACTGTCGGCATCAGCCATGCCGAGCGCTTCGGCTCCAGCGTGTCCTTCTCCTTCACGGATTTCCTGACGCCGAGCTCGATCATCTGGTCGGATGACGACGGCGAGACGCTTGCCACGGTGAAGTCGCAGCCGGCGCGCTTCGATGCCGCGCCGCTGATCTCGGAACAGTTCGAGGCGCGCTCGAAGGACGGCACGATGATCCCATACTTCGTCGTCCGGCGCCGTGACCAGAAAGGGCCGGTGCCTACGCTGCTCTACGGTTATGGCGGCTTCGAAGTGCCGCTCTTGCCGGGCTATGCCGGCGTGCGCGGCAGGCTGTGGCTGGAGAAGGGCAATGCCTATGTGCAGGCCTGCATTCGCGGTGGCGGCGAGTTCGGGCCCGCCTGGCACCAGGCGGCGCTGAAAGGCAATCGCCAGAACGGTTTTGACGATTTCGCCGCGGTGGCCGAGGACGTCGTCAGGCGCGGCATCGCGACGGCTGCCTCGCTCGGTATCCAGGGCGGCTCGAATGGCGGCCTGCTGACCGGCGTTTCGCTGACGCAGCGCCCGGAACTCTTCGGCGCCGTCATCATCGAGGTGCCGCTGCTCGACATGCTGCGCTACACCGAATTGCCGCCCGGCGCCTCATGGATCGCCGAGTATGGCGATCCGTCGAAGCCGGAAGACGCCAGGTGGCTGTCCGCTTATTCGCCCTACCAGCATGTCAGGGCGGGTGCCGCCTATCCGCCGGTGCTGCTGACGACCTCGACCGCCGATGACCGCGTCCATCCCGGCCATGCGCGCAAGATGGCGGCTCGCCTGCAGGAGGCCGGCCACGCCAGGACACTGTTCTTCGAGGAGACCGAAGGCGGCCACGGCGGACGGGGCGACCGCCGGCCGCAGGCGGCGCAGACGGCGATGAAATATGTGTTCCTACAGCGGGCACTGAGAGCCAAGGTATAAGGCGCGTCGCGACGCGCGTTATGCCTTTGTTTTCGTGCATGTCGTTCTCCTAAGACCGGGACCACCTTTGGGCGACATGCATAGAAGTATTCCGTCATGGGCCAAGCAAAGGGTGGTTCACCTCGGCCAGCCTTTGCTCTAAGGTGCCGGGCATGGCTCCTGCTATGATCTTTGTCTGCACGTTCGGGGTCGCGGTGACACCGTCGCCGCGCACGCTGCGCGCGGAGCTTTTGCGACTGTGCGCCCGCATCGGTTATTCGCCGCCCGCCAGCCTCTGATGCATTCGCCCCGGCGCCAGCCGGACTGAATCCAGAGGAAAGAATCAGACATGACCTATCAGAATTATTCGCTGAAGCAGCTTCAGCAGATCGACGCCGCGCACCATCTCCATCCCTTCACCGACCACAAGGAATTGCGTGAAGCGGGTTCGCGCATCATCACCCACGCCAATGGCCCGTTCATCTACGATTCCGAAGGGTTGGAATTGCTCGACGGCATGGCCGGCCTGTGGTGCGTCAACATCGGCTATGGCCGCGACGAACTCGCCGAGGCCGCCTACGCCCAGATGAAGGAACTGCCTTACTACAATTCCTTCTTCAAATGCTCGACGCCGACGCCGGTGCTGTTGTCCAAGAAGCTGGCCGAGATCGCGCCGAAGAACGTCAACCAGGTGTTCTACGGCTCCTCCGGCTCGGAAGCCAACGACACCGCCTTGCGTCTTGTACGCCACTACTGGGTGATCGAGGGCAAGCCGGAGAAGAACCGCATCATCTCGCGCAAAATGGCCTATCACGGCTCGACCATCGCCGCCACGTCGCTCGGCGGCATGGATGCCATGCACAAGCAGCTCAACGGGCCTGTGCCCAACATCGTGCATGTGATGATGCCCTATGCCTATGAGCTGGCGCTGCCGGGCGAGAGCGATCATGATTTCGGCCTGCGCGCGGCCAAATCGGTCGAGGACGCTATCCTCGAGGCCGGCGCCGACAAGGTCGCGGCCTTTATCGGCGAGCCGGTGATGGGCGCGGGCGGCGTCAAGATCCCGCCGGCGAGCTACTGGCCCGAAGTGCAGCGCATCTGCCGCAAATATGATGTGCTTTTGATGCTGGACGAGGTCATCACCGGCTATGGTCGCACCGGCGAGTGGTTCGCGGCCCAGACCTTCGGCATCGAACCGGACACCATCACCACGGCCAAGGCGCTGACCTCGGGCTATCAGCCGCTGTCGGCGCTGCTGGTCGGCGACCGCATCACCTCGACGCTGGTCGAGAAGGGCGGCGAGTTCAACCACGGCTACACCTATTCCGGGCATCCGGTGGCCTGCGCCGTGGCCTTGAAAAACCTCGAGATCATCGAGCAGGAAGGCCTGGTCGAGCGCGTCAGGAACGACACCGGGCCTTATTTCGCCAAGGCCTTGCAGGAGCGCATCGCCGGGCATGACCTGGTCGGCGAGGTGCGTTCGATCGGCCTGATGGGCGCGATCGAGATCGTCAAGGACAAGGCGACCAAGGAGCGGTTCCTGCCGTCGGGAAGTGCCGCGGTGACGGTGCGTGACCATGCCATCGCCAATGGCATGATGCTGCGCGCCACTGGCGACACCATGATCCTGTCGCCGCCGCTGATCTGGACCCGCGACACGATCGACATGGCCTGCGAGCGGATCGGCAAGGCGCTGGATCTGGCGCAGGCCGATCTGCGCAAGCGGTAAGGCGAACCTCGACCGGGCGTTTCTTCAGGGGAACGCCCGCCCTCGAGAAACATACTGCCTCCATGGGGAACAAACTTCACCCTCCGCGCGTAGTGTGTGGGGCGGCAGCCATCCGGCTGTAGCAAGGGGTTCATTTCCATGAGAAAAACCGGCAAGAGCCGACGCGCGCAAGAAGCGGCCAGCATCGGCGCTGACCTGATGTTGGCGCCGATGGTGGCGATGATGCGCCTGCCGTTGATGGCGATGGACGCCGGCAGCAGCCAGCCCTGGGGCACCGAAAGCGCGCGTGCGGTGAACGAGAAGACCGCGGCAATCGCCGAGGGCGCGTTCGCGGCGCAAATGTCCTTCCTGCAGTCGGCATCGCGATTCTGGCCGGAACTCCTTTCCGGTCGCACGCCGTCGCTGTTCAACGGCGTCGCGGCCGAACTGTCGATCAGCGCCGCGCTCAAGCCCGCCAGCCGCGCGGTGAAGGCGAATTTTCGCCGGCTGTCGTCAAAGGCTTGAAATAGACCCTGCCGAACTTTGATTTTGCGCATTGTCGAAATCATGGTCTAGAACCAATCGGCATACGCACCGATGGGGGACATCATGGCCGGACAACCGCTCAACCAGCCGGCTGAAATCCCGGCCGAGCTCGACCGTTGGAACTGGGGTGCCTTCTTCCTCAACTGGATCTGGGGCATCGGCAACAGCACTTTCATCGCGCTGCTGGCACTGATCCCGGTCGTCAATCTCGTCATGATCTTCGTGCTCGGCGCACGCGGCAGCCGCTGGGCCTGGCAGAACCGGGCCTGGCGCGACGCGGAGCAGTTCCGCAAGACGCAGCGCAACTGGGCAATCGCCGGCCTTGCTATCTGGGTGCTCAGTATCGGGGGCTGTGCGACGGCGGTCGGCAGCATCCCCTTCATGTTCAAAGGCAGTGACGCCTACCACATGACCATGGACGCCGTGCGTGCCGATACCCGGGTCAAGGCGGCCATTGGCGACGACGTAACCGACAATTTCTGGGTCGGCGGCCATCTCAACGTCAGTGCGAATGGAACGGGCGACGCCCAGTTCAGCATTCCCGTCCACGGCGCCAAGGGCAAAGCCACCGTGTTTTCCCATATGGTCCGCAATGCCGGCACGTGGAGCATCCGCCTGCTCGTGGTCAGGGTTGATGGAGTGGACGCGCCGATCGTGCTGACCAACGAAGATCATGTGCCAATCCCGAATGCGGCGATTGGAATATAGACATGAGCCTTGAGTGAGCGCGGCAGAAATGCAAAAACCGCGCTCCATCGGGAACGCGGCTTTGCCAGATACGCATGGCGTTTCGCTACGCAAACACTTGGCGAAACTTACGGGCTC
Source organism: Mesorhizobium sp. 2RAF45 (assembly GCF_052115225.1). Classification (NCBI taxonomy): domain Bacteria; kingdom Pseudomonadati; phylum Pseudomonadota; class Alphaproteobacteria; order Hyphomicrobiales; family Phyllobacteriaceae; genus Mesorhizobium; species Mesorhizobium sp. 2RAF45. The sequence goes on along the minus strand of NZ_JBFRGG010000001.1, from coordinate 428,257 downwards.
CGGTACGCGAGACCTGATCCGGAGCGCCGGGCGGATGCGATATGTCCGCCTCGCAGTCCGTTTTATAGCGACATCGTTACCGCAGAGTTATCGAGAGCTTAAGCAATTCTAAATTTGCGGTTCTTCTGGCGGGATGATCCGGAAAAAACCCATCAAATCCGTTGGTTACGCTGGGTTACCCCTGAGAAAATTAATTATGCCGGAGAAATCGGCGCCGCCATGCCCCTGGGCGTTGAACAGGGCGTAGAGCTGTGCCGCCTCGGCGCCAAGCGGGGTCACCGCGCCCGCGCTCTGTGCGGCTTCCTGCGACAATTTCAGGTCTTTCAGCATAAGGGCAGCGGCAAAGCCCGGTCTGTAATCCCTGTTGGCGGGCGAGGTCGGCACCGGGCCGGGCACCGGACAATAGGTGGTCAAGGACCAGCATTGGCCCGAAGAGGTCGAGGCGACGTCGAACAGCGCCTGATGCGACAGGCCGAGCTTTTCGGCCAGCACGAAGGCCTCGGCGACGCCGATCATCGAAATGCCGAGGATCATGTTGTTGCAGATCTTCGCCGCCTGGCCGGCGCCGTCGCCGCCGCAATGAACGATGCGCCCGGCCATCGGCTTCAGGGCCGGCTCGGCGGCGGCGAAGGCATCGTCGGAGCCGCCGGCCATGAAGGTCAGCGTGCCGGCCACCGCACCGCCGGTGCCGCCCGAGACGGGCGCGTCGATGGAGAGCAGGCCGTGTTTGGCGGCAATCGCATGCGCCTTGCGCGCCGACTCGACGTCGATCGTCGAGGAATCGATGAACAGCGCACCTTTTTTGGCCCCTGGCGCGATGTCCTCGTAGACCGACAGCACGTGCTTGCCGGCAGGGAGCATGGTGATGACCACATCAGCGTCCTTCACCGCCGCCAAGGCATTGGCCATGATCGTCACGCCATGTTCTTTTGCCACTGTCAGGTTTTCCGGCACTAGGTCGAAACCGTTTACCGCATGCCCAGCCTTGACCAGGTTGGCGGCCATCGGGTTGCCCATGTTGCCAAGACCGATGAAGGCGATCGTCGTCATTGTCTCACTCCCGGAGTTTGCTGACTTCAGCGACCAATCAAGGCACGCGCGATGATGACGCGCATGATCTCGTTGGTGCCTTCGAGGATCTGGTGCACCCTGAGGTCGCGCACCAGCTTCTCGATGCCGTAGTCGTGCAGATAGCCGTAGCCGCCGAGCAGCTGCAGTGCATTGTTGGCGACGTTGAAGCCGGTGTCGGTGACGAAGCGCTTGGCCATGGCCGACCATTTACCGGCATCCGGCGCCTTGCGGTCGAGCTTGGAGGCGGCGGCATAGAGGAAGATGCGCGCTGCCTGCAGCTCGGTCTCCATGTCCGCCAGCCTGAACTGCAGCGCCTGGAATTGATTGATCTTCGAGCCGAAGGCCTTGCGCTCGGCGGTGTAGGACAGCGCCTTGTCGAGCGCAGACTGGGCGCCGCCCAGCGAACAGGCGGCGATGTTCAGCCGGCCGCCATCGAGCCCGGCCATGGCGATGCCGAAGCCCGCGCCTTCACCCGACAGGAGGTTTTCCGCCGGCACCTTGCAGTCCTCGAAGATGACCTGGCGGGTCGACTGCATGTGCCAGCCCATCTTGTGCTCGTTGGCGCCGAAGGAAAGGCCGGGCGCATCTTTCGGCACCACGATGGTGGAAATGCCTTTCGGCCCGTCGGCGCCGGTGCGCACCATGACGGCATAGACGTCGCTGTCGCCAGCGCCCGAGATGAATTGTTTGGCGCCGTTGAGGACATAGTCGCCGCCGCTCTTCGCCGCGCGTGTCTTCAGCGCCGCGGCGTCCGATCCGGAGCCCGGCTCGGTCAGGCAGTAGCTGGCCAGCCATTCCATCGAGGTGAGCTTCGGCAGGAAGCGCTGGCGCTGCTCGTCGTTGCCGAAGCGGTCGATCATCGAGGCCACCATATTGTGGATCGAGATGAAGGACGAAAAGCCCGGATCGGCATGCGACAGCGCCTCGAAGATCAGCACAGCGTCGAGGCGGCCGAGCGCCGAGCCGCCGACATCGTCCCTGACATAGATGCCACCGAGGCCGAGCGGCCCGGTCTCGCGGATCACATCGGCCGGGAAATGCTTCCTGCGATCCCAGTCGAGCGCATTCGGCGCGACGCGGTCGGCGGCGAAGGCCTGCGCCATCTCCTGGATGGCGCGCTGTTCCTCGTTGAGTTCGAACTGGCTGGTGCTCGCATCGACCGCGGCGTCCATGGCGTTCTCTCCCTATATGCCAGCTAGCCCGCTGGCCTGTCGTTTTTGGCTTTGCGCGCGCATCAATCTAGACCAATGATGCCGCCGCGCAACCCGACCCGCTGCGGAGCGGCTGTGCACCAATGCATGCCCGGAGCGAGATGTGACGACAAAATTCGATGAGCTGCTTCGGCAATTCCACGCCTATCTCGCTTGCGTGGACAATGCCCTGGTGCGCGACGCCGTGGCCAGCATCGGCTGGGATATGCCGGCCCGCGCGCTGGAGCCGCATAGGATCAGCTGCGTGCGCCATCTCGACCGTGCCGCCGAGCTGGCGCCACCTGCTGCGAAAGCGTTGGTGCAATGGCTGGTGGAGCATCGCAACGGATTGCACTGGGGGCAGACGTACACCGAGACGGATTTCGGCAAGGCCTTCATCGACAATTATGGCTGGCTGGAAGTGTTCGGCACGCGCGGCCATTTTGCCAATGACGAAGTGGCCGCCGGCCTGCTGATCCTTGGGCCGGAGATCGTCTACCCCGACCATCATCACGTCGCCGAGGAGATCTACATTCCGCTGACGGGCGGTACGGAATGGCGCATGGGCGAGGGCGGTTTTCGCGTGCGGGAGGCGGGCGAGGTCGTCCACCACGCCTCGAATGTCAACCACGCGATGCGAACCGGCAAAGAGCCGCTTCTGGCGCTCTACATCTGGCGCGGCGGGCCGCTGGCGCAGAAATCCACGATCACCGGAACCGCCACGCAGGGCCGAAGCTGATGGCCAGGGCGATCATGCTGCAAGGCACGGGTTCGGATGTCGGCAAGACGGTGCTGGTCGCCGGCCTGTGCCGCGCCGCGAAGAAGCGCGGGCTCAAGGTGCGGCCGTTCAAGCCGCAGAACATGTCGAACAACGCCGCGGTCGCCGACATTCCCGGCGACAACAGCAAAAGCGGCGGCGAGATCGGCCGCGCGCAGTGGCTGCAGGCGATCGCTTGCGGCGTTGCGCCATCGGTGCACATGAATCCGGTTCTGCTCAAGCCGCAGACCGATATCGGCGCGCAGGTCATCGTGCAAGGCAAGGTGTTCGGCGAGGCGCGCGCGCGCGATTACCAGGCGCTGAAGGCCCGATTGATGGACGCCGTGCTGGACTCCTGGGGCAAGGTCGGCGAGGGCGCCGATCTGGTCATCGTCGAGGGCGCCGGTTCGCCGGCCGAAATCAACCTCAGAAGCCGCGACATCGCCAATATGGGCTTTGCCACGCGTGCCGATGTGCCGGTTGTGCTGGTCGGCGACATCGATCGCGGCGGCGTCATCGCCTCGGTCGCGGGCACGCATCTGATCCTGCCGGAAGAAGACCGCCGCATGATCGTCGGCTACCTCATCAACAAGTTCCGCGGCGATGTCTCGCTGTTCGATGACGGCCTCAAGGCGATCGAGAGATTCACCGGCTGGCGGTGCTTTGGCGTCGTGCCGTGGCTCAAGGCGGCGGCGCGGCTGCCTTCGGAGGATTCGGTGGTGCTGGAGCGGCTGGCATCCGGCGAGGCGCGGGCGCTGAAGGTGGCGGTGCCGATGCTTGGCCGCATCGCCAATTTCGACGATCTCGATCCGCTCAAGGCCGAACCGCAGGTCGAGGTGGTGTTCGTGCCGCCGGGAAAGCCGCTGCCGGCCGACGCCGGGCTGGTGGTCATTCCCGGCTCCAAATCGACGATCGGCGATCTCATAAGATTCCGCGAGAATGGCTGGGACCGGGATCTTGCCGCGCATCGCAAGCGCGGCGGCCATGTCGTCGGCATTTGCGGCGGCTTTCAGATGCTTGGTCGCAGGGTGCGCGATCCCGACGGCATCGAAGGCAGTGTCACCGAGGCCGAAGGGCTTGGCCTGCTCGATATCGAAACGGTGATGGAGCCGGAGAAGACGGTGCGCAATGTCAGCGCCCGCTCGGTCCAATTCGACCTGCCGCTCGAAGGCTACGAAATCCATCTCGGCCGCACCTCCGGCCCGGACACGATGCGGCCGTCGGCGATCATCAACGGCGTTGCAGACGGTGCGATCTCCGCTGATGGCAAGGTGTCAGGCACCTATATGCACGGCCTGTTCGGCGCCGACGCTTTTCGCGGAAAATTCCTCGAAAGCCTCGGCATAAAGGGCGCCGGCATCGACTACCGCGCCGACGTCGAACGGGCGCTAGACGACGTCGCGGCCGAGCTGGAGAGCCACCTCGACTGCGACGCGATCTTCGGCCTGGCTCGGTGAGGCGTGCCGATACTCAGGTGAGGCCGGCCTGCAAATGCCGGTTTCCTGTGCTTCCGGTGCTCACCTACTTGAGTACGCTCCGCTCCGGTTCTCGGTATCAGTCATTTTTCGGCTCGGCCTGACCTGAATCTCGGCAGGCCTCAGGCCAGCTCACGCCTTCTCCCCCGCCTTCGGCCAGTAGGTGCCGAACGACCAGACGCTGCCTTCCGGATCGCGGCAGATGAACTCGCGGCTGCCATAGTCGCGGTCGGTCAGTTCCTGGACGATCGTGGCGCCGGCGTTCCTGGCCTTGGCATAGGCGGCATCGGCGTCGTCGACGGCGACATAGATCGACTTGCCGCCGCCGGTGCCGGGTTCGCCGACCATCTTGCCGTAATCGTCGTCGCGTGCGCTGCCCAGCATGATCATCGAGGCACCAAAGACCAGTTCGGCATGGTGCACGACATCGCCTTCGCCATAGCGGGCACGGACGCTGAAGCCGAAGGCCTCGCAGAGCCAGTCAATCATTTTTGCCGCGTTTTTGTAGCGCAGGGCAGGGTAAAGGCGCGGGGCTTCGGTGGTGATGGGCATGGGAACCTCCTTGATCTGGGTCGGTCGATAACCCACTCTGTTCGAAGGCCGCTCCAGCGTCTTGAAGAAATGTTACCTGACCGAGAGCGCCGTCGGCGTCTCGCCGGCAAGGTCGCGGAACTCGCGCACCAGATGCGCCTGGTCGGCATAGCCGCAATCGGCGGCGATATCGGCCCAATCGGCGGTCTGCTGCCGTGACAGGCCAAGCGCCCGGTTGAAGCGGACGATGCGCGACAATGTCTTCGGGCCGATGCCGATCGCATTGGAAAAGCTGCCGGCGAGATGCTTTCGGCTCCAGCCCAGTTTTTCGGCGATGGCGGAAATGCGGGCCCGGCCGCCGGAGGCGATGATGCGGTCATAGGCCCAGGCGATTTCCAGTGGCGTTTCGGCGGCGCGCTCAAGCCGGGCGGTGACGAATGCTTCCGCAAGGTCGAAACGCGACGCCCAGTCCGGCGCATTGCCGAGCTGTTCACGCAGCGCCATGCCCTCGGCGCCCAGCACGTCGTCGAGGACGACCATGCTGTCGGTCAGTTCGCTCATCGGCAAGCGGAAGAAACGGCGCGCCCCAAGCGGCGTAAAGTTGACCTGTATGCAGCAGGCGGTGCCGAAGGATTCGATCATCACCGGTCCGGCAAAAAGCCCGGCTGCGAAACTGGCGAAGCGGTCATTGTCGTCGGGCGCCTTGCCGAGGCCGATGGCAAAGGGCTCGGCGAAACTGAACACCAAAGGCACGGTGAGCGAAGCGTATTCGACGTTGCGGAAGTGGCCTGCCGCTGTTTCGCGATAGCCACAAATATCTGACACAATGCCGTCAAGTGCAGGATCAGGAAGGCGCCGGCGCATCTCGAAGCGCTCCGCGATGGAGCAATCCTGTTCCTTCCGTTGCTGCATCTCGATCGGCATCGGCCATCCTTCCGCCGGACAAATCTATCAGCCGTTGGTCAGAATCAAAAGCGCCCGGCTTTTGGCCGGGCGCTCTCTGTCCCCACTTCAAGGGAAACTTGTCAGGCGCCGCGCATCAGGCAGCCGGCGGCGAGCACGATGTAGGCAATGAGAACGATCCACACCGATGCGAGTGGGATAAATGCAAGAACGCCAAGGGCGGCAAGAATGCCGATGATGGCGATGACCAGGGAAATTATGAAAACGATCTGGGTAGGCGCGCTGAGATTCATGTGTGGCTCCTCCAACATGATTCGAACAGCGCCATAGTAACAGGCGCGTGATCACACACCAATCATGACACGCAGCGGGTTGGCCGGATCGGCCAGCAGCTTTACGGCCAGCGCCAGGCAGACGACCACCAGCAGCGGCTTGATCAGTCTGGCGCCGATGCGCATGGCGAGGCTTGCACCGACGCGGGCACCGAGGAACTGGGCAACGCCCATCATCAGGCCGATTTTCCAGGAGATGACACCGACAGCGGCGAAGACGATGAAGCCGCCGATGTTGGAGGCGAAGTTGAGCAGCTTGGTGTGCGCCGTCGCCTTAAGCACGCCGTAGCCGGCAAGGGCGACGAAGGCCAGCATATAGAAGGAGCCGGCGCCGGGGCCGAACAAGCCGTCATAGAAGCCGATTGCCGGAACCAGGGTCAGCCCGAACAGGAAGGGCGACAGGCGCTCGGCCCGGTCGACATCGTTCATGTTGGGCTTGAGGGCGAAATAGAGCGCAATGGCGATCAGCACCAGCGGCAGCAGGGCGCGCAGAAGATCGCCCGGAACGATGGTGGCCAGCAAGGCGCCAATGACACCGCCTGCAGCCGCCAGCAGCGCCGACGGCAACTGCCGACGCAGGTCGACATGGCCCTTGGAGGCATAGTGGATGGTGGCCGAGCCGGAGCCGAACATGCCTTGCAGCTTGTTGGTTCCAAGCGCTTCGACCGGCGAGAAGCCGGCAAGCAAAAGTGCCGGAATGGTGATCAGCCCACCGCCGCCGGCAATCGAATCGACAAAGCCCGCCGCGAAGGCGGCGAAGGCGAGCATGATGATTGTCTGGGTGGTGAGGTCGATCATCTGATGTACGGAGACGTCCGGTCGGCGGGATAACGGCGTTCGACCACGACAGCCCTGTTTGCGCAAGGCCGATTCCGCGCTACCTCTATCCAAGCGCAATGCGCTTGGATTTGGTTAACCCGGAAAGAGGCCCCTGATGGCATTCGCATTGCTGGACCAGATACGCTCCATCTTCGACGGCGACCCGGGCGTGCGCAAGGTCGCCGACGATCCTGTCCTGTCGGCCGAACTGCTGATGCTGTTCCGCATGATCCTGGCCGACGGGACGGTCAGCGAGAGCGAGATGGTTGCCTTCCGGCGCATCTGCAAGGACGCCTTCGGCATTCAGGAAACCAGTATCGACGCCGTCATCGAATATCTCAACGAGTTCGGCTACGAGACCAACGGCTCGCAGGCGATCGCGCTGTTTCGCGATCTCGACGTGGAACGGCGCAAGCAATTGGCCCAGCATATGGCAGAGATCGCCAAGGCGGATTCGCAGCTGGCCGAGAGCGAGGTGCGCCTCTTGCGCCGCACGCTCGACCTGCTCGACATCAGCCCTGTCGATGTGGTGAAGCCGGAAGAGTAGGGCGCAGTTCGCTGGCGTCGAGGAGCGCATTTGAATGGCCTTTGCCGACAGCTATCTGGGACAGTTGCGAGAGTTGATCGGGAATCGCCTGGTGCTGATGCCGGGCGCGCGCGTCGTCATCGAGCGCGACGACGGCCGAATCCTGTTGCAGAAACGGACTGATTTCGGCTTGTGGGGCTTGCCTGGCGGTAATGCCGAGGAAGGCGAGGGTCTGGAAGCGGTGGCGGCCAGGGAGGTGGTCGAGGAAACTGGCCTGATCGTCAGGGGCATCGAGCCGTTCGGGTTCGGCTGCGACCCGCAGTATGAAACCTTCCAGTTTCCGAATGGCGACCGCACCCAGTTCTTCGCGCTGATGTTCTATGCGCGCTCCTTTGAAGGCGAGCCGGCCGTCATGGACGACGAGAGTAGTGCCGTTGGCTGGTTCTCTGTCGATAAACTGCCTGAAATGCTGCCCAATATGGTGCGCAGCATCGAAGCCTACCTTCGATTCAGGGCTACCGGAAAATTCCAGATGATCTGAGAGTTCAACCCTGTTCTTGCATCCGCCGAGCAATTGCCCGGTGCAGGTCTGGCGCGGCCGCGACCAGCGCCCTTGCGGCCTCGGATTGCGGATGATCGAGCACTTCGCTCGTCTTGCCGCGCTCGACGATCCTGCCGTCATGCATGACCAGCACCTCGTCCGTGATGGCCCGCGCAACGGTCAGGTCATGGGTGATGAAGAGGTAGGCGATGCCGAGCTTCTGGTTGAGTTCGGCGAACAGGTCGAGAATCTGGGCGCGAATCGAAACGTCGAGCGCCGAGACCGGCTCGTCGGCGACGACCAGCTTGGGGCGGGTGATGATGGCGCGGGCGATCGACAGGCGCTGCCGCTGGCCGCCCGAAAATTCGTGCGGGTATTTGTCCATGTCGCGCTGATCGAGGCCGACCTCGTGCAGTGCGTGCGCCACCATCTCGCGGCGCTCGGCCCGCGTCGGCTTCTTGTCCAGCACATGCAAGGGCTCCGCGACCAGTTTCTCGACCTTCTGGCGCGGATCGAAGGAGCCGTACGGGTCCTGGAAGACAACCTGCATGTCGCGCCGGGCGGGTTTCAACTCGGCCTCGCTCTTGCCGGTGACGGCCTCGCCGCGAAACCGGATCGTGCCCGAACTAGGCTTGTCCAGTGCCAGGATCATGCGGGCGAGCGTTGACTTACCGCAGCCGGAGCGGCCGACCAGTGCCACCGACTGGCCCGGCTGCATCGACAGGGAGACATTGTCGACGGCGCGAATAGAGGCAGCCCGTTTGAACAGGGAGGTGCGCCGCCCGGGATAATCGCGGGTCACGCTTTCGACCTGGAGCAGAGGCTTGCTTTGGCTTGCGTCATGCGTTCTGGCGCGTGCTGGCACATGCATCGAGGCCTGCGCCAGCTGGCGCGTGTAGGGATGGAGCTGTTCGGACAGCGTGCGGGCGGTGTCGCCGGCTTCCATCACCTCGCCGCGGCGTAGGATGGTGATGCGGTCGGCCATCTCGGTCACCACCGCGAGATCGTGCGAGATCAGGAGCAGTCCCATGCGGCTCTCGGCGACGAGGTCGCGCAGGAGGTCGAGGATCTGCGCCTGCAGCACCACGTCCAGCGCCGTTGTCGGCTCGTCGGCGATCAAGAGCTTCGGCTTCAGCGCGCAGGCGATGGCGATGACGACGCGCTGGCGCTGGCCGCCCGACAGTTCGTGCGGGTAGCGCGACATCGGGAATTTTGCTTGCGGCAGGCCAACGCGGTCGAGCATTTTTCGCGCCCGCTCTTCAGCCGCGGCGCGTGTGGCCTTGGTGTGCCAGCGTATGCCTTCGGCGACCTGCTCGCCGATGGTCTTGACGGGGTTGAGCGCCGTCATCGGCTCCTGGAACACCATGCCGATGTCGTCACCGCGCAGCGCGCACATCTGATCCTCGGTTGCTGCGAGGATGTCGATGCCGTCGAATGTCACGCGCCCGGTGGCGCGCGCGGCATGGGGCAAAAGCCGCATCACCGTCAGCGCCGTCATCGATTTGCCGGAGCCGGATTCGCCGACCAGCCCCATCACTTCACCGGGGGCGACGGAAAGCTCCATGTCTTTCAGGATTTGCGTGCCGCCGATGGTGAGCGACAGGTTGTCGATTTCCAGCAGGCTCATCGCTGCCGCCGCGATCTCGGGTCGAGAATGTCGGCGATGCCGTCGCCCAGGAGATTGAGCCCGAGCACGGTGATGACGATCGCCATGCCGGGAAAGATCGCCATCCATGGCGCCACCACCATGCGGGTCTGGGCGTCGAACAGCATGCGGCCCCAACTCGGCATTGGCGGCTGCGCGCCGAGGCCGAGATAGGAAAGCCCGGCTTCGGCGAGGATGCCCAGCGCGAACTGGATGGTGCCTTGCACCAGGAGCAGCGTGGCGATGTTGGGCAGCACATGTTCGATCGATATCTGCGTGCTGCTTTTTCCTGCGGCGCGCGCGGCCAGGATGAATTCGCGCGGCCAGATGGCCAGCGCTCCGGCGCGGGCGACGCGGGCAAAGACCGGGATGTTGAAGATGCCGATGGCGATGATGGCGTTGACGGCGCCCGGCCCGAAGATGGCGGTAATCATGATGGCCGACAGCAGCGCGGGGAAAGCAAAGACGAGGTCGTTGACGCGCATCAGCGCCTCGTCGACGAGGCCGCCGCGCGCGGCCGCAAAAGCGCCGAGCGGCACGCCGACGCCCATGCCGATGCCGACCGCGACCAGCGCCACGGCGATCGAATTGCGGGCGCCGACCATGATCATCGACAGGATGTCGCGGCCGAAGTGGTCGGTGCCGAACCAATGTGCCAGCGAGGGGCCTTGCGTCTTATCGGCTATGACCAACTTCGTCACATCGTAGGGCGTCCAGACATAGGAGATGACAGCCATCGCCAGGATCAGCACGGTGATGACGAAGCCGGTGACGAAAGCCGTGTTCCGGAACGCCTTGGCCAGAATGCCACTGAGTGTCTCTTCAGGGATGTCGATGTGCAGGGTCATTGCCGGCCTCTCAGGCGGGGATCGACCACCGCATAGGAAAGGTCGACGACGAGGTTGACGGCTATGACGGCGGCGACCAGCAGCATGACGACGCTTTCGACGACGATCAGGTCGCGTTGGGTGATGGCCTGGAACACCAGTCGGCCGAGGCCGGGGAGATAAAAAACATTCTCGATGATGATGGTGCCGGCGAGCAGGAAGGCGAATTGGAGGCCAAGAATGGTCAGGACCGGGATCATGGCGTTGCGCAGCGCGTGCCGCCAGAGAACGGCGCGGTAGGGCAGGCCCTTGGCGCGGGCGGTGCGGATATAGTCCTCGTTCAGCACCTCGATCAGTGCCGAGCGGGTGACGCGCGCCAGGATGGCTGCCTGCGGCAAGGCAAGCGCCACCGCCGGCAGCAGCAGCGATTTCAGCGCCGGCCATATGCCGGCGCTCCAGCCGGGAAAGCCGCCGGCCGGCACCAGCCGCAGCCAGACGGCGAAGACATAGATCAGCATCAGCGCGAACCAGAAATTGGGCACGGCGACGCCAAGCTGGGCCGCGCCCATGGAAATCGTATCGCCGGCCCGGCCGCGCCGGCTGGCGGAAAACAGGCCGACCGGAATGGCGATGATCGTGGAGAGCGCAAGCGCGATCAGCGCCAGCGGAAGCGAGACGGCAAGCCGTTCACGCACGAGATCGATGACCGGCACCGAATAAGTATAAGAGCGGCCGAAATCGAGGCTGAGCAGGCCGCCGGCCCAGTGCAGGTAACGCAACAGGAGAGGCGCATCCAGGCCCATCTGGTTGCGCAAGAGTTCGACCTGGTCGGCGCTGGCGTTCATGCCGAGCATCAGCCGCGCCGGGTCGCCCGGCAGGATTTCCAGCACGGCGAACACCACGATGGAGGCCAGCACCAGCGTGGCAAGCGAGATGGCGAGGCGCTTGAGGAGGTAGGCGGTCATGGACACGGGACGACAGAGGTGTCGTCATCCTCGAGCGAAGCAGGAGCGAAGCTCCGTCGCGTAGACCCCAGGATCCATTCCGTGACAGAGGTCGAAGAGCGCGACGGTCCAGAACCAGCCTCGCGCCTCCCTGTTTCCACTGCCACGTCTCCCAGATTCTGCACCGCGGGGGCGCTCGTAAGTCACGGAATGGATCCTAGGGTCTGCGCAGTCGCTGCGCGCCTGCTTCGCCCTAGGATGACGAAACGAACCTCACTCGCTCCACTTCACCTTGGTCAGGTCGTTGGCGGGGATCGGTGCGCTTTCCCACAACCCTTGCAGCTTGGCGTCCCAGACTCCGACCTTGGGCAGTTCGTAGAGGAAACCGACCACGGCATCGTCGGCCAGGATCTTCTGCGCCTGGGCATACAGTTCCTTGCGTTTGGCCTCGTCGGACGTCAGTTCCAGATCAGCGATCACCTTGTTGAAGGCAGGGTTGGCGTAATTGAAGTAATAGTCCTTGCGCGAATAGATATCGATGTCATTCGGCTCGGTATGGGACACGATGGTCAGGTCGTAGTCCTTCTTGGTGAACACCTGGTCCAGCCACTGCGCCCACTCGACGGGGATGATCTCGAGGTTGATGCCGACATCGCGGAGCTGCGAGGCGATGATCTCGCCGCCGAGCCGCGCATAGGTCGTCGGCGGCAGCTTCAACGTGGCCTTGAAGCCGTTTTCCAGTCCCGCTTCCTTCAGCAGTTCCTTGGCCTTGGCCACGTCGTGCGGATAGCGGCCGGTGAGGTCGACATAGTATTTGTTGGCCGGCGACATATGCGAGCCGATCGGCAGGCCGAGCCCGGCCGATGCGCCGTCGATGATCGCCTTGCGGTCGAGTGCATAGGAAATCGCCTGCCTGACCTGCAATTTGTCGAAGGGCGGCTTCTTGTTGTTGATCGACAGGATAGTCTCGCCTTCGGTCGCGCCGACCACCACCTTGAAGCGCGGATCATCCTTGACCTGGGAGACGCTGTCGGGATCGAAGAAGGGGAAGGCCTGGATGTCGCCGGAAAGCAGGGCCGGCACTGCCGCCGCGGCATCGGGAACGATGCGGAACTCGACCTTTTCGAGGAAGACAGGGGCGCCCCAGTAGTGATCCGATTTGAGCAGGGTGATCGATGAACCCTTGGCCCAGTTGCCGAACTTGAAGGGGCCGGTGCCAACAGGTTTTTCCTTGTTGGTGTCGGCGGATTTCGGCGACACGATCACCGCGTCGCCCCAGCCCATATTGTAGAGGAACGAGCCTTGCGGGTGGGTCAGCGTCACCTTCACGGTGGCGGGGTCGACCACGTCGACCTTGTCGATGGCGGCAAAGAGCTGCTTTTGCGCGTTGACGGAGTTTTCCGCGCGGGCACGGTCGAGCGAGAACTTCACGTCTTCGGCGCTGAAATCGGCGCCGTCGTGGAATTTCACGCCGCTGTGCAGCTTGAAGGTATAAACCTTGCCGTCATCGGAAATGGTCCAGCTTTCGGCGAGATCCGGCAAGACTTTGCCATTGGGGCCGATCCGGGTCAGGCCCTCGAACACGTTGGCGTAGGTAACCTCCCTGATTGCCGCGGCCGCTCCCGCCGTCGGGTCGAGATGCGGGGGTTCAAGCGGAATGCCGATGACGAGATCGGTTCGGGCGGCAAACGCCGAAGTGGCGGTTGCGACCGCCAGCACGGCAGCGGCCAGAAGGGTCTTCCAAAGTTTCATCGCTGAACTCCCCATGTGCTCAAATGCTCAAGCCCGGGGATAGAAGCGTGATTTCGCGCGGGAGTAAATTGCGTTTCGTGCTGTCGCGCCGCGCCAGGAGAAATGTTTTTGCGCCGCGGGCCGGTCATCCGGTCGTGCCGCGCAGCAGCACGTTGAGGCCGATCGCCATCACCTTGGCCGATTCCACCATGTCCTCTATGCCGACCCACTCGTCCGGCCGGTGGGCGAGATCGAGAATGCCGGGCCCATAGGCGATGCAGTCGTAGATATGGCCGATGCGGGCAATGTGCTTCTGGTCGTAGGTGCCGGGCGAAATGATGTAGTCTGGCTCGCGGTCGAAGATCGCACGAATGCCTTGCGCCACCGCCTGTACCACCGGCGCGTCGCGCTCGGTCATCAGCGGCAGCACTTCCATCAGGTCGCGGATCTCGTAGTCGAACTTTTTGCGCTCGCGCTTCAGCCGCTCGAGAATACCGGTCACTTCGCCTTTGACCGTGGCGAGGTCTTCCTCGAGCAGGAAGCGGCGGTCGATGGTCAGCCGGCAGGAATCGGGCACGTTGGGCGAGGGCAGGCCAGGCCGGAAATCCTCGGTCTGGCCGCCATGGATGGAATTGATGTTCATGGTCGAGCGCCTGGCGCCTTCGGGCACCACCGGCATGCGCGTCATCTTGCGGTCGAGCGCCGGGAACAGTTCGTCCTCGAAAGCTTGCAGCACAGCGCCCATATGGCGCACCGCATTGTCGCCGAGAAACGGCATCGAGCCATGCGCGATCTCGCCCTTGGTCTCGATCTCGGCCCACCAGACGCCGCGATGGCCAAGGCAGATGCGGTCCTTGTTCAGCGGCTCGGGGATGATGACGTGGTCGACCCTGGGTTTGGAGAAATAGCCGAGCCTGGCCAGATGCGCGACACCGCCAAAGCCGCCGGACTCCTCGTCGACCGTGCCGGATATCTCGATGGCGCCGGGAAAGTCGGGATAGACCTCCATGAAGGCTTCGGCGGCGATGATCGACGCGGCCAGGCCGCCCTTCATGTCGCAGGCGCCGCGTCCATAGACCCTGCGGTTCCTGACGACGCCGGCAAAGGGATCGACGGTCCAGCCATCGCCGGCCTCCACGACGTCGATATGCGAGTTGAAGTGGACGCAGGCGCCGGGTGACCGGCCATCGAAGCGGGCCACGACATTGACGCGCGGGTAGCGATCGGTGTCGCCGGGCGTGCCTTCGGCGCGGATGAATTCGGTTTCAAAACCACGCTTCTTCAGCCGCGTGCCGATAAATTCCGCACATGGCCGGTAGGCTTCGCCAGGCGGATTGATGGTCGGAAACCGGATCAGGTCAGCGGTCAGCGCGACGACATCGTCGCGCCTGTCGTCGATTGCTTGAAGGAGTCGCTTGTTCATCAGGAGAGTTGAGCAACGAACGACGTTGCATTGCAAGCCCGCCGGCAATCAAGCCGGTGCGGCGTGTCGTGGTGGCAACTATCGCGGGAAATCGTTCAAATTCGCTGCTTTGGATTGGCAAATTGATCAAGGAGTGTGTGCTATCCGTTCACCGCCATTAAAAAGGTGAAAAACAACGTGATGGCAAGACGGCAAGGGGCAATCAAAGGGGTTTGATCGCATGAAGAAGTACTTTCTCGTAGCAGCGGCGATGTTGGCAACCGCGCTGTTTGGTACGCCGTCCGCAAGTTACGCGGCGATGTTGGAAGCAAATATCGACGTGTCGTCACAGACGATGACGGTGCGGTATGGGTCGGAGGTTTATCGCTGGGTCGTATCGACTGCCCGTCCGGGCTATTTCACGCCGCGTGGTACCTATCGGCCGCAGCGGACCGCACGCATGTGGTATTCGCGCAAATACGAGATGTCGCCGATGCCTTATTCGGTGTTCTTCCATGGCGGCTATGCCATCCATGGGACAGGCGCCGTCAGGCAACTCGGCCGTCCGGCCTCGCATGGCTGCGTGCGGCTGCACACGGCCAATGCCGCGACCTTCTATTCCATGGTGCGGGAAGTGGGCTTCGGCAACACGCGCATCGTCGTGACGAACTAACCGCACGCCCAAATCTCGTTGCCGGGCGGAGCCCGGCGCGAGACTTTTTACTGACGGCATCAACAATCGGCCAAGGTTTACCCTGTTCCGAGAAGGACGGCTATTGCCGAGGGATAAGGGGTGTGCTTTCCATGCCAATGTCTGGCTGAGGACAATCGGCAGTATCGGGCGGTTTGAATTATTAGGGGTAGCTTAAATATTGCCGGCTGATCAATCGGTTCGCCGGGAAACCTGCCATTGCGTGCCGTTTGCTGGAATTGACAGATGCATCCCCAGTCACAGATGGACGATGGTCTTCCCAGCCGGCCCGCCGGGGCGCTCATTCTTGGCGGGGCGCACGGGACGCTGGCGCTGGCCAGAAGCTTCGGCGCTCAAAAAGTGCCTGTCTGGCTGGTGAGCAACGACACGCCGTTGCCCAGCTTTTCGCGATATGCCCAGCGGACAATGACGTGGCCCGGCCCCGACGACGGTGGTGCCGTCGCCTTCCTGCTCGATCTGGCCAAGGTTCATGGGCTGGGCGGTTTTCTGCTGATCGCCGGCGGCGATCCAGAAGTTCGCTTCGTATCGCAGTCGATCGACCAGTTGTCCGCCTCGTTCGACGTGGTGCTGCCGCCTTGGCAGCAATTGAAATGGGTTTGCGAGAAGCCGCTGCTGTATCGCCGGGCGGGCGAACTGGGGCTTGCCGTTCCGCTGACCTATGAGATCAATTCGCTCGATCAGGCAGAGGCAGCCGAACTTCGCTTTCCCGCGATCCTGAAGCCGAACATGGGCGGGCGCAGCCGTTTTGCGCGTGCCAAGGCCGTTCTCGCCAATGACAAAGCAGCGTTTTTGAAAGCCTATATCTGGGCTGCCGACGAGATCGGCAGCGAGAACGTCGTCATTCAGGAAATGATACCGGGCGGAGGCGAGGGCCAGTTCTCTTACGCAGCGCTCTGGAACGAGGGCGCGCCGGTGGCGGAATTCACCGCCCGCCGCACGCGGCAATATCCGGTCGATTTCGGCTACACCAGCACCTTCGTGGAGGTAGTCGACGAACCGCAATTGATCGACGCCGCGCGCCGGCTGCTTGGATCGATCGCGCATCACGGACTGGTGGAGGTCGAATTCAAGCGCGATGCGCGCGATGGCTCGATGAAGGTGCTCGACGTCAATCCACGGCCGTGGACATGGTTTGGGCTGGGCGCCGCCGCCGGCGTCGACCTCGGCGCCATGCTTTGGGCGATCAAATCGGGCCAGACGGTAAGGACAGCTTCAGCGCGGCCCGCCACGTCGTGGATGTATCTGGTTCGGGATATTGTGGCGGCCGGCAAGCTGATCTCGAGCGGCCGGTTGGCAAAACGCGCCTATTTCAGCTCATTCACAGAAGTACGGGCATGGGCGACATTCCAGGAGAATGACCCGATGCCGGGCCTGATCGACGTGCCGTTGACTGGCTGGAGAGTGCTGACGCGACGGATACTTTCCGCAATCTTAACCGGGAAATGTTTAGGACGGCGGCGTGACGGAGTGAGTTCCACGGCTGCAGAAACAGACAGGCGAGACCGCTGATATGACCGTTTTCACGCCCAGGACCGACTGCGAGGTGGCCGTGATCGGTGCCGGTCCTTTTGGACTGGCCGTCGCTTCCGCCCTCAAGGGAGCAGGTGTCGATACGCTCACGCTTGGCGGCGCGATGTCCTTCTGGCGCGACCATATGCCGAGAGGCATGAGGCTGCGCTCGCCCTGGCACGCGACCTATATCGGCCGCACCAAAGGTCCGCTCTCGCTCGATTCCTATGCAAAGGTCCTCGGAATCTCGCCCCGCGAACCGCTGCTGCTCGAAAACTTCGTGGACTATGGATTGTGGATCCAGGCCCAGACGGTTCCGGATCTGGACACGCGCAAGGTGGACCGCGTCGAGAAGGCGAACGGCGGATTTCGTCTGGCACTGGCCGATGGCGATGCCTTGAAGGCGCGTCGCGTCGTCGTTGCCACCGGCCTGATGAACCAGCAACTGATCCCCGCTGTCTTCAACGGCATCCCAAAAGAACTGGTCAGCCATGCCAGTGAACATACTGGTTATGAGGCCTTCCGCGGCAAGCGCGTTGCCGTCATCGGACGTGGGCAAAGCGCCTGCGAATCCGCCGTTCTGCTCAAACGAAACGGGGCCGATGTCGAACTCATCTGCCATGGCGACGTCCATTGGCTGGGCTATCGGGCGCTGTCGGGAAAGCAGAACTGGAGCCTGCGCGACTTCCTGTCGGGGCGGCTCGCATCGCCGTCCAGGGTCGGCCCGTTCCCGATTTCCTGGCTGGTCGAGGTCCCAGGTTTCGTGCATCGGTTCCCGGAGCCAGCCCGTGCCGGGCTCAACAGGCGCAGCCTCGGCGCCGGCGCGACGGGCTGGCTGAAGCCGGATTTCGAACGGATAGAGATCAGGGCCGGCAGCAGGATCATCAGTGCGTCCGCCAAGGACAATGGCATTGAACTGCGTTTCGAGAAGGATGCCGCCACCTTCGATCACGTCCTGCTCGGCACGGGTTACCGGATCGATATTGCCAAGCTCGGTCTGTTCGCGCCCGCCATGCTTGCCGCGATTGCCCGCCGGGACGGGTTGCCCCTGCTTTCCGCCGGGTTCGAATCCGGCATCCCAGGCCTGCATTTCGTCGGCGCGAGCGCGGTCGGCAGTTTCGGCCCGCTGATGCGGTTCACCGCCGGCACGCCGTTTGCCGCGCGCACCGTCGCGCGGTTCATTCAGAGAGCGAAAGACAGACGTTACACCGCAGCCTGAACCTGGAAGACCGCATAGTCGATGGTGCGGACCGCATCGAGGAAGCCGGGTATGGCCGGCACGGCCAATTCCCGGAAAATACCGGTTTCGCGGATGGCTGGCCTTGCCCAGTCGATCGCGCGATGGCTTGAGCTGCCATAGACGATGAAGCAATCCCGCGGGTGGCGTTCGAGCGACGACACGAGATTCATCAGGACGATGTCGAAGACGTCCTTCGAGAAGGGATTGTAGAAATAGACCACCAGGGGCACTTGGGGAAAATCGTAGGCCGCCGCATCGGCCTCGACGACGCTGAGCGCCCGGCACTTCTGCGACGGGTCGCGGAAGCGCTCGATGTTGCTTCGGGCGATGTCCGCCAGTTCGCGTGCGAACTCCACGCCGATGATCTCGGCGAACGGATATTGCGAGGCCAGCAGCAGGGTTCGCGATTTTCCAGAGCCGATGTCGATGAACGTATGGTTGTGGAGATCGCGGGGCAGCGACTTCATGATGAAGTCGAAGGTTCTGGGCGACGTGCAGACGGCTTCATTGCCCATGGCGCGGTGCGGGCCGACGACATTAAGGGCGCCGAGCTGGATCGAGCCGGCCGTATCGACGCCGTGCCGGCGATCCCATTTCCGGGCGATACGGTCGGCGAGCATATGCCTGATGTTACGCTGGACAAAGCCAAGGCTCGCGCCGAGGCCATGCCGATGGACAAGCCTGAGCGGCTCCAGCAAGCCATTCTGACGGATATGGGACCATGCCCGGCCAAAACGGCCGAAGGAACGATCTTCGAGGCCATCCCGATCCAGGCGCGGCATTTCGATATTCGTCATGCCACGGGCTCCATCCCAGTCGATGAACATCTCCTGGGGTATGTGCGCCCTGGTCGTTTAAGATTCCCTGACCAGTAACGTTACGAATGTCTGGATCGCAGGCCCATGAGTGCCGGAAATGGCAGCGGCAAACACTGCAGCGGGGGAGATCAGCTGTTCGCGGCCGGCGTCTTTGCCTGCGGCTGCTTTTTACGGCGCGAGTCGCTGATCTCCCACCTTTTGTGGAACCACATCCACTGGCCGGGATCCTCGCGCACCCAGCGCTCGACCACGTCGTTCAACATCTGGGTGGTGGCGTGGACGTCGACGCTGCCGTCGGCGGTGCGCGGCAAGACCAGTCTGTCCTCGATCTCGAGGCGGAAGCGATTGCCTGGCAATCTGATGCAACGCGCCGGATAGACGTCGCAGTCATAGTGTCGGGCAAGCGTGCCCAGTACACGGTTGCTCTGGCAGGGGCGGCCGAAGAATGTCGTGTCCAGGCCGTTGGAGAATTTCTGGTCGACAAGGACGCCGATATTGCCGCCGTTTTCCAGCACTCCGGCCAATGCGAATGAGGCGCCGGCCATCGACGGCAGGAGCGCCCCCATGGTCGAGCGCCGCGTCGAGAGGATGTAGTCGGCAAGATAGGGGTTGTTCGGCGGACGAAACAGCGCCGTGATGTTCATGCCGAAGGTCGCCGCCGCTACCGGCAGCAGCTCGAAATTGCCGAGATGGCCGGTGAAGACGATGTGCGGCTGCTTTTCGGCGGCGATCTCGACGAAATGCTCTATTCCCTTGACCTCGACGCGGCCGGGCTTGCTGGCGGCCGGGTCATAGTCGAACAGGGCATCGAGAAAGATGTATTCGGCGGCAAGGCGGGCCATGTTGCCCCACATATCGGAGGCGATGGCCTGGATTTCGTCCTCGCTCTTTTCCGGATAGGCCTTGCGCAAATTACCGATGGCGACCTGATGGCGTCCGACCTTGGGACCAATGAAGCGCGCGATGCGGTCGGCGAAATTCAGCGCGCTGTCGACCGGCAGCAGGCGCAGCACCGAAATGATGATCATCGCCGCCCGCGCAACCAGCCAGTAGTTCAGCTGGCGCAGCTGCCTGCCATAGCGAAACCTGAGATCGCGGCGAAACTTCTTGAGCACCGGAGTCAAGGCCTCAGGCGACGCGCAGGATGATCTTGCCGAAGACGTCGCGGCCTTCCATGCGCTTTAGCGCTGCGTCGATATCGTCGAAGCCGACTTCGGTGTCGATGACCGGCGCGACCTGTCCCGCCGCCATTTTCTGCATGGCGTTGGCCATGTTCTCCATGCGGCAGCCGAAGGAGCCGAGCAGCTTCAATTGCTGCTGGAAGAGCTGCATCAGGTTGATCTGCGTCGATACGCCTGATGTCGAGCCGCAAGTCACCAAGCGGCCGCCGCGCTTCAGGCACAGCATCGAGCCGGCAAAGGTGTCAGCGCCGACATGTTCGAAGACGACGTCGACGCCCTTCTTCTTGGTCAGCTTGCGCACGACGCCTTCGAAGCGGTCTTCGCGGTAGTTGATGACGTGGTCGGCGCCGAGCGCCTTGGCCTTGTCGATCTTGTCGTTGGAACCGACGGTGGTGATAATGGTGCAGCCCATCCGCTTGGCCAGCTGGATCGCCGCCGAACCAATGCCGGAGCCGCCGGCATGGACGAGGATGGTTTCGCCCGGCTGAAGCCTGGCGTTGTCGAACAGCATGTGCTCGACCGTGCCGAAGGTGACGGGGGCCACCGCGGCGCCGATGTCGCTCACGCCGGGCGGGGCGGGGACCAACAGGCGCGCCGGCAGGTTGATCTTCTCCTGCGCAAAACCGTCGAGGTGGAAGCCGTGGACCCCGGAAACATGTTCGCAAAGATTGTCGCGGCCTTCGCGGCAGGCACGGCAAAGGCCGCAGGTGCGCGCGCCATAGATCGACACCAATTGTCCGGGCAGCAGGCTGGACACGCCGGGGCCGACCGCCTCGACCTCGCCGGAGGCTTCGGCGCCGACGACCAGCGGCAGCTTGCGCTTGGCGAAGGCCATGCCGCGCCAGCCCCAGACGTCGATGTGGTTCAGCGCCACCGCCCTGATGCGCAGCGTGACTTCGCCGAGCGCGGGTGGCGGGGGAGGCGGCAGGTCCACCGTTTCAAGACGGCGGTCCTCGATAAGTTGCAGTGCGCGCATAAGGCCTGTCGGTTCTGTTCGAGCGGAAGTGGCTCGCTTAGACCGGTTCCCGCGCCATGACAAGGCAAGTGTTCTGGCCGCCGAAGCCGAAGGAGTTCGACAGAACGCTGCGAACCTCGGCATTGCGCTTCTTGTTGGGCACCACGTCGAGCACGATCGCCGGGTCGGGATTGTCGTAATTGATGGTCGGTGGAATGACGCCTTCGCGCATTGTCATCAGCGAGAACGCTGCCTCGACGGCGCCTGCCGCCGACAGCGTGTGGCCGATCATCGACTTGTTCGACGAGACCGGCATCGAGCCGATGCGCTCGCCGAACACGGTCGACAGCGACAGATGCTCCATCTTGTCGTTTTCCGGCGTCGAGGTGCCATGGGCGTTGACGTAGTCGATCTCGTCCTTGCTCAGGCCCGCATCCGCAAGGGCGGCGCGAACCGCCGCGATTGCCGGCGAACCGTCAGGCTTGGAGCGGGTGCGGTGGAAATCGTCGGCCTTTTCGCCGCAGCCGCGCAGAATGCCAAGAACGGTGGCGCCACGGGCAAGGGCTGCCTCCAGTGATTCCAGCACCAGCGCGCCCGAACCTTCGGCGAGGACAAAACCATCGCGGTCCTTGGAAAACGGTTTTGACGCCTTTTCCGGGATGTCGTTGTGGGTCGACAGCGCCGACAGCAGCGAGAAGCGGATCAGCGCCTCCGCGGTCGCCGAGCCGTCGGCGCCGATCGACAGCGCCCGGTCACATTCGCCGCGGCGGATCGCCTCGACGCCGAGCTGGATGGCGGTGGCGCCCGAGGCGCAGGCGGTCGACAGCGTGATCGGCAGACCACGCGTGCCGAACCGGTCGGCGAGCCTGTCGGCGATCGAGCCGAACTGGGTGGTCTCGAAGATGTCGAGTTCCTTCAATCCGCGCGCCACCCGCAGCAGCCTTTCGGCGCCGGCGTCCTGTTTGTCGGAATTGTAGAGCGAGAAGCGTTCGTGCCAGTCGAGCTCGACGGGCGGCGAGGCGAGGAAGAGGGGACCGCCGAAATCACTGGAATCGAGGCCGGATTCGGCCACGGCTTCATGCGCGGCGGTTTCGGCTAGCTCGTAGGTGAGGGGGCTGGCGCCCTTCGCGCTTGAGTCCAGGAAGTCGACCATACCAGAAATGCGGGTGTTGAGGTGGTCGACCGGAAAGCGGGTGATCGGGTGGATGCCCGACTTGCCCGAGGTCAGCGCCGCCCAATTGTCAGCCTTGCCGACGCCAAGCGAAGTCACCACGCCGATGCCGGTGACGGCGACGATGGGTCTGCCCATGTGATCTCTGAAATTGGTCATCGGGAAGCCCTCGAGCGGTTCATCTCTGCAACATGGCTGGCGCCGCCTTACGCCGACTTGACCAGCGCCATGCCCTCGAATTGGTGATAGCCGATCGCCGTTGCAAGGACGCTTGCGGGAATGCCTTCGAACGGCTTCTCGGCTGCGGCGTCAAAGACGGGGTAGGCGGCCTTGCGGTCGACGGCGAGTGCGGCAAGCGCCACGGCGAACGGAAACTGCGCTTCCTTCATGTGTCCGGTCAGCGTCGAGAAGCCGCGTGCGGCAATTGTCCCGTCGGCATCGAGCGCTGTTTTCTCGGCTGATGTTGCCGCATGCGCGCCCGAGGCACCCGAAAGCGCCAGCAGCTTGCCGTTCGGCAGCGCCGCCTGGCTCAGCAAGCCGGCGATTTCGGCGTCGAGTTTTCCACGCGACCGCCTGGCCCGGCCGGAGACGACCGGTCCGAGCTCGGCATAGATTTTGCGCCCACGGCTTTCCGCGTGTTCACGCTGTTCCAGCACCAGGAAGGCGCCGCCGGAGCCGGAGACCACGCCGCCACCCTCGGCACCCTGCCTTTGCCAGACAGGCTTCCAGGGGCCGCGATGCAGATAGCCGGCAAGCTCGTAGCCGAGCAGCATGTCGGAATGTTCGGTCTGGAACGCGCCGCCGACCAGGACATGTGTGGACTGGCCCGAGCGGATGCGGGCAGCGGCCGTCTCGACGGCGGAAACACCTGCGCCTTCCTCGCCCATGAAGGTGCGCGAGGAGCCCGTCACCTTATGGACGATGGAGATGTTGCCGGCGAGCAGGTTGGAAAGCTGCGCCAGGAACAAGGTCGGCCGCAATTCGGTGGTCAGCTTCTCGTTGAGCAACACGTCGCGGTCGTTGCGGCTTTCCGAAGCGGCAAGGATGGCGGCATCGACCGCCTCGTCGCGCTCGCCGCCACCGGCGGCCACCACCATGTCCATGGTCGCGCAGAGCTCGTCATTGCCCTTGATACCGGCGTCATCGAGCGCAAGGCCGGCGGCATAGGTGCCGAGCCGTTGCCATGTCTCCATCTGCCGCTGGTCGCCGCGCTTGGCGATCTGCAGGTTCCAGTCGATCTCCGGCAGCGGATGAACGGTATAGGGCGCGAAGCGCGCGGCTTCGAGCACCGGCTGCAGGCCCGGTTGCGCGAGCTTCTGCCAGTGGGCGTCAGGGCCTTCTCCCAGCGAGGAGACAAGGCCGATACCAGTGATGACGACGTCGCGGGGGCTACTCATGGGCGGCTTTGTGGGTCAGGCGGCAAAGCGCGTCAAGGTTGCGCGCTCAACTGATGTCAGGCGGTCTTGGCGGCGACCAGCGCGTCGATCTTGGCGCACAGGTTCTTCATGACGAAGTAGTCGTCCGTCGAAGCCTTGCCGTCATTGACTTCCTGGGTCCACTTTTCCAACGGCACCTTGATGCCGAATTCCTTGTCGATGGCAAAGACGATGTCGAGGAAATCGAGGCTGTCGATGCCGAGATCGTCGATCGTGTGGCTCTCGGGCGTGATGGTGTCGATATCGATCTCGCTGGTGTCGGCAATGATCTTGGCGACTTTGTCGAACGTGGTGGACAAGGGCTTTTCCTTCTTTGGGGGCGGAATCTGTCCGCATCCTGTTTGGGCGCTGTCTAATCGGTTTTTCCCGGCAGGAAAAGGCCTGATAGTCCGGGCGCAGATGGGAAGCGTGCCCAAGAAACCCAAGAAGGGCCGCCGGTCAACCCGGCGGCCCTTCCCATTACGTCAGGTTAGTCTCGGTTTCGATGCATGTCGTTTTCCCAAAACCGGAAACCACTTTTGGGCGACATGCATCAGCTGTCACGGAGCTTGACCAGGTCGTTCAGCAGCCCGCCCGTTCCGTTGTGGACGGTCAGCCGCTCGACCTTGCCGGCGATGGTTTCCAGAGCCTCGAGCTCCTTCAGCCGCAGCATCACCGGGTTCTCCGCCATCACCCTGGCCGTGTTGAGGAGGGAACGCGTGGCGTTCGTCTCCTCGCGGCGGCGGATGACGTTGGCCTCGGCCTGCTTCTCGGCCGAAACCACCTGGTTGAGGATCTCGCGCATCTCGCCCGGCAGGATCACATCCTTGAGCGCGATATCGCTGACCTCGACGCCGATCTCGGCCATGTCGGCACGGACCTTGGCCGCGGCTTCCTCGTCGACCGTCACCTTCTTTTCAAGGATCTGGTCGAGCGTCAGCGCGCCCAGCGTCTTGCGGAAGGCGTATTGCAGGGCGCGATAAAGGGCCTCGGAGAAGTCCTTCACGGCGCTCACCGCCTTGACCGGGTCAACGACCCGGTATTCGGCGGCGATGTTGACGCGGATCGTCACGCGATCCTTGGTCAGCACTTCCTGCCCGGCGACATCGAGCGACTGGCGCTTGAGGTCGACGACCTTCACCTGCACCATGCGTCCGACGTTCCAGAAGCCATGCACGCCCGCGGCAAGCGTCCGCACCAGGACACCGTCGACGAACAGCAGCCCCGCCTGGCCATCGACGACCGGATGGACCGACATCAACTCCGCCTTCCGGGCCTGGCCGAGCCGGCGCATGACCGCCGGATCGATGGCGAGATCGGCCGACGCGTCGATCACGGCCACCGTCCACGGCCCGGCATCCGTCCACAGCACCAGCTTGCGGTCCGGCGCCAGCACGGCATGCAGATTGCCGTCACGCTCGATAATGGCGACATCCGTGCGCCCGGTGCGAACGACGGTGAAATGACGCGCGGCCACATCCGGGAGCTTGTCGAACAACGCCTTCTCGTATGCCGAAACGAATTCCGGGTTCTTCAGATCGTGCCTTGACACTTCCAGGCTCCCGCGCCGGTTGGCGAGCCAGTGCTCGCCCGGCATCAGGACGGCCTTGATCTCACCCTTGTGGAGGGTGAGGGCACGTTCGTTTTCCCTTACGAGGACGCGCTCGCGTCCAAGAACCTTGTCGAGAACAGTCATTGTCTTACTCCTGTCGGGCATGGCCCCATGCGAGGCGTCAACTCATGCGTCGATCTTCCCTTCGTTTCTCGTTTCACATCGTCTTCCGGCACGAATGATCCGGGGACCGGTGGCATCGATCCGTGGCGGGCCCTCGGGAGCGGATCGCGGGGCAGCGAAGCGGGCGCCGGAGGCCGAAGCCTCCCTTGCCGGCGACGATGCGCCTTGACCATCACCGCGGACCTGGCCGCGAGCCGATGGCGTCGGACCTTTCGAAACGGCCTTGGCCCGAAGGCTTCGGCCGTCCGTCAGGTCTTCAGCATTCCGGTCCCCGGACCGTTTTCTGGATAACACCACCCAAAGGTGTCGGCTTATCAGGCCGTTGGAGAAGGAATCGAACCTTCGACAGTCAGATTAACAATCTGATGCTCTAACCAAACTGAGCTATCCGTGGTGCAGACAGCAGGATTCGAACCTGCGACCTCCGGATCCAAATCCGGCGCTCTCCCAGACTGAGCTACATCCGCGATCCCAATCCCCAAAGCGGCGCCGTATACAGGGCGGCAATGCCGCCTGCACGGGCGGAGACGAAAGCTCCAACCGTTGTGCTCACTTCGGTTCTCGTGACCGGGAGCGCGGCTATAGAGCCTGCGACGGGTTGTCGCAAGCGGCATTGTCGCGGCCAATTCGTGGCTTCTTTCAGCAGTGGTATTTCGGCAACACTCGCATCCAACGTTGGAGGCGCGGATCGGTTCGTTAGAAGGTGACGCGGCCGAGCACGCGCAGACCGTCGCCTTGCGGCTCGACGACCACGGCCTCACCCTCGCGCGGTGACACGCCGGTCAGCGCCACGATGTCTTCCAGATGGGTGACCATGACCAGATTGTCGGAGCCGGAATAGGCGCGGATTTCCTTCATGATGGCGGCGATCTGTGCTGCCTTCTGCGCATCGTCGCCCTTCAGGAGATCGAGCGGGGCGAACAGTTCCGGTTCGGCCTCGAAGGCGATACGCGCGGTGTCGAGGCAGCGGCAGTAGCGGCTGGACAGCACGCGTTCGATCGGCGCGGCGCGGGCGGCAAACAAGGCGCCGATCTTGCTCGCCTGCTGCTTGCCGCGCGCCGACAGATTGATCTGGGTGGCGCAGCTGTCGATGTCGAAATTGGCGGGGTCGGAGGTGCCGGTGACCATGGCATGACGCAGCAGCACGACATGGCCGCCATCGCGCAGCAGCGCCCAGCCGGCATCCGTGGCATGGGCCGCCACGGGAACGACGAACAGCAACAGGGCCAGGGCAAATCGGATCATCGCAGTCCTTCCAGGAGCCCGTCATCGGGTTCCTGTCATCGCATATAGGGATCGGAACACCGGCACAAAGACAAGCGGGCGTTGCAGACGCCCCAGCCTCACTTTTTGGCGATCTGCTTCTTCACCAGATCGATCTTCTGGTCGGTAAGCGGGATGGGGACGGTGTAGCCGGCTTCGGTAAAGCCCTGCTTGGCATTCTCGAAGAACGCGATAGCCCTGAGATACTCGGCCTTGCCGCCGCCATAGCTGGCGCGGTTCCAGTGGATGTCGCCGAGATTGTTCTGCTCTAAGGCCCACTGCAGGGGCTGGGTTTCCCTGGTGAAGACCTTCAGCGTTGCCGTGAAAGCCGCCTCGGCCTCGTCGAGATATTTTCCGGTCCGTTCGATATTGCCGAGATTGAGCAGGCTCATGCCGATGCCGTTCTGGGCGTTGGCCCAGTCGACCGGCGCCGTCTCGATGGTCAGCACTTCGAGTGCTGCCCGCCGCGCGGCGATCGAATCCCGCAGGATTTTGGGATCGGCATTGCTCATGCTGAGCCAGTGCAGCGTCGAGCCGAGGCCGGCCTGGGCCAGCGCCCATTGCCGCGGGTTTGTCTCGCGCTTGTACTCGCGCAACGCATTGCTGTAGGCGTCGACTGCCTCGCTGTAGTGCTCGGGCTTGTCCGTCACGCCGCCAAGCAACTGCAGCGTGTTGCCGAGATTGTAGTAGCTCATGGCCCAATCCTGCGGGAATTTCCGCCTGACATAGACCTGCCGCGCCGCCTGGAATGCTGCCACCGACTGTTCGAGCCTGGCCGCGTCGCGGGTCCGCTGGCCAAGCGTCTGGTAGATCGAGCCGAGATTGTTCTGCGCCGACGCCCAGTCCATCGGGAAGCGCTGCCGGGTAAACACCGTCAACGCATCGTCATAGGCCGCGGCGGCCTCTTCGAGCGTGTCGGTGCCCATGTCGAAGCGGGCGACGCCGCTCAGCGCGTTGCCGAGGTTGAGCCGGCTGGTCGCCCAGGAGACCGGGAAGGTCTCACGGGTTCGCACCTTCAGCGCGGCGCGGAAGGCATCGGCCGCCTCGTTGATCTTGGCCTTGTCGTTGAGCTGGATGCCAAGCGTCACCAGCGTGTTGCCGAGATTGTTCTCGACCATCGCCCATTCCACGGGGGCTTTCTCGCGCGTGTACTCTTCAAGCGCCAGCCGGTAGGCGGCTTCGGCGTCCTTCAGATGCTCGCCGGCGGGTTCGCGCTGGGAGAGCGCATAGAGCGCGAGGCCGAGATTGTTCTGCGAAGCGGCCCAGTCGAGCGGCAGCTTGTCGCGAGGGCGCTTTTCCAACGTGGCGCGCATCGCCGCCACTGCCTCATTGAGCCGCTTCGGGTCGCTCTCGCGTTCGCCGATCTTCAAGAGGACATTGGCGAGGTTGTTTTGCGCCGCCGCCCAGTTGGGGTCGTCCTTCTCGCGCTCGAAGACGACGAGCGAATCGCGGAAGATCTGCGCGGCTTCTTCCAAATGCGCGGTCTCGGTCTCGCGCTCGCCGATGGTCTGCAGCACCACCGCCATGTTGTTGCGGGTGATGGCCCAATCCTTGTTCTGCTCGCCATTGGGAATGAAGTTCAGGATAACGTGATAGGCTTCGATCGCGTGCTGCAGTGCATCGAGATCGCCGGTGGCGGAACCGTGGGCGTTGAGTGCCTCGGCTTCCTGATTCTTGTAGTTCCAGCGCAGCTTGTCGTCCCATTTCTCGACCAGCGAGAAGGCCTTGGCATAGTCGTTGGCGGCGGATTTGTAGTCGAAGACCAGCGCTGCGGCGTCGGCGCGCTTGGCATAGATGGCGGCGTCGGCGATGCGCTTCTGCCTGACCAGTTCCTCGGCCTCGTCGACCGCACCGCTGTTCTGCTCGACCCTGCCGACCGCATCGTCGAGGAATTTGCGCGCCGTCACCATCGCTCCCTGGCCGATGGCCTTGTCGGCCGAGGCAACCAGCCGCTTGATCTCGGGATCGTCGGTGCGCAGTGCCGCGCGCTCGGACATCATCTTCTTCAGGCGCTCGGCCTGGGCGTCGAGCACCTTCTGCAGGTCGGTCGGATCCTCGGGGATCTTGTCCGTACCCAGCGCCCTCAGCACGCCATAGAGCGCGTCGAGCGGCACGCCGTCTTGCAGCGAGGCCAGTTCCACCTGCGCCCGCTTCGGGTCGGGCAGGTCGGAGATGGTCAAGAGTAGCTGCCGCCTTTCGCCGGTGATCAGCCCGTCGTCACCGGTCGGCTCCGGCGGCGCGATGCCGAAATAAAGCAGCCGGCGCAGGCTTTCGTTGACCCAGGGGCGCTGCTTGGCCTTGGTGTCGAGATAGACTTCCTCGGTCACCATGCGCATGACGGAGCCGAACTCCGTGCCTTTCATCGCCGCGAGGTGGCGCAGCAGGGCGGCGGCATAGGGACTGTTTTCGCCGACCGCTCCGTCCAGCGCCGGGCGACCCGGTTCGGCGGCAAAGCCGACCACCGTGCCCAGGCTCGCATCCTGCGCCGACGCATTGGCAAGCGCCTTGGCGCCGCGCACCGGTTCCAGCCCGCCAGCGCCGATCGGCTCGGCGGAAGCGGTCGGCGCCCGGCGCACCAAAGCGTCCGCCGGAAACGGATTGGTGCGGCAGGCATCGAGCAGCATGATCGTCACCGGCACGGTCTTTTTCAACTCGTCCATGACGGCGGAAATCGGCACCAGCGCGTTATCGGCATCCTTCAGCGACGAGATGTCGGCATCGACCGGAACCAGATAATTCTCGCCGCCGGCCTCGATGCCGTGGCCGGAGTAATAGATGAGGGCGACGTCGGCTCCCTCGGCATCCTCGACGAAACGTTCGAGGTCGCGCTTCAGCTTGGCGGCATCGCGATCGGTGACGTTGCGGGCGTCGAAGCCGAGGTCGGTCAGCATCTTGGCCATGTCGCGGGCGTCATTGGCCGGGTTGGGCAGGGCGGCGATGTGCAGGTAATTCGACTGGCCGACGATCAGCGCCACGCCCTTGAGGCTTTTCGTCTCGGCCAATGCAAACGCCGTCGCGGCAAGACAAAATAGCGCGGCGACGAAAGCCGTCAGCCACACACGCGCAAGAAGGTTGCGTCCTGAGGTTTCGACAAAGGTCATTTGTCGTTCGTGCCCGCCCTGATACTCCAAACCCTCTATAACGCTGCCAGCCTACCATGATCAAATTCGGGCGCGATTGCGCCGCGCGCGTGGCTCGCCTATCCCTGAAAAATGTCTCTGCTTACAGAAACCGTGCTTTTCGTCTTCAGCCTGGTCGCGCTCGGCTATATCGCCGGGTTGACCGGCTATCTCAGACCGGCGAGCGGCGAGGGGATATCGGATTTCGCGGTCTCGGTGGCGATGCCGCTGCTTCTGTTCCAGACCATGGTGAAGGCCGATTTCCACGGCGTCGCGCCGTGGCCGTTGTGGGGCGCTTATTTCACGGCGGCGGCAATCACCTGGGCCGCCGGCCATCTCGTCACCACGCGGATATTCGGGCGCGACGCGCGCGCCGGTGTCGTCGGCGGCGTGTCGTCGGCCTATTCCAATGTCGTGCTGCTGGGCGCTCCGTTCATCCTTGGCATATTCGGCCCGAGCGGCTTCGAAGTGCTGTCGCTGCTGGTCTCGGTGCACCTGCCGGTCATGATGATGGCCTCGATCGTGCTGTTCGAGATGTTCGGCCGGGGCGGTGGCGAACATGTGCATCCGCAGCGGGTGCTGCGCAGCTTCTTGCGGCGGATGTTCATCAATCCGCTGATCATCGGTATCCTGCTCGGCCTGGCATGGCGGCTGAGCGGCGTGCCGCTGCCCAGCCTCGTCATGCGGCTGGTCGATGCGCTGGCCAACACGGCAGGGCCGGTGGCGCTGTTTGCCATGGGGCTCAGCCTGCGCCGCTTCGGCATCTCCGGCAATGTCCGGCCGGCGCTGGCGCTTTCGGCGCTGAAATTGTTCCTGATGCCGGCGCTGGTTCTCGCCTTCGTCTGGCTGCTCGGCCTGCCGCCCCTGACCGCCAAGGTGGCGGTCGTGGTGGCGGCCCTGCCGTCGGGCATCAACTCCTATCTCATCGCGGTACAGTTCAACACGGGCCAGGCGCTGGCATCGAACCAGATGACCATCGCCACCGCCTCTGCCGCCGTCACCACGGCTTTCTGGCTGACGATTGTCCTGCATGTCTTCGGCTAGACCATGCGCAAATCGAGGCGAGGCGGCAAAGCTTGCTCTCGTCCCGGGCTGGCCCAACCCCTATATGCCATCTTGCGATTGCTTGCGGGCCTTGCCCTAGGTAAAGAGCAGTGGCTCCGGCGTGCCGGCTTCAATTCATGGCGCACGCTCACCGAAGATTTCACAGACCGGCCCGTCAGTGCGCCGAACGGAGGATAGACCATGCTTCAGAAAACCAGCCATTTCATGCGGCAGGCCAATCTCATCAACGGCGAATGGGTGCAGGCCGACAGCGGCCAGACGGTCGACGTCAACAACCCCGCCACCGGCCTCAAGATCGGCACCGTGCCGAAGTCGGGCAAGGCCGAGACCCGCCGCGCCATCGAGGCCGCGGACGCCGCCTTCAAGACCTGGCGCAAGACGACCGCGCTCGAGCGTTCGAAGCTCTTGCGCAAGCTGCACGATGCGATGATGGACAATCAGGACGTGCTCGCCGAGCTCTTGACCATCGAGCAGGGCAAGTCACTGTTCGAATCGAAGGGCGAGATCGGTTCGGCCGCGGCCTACATTCTGTGGTTCGCCGAGGAAGGCCGCCGCACCTATGGCGACGTCGTGCCCTCGCCATGGGCGGACCGCCGCATCCTGGTGACCAAGGAACCGGTCGGCGTCATCGCCGCCATCACGCCGTGGAATTTCCCGTCCTCGATGCTGGCCCGCAAGCTCGGTCCCGCGCTCGCCGCCGGCTGCACCGCCGTGGTGAAGCCCGCCTCGCAGACGCCTTACTCAGGCCTCGCCTGGGGCGCGCTTGCCGAGGAAGTCGGCTTCCCCAAAGGCGTCGTCAACATCCTGACCGGTTCGGCCAGCGAGATCGGCGACGAGATCTGCGCCAATCCGCTGGTGTCCAAGATCACTTTCACCGGATCGACCGAAGTCGGCAAGCTTCTCATCCAGAAGTCGTCGGTCACCGTGAAGAAGGTGTCGATGGAGCTTGGCGGCAACGCGCCGTTCATCGTCTTCGACGACGCCGATATCGACCGTGCCGTCGCCGGCGCCATCACCGCCAAGTACCGCAATTCGGGCCAGACCTGCGTCTGCACCAACCGCTTCCTCGTCCAGGCCGGCGTCTATGACAGGTTCGTCGAGAAGCTGGCTGTGGCCAGCAACGGGCTGAAGGTCGGTTCCGGCCTCGAGGAAGGCGTGCAGCAGGGACCGCTGATCGACGAGAAGGCGGTCGAGAAGGTGGAAGAGCTGATCGCAGACGCAACCTCGAAAGGCGGCAAGATCGTCGCCGGCGGCAAGCGTCATGCGCTGGGCGGTTCGTTCTTCCAGCCGACGGTCATCGCCGATGCGACGCCCAAGATGCGCTTCATGAAGGAAGAGATCTTTGGCCCGGTCGCCCCGGTGTTCAAGTTTGAGACCGAAGCGGAAGCCATCGCGCTCGCCAACGACACCGAATTCGGCCTTGCCTGCTATTTCTACACCGGCGATCTCGGCCGCGCCTTCCGCGTCATGGAGGGGCTGAAATACGGCATGGTCGGTGTAAATGAAGGCCTGATCACCACGCCGGAGGCGCCGTTCGGCGGCGTCAAGGAATCGGGCCTCGGCAAAGAAGGCGGACATCAGGGCATCGAGGATTACCTCGATACCAAATATGTCTGTATCGGCGGCCTCGGCCTCTGATACCTTATCCCCGAGGTCGACGGGCCTAGCCCGCCGACCTCGGGTTGAGAAAACCTGCCGAAATCCTTTGGATCAACTGACGTTTGCGGGCATGGCAATGAAGGACGGCGAGGTTTTCGGCACGACGCAGGCAGGCGAGCCGGTGCGCCGCTTCACCATCAGGGGCGGTGGCCTCACCGCCAACATCATCGGGCTCGGCGCCATCATCCAGGATTTGCGCCTGACCGGCCATGATGCGCCGCTAGTGCTCGGCTACGACACGCTGGAAGCCTACGAGGCCGACAACGCCTTCTTCGGCGCGGTGGTCGGCCGCTATGCCAACCGCATCCGCGACGGCCGCTTCACCATTAACGGCAACCGCTACCAGACCGAGCGAAATTTCCTCGGCAAGCATACGCTGCATGGCGGCTCACAGGGCTATTCGCATCGGCCGTGGGCGGTTTCGCTGCATGGCCGGGACTTCGTCACGCTGACGCTGCACGATCCCGACGGAGCGATGGGCTTTCCCGGCGCGCTCGACGTCACCTGCACCTACCGGCTGAAGATCCCCGGTACGCTGAGCGTCGAGCTGACGGCGACCTGCGAGGAGCCGACGCTGTGCAATCTCACCCAGCACTCCTATTTCAACCTGGACGACGGCGGCGCCGGCGACATTCTCGACCACAGGATGATGCTGAACGCCGGCGCCTATCTGCCGGTCGACAGCGACATGATCCCGACCGGCGTGGTCAAGCCGGTCGACGGCACGCCCTTCGATTTCCGCCAGGCGCGGCCGCTGCGCATGGAAACCGAGGGCGAGCAGCTGCCCTACGACCAGAACTTCTGCCTCGCCTCGGCGCGCGGGCCGCTGCGGCAAGCGGCATGGACGCAAGGGGCGAGTTCCGGCGTCGAGATGGAGGTCTGGACCACGGAGCCAGGCGTCCAGCTCTACACCGGCCAGTATGTGACGCCGCGCAAGGGGCTGGACGGGCGGGACTACAAGGCCTTTTCCGCCTTCTGCCTGGAGCCGCAGATCTGGCCGGATGCGCCGAACCGGCCGTATTTCCCGCAGGCGACGCTATGGCCGGGTGCAATTTATCACCATGTGACGGAATACCGTTTCCGCCTGCCTTGAGGTCTGTTGATATTCAGGTGATGCCGGCCTGCAAATGGCTGATACCTGCGCTTCCACGTTCTACTGCGTCGCAGTAGAACTGGGCTCACGTACGAAAAGTACGCTCCGCTCCGGTTCTCGGTATCAGCCATTTTCGACTCGGCCTGACCTGAATCTCAACAGACCTCAGCTGTCGAACGCCGCCCGTAGCGTCTCGAACGGCGCCAGGGCGCCGCGAACCTGGACCACGGCGGCAGCGACGCGATGCGCCCGGCTTGCCGCTTCGCGCGGGCCATGGCCGGCAAGACGCGCCGCGAGATAGCCGCCATTGAAGGAATCGCCGGCGCCGGTGGTGTCGACGGGGGCCGCGACATGGATCGCCGGCACGTCGTGCAATGTTCCGCTCTCGGCAATCAGCGCCGGCTGTTCGCCGTTCTTGACGATGACTTCGCCGACCCATTGTCCAAGCCGCTCGGCGGTCGCCCGCGGTGTCTCATCACCAAACAGCATCTGCTCGTCGGGGAAGGTCGGCAGAGCGATGTCGGTGACGCCGAGTGCCTCGACGATCGCTGCCTGCGCGCTTTCGCGGTTGCGCCAAAGCCGTGGCCGATAATTGGGATCGAAGGCGATCAGCGAGCCAGCGGCGCGCGCCTTGGTCACGGCTTCCAGCAGTGTTTTGCGCGAGGCATCGTCCAGAATTGCCAAAGTGATTCCGGAAAAATACACAAGCGCCTGATTTTCAATGTTTTTCGACAGTGCGGCGGGATCCGAGGCGAGCTGTCGGGCGGCGGCGTCGCCGCGCCAGTAGGTGAAGGAGCGCTCGGCGCCTGTCAGCGTGATCGCGTAGAGGCCGGGCCGCGCACCTGGTATCACCGGGCTGGAGCCGATGCCGATGCCGTTTTCGGCGAAGAAGCCGATCTGGCCTTGCGAAAAGGGGTCGTCGCCGAAGGCCGAGACATAGGTTGCCGGCCGGTCTGCGCTCAACGCATGCAGCGCCCACAGCGTGTTGAACGTGTCGCCGGCAAAACCCATGCGCCAGTTCGGGCCGGTCTGGCCCGACAGTTCGAGCATGCATTCGCCGATCGAGGCGACGCCGTTTCCCGCCATCTGCAATCCTCCAGTGATTTCGGTGCTGTAGCTTTTTGCCGGCGGCAGCGCCATGCTTGGCAAGCAGGCTTTTTTGCGCCACAGCGTTTTCCCACAGGCTGGCGGGACGCGATCCACCCGGCCGAGCGTTATCCGCAGAAGAGGAACCGGTTTGGCATCGATATGGCGTTATCTCTTGGCGGGTCTTGGTCTGGCTGCTCTGCTGGTCGGCGTTCTTGCGGTCGTCTATCTGACCGCGCCGCAATCGGCGCAGATGGTCGGCCCGGATGTCTCGCGGACGAAGAAAACCGACAACGGGCTGTACATGGCGAGCTTCGTACCGGAACGGGGCGTGGTGCGGCAGGGCGAACTGGAATCCTGGCTGCTGACGCTGAAAACAAAGACGGGGGCTTCGGTGGAGCGCGCCGCGATCGCCATCTCCGGCGGCATGCCGCAACACAATCACGGCCTGCCGACCAGCCCGCAGGTGACCGACTATCTCGGCGATGGCCGCTACCGCATCGAGGGGCTGAAATTCACGATGAGCGGCTGGTGGCAACTTCGGTTCGCCATCTCGTCGGGCGCCGGCTCCGATACAGTGCTGTTCAACGTGGTGCTGTGAGCGATCGATGAAGCGCCTTTTCTGCTTTCTGGCGCTGATGGTCGCCGTCATCCTCGTCGGCTGCGGCAAGCCGGATTTTTCCGACGCGGAGAAGAAGACCATAGCCTCGCTGGCGTTGAACACGCTGCCGTCGCTGAAGCCCGACACCACCAATCGCTTCGCCGACGTGCCGGCCGCCGCCGCCCTTGGCTCGACGCTGTTCTTCGATCTTGGCATGAGCCGCGACGGCACGGTGTCGTGCTCGACCTGCCACAAGATAGACCGCCAGTTCCAGGACGACCTGCCGCAAGCGGTCGGCGTCGGCCATACCAACCGGCGCACCATGCCACTGGCCGGCGTGGCGCGCGATCCGTGGTTCTTCTGGGACGGCCGCCGCGACAGCCTGTGGGCACAAGCGCTGACGCCGCTGGAAAACCCTCTGGAGCAGGCAGGAAACCGTACTGCCTACGCGCACTACATCAAGGCACGCTTCGGCGAGCGCTATGAGCGCATTTTCGGGCCGCTGCCCGATTTTGCCGGCATTCCGCTGAATGCCAGCCCGCTTGGCAACGATGCCGAAAGGGCTGCCTGGAACGCGATGAGCGATGCGCAGCGCGACGCCATCAACCGCGTTTACGCCAATATCGGCAAGGCGATCGCGGCCTTCGAACGCTCGATCGAGCCGGCGCAGACGCGCTTCGATCGCTTTGCCCTGGACCTTGCCACCGGCGCCGAGCCGAAGAGCGATGCCGTCTTCACGCGGGAAGAAATCCTCGGGCTGAAACTGTTCATCGGCAAAGCCAATTGCGTGACCTGCCACAATGGCCCGCGCTTCACCGACAACGGTTTTCACAACACTGGCGTGCCACCCGTCACAGACCTGCCGCCGGACCGGGGGCGCGTCG
The DNA here is from genome assembly GCF_052115225.1 of Mesorhizobium sp. 2RAF45. Classification (NCBI taxonomy): domain Bacteria; kingdom Pseudomonadati; phylum Pseudomonadota; class Alphaproteobacteria; order Hyphomicrobiales; family Phyllobacteriaceae; genus Mesorhizobium; species Mesorhizobium sp. 2RAF45. Next base: position 392,057 of record NZ_JBFRGG010000001.1, on the reverse strand, counting down.
ATGCGGTGGCACAGGTCGAAGCCGATCCGTTCAACTGTTTTGGCGCCTATCGCGACGGGGACGTCAGCGCCTGCGGGGAACTGCGCTTCATGGTCAAGGATGGGCCGCAGCTGATCCGGGCTTACAAGACACCGTCGCTGCGCGGCGTGGCCACGCGGCCGCCCTATATGCATGCAGGGCAGTTTTCGTCGCTCGACGAGGTGGTGGCGCACTACGCCAAGGCGGCGCCGAGCGTGGAGGGGACAACCGAGATCCACCCGCTGCAGCTGTCGGACCGCGAACGCGCAGCGCTGGTGGCGTTTTTGAAGACGCTGTCGGAGTAGGCTCTTGTTTGACCATGATCTTGTCCGAAAACCGGCATCCACTTTTCGGGATCACGGTCAGCGATCCTTCACCGTCTCCATCGCCACGAAGGTCGAGGTCTGGGCGACATGGGGGAGCGCCGAGATGCGCTCGCCGAGCACGCGGCGGTAGGCAGCGATGTCGCGGGTGCGGACCTTGAGCAGGTAGTCGAAGCTCGACGCCATCATGTGACATTGCTCGATCTCCGGCACGGCCTGCACCGATCGGTTGAAAGCGTCGAGCGCGGCGGAACGGGTGTCGGACAGTTTCACCTGGACGAAGGCGACATGGCCTTCGCCCATGCGCTCACGGTCGATGATCGCCTGATAGCCCCTGATGTATCCGTCCTTCTCCAGCCGCTTGACCCGCGCCTGCACCGGCGTCTTCGAAAGACCGACCTTGGCGGCGAGTTCCGACATGGAAAGCCGGCCATTGCCCGCTAGCGCCGACAGGATGTTTCGGTCGATGCGGTCCAATTGGTCTTCTGTCATCAAAATCACAGTACAATCTCTAAGGAACTGGCACAACGATAGATCGATCGGACTATCTCGTCGATTTCTTTGGACCGACTGAAATCCGCGCCTGTGCTAGCTTGCGCCATTCGGTCCGGTGACCGCCGGCCCGCTCCCTGATGCTCGTTCCACGGGACCCGCCATGCCGCTCGACACCATCCGCCAGCAGATCCGCGCCAACTATCTTCCCGACGAAGACGAGGCCGTGAAGCGGCTGGCCGAGGCGACAGGGCTTTCGGCTGGGGATCGCGATGCGATCTCAGCGCGAGCCGCCGATCTGGTGCGGGCGGTGCGCGGCTCGTCCGATCCCCGGCTGATGGAGGTTTTCCTCTCGGCCTACGGCCTCTCCACCAAGGAGGGCGTGGCGCTGATGTGCCTGGCCGAGGCGTTGCTGCGCGTGCCCGACACCGAGACGATGGACGATCTGATCGCCGACAAGATCGCGCCGCATGACTGGTCGGCGCATTCCGGCGGATCGAGCTCGATCTTCGTCAACGCCTCGACCTGGGCGCTGATGCTGACCGGCCGTGTCCTTGACGAGGGCGAGGGCGGTATCGAAGGCACGCTGCGCTCCATGGTGCGCAGGCTGGGCGAGCCGGTCATCCGCAAGGCGGTGGCCGCCGCCATGCGCGAGATGGGCGAACAGTTCGTGCTCGGCCGCACCATCGCGGAAGCCGTCAAGCGCGGCCGGCCGATGACGCAGAAGGGCTACCTCTATTCCTTCGACATGCTGGGCGAGGCGGCCCGCACCGAGGCCGACGCGCTGCGCTACCACAAGGCCTATGCCGACGCGATTTCCTCGCTCGATGCCGGCTCCAACGGTCCCGACATCAGGCAGAACCACGGCATCTCGGTGAAGCTCTCGGCGCTGCATCCGCGCTACGAGGTGGCGCAGAAGGAAGAGATGCTGCCGGTCATGGCCGAGCGGCTGTTGTCGCTGGCACTCGCAGCCAGGCATTCGCGCATGGGTCTCAACATCGACGCAGAAGAGGCCGACCGCCTCGATTTGTCGCTGGATGTCATCGAGCGCGTGCTGGCCGAGCCGGAACTCGCTGGCTGGAACGGCTTTGGTGTGGTGGTGCAAGCGTACGGGCCACGCGCGGCCTTCGTCATCGACTGGCTCTACGCGCTGGCGAAGAAATACGACCGCACAATCATGGTGCGGCTGGTTAAGGGCGCCTACTGGGACACCGAGATCAAGCGAGCGCAGACGCTCGGACTTGCCGGCTATCCCGTCTTCACCCGCAAGGCCAACACCGACGTTTCCTACATGGCTTGCGCGAAGAAACTGCTTGGCATGACCGACCGCATCTACCCGCAATTCGCCACCCACAACGCCCACACCGTCGCCGCCATCCTGTCGATGGCCACGAACCGCGATTCCTTCGAATTCCAGCGCCTGCATGGCATGGGCGAGGCGCTGCACGAGACCGTGCGCCAGGCCGAAGGCACGCGCTGCCGCATCTATGCACCGGTCGGCGCGCATTCCGATCTTCTGGCCTATCTGGTGCGCCGCCTGCTGGAAAATGGCGCCAACTCCTCCTTCGTGCACCAGCTGACTGACGAGGATGTCGAGCCGGAAGACATCGCGCGCGATCCGCTCGAGACGGTGGAAAGCCAGGGTCCTGCTGCCAATCCGGCGATTGCCCGGCCTTCTCAGATTTTTGGCGTCGGTCGCCGCAATTCGAAAGGTTTTGACATCACCGACACGGTGACGCTGGCGGCCATCGACAAGGCCAGGGCGGCGTTCGCCGGGCCGGACCGCTGGCACGCCAAGCCGATCACCCGGGCTGCCGGCTATGGCAAGCCACGCCCGGTCGTCAATCCGGCCAAGCCCGATGAAGTGGTCGGAACGGTTCACGAGGCCGCCGCCAAGCAGGTTACGATTGCCGTGCGCATCGCTGTGGAAGCGCAACCGGCCTGGGCAAAGCGTCCCGTTGCCGAACGCGCCGCCATCCTCAACCGCGCAGCCGATCTCTACGAAGCCAATGCGGTCGAGTTCTTCGCGCTCGCCACCCGCGAGGCCGGCAAATCGCTGGCCGACGGGGTGGCGGAAGTGCGCGAGGCGGTCGACTTCCTGCGCTACTACGCCGCCGAGGCGGCCAATGCCGAGACCGGCACGCAGGCGCGCGGCGCGATCGTCTGCATTTCGCCGTGGAATTTTCCGCTCGCCATCTTCACCGGCCAGATCGCGGCAGCACTCGTTACCGGCAATTCGGTCATCGCCAAGCCGGCCGAACAGACACCGCTGATCGCCTTCCGCGCCGTCGAATTGCTGCGCGAGGCCGGCGTGCCGGAAGACATCATCCAGCTGCTGCCCGGCGATGGCCTGTCGGTGGGCGCTCCGCTGACCGCCGACCCACGCATTGCCGGCGTCTGCTTCACCGGCTCGACCGAGGTCGCCAAGCTGATCGAGAAGCAGCTGGCCGAGACCGCGGCACCCGACGCCATGCTGATCGCCGAGACCGGCGGTTTGAACGCCATGATCGTCGATTCCACCGCGCTGCCCGAGCAGGCGGTGCGCGACATCCTCGCCTCTGCCTTCCAGAGTGCCGGCCAGCGCTGTTCGGCGCTGCGTGTGCTCTACGTGCAGAAGGACGTCGAGAAGAAGATGCTGGAGATGCTGAAAGGCGCCATGGAAGCGCTCAACATCGGTGATCCCTGGCGGATTTCGACCGATGTCGGTCCGGTCATCGACGATGACGCGCAGTCCTCTATCCGTGACTATTGCACCAAGAAGGGTCTCGAGGGCCGGCTGATCGCCAAGCTCGAGGCGCCGAAGGACGGGCGCTTCGTCGCACCGCATGTCTTCCGAGTCAAAGGCATAGAGGAGATGGAGCGCGAAGTCTTCGGGCCGGTACTGCATGTCGCCAGCTTCGACGCCGATGAGATCGACGCGGTGATCGCCGCCATCAACCGCAAGGGCTATGGCCTGACGTTCGGCCTGCATACCCGCATCGAAGGCCGCGTCCAGCATTTCGTCGACGGCATCCATGCCGGCAACATCTACGTCAACCGCAACCAGATCGGCGCCGTCGTCGGCTCGCAGCCCTTTGGCGGCGAGGGGCTGTCCGGCACCGGGCCGAAGGCCGGCGGCCCGCACTATCTGCGCCGTTTCCGCAAGGGGCCGGAAGCCGGTACGGAAGTTGGCGATGGCCACAAGGTGACGGCGACCGAACTGGCCGACAATCTGCCCGATCCGGCCCTCGGCGGCTGGTCGACGCGCCCGGACCGGATCGCCATCCTGAGGAAGCATTTGCGCGGCAAGGGCGCGGCTGCCATCGGCGCCGCTGCTGGCATCGATTTCGGTCAGGTCGACCTGCCCGGGCCAACCGGCGAGGCCAACACGCTCTCGCTGTCGCCGCGCGGCCGCGTGTTGTGCCTGGGGCCGGATGCCGAGACGCTGCTTGCCCAGACGATCCAGGCGCTCGCCGCCGGCAATGCGGTGCTGGCCGTTGCCCCAGGGGCGCCGGCCGCATTGTCGGCGCTGACCGGCAAGGGCTTGCCGCTAGCCGCTATCGATGGGCGTCCCGATCCGGTCGAGGCGCGCTCGCTGCGCGTCGATGTCGTCGCCTTTTCGGGCACGCCGGAGGCCGCGCGCATCGTGCGCAAGGTCATCGCCGACAGGACTGGCCCGATCGTGCCGCTGGTCAGCGAGGTGCTCAACCCGGCCGCCTATGCGCATGAGCGCGCGGTCTGCGTCGACACCACGGCCGCGGGCGGCAATGCCAGCCTGCTTGCCGCGGCCTAGTTCAGCCTATTCTCAGGCGCCCTCGACGACCGAAAAGCCCTCGAATTGCGGGTGGCCGAGATAGTGCACCTTCGTCGTGCCGACATTCCTGTGCGCGGCGCGGAAATTCTCCGACTTGGTCCAGGCGACGAAATCGTCCTGGCTCGCCCACACCGTGTGCGAGGCAAACAGTGTGTAGCCTTCGGTCTCGTTGACCGGGCCGCGCAGCAGATGGAATTCCCGAAAACCCTTCATCTCGGCAAGGCTGGAATCGCGGTTCTTCCACACGGCCTCGAAATCGGCTTCCGAGCCGTTCTGCACCTTGAAGCGGTTCATGGCGATGTACATGGGGTTCCTTTCTGAATTGGTGGACTGCTGCGATTGAAGGATGCGGGTTGGCCGCTCTCAGAACGGACCGATCGCACCGGTGAATTCCAGACTGTTGCCGACCTTTGGTGGGATCGGAGGGAAAGGGGCCGCCTTGCGAACGAAACCAAGCACGATCTGGTCGAAAGTTGCCGAGCCCGAGCTTTCGACGACACGCAGCTCATCGATGTTGCCCTGCCGGCCGATGACGAAGGTGACAACGGTGTTGCTGCGCGCCGTCGCTTGCAACGAAGGCGGCACTGCTCGATAGACGCGGCCAAGTTTGCTGATGACGTCGCTTCGGTAGCTGGACTCAGTGGCGGCCCCCGCCTCGTTCTGCCTTCTGCCCTTGCTGGCTGCCTGAGCCAGCCGATCCTGCCCATCTGCCGTGCCGCGCTTCTCATCCGCTGCTTTTGCAGGGGCGGCGGCCGGAGTTGGCCTGGCGCTGGGGATCGGCGGTTGCTCGGGAACGGCGACAGGCATCTCAGCGGTCTCGGCCTGGACGCTCGGCTGTGCCGGTGTTTCGGCCCTGGCAGCCAAACTCTGGTCATCAGGGTGCGGGGTCGCCGCCACCAGTATGTCCGGTGTTGCCGCAGGCTGTTTGACAGCTTCCGGCAAAGGTTTGGGCGGCGGCTTGGCTGCTTCCGGGATGGGTTGGGGAGTTTGCTTTGCAGCTTCCTGCTCGGGCTGCGAGGGTTTTGTCGGCGGCACCGGTCTGGCCGCCGGCTCCGGTTTGGTCGGCTGCGGTTTGGGCTCCAGCGTGACATTGATTGCTGCCGGATCCTTGTCCAAAGCGGTGCCGGCCACCTTGTCGCCTGCGTGATCGCTGCCTTCCGGTTGCTCCGCATTCCTGGAATCGAATGTGCCGGCGGGCGAGATAAGAAAGAATGCCGCCATGGCGGCGTGAAGCAGGCCGGAGACGACGAGGGCAATCGGCCATCGGGCCGCCGGCCGCGCGGCTGCAAGCGGCTCGGCCGGCGCTATCGCCAGCTCGCTGCCAGCGTCGGGGAGGGGACTGATTTCCTGCATGTCGCGGGCCGGAAATTGCAGCGGCCAGCGGGCAAAAGTCAAATCAAGATCGTTTGCCCCTGGCGTCAGCGATCCGTGGCCGGCCAGCGGCCAGGCAACGGTATTTGCTGTGAATGCGGGGTGCAGTCCCAAAGCCGTTCTCAGACGCCGAAGGCGATGCCGGTCTTGGTGTCCGTCTTCAGCCTGCGCATGCAGGCGGCCGGTTCGACGCCGGCGCCTGCGCATTCGGTCGCGCTGTTGATCAGCACGCGGCTGACCTTGGTGCAATCGGTGCCGGCGAGATCAAAGCGGGTCACCTTGGTCTTGCCTGCCGTCAGGTCCTTGAAATCGAGCACGGTCAGCCGGTCGACAACGCCGGCCTCGTTGAACAGGGCGATCTCGAAAGCCGCCTTGGAGAGGTCGGCACCGAGATTGTTGTTGACCAGGAAGGTCAGCCGGCAGCCCTTGTCGGAGGGTTGCGCGGCATCGAGCTCCAGGGTCAGCGCGGGGGCCGGCGCGGGCCCCTTCAGCCCACGCCGAAACCATCGCAAGCGACATCGCCAACGTCGAGGGCAGCAGACGAAGGGATGTCGTCAAGCTCGCCATGCCATCAGCCTCCAAATCGCATTGTTGCCGCCAGTTTCAGCGTTATGCCCGGCTCATAGACCGCGACTGTCGTGCTGCCGTTCAGCGGGTTGGCGTATTTGACGTCGAACAGATTGTCGGCGCGGAAATCGACCTTCAGATTGTCTGTCGCCTGGTAGGTGGCGAAGGCATTGACCAGCGTGTAGTCCTCGGCCACCGCATTGCCCTTTGGTTTGCCATTGTACTGAACCTCACCACCAACGGTCAGCTTGTTCTCGAGGAAGCGCAGCCCGAGCTGGGCGGTGACCTGGGAGGACGGGATGGTGGCGAGATCGGCTTCCACACCCTTGTAGGAAATGGTGTGGCCATTGGTGATCGAGGCCGAAAGCCCGGCATAGCCCCATCCGGCGTCGTAGACGCCTTCCAGCTCAAAGCCGTCGATCTTGGCCTGGGCGAAATTCTGATACTGGAAGCAGATCGGAATGCCGGGCCCGAACGGGCAGCCGCTGCCTGGAGCGAACGGCGACAGGGTCACGCCATCGATATAATCATCGACATTGTTGTGGAAGTAGGCCGCCTTGACGCGAAGCGCGTCACCGGATTCGAAGATGTCGTTCTGCCTGTAGTTGATGCCGAATTCCGTCGTCTTGCCGGTCTCAGGCCGCAGATTGGGATTGGGCAGGAACGGGAAGGTGACGCCCGCCGGGTGGTTGCCGCTGATCAGCGTCTCCGTCAGCGACGGCGACCGATAGCCTTCGGCGTAGGTGCCGTAGAATTGCAGGCCGGCAAGGCCGGCGCTTTCGAACGGCGAGACGCCGACGGTGATGCGCGGCGACAGCCGGTCGCCCGAGGTCTCGCGCGTGCTGTCCTTCAGGCTGTAATTGTCGTAGCGCAGTCCGGCGATGACTTCGAGCCAGTCCCAGGTGAGCTTGTCCTGGACATAGGCGCCGGACACGTTGCGCTTGCCCGAAGGCGTGTAGAAACTGTCGCCGCCGGCCGTACCGCCCGTCTTCACATCGTCGCCGACCCAGTCGCCGCCAAAGGTCAATTCGTGGGCGATGCCACCTGTTTCGAAGCGCGATGTGTTCCAGATGTCGATACCCGTGGTGCCGACGTCGAAAGTCGATTGCGACCCCGCCGGCAGGACAGTGGGAAGACCCGTTATGGGATCAAACCGTTTTTGCGGGACAAGGCTGGTCAGGTCGAGATTGGTCTTGTTGTACGAGGTGTTGATGTGGAGATCGAGCCAGCTCTTGTCCTCGTCCGTGATGTTGTAACGGGCGGTGAACGTGTTCGACTTCAGGTCGACGTCGTTGACCGGCACGCCGCCGCTGGTTTCGTCCCAGCCGTCGCTTGAGCCGACCCAGCCCAGCTTCAACTCGCTGTTCTCGGTCGGCCGGATGCTGGTCTTGAGCAGGCCGCTCAGCACGTCGAAGCCGGTGCCGTTGACGGTGTCGCCGCCGCCATCCTTGTAGTTGTCGTAGTTGCGGTAGACGATGTTGCCGAGTGTGTCCCAGTTCTCGTTGAAACGGTAGGCGCCGGTGGCGCTGGTGGTCCAGCCCTTGCCGTTGCTCTCATAGCGTCCGGTTACCGAAGCCCCCCATGTTTCCTCCGGCTTGAGGAAGTCCGCGGCGTCCTTGGTGTCGAAGAAGATGACGCCGCCGATGGCGCCCGATCCATAGGTGTTGGCGACCGGACCACGGATCACATCGACGGATTTGACGAGTTCGGGGTCGATGTAGAAGGTCGACTGGGTGCCATGGTCCGAACGCTGGAAATCCTGGCGTGCGCCATCGACGATGACCGCGACGCGGCCGAAATCCTGGAGGCCGCGAATGTTGATACTGGTGCTGACGCGTCTGGCGTCGGCCTGTGTCGCGACACCGGGCACACCCAGCAGCATCTCGTTCGGCGTCGTCGCCATGCGGCGGGCGAGTTGCTCCTGGTCGACATGGCTGGCCGAGGCCAGTGATTCGATCGCTGTTTCGCCGGTGCGGCTGATAACCAAAATCTTGTCGAGCAGCGTTGCGCCCGCAGGGGCAGCTTTTTCCTGGTCAGCCTGCTGCGACTGATCCGTCTGCTTGCCCGCCGGCTGCGTTGCCTGTTGTGCATGCGCCGATGGTGCCGACAGGGCGATCGCCGCCACGCTCGCCAACAAGGCCGCCACACCGTTCGCCGCCGACCGGCCGCGCAGTTGCCAGTTCAAAAACCCCATGCCCCAACTCCAGATTCCAGGTTTCGTGCTGGCTGGCCTGGGGCTCGCTGGCATTTTTCATCGTGTCCGGCGTCTTAAATGTTGACTCGTTTACTCCGGTATTGCACTGACTAGTAAACATGATTATTCAAGTCAAGAAATGAATCGGCAATTTCGCAATGCCTAGCCAGGTGCCCGGCACAGGAAAGGGATCGACCCAGATGAACACGCACAATCCCAACGATTTTCGCTATCGCGTCCGCCGTTCCGATGATGCCTCCAGCCGCTTCGATCGGATCCCGCTGGCGGTGCGAACGCTCTCCAGCAACACGCTGTTCCAGGGCGAGCACGAGATCGGCATCGAGCATCATGGCGCACTCTACCGGCTGAAGATCACCCGGCAGGGCAAGCTCATTCTCAACAAGTAAGGCAAGGCAGTAGGGGTAAGACATGGACCAGCGCGTAAAACCCGCCCCGCATGAAATCCGTCGGGCACGGACAGAATATCCGAAATCGCGGGAGCGTGACCTGGCCGCCCAACTCGGCATTTCGGAAGCCGAGTTGGTCGCCGCGCATTGCGGCGACGGCGTCGTTCGCATCGAACCGCGCGTCAACGACCTCTTGACCGGGCTCGAGGCGGTCGGCGAGGTGATGGCGCTGACCCGCAACGAAAGCGCCGTTCACGAAAAGATTGGCGTCTACGACAAGGTCGTTGCCGGCAACCACAATGCCATGGTGCTTGGCGAGAATATCGACCTGCGCATCTTCCCGAAGGTCTGGGCGCATGGCTTTGCCGTGGAGAAGCGCGACGGCGACGAGATCCGCCGCAGCCTGCAGTTCTTCGACGGGGCGGGCGAGGCGGTGCACAAGGTGCATCTGCGGCCGGCCTCCAGCCTCTATGCCTACCAAAAGCTGGTCGCTTCGCTGGAATCGTCCAACCAGGAACCGACGATCGCCATCTCCGGGCATGCCTCCGATAATGAGGGCGAGGCCACGGCGACGACCGCCAACCTTGACGATCTGCGCGACCGCTGGAGCCGGCTGACCGACGTGCACCAGTTCTTCGGCATGCTGAAAACGCTCAAGCTCAGCCGCCGTCAGGCGGTGCGCATGATCGGAACGGACTATGCCTGGCTGCTCGACAATGACGCGGTCCGCGCCATGTTTCATCACGCCGCCGAAGGCGAACTGCCGATCATGTGCTTCGTCGGCAACCGCGGCTGCATCCAGATCCATTCCGGACCGGTCAAGTCGATCAAGCCGATGGGGCCGTGGATCAATGTGCTGGATGAAACCTTCCACCTGCATTTGCGCACCGACCACATCCATGAAGTCTGGGCGGTGCGCAAGCCGACCAAGGATGGCCATGTCACATCGCTCGAGGTCTTTGGCGCCGAAGGCGAGATGATCATCCAGTTCTTCGGCAAGCGCCATGAAGGCGAAAGCGAGCGCGACGATTGGCGGTTCCTGGCCGAGAACCTGCCGCGTATTCCGAGCCCGACGGCAGCGTGAGGAACAGTGTGATGCGGTTTTTCCCGACCCTGCCGGCGATGCGCCTATCGATGCTTGCGCCGATCGTCGGCCTTTCCGTTGCCGCGCTGCAGCCGGCCGGCGCCGCCGAGGGCGTCTCGGTCTTCTCCGATCCGTCGAAGATCGCCGCCATAGGCGGTTCGATCACCGAAATCGTCTATGCGCTTGGCGAGGAGAAACATCTGGTGGCGCGCGATTCCACCAGCAATTATCCGAAAGCGGCGCTCGCCTTGCCCGATGTCGGCTATATGCGCGCGCTGTCGCCGGAAGGCGTGCTGTCGGTCAATCCGACCGGCATCCTGGCGCTGCACGGCAGTGGCCCCAAGGAAGCCGTCGACGTGCTGAAGAAGGCCAGCATCCCCTTCATCGAGGTGCCTGAACATTATAGCCACGACGGCATCCTCGAGAAGGTCCGCATCGTCGGCAAGGCGCTTGGCGTCGATGCCAAGGCCGAGGTGCTGGCCAAGGAACTCGATGCCAAGCTGATATCAGCCGAAAAGCAGACGGCGTCGATCAAGGAGCGCAAGCGCATTCTGTTCGTGCTGTCGGTACAGGGCGGCAAGATCCTGGCGGCCGGCAGCGAAACCGCAGCCGACGGCATGGTCAAGCTGGCGGGCGGAGTCAACGCCGTCGACGGTTTCTCCGGCTACAAGCAGATGTCCGACGAGGCAATCATCACCGCCAGGCCCGACGTGATCCTGATGATGAGCAATGCCGGGCCGCCAGTGTCGGACGACGAATTGTTCGGCAACCCGTCTGTTGCCTCGACGCCGGCAGGGGTCGCGCGCAAGCTGATCCGCATCGATGGCGGCTATCTGCTCGGCTTCGGGCCGCGCACCGCCGACGCCATTCACGACCTCGCCGTCTCGCTCTATGGCGCTGAAGTCACGGACTGAGCGGGCGGATCATGGTCGATCAATCGATCGCCGGCCCGGTGAAGGTGATGGCGAATGCATCCGAAGGCGACCGCTCGGGCCGCGCCCGCATCGTCATCCTGTTGCTGTGCCTCGGGCTCGCGGCCGCCATATCTTTGTCGCTCACGTCGGGGGCATCAGATGCTTCGGCCGTCAGCGTCCTCGGGGACTGGCTGCTTGGGGCCATTCCGAGCGATGCGGCGCTGAGCACCCGTGACAGCCTGATCATCTACGACATCCGTTTGCCGCGCATCATCCTCGGCATGCTGGTCGGTGCGGCGCTCGCGGTCTCGGGCGCCGTCATGCAGGGGCTGTTTCGCAATCCGCTGGCCGATCCCGGCCTGATCGGCGTTTCCGCCGGCTCCAGCCTCGGCGCGGTGGCCATCATCGTGCTCGGCATCACGGTGCTGGCGCCGGTGACGGCCTTGCTCGGCACGCTTGCGCTGCCGCTGGCGGCTTTCTTCGGTGGCCTTGCCTCGACCCTGGTGCTTTATCAGGTCGCGACGCGACGTGGCCAAACCTCGGTCGCCACCATGCTGCTCGCCGGCATCGCGCTGGCAGCCCTTGCCATGGCGTTGACGGGCATCCTCATCTTCATGGCCGACGATCGCCAGCTGCGCGACCTGACATTCTGGTCACTCGGATCGCTGGGCGGCGCGACATGGGCGAAGATCGGTTCAGTCGGGCCGATCATTATACTGGCGCTAGGGGCGATGCCTTTCCTGGCGCGCGGCCTCAATGCGCTGGCGCTGGGCGAGGCGACCGCCGGCCATCTCGGCATACCGGTGCAGCGGCTGAAATACACGGCGATCATCGGTGTCTCGGCGGCGGTCGGCGCCTCCGTCGCGGTCAGCGGCGGCATCGGCTTTGTCGGCATCGTCGTGCCGCATCTGCTGCGGCTGCTGATCGGTCCGGACAATCGCTATCTGCTGCCTGCCTCGGCGCTGCTCGGTGCCTCGCTGCTGCTGTTGGCCGATGCCGTTGCACGAACCGTCGTGGCGCCGGCCGAATTGCCGATCGGCATCGTCACCGCGATCGCGGGCGCGCCGTTCTTCCTGTGGATCCTGCTGCGCAAGCGCGGCGTGGTCGATCTCTGAGACCTATGAGGCGTTGATGATCGAGGCAAGGGATGTTTCCGTCGATATCGCCGGCAAGCGCATCGTCGGCGGTGTCGATTTCGACGCCCGGCCCGGCGAAGTCGCGGCCATCGTCGGTCCTAACGGTTCGGGCAAGACGACCTTCCTGAAGGCTTTGTCGGGCGAGTTCGCCTACACCGGGCGCATCGCGCTCAACGGCCATAACCTTTCATCGATGAGGCCGGCCGAGATGGCGGTGCATCGCGCGGTGCTGCCGCAGGCGACGACGCTGTCTTTCCCGTTCACCGTGCGCGAGGTGGTCAAGCTTGGCCTTGTCGGCGGGCGCTCCGGCGCCTTGCCGGGCGAGGATGCGCGGCTGCCGGAGCGGGCGCTGGCGCGCGTTGACCTCGACGGTTTTGCCGGACGTTTCTACCAGGAGCTTTCGGGCGGCGAGCAGCAGCGCGTCCAGCTTGCGCGCGTGCTGTGCCAGGTCTGGGCGCCGGTGCTCGACGGCAAGCCGCGCTACCTGTTCCTCGACGAGCCGGTTTCCAGCCTCGACATCAAGCATCAGCTGATCATCATGAACATCGCCCGTGATTTTGCCAAAAGGGGCGGGGGCGTGGTCGCCATCCTACACGACCTCAATCTGACAGCCATGTATGCCGACCGGATCTTCGTCATGCATCGCGGCCGGCTCGTGGCCACCGGTTCACCACAGGACGTGCTGAGCGATGAGCTGATCGAAAAAGTGTTCGATTGCGGGCTCAGGGTCGGCGTGCTGCCGGTCGGCAACATGCCGTTCGTGTTGCCTCAATCAGCGGTCTATTGATATTCAGGTGAGGCCGGCCTGCGAATGGCGGTTTCGTGCACTTCCGGTACTCACGTCCCCAAACGTACGCTCCGTTCCGGTTCTCGGAACCCGCCGTTCTCGACTCGGCCTGACCTGAATCTCAACAGACCTACCCAGACGCGGGGAGACTTGCTCACGCGGCCGGGGCGCGGCGCTCCAGCATGTCGATGCCGAGCAGGTTGCGCACGTTCGGCCTTGCCGCCACCATGTCCGCGATCGTGTAGCGGGCGAGCACGGCGAAGAAGGCGTTGAGGGCCTCGCGCAGCGCCGAATTCAGCGCGCAGCTGTCGACCAGCGGGCATTCGGCGGCATCGTTCTCGAAGCATTCGGCCATGGCGAAGCTTTCCTCGGTAACGCGCACGACGTCGAAGAGGCTGATCGCCTCAGCCGCGCGGCCAAGCCTGACGCCGCCATTCCGGCCGCGCACCGTCTCGACCAGTCCATTCTCGACCAGCGGCTGCAGGATCTTGAACAGGAACAGTTCCGACACCGAATAGGCGGCCGCGATTTCGGGAATGCGGCTCAACCGGTCATTGTTGGCGGCACAGTACATCAGGATGCGCATGGCATAATTGGTCTGGCGTGTAAGCCGCATTTCGTCCTCACTACGCGCCGGCGCGGTGCAACCACGCCGGATTCCTGAACTTAGCCGCCGCGGCTCTGATCCCGGAGCTTCGGATTCGCCGCGCTGGCCTCGATCCGAATATGGCCTATACCTTGGAACAATTCCAGACTAGCCAGGCATCATAGATGAATATTCTCGTCAACTTTATGTGCGCAGCCCGGCAAAACGCTGGGAAAACCGGCCACAACGGGCATTCCGGCTGATGAAACCCTAGATAGGCCCGAGATCGACCAGAGATCGACCAGAGATCGACGAGGAGCAGTTCATCCATGTCACAATCGGCTCCGTCCCTGGCGCCTGTCCGTTTCGATGCTGACGCGGCCGTCAAGCTCTCGGCGTTGCGCCGCACCAAATTCATCGCCACGGCGGCGCTGGGGCTTTGCGTGCTGGTGTTCGCCTTGGCCAAGTCGTTCCAAAGCACCTATCCGTGGCTGGGGTTCGTCGCCGCCTTCGCCGAGGCGGCGACCATTGGCGGTCTTGCCGACTGGTACGCGGTGGTGGCGTTGTTCAGGCGCCCGCTCGGGCTGCCGATCCCGCATACCGCCATCATCCCGGAAAACCAGAATCGTATCGCCGACAATCTCGGCCGCTTCATCGAGGCCAATTTCCTGGCGCCTGAGCCGGTGCGGGAAAAGCTTGCCGAGGTCGATTTTGCGGCACTCGTCGCCGATTGGCTGACCGATGCCGAACGCGCCGCCGGCCTGTCGCGCTTCGTCGTTCGGCTGGTGCCGCAGACACTTGCCGCGGTCGAGCAGTCCGGCCTGCGCGGCTTCGTCACCAGCCGCATGCTCGAGCAGATCGAAAAGGTGCCGCTGGCGCCGCTGGCGGCGGAACTGCTGTCGGCGCTTACCGATGACCGCCGTCATCAAAAACTGTTCGACGAGTTCATCAAGGTGGTCGGCCGCTTCCTCAACGACGAACAGGCGCTGGCGACGATGCGCGAGAAGATCCGCGAGGAGCTGCCGTCGCTGTTCAACCTGTTCAGGGCCGATGCCTATCTCCTGAAGAAGATCGTCGCCTCGGCGGGTTCCTTGCTCGACGAGGTGCGCGCCGATCCCGACCACCCGATGCGCGCCGAGTTCGATCGTTTTGCGCAAGGCTTCGTCGAGCGACTGCGGACGTCCAGGCAATATGCAAAGCGTGCCGAGAAGATGAAGCATGATTTCCTCGCCCGACCTGAAGTCAGGGCGCTGGCCGGCGACATGTGGCAGAGCCTCAGCCTGTTCATCGAGCAGGATGCCAAGGCGCCGAATTCGGTGATCCGGGCGCATCTCGCCAACATGTTCGTCGAGGTCGGCCGCCATCTCGCCGGCGATGCGCAGATCCGGGCCGACATGAACCAGGGGTTCGTCGTGGCGCTGGCCTCCTTCGTCGAAAGCCAGAAGAGCGGTGTGTCGAAATTCATCGCCGATCAGGTCAAACGCTGGGACCTGGCGCAACTGACGCGGCTGATCGAGATGAACATCGGCCGGGACCTGCAATATATCCGCTTCAACGGCATGATCATCGGCGGGCTGGCGGGTATCGTCCTCTACACGATCGAGCTGCTGCTCCCGGTCAATTGATGCGCATTGATCGTCAGGCCCGTCTTCGAAATGGACACACGGCAGCCGAGTGCTATGCTCTCGGCGAGGGTATCCGCATTTGCGGCTAAGGGGAGACATCATGGCAAAACAACCGGAATCCGATTCCTTCATGGACATGTTCGGCAGGTTCGGCCGCGACCTGAAGGTGCCCAATGTCGATGTCGAGGCGATCCTTGCCCATCACCGCAAGAACCTCGAAGCGTTGGAGAAATCGGCGCGAGCCGGCGCCGCCGGCGCGACCTCGCTGTTGTCGAGGCAGCGTGAACTGCTGCAGGACACACTGCGCGAAATCGCCGACATGGCGCAGAGCTACCGCGCGCCGGGCAATCCGCAGGAACTGATGACCAAGCAGACGGAGTTTGCCCGGAAATCGTTCGAGGCGGCGCTTAAGAATGCCGGTGAAGTGGCTGAACTGGCTCGCAAATCCGGAACCGAATCGATCGAAATCCTGCGTGCACGCATCAAGGAGGCGATGGAGGAAATCCGCGCCGGCTACGGGCAGAAATAGGCTTCCGCGGCCTGTCGTTTCGTCTTCGGCGGGACATGCCGGTTTGCAGTTTCGCAACCCTGCGCATAGTTGCATTCGCGCCACGTTATAAGCGTCGGCGCCCCTGGAAGGTGCGAAAATCCGAATTCGGCCTGCCATTGCGCGGCAAGGCATGGCACGGTTCAGCCGGAGTTCGACGGAACCGATTCACAAGGGGTGAATTGACAGGGGCCATCCGTTCGTGGTCCGGAGGCACGGCAAGCGATCGGGAAAGCAGGAATGAACGAAATACGGCCTAAAACGCCGCCGACCTATGAGCAGTTGAGAACGATGTCCGGGCAGGAGCTCGGCGTCTCGGAATGGACCACGGTCGATCAGGACCGTATCAACCAGTTCGCCGAATGCACCGGCGACCACCAATGGATCCATGTCGACCCTGAACGCGCGCGGCGACAAAGCCCGTTCCGCACCACGATCGCGCATGGCTATCTGACGCTGTCGATCATCGGCGCGCTGGCGCTCGGCATGGGCATCGTGCCGGAAAACACCCAGGCCGCCTTCAACTATGGCTTCGACAAGGTGCGTTTCCTGGCGCCCGTGAGGGTCGGCGCCCGCATCAGGCTGCGTACGGTCCTGCTTTCCATGGAAGACAGGGGGCCCGGCCAATATCTGATGAAGGCAGCCAATACCGTCGAAATCGAAGGCGAGGAAAAGCCGGCGCTGACGGCGGAAACGCTGGTCATGCTCTATGAGCGCCGCAAACGGGCAGGGGCCTGAGAGCCTGCTTGGAAATTCTACTCTGGCGGCCATCTGATGGCGTTTTCTGCGCTTCCGGTGCTCACGGACCAAAAGTCCGCTGCGCTCCGGTTCTCGAAACCACCACCATATGACTCGCCAGAGCGAATTTCGAAACAGTCTCTGCGCGGCATCTGACGGACATTACGCTTCCATCGCCAAGCAGATCGTGCCTCATGAAACTACGGACTCCACGCGACCTGCGACACGGGCCGAGAGCAGCGCGAGCAGCAATGCCACCAGCGCCAGCGCCGTTGCCGTCTCGAAGGTGACCTGCATGCCACGGGCGGCTGCGGCGGAACTCAGAACATCCTGTCCTGTTCCTTGTCGGGCACCGGCCGATGCAACCGCGAATATGGCGCCCATCACCGATGCGCCGGTGACGAGGCCGAGATTGCGCGACAAATTGAGCAGGCCTGATATGACGCCGCGTTCGCCGGCGCCGATACCGCTCATGACGGCCGCATTGTTGGAAGTCTGGAACAGGGCGTAACCGAAACAGGTGACGGTGATGGGAACGGCATAGCTGGCAATGCCGAGTCCGGTCAGCGCAAGCGACAGGAGGAATGTGCCCGTGGCGAGGCTGAGCAAGCCTGCGACCATCATCCTGTGGGCTCCAAAGCGATCGGAGAGCCGCCCGGCCAGCAGCGCCGACAGGGCCGACACAAGCGGCCCGGTCGAAAGCACCAGGCCGACCATCGCGGCATCGAGCCCTAGTCCGCGCGACAGATAGAACGGCGCGACCACCAGGGTCGCCATCATCACCGTGGCGACGATCAGGCTCATGACCAGGCTGGCGCTGAGCCGCTGATCCCGGAAGCTGGCGAGTTGGACCAATGGGTTCTTCACCCGTTTCTGGGCGACGGCGAATAGACCGATGCCGAGAGCGGTAGCGGCCAGCAGGCCGATGTTGAGCGCACCGAAATGGCCCCGGCCAAGCGTCATGGCCAATGCATAGGCGGCCAGCGTCAGCGCCAACAGGACAGTGCCCATCGCATCGAACTTGCCTTGAGCGGCCTGCGCGTTCTTGTTACCGGCTGGCAAGGCACGCCAGGCGAGGGCGAAGGTCAGCAGGCCCAGCGGGACATTGACCAGGAAAATCGCGCGCCAGCCGAGGCCGGCGATCAGCAGGCCGCCGAGCGAAGGGCCTAGCGTCGTGCCGATCGCCGACATGGCGCCGAGCAGACCCATGGCGCTGCCGGTCCGTTCCTTGCTCACCGTCTCCGCGACAAAGGCCAGCGTCAGCGCCATCATCAGCGCCGCGCCCAGCCCCTGCGCGGCGCGTGCGGCAATCAGCAGCCACAGCGTCGGCGCCAGGCCGCAGAGCACCGATGCCGATGTGAACAGCGCGATGCCGCCGAGCAGCAACGGCCGGCGCCCGAACATGTCAGCCAGCCGCCCGGCGCTGACGATCAACGTGGTGATGGCGAGGAGATAGGCCAGAACCACCCATTGCACGGCCTGGAACGACGCTCCGAACGTCTGCATCAGCGAGGGCAGCCCGACGCTGGCAATGCTGGTTCCCAGCGACGACAACAGCGTGGCGAGCGACAGGCTTGCCAGCGCCCAGGCGATCGATTGGTTCTGTTGCGGAGCGGACACCAGTCCAACCTGATTTTGCGCGGCGACTGCCATGCGATCTCCTTTCCGTTCGCTCCGAAAGCGGAGCCAATGGTGATCTAGTCTCGCAGCTGATATGGCGGAAGGCGCAGCATTTGCATCATATCAGTGCATAAGACGCCATATCATGCTAGGATCCGCAAATGACGACGCCCGATCTCAATCTGCTCTTTGCTCTCGACGTGCTGCTGGCGGAAGGCAGCGTGGCCCGCGCAGCACGCCGTCTGCGGCTCAGCCCCTCGGCGATGAGCCGGACGCTGGCGCGGCTGCGCGAGGCAACGGGCGATCCTCTGCTGGTGCGGGCCGGCCGCGGCCTGGTGGCGACGCCGCGCGCGGAGGAGTTGCGCCGCCAAGTCGGTCCTGTCGTCCAGGACGCGGAGGCGCTGCTGCGCCCAGCCGAATTGCTTGATCTTTCAAGCCTGGACAGGGTGTTCACGCTGCGCACCAACGACGGGTTCGTCGAGGAGTTCGGGCCTCGTCTTGTTGCCCGCATCGGGGCCGAAGCGCCTGGCGTGCGGCTGCGTTTCGCGCCGAAGTCCGACAAGGATGTGATGTCGCTGCGCGAGGCGGCGATCGACCTGGAAATCGGCGTCGCCGGCGAAACCGGACCCGAAGTGCGCATCCAGGCGCTGTTTCGCGACCGCTTCATCGGCGCTGTCCGATCAGGCCATCCCTTGAGCGAAGGCGCAGTGACGCCCGAGCGCTATGCGGCGGGCCGGCACATCAGTGTTTCGCGGCGCGGCCGCGAGAAGGGACCGATCGACGAGGCGCTGGGCGGGCTTGGCCTGCAGCGGACGGTGGTGTGCATGGTCTCGGGTTTCTCGGCCGCGCTCGCCATGGCGCGCGCTTCGGAACTGATCGCCAGCGTGCCCGAGCGGCACACGGCCGGCGCGCGCGCCGGCATGCACAGTTTTCCGCTGCCGGTCACTACGGTGGAAGTCACCATTTCGATGCTCTGGCATCCGCGCCTCGATGCCGACCCGGCGCAACGTTGGTTGCGTGACTGCGTGCGGGAGGTCTGTGCAAGTCGCTGAGATCAGCGCGCCATTGCCGCCTCGAGCACCTTGAAGATCCGCTGATCTTCGCACTGGGCGACGTTGAAGCGCAGGAAACGGCTGGCCGTCCGCGACAGGCTGAACGCGTTGCCGGGCGCCAGCACGACATTGTCGCTGAGCGCCCGGCGTGCGACTTCGGCCGCGTCAACGCCGTCGGGCAGGCCGCACCACAGGAACAGACCGGCCGGCTGGTCGATCCACGGCGTGATGCCGATCGCCCTCAGCCGGGCGACGGTCTCGGCCATGGCGCGCGCGAGCCTGGCGCGCAGCAGATCCATGTGCTTGCGGTAGCTGCCATCCTTCAGCAGCATCAGGACCAGTTCGGCGGCCAGCCGTCCGCCGCCGAAGGTCGTGGCGATTTTGAGGTCGGTCAGGCCCTCGATCCAGTCGCGGGGCGCTGCGATGAAGCCGCAGCGCACCGACGCCGACAGCGTCTTGGTAAAACTGCCGATCTGGACGACGCGGTTCAGGCCATCGAAGGCCGCCAGCCTCGGGGCAGGGGCATGTTCGAAATCGGCGAAGATGTCGTCCTCGACAATGGTCAGGTCCGACTGGTCGGCGAGCTTCAGCAAGCGGTGCGCGGTGACCGGCGACAGGATCGCGCCGGTCGGGTTGTGGATGGCGGCGTTGGTGATGTAGAGGCGCGGCCGATGCTCGGCGAGCGCATGCGCGAACAGTTCGATATCTGGCCCAGACGGTGTGTAGGGAACGCTGACCACCTTGGCGCGGTGGGCGCGCAGCAAAGCGTGGAAATTGAAATAGCAGGGGTCGTCGACCAGCACCGTGTCGCCGGGCTCGATCAGGAGCCGGCACAACAGGTCGATGGCCTGCGTGCCCGAGTCCGTCAGCATGATCTGTTCAGGCGAGACTTCGATGCCATGCCCGGCCATGCGCCGCGCCAAGAGTTGCCGCAGCGGCGGCAGGCCAAGCGGCGTGCCGTAATCGGCAAGCGCGGCATCGTCGGCGCGCGCTGCCGTGCGCAGTGCCCGCCGCAGCGCGGCCTGCGGCATCCAGGAGGCCGGCAGCCAGCCGCAGCCGGGTTTCAACACCTCGTCGCCGGCATCCAGCGACTGGCGCGATACCCAGAGCGGATCGACGGCACGGTCGAGCCGGGGACCGATCTCGGCCAGCGACAGCGGCGCCAGCGAGCCGGCGGCATAGAAACCCGAGCCCCGCCGGGAGCGGATCGTGCCCTCGGCGACGAGCCGCTCATAGGCTTCGACCACGGTGGATTTGGACACCTGCATGGATTGGGCGAAGGCGCGGATCGACGGCAACCGGGCTCCCGGTGTCAGGCTGCGCGCGGCAATCCGCTGGCGAATGGTCGCCATGACGCTTTCGACCAGAGTGGGGGTACCCAGGGTTCGCGCGCCATCAGTTTCCAAGGCGAGGCCAGTCATCTGTACTGCTCAATATGCCATTACAGTTTCGTGAAATTGTACCGCATTGTCTCTAGCCGCGCCATGGGCATCCGCCCGATAGAGGGCGAAAGCAATGGAGCGTGCAATGGACAAGACCGCGAGCGGCTGGGTGAACGGATTTATCGGCGTGCTGATCTTCTCGGGCTCGCTGCCGGCGACGCGTGTGGCGGTCATGGATTTCGATCCGACCTTCGTGACATCAGCCCGGGCCGCGATTGCCGGACTGCTTGGGCTGGCGATGCTGCTGCTGTTTCGGGAGAAACGTCCGCAGCGCGGCGATCTGGTGTCGCTGGTGATCGTGGCGCTGGGCGTGGTCGTCGGCTTTCCCTTGTTGACCGCCTTGGCGCTCAAGCACATCACCTCGGCCCATTCCATCATCTTCATCGGCCTGCTGCCGCTGGCGACCGCGATCTTCGGTGTGCTGCGCGGCGGCGATCGTCCTCGTCCGGCATTCTGGTTGTTTTCGTGCATCGGCAGCGCGCTGGTCGCGGGCTTCGCGCTGACGCAGGGCGTGACCGCCTCGCCGGTCGGCGACGGCCTGATGCTCGCCGCCGTCGTCGTTTGCGGCCTGGGCTATGCCGAGGGCGCCGCGCTGTCGCGCAGGCTCGGCGGCTGGCAAGTGATCTGCTGGGCGCTGACGTTGTCGCTGCCGATCATGCTGGTGCTGAGTTTCGCGACCCTGCCGCAATCCTTTGCCGCCGTCGGCTCCCACGCCTGGATCGGGCTCGCCTATGTCTCGCTGTTCAGCATGCTGATCGGCTTCGTCTTCTGGTACCGCGGCCTGGCGCAAGGCGGCATCGCGGCGGTCGGCCAGTTGCAGTTGTTGCAGCCCTTCTTCGGCCTGGCGCTTGCGGCGAGCCTGCTGCACGAGCAGGTCAGCCCGCTGATGGTGGTCGTCACGCTCGGTGTGGTGGCGTGCGTATTCGGCGCAAAGAAGTTCGCGCGGTAGTTCGGGAAGCGAGCCCCGCGCCTAGAACTTCGTCACCACCCCGATACCAATGCCCTCGAAGCCACTCATCGCCATCAGCGCTGCGGGCGCCTCGTCGAGGCTGATCTTCTTGCCGACCAGCAGTTCGGGCTTGAGCTTGCCGTTGCGGATCATGTCCATCATCGCCTGGTAGCGGTAGGCCTGCATGCCGTGGCTGCCGAGGATTTCGAGTTCGTAGGCGATGATCTTGTCCATCGGCACTTGCGGGCGGGCGTGCTCGCCCAGCATCAGGCCGACCTGCACATGGCGGCCGCGCCGGCGCAGATTGGCGATCGAGTTGAACGAGGTGGTGGGGTGGCCGAGCGCGTCCATCGACATATGGGCGCCGCCATTGGTGATTTGCTTGACCGCCTTGACCACATTCGGCGTCGTCGACGCATTGATGGTCGCGACGGCGCCGATCTTTTTGGCGAACTCCAGCTTCTCGTCGGTGAGGTCGATGGCGATCACATTGGCGCCCATCGAACTGGCGATCATGATTGCCGACAGGCCGACGCCGCCACAACCATGCACCGCCACCCATTCGCCGGGCTTGACTCGCCCTTGGTCGACAATGGCGCGAAACGAGGTGACGAAACGGCAGCCGAGGCTGGCGGCGGTGGCGTATTCCATCTCCTCGGGCAAGCGCACCAGGTTGGTGTCTGCATGTTCGATGCCGACATATTCGGCGAACGAGCCCCAGCCCGTGAAGCCGGGCTGCGTCTGGTGCTCGCAGACCTGATGATTGCCCGACGTGCATTCGAAACAGCGGCCGCAGCCGACGGCGAACGGCACCGTCACGCGGTCGCCGGCCTTCCAGCGGCTGACCTGCTTGCCGGCGGCGACGACGACGCCCGCCAGTTCATGTCCAGGCACATGCGGCAAGGTGATGCCGTCATCATGGCCCATCCAGCCATGCCAGTCGCTGCGGCACAGCCCCGTCGCCTCGACCTTGATGACGACGCCATCGGCAGCCGGCTTCGGATCGGAGACGGTCTGGATCGTCGGCGCTTCGCCGAATTTCTCGAAGACGACGGCTTTCATCGGTCACTCCACCCTGTGCATTGTCCGGGGAAACGATAGCCGATTCCCCAGCCGGTCAAGCGGAAATCGATTCCGCCAGCTTGGCCAGTCCGCCGAACCGGCCAGGGCGCTCAGCTGTTTTCCCGGTTGCGGAAATCGGCGAGCCTCGTGTCGCCGGGGACCAGCCGCCGCCCGTCCTCGGCGTGCACCTCCAGGCGCCTGATCGGCCGACCGCTCTGCGTATCGACCATGAAAGTGTAGGGCTCGCCCGGTCCGGAGAAATAGGTCTCGCCCCATTGCCGCAAGGCGACCAGGACATAGAACAGGCCGCGCCCTTTTTGCGTCAGCACATATTCGTGGTGCGCGCTGCCGTCGGGCGCGGGAACCGTTTCCAGTATGTCGTGTGCGACCAGATTGCGCAGCCGCGCCGACAGGATGTTCTTGGCGACGCCGAGGCTCTTCTGGAACTCGCCGAAGCGGCGCAAGCCGTCAAAGGCATCGCGCACGATGAGCAGCGACCACCAGTCGCCGATCGCGTCCAGCGGCCGCGCGATCAGGCAATCCGCTTCGTGGTGGCTCGTTCGTTTCACCATAGCAATCGTTGGTCCAGATAGATCATTCTGGTTGCAAGATAAAACTGTTCTGCCTATGCAGCAAGTGGTTTCAAGTTGAAACCTATTGTGGAGAGCGACATGAATCTGCAGGTGGTGAACGGCGTGGCAGCAGGAGCGGAGCGGTCCGACAGGCTGCTGCAGGCAACACCAGCGTCACCACTGGGACTGTCCGGCATGACGGCGCTGGTCTTCGCCATTGCCTGTGGCCTGAGTGTTGCCAACGTCTATTTCGCTCATCCGCTGCTCGATGCCATCGCGCATGATTTCGCCATCGCGCCCGCCTCGGTCGGCATCGTGGTGACGGTCACGCAGATCGGCTATGCGCTCGGCCTGTTCTTCATCGTGCCGCTGGGCGACCTGTTCGATCGTCGCAAGCTGATCGCCGTTCAGGCAGTCCTGTCCGCCGTCGCGCTGAGTGCTGTCGGGATTGCACCGAGCGCTGCAATGCTGCTGACAGGCCTTGCTGTCGTCGGACTGCTTGCCGTTGTGGTTCAGGTGCTGGTGGCCTACGCCGCCGACCTCGCCGTGCCGTCCGAGCGGGGGCGGGCGGTCGGCACCGTCACCAGCGGCGTCATCCTTGGCATCCTGCTTGCCCGCTTCGTTGCCGGCGTTGTCGCCGACTTCGCTGGCTGGCGCTGGGTCTATCTGGTCTCGGCGGCGCTGACGCTCATCATGGCGCTGGTACTCTACCTCATCCTGCCGCGCCACGAGGCGGAGCGGCCACGCACGCCCTATCCGCGCCTGCTCGGCTCGGTGGTACTGCTGTTTGTGCAGGAGCCGCTGCTGCGTGTGCGCGCGGTGCTCGCCATGCTGATCTTCGCCAGCTTCAACGTGCTGTGGGCGCCACTGGTGCTGCCGCTGAGTGCCGCGCCATTTTCACTCTCGCATACCGAGATCGGGCTGTTCGGCCTTGCCGGGGTCGCCGGCGCTCTCGGTGCTCGCTGGACAGGCGGCCTCGTCGATCGCGGGCGCGGCCAGCTAGTCACCGGTCTCAGCCTGCTTTTGATGATGGGGGCCTGGCTGCCGATCGCCTTCATGGGCGTGTCGCTGTGGCTGCTTGTCGCCGGCATCGTCATGCTGGATCTGGCGATCCAGGCCGTCCACGTCACCAATCAGAGCCTGATTTTTTCGCGCCGGCCTCATGCACGCAGCCGCCTGGTGGGCGGCTACATGATCTTTTATTCGCTCGGCAGCGCGCTCGGCTCCATCGCCTCGACCATGACCTATGGCGCCATGGGCTGGAGCGGCGTCTGTGTGCTGGGCGCCAGCATCGGCCTGCTGGCGTTGCTGGTCTGGGCACTGACGCTGCGCGTTGGCCAGTAGGCCTTACTCCGCATCGATCTGGTTCTGCGGCGCGGCCTTCTGGAAGGCCGGCAGCGCCATGCAGGCGGCGTTGATGCGGGTGATCGTCGGGTAGGGCGTCGGGTCGACGCCGAAACGGGCGTTGCTGGTGATCTGTGCCGCCAGGCAGATATCGGCGAGCCCCGGCGCCTCGCCGTGGCAGAATGTTCCGGTCTGAGGTGAGGACGCTAGGATCTTTTCAAGCGGCTGAAAGCCTTCGTTCACCCAGTGGCGGAACCAGTTGGTGATGTCCTGGTCGCCGGCGCCGAACAAGGTGCGCAGCGAGGTCAGCACCCGCAGATTGTTCACCGGGTGGATGTCGCAGGCGATCATCTGCGCCAGCATTCTCACGCGCGCCCGGCCAAGCGAGTCCTTCGGCAGCAGCGGCGGCGTGGGCTGGACCTCGTCGAGATATTCGATGATCGCCAGCGACTGCGTCAATAGCGTGCCGTCGTCGAGCACCAATGCCGGCACCAGCCCCTGCGGGTTGACCGCGAGATAGGCCGGTTCCAGATGCTCGCCATGGCGCAGATGGTGCGGGACGTAGTCATAGCTCAGCCCCTTCATCTCCAGCGCGATCCGCACTCTGTAGGAGGTGGAGGAACGGTAATAATTGTGCAGGACGATGTCGCTCATGGCTTTGTCGTTCACGACCGCGGTTGGCCGATCGTCACTTCGATCGTGCCGATGCCGTCGACGCCGCCGGTCATCGTCTCACCGCGCTTGACCGCGCCGACGCCGGCGGGCGTGCCGGTGAAGATCAGGTCGCCGGCTTGCAATTCGACTGCTTCGCTGCAGATTGAGACAATGTCTGCTATCGGCCAGATCAGCTCGCTAAGGTCGGCATCCTGTTTCACCGCGCCGTTTACGGCAAGCCAGATACGCCCCTTCGTCGGGTGCCCCGATTTCTGTGCGGGCACCAGAGGGCCGCAAGGGGCGGAATGGTCGAAGGCCTTCGACCAGTCCCAGGGCCGCGCCGCCTTCTTGGCCTCATCCTGGAGGTCGCGGCGGGTGAGGTCGATGCCGACGCCATAACCCCAGACGTGGTCCAGCGCCCGCTCACGCGCAATGCGGAAGCCTGTTTTTCCGATCGCGGCCACCAGCTCGATTTCGTGGTGCAGATTGGCCGTCAGCGGCGGGTAGGGGAACACGGTGCCGGAATCGACCACGGCGTCGGATGGCTTGGTGAAGAAGAAGGGCGGATCGCGCTCGTCATTGCCGAACTCGCGCGCATGCGCCGCATAGTTGCGGCCGACGCAGAAAATCCGCCGCACGGCAAAGCGCTCGGCCGACCCGCTGATGGCGACTGAAGGCGTTGGCGGCACGGGAAGGACAAAGGCGGTCATGGGGGTCTCTGCGTTGGCTATCGGGATGATGGCGGCACCTTCGGCCGATTTCGGGAACCGGGCAAGGCGTCGCTCTTCATAAAGCATTGGCTTTGTCGGGGCCGTATAAGTAATTCAGGGTTCCCATCACCTTTGCAGCGGCCTATCAACCGGCGATAGACTATTTGCTAATAATCCGACCAAGGTCGCGGGGCTATGGTGTGGCAGGTAAACCGGAACGAGCCACATGACAGTACCCAACGATCGCGCCCGGTTCCTGATCATCGACGACCATCCGCTGTTTCGCGAGGCGCTGCACAGCGCCGTGCAGATGGCCTATCCGGAGGTCGACACGGTCGAGGCGCGCTCGATCGCCGAGGCGCTCGATCTGCTGGCCGACGCTAAGCCTTTCGACCTTGCGCTGCTGGACCTCAGCATGCCCGACGTGCACGGCTTCGACGGGCTGCTGCAACTCAGGACCCGCTATCCGCGCCTGCCGGTGGTGATCGTGTCGGGATATGAGGAGCCGCGGATCATTTCCGAGGCGCTGTCCTATGGCGCCGCCGGCTTCATCCCGAAATCGGCGCGCAAGAGCGATCTGGCCGCCGCCATCCGCTCGGTGATGGACGGCGCGATCTATGTGCCGGAAACCTATGAAGGCCAGCCGGCCGACGCCGACAGCATCGACCGCGCCGACATGGTCCAGCGTCTGTCCAAACTGACGCCGCAGCAGTTGCGGGTGCTGCAGATGCTGCGCCAAGGCCTGCTCAACAAGCAGATCGCCTATGAACTGCAGGTGGGCGAGACCACGGTCAAGGCGCATGTCTCGGAGATATTGCGCAAGCTCAATGTCTACAGCCGCACGCAAGCGGTGATCGAGGTCTCGAAGCTGGACAATGCGGAGCTTTTCAGGGATCAGGCGGGGTTTTGAGCTTTTACCCTCCCCCTCGTGGGGAGGGTATGGAGCTAAGCCAGCAAATGCGCCAGCAGCGCGCGCAGTTGCGCCGGCTTCAGTGGTTTGCGCATCAGTTCGATGCCGTCGGCGCGCGCTGCCTTGGCGACGGCTTCGGAATTGTCGGCGGTGACGATCAGCGCTGGCACTGCGCGGCCGAGATAGTCGCGGACCTCCGATATGGTGGCGGTGCCGAGGTCGCCGCCGTCGAGATGCTGGTCGGCAATGATGATGTCGGGCACCCAGTCGGTGTCGCCGAGCAGGTCAAGCGCGTCGTCGGTCGAGGTCGCGGCCCGCACCAGGCACTGCCAGCGCTCGAGCAGGAAGGTCATGGCCTCCAGCACCTCCGCGTCGTTTTCGACCAGCAGCACCTTGGTGCCGAACAGGCCGTAGCCGCGTGACCGCTCCAGGGCGGTGGCGCTGGCGATCGCGTCGGCGGGGGCACCGATGCCGACGGGGACATCGATATGGAAGATCGTGCCGCGCCCCACCTTCGACGAGAAGGTCACGGGGTGGCCGAGCGCGCCGGCCATGCGGCGCACGATGGCAAGCCCGAGCCCAAGGCCGCCGCTGTCGAGCCCGGCATTGGCGGGCAAGGTGCCGCGATGGAATTCCTCGAACACCGCCTCGCGCTGGTCCTCGGGGATGCCGCAGCCGGTATCGGCGACATCGATGCGGATCGTATCGCCGCGATGCCTGGTGCCGACGAGCACGCCGCCCGAGCGTGTATAGCCCAGCGCGTTGGAGAGGATGTTCTGCAGGATGCGGCGCAGCAGGGTGCGGTCGGAGCGGACCACGGCGTTGACCGGTCGGAACTTCAGCGACAGGCGTTTCATTTCCGCGACCGGCTGGAAATCCGAGCGCAGCGACGAGAACAGCGCCTCCAGGCTGACGTCGCCGATGTCGGGGTGCACCACGCCGGCATCGAGCTTGGAAATGTCGAGCAGGGTGCGCAGCAGGTCCTCCATCGTCTCCAGCGAGCGCTCGACCTGCCGCACCAGTTTCCTGCCTTCGTCGCTGGTCTGCACCTCGGCGAGCGCCGAGACGGACAGGTGAGCCGCGTTCAGTGGCTGCAGCACGTCATGGCTGGCGGCGGCAAGGAACCTCGTCTTGGACAGGTTCGCGAACTCGGCGTTTTCCTTGGCGGCGCTGAGGTCGATGTTGGACTGTTCCAGCCGCCGCAAGGTCGAGTGCAGTTCCTCGGTGCGCGTGCGCACCCGGTTCTCGAGCGAGATGGCGGTCTGGAACAGCGAGAAGGCATTGCCTTGCTGATCCATCGAGCGCTCGACGCGGCTGACCAGGGCGGCGTTGATCTTCTTCAGCTTTTCGAGGTCGTTTATATCCTTGAGCGGCATCTTGTTACTCTGCGGCCCCTATTCCGCCGCTTGCCGTTCGCCAAAGGCAATGCCGGTGAAGGTCTGGTTCAAATGCATCGACCGGTACTGTTCGCCATACGTGCCGAAGCCGACGACATTGTTGACCCGGTAGAGTTCCGAAATGTCACGAAAAACTTGCCGGTTGCGCGCATCGAGCCGGCGTAGCACGCAGTCGAAGCCGAGGATCAGGTCGATGCCGCCAAGCCTCTCCTCGACCTCGCGCAAGGCCGCGCGTGTCGATTCCACCATGTCCTTGGGCTGGGCGATCGACAATACGACGCCGTCGTCTATGGCGCAGAAGAACGACAGCGAGCCGTCGGCGTGCATCCTCTGGATCGAGCGGCAGTAATATTCACCGCCCACCTTCACCACCACCGGGTGCGAGGCGAAGCTCAGCGGCGTCAGGGTCTGCGGGACGATACCGACGGAAGCGGCATATTCTTCCGCCGCATTGGTGGCGTTGAACTCGCGTACGATGCGGTGATCGGCATCGGACGCCGTGACCACCAGTTTTTCGTCGGTCGGAACGAAATTGTCGGTCTTGAAGACGTGGAACGGAATTTCCGTGGCGATCAGCACGATGATGGCGCTGTCCGAGGTGACCCTGCCGTTCGAGATCAGCCGCGTCGTCTCGAATTTCAGATCGTCGCCGGCCGAGCCACCGAGCAGAGGTATGTCGTCAAGGCCCCAGTGGATGGCCGAACTGACCGCTTCCTCTGCATAGGACAGCCCATCGATGAAGCAGAGCGCGAAGGTGTTCCTGGTCCGCTCCCCGCCGACCCGGACGCGCAGCGTGCGCCGCAGGGCCTCGACCTCGCCGGTGATCCTGTCCATGCCCGACGAGGATAGATTGTCGACCATGGCGCTGACCGCGGTGAACGACGCCGAGGGAAGCAGCATCGCCAGCATGTGACCTTCCTCTAGCCCCTGCGGCGTGATCTCGCCGGCGGTGGAGCAGCCGGCATGGTGGAGCCCCGGCGCGTGCGCCGAGAGTGCTCGCGACAGGGCGCCGGCCTCGACAAGGCTCTGGGAGAAGAACACGAGGGCAAAGCCGGCGTCGATTGCCGCGGCCTCGCTGGCCACCGCGCGAGCGAAAGCATCCAGGTCGGGCTCGTCCGTGGTCAGCGCCGACAAGCCGCAGGCG
Organism: Mesorhizobium sp. 2RAF45; assembly: GCF_052115225.1. Classification (NCBI taxonomy): domain Bacteria; kingdom Pseudomonadati; phylum Pseudomonadota; class Alphaproteobacteria; order Hyphomicrobiales; family Phyllobacteriaceae; genus Mesorhizobium; species Mesorhizobium sp. 2RAF45. The sequence continues at coordinate 362,619 of NZ_JBFRGG010000001.1, read as the reverse complement.
TAGCGCGTCCGTGAACTGGTCAGCGGCGTTCTCCCGCATTTCCTCCGACGCTGTTTTTATACGCGGCTGTTTTTACAGGCTTCTGGCGCGCGGGCGTCGAAGGATATTGTTGCTTCCAATCGGCGTTTTGGCAATGGGGCGAGGGGAATGCGCCTTCGACCTTGGCCATGACCGAAAGTACAATGATCCGCCTTTTCCGTCGCGCTGTTTTTTGTGCGTTGTGCAGTGTACGAATAACGCATGGCCGAAGTGCCAGCGGCGCGTCGGCAGCGTGATGACCAAGGTTGATACCCAGGGAGGATTCATGTCGGACGTTTCGTTGATGGTGAACGGCAGGCGGGTCAGCGGGGCCGCCGAGGACCGAACGCTGCTGGTTCACTTCCTGCGCGAGAATCTCGGCCTGACCGGCACGCATGTCGGCTGCGACACCTCGCAATGCGGGGCCTGCGTCGTCCATGTCGACGGCAAGGCGGTGAAGTCCTGCACCATGCTCGCGGTACAGGCGTCCGGCTCGAGCATTGTAACGATCGAAGGTCTCGCCAATGGCGCCGACCTGCATCCCGTGCAGGCCGCCTTCAAGGAACATCACGGCCTGCAATGCGGTTTCTGCACGCCTGGCATGATCATGGCGGCAACCGACATGATCAACCGCCATCCCGAAGGCCTCGACGAGGCGACGGTGCGAGCCGAACTGGAAGGCAATATCTGCCGCTGCACCGGCTACCACAACATCGTCAAGGCGATCCTCGCCGCATCGAAGACGATGGCAAAAGGGGCCAAGGGCAAGGCGAAACAAGCTGCGTGAACGAGCGGTAGGCAGTAGGCAGTAAGGCAGTAGGGAACCGGAACCAGTTTTTCCCTACTGCCGTACTGCCCAACTCACCTGCTCCCCTACAATCTCGGGAGGAATTTCTGATGGGCATTGAAGGTGTTGGCGCTCGGGTCGCGCGCAAGGAAGACAAAAGATTCATCACCGGCGCCGGCCGCTATGTCGACGACATGGTGGTTCCCGGCATGAAGCATGCCGCCTTCGTGCGCAGCCCGCACGCGCATGCGCAGATCAAGAAGATCGACGTCAAGCGAGCGCAAGCCATGCCCGGCGTCATCGGCGTGCTGACCGGCAAGGAGCTCAAGGCCGATGGCATCGGCAACCTCATCTGCGGCTGGATGATCCATTCCAAGGACGGTTCGCCGATGAAGATGGGCGCCTGGTCGCCGTTGGCCGTCGACAAGGTGCGCTATGTCGGTGACGCCGTCGTCGTCGTCGTGGCCGAGACCAAGGGGCAGGCCCGTGATGCGGCAGAGGCGGTCGAGATCACCTACAAGGAATTGAAGGCCGTCGTCGAAGCCACCAAGGCGCTCGAAAAGGGCGCGCCGCAGATCCATGCCGAGGCCGAGAACAATCTGATATTCGACTGGGAGATCGGCGATGCCAAGGCGACCGACGCGGCGATCAAGGCAGCGGCGCATGTCACCCGCATGAAGATCGTCAACAACCGGCTGGTGCCGAATGCCATGGAGCCGCGCGCGGCTCTCGGCCACTACGACAAGGCCGAGGACCATTACACCTGCTGGACGACCTCGCAGAACCCGCATGTCGCGCGGCTGGTGATGAGCGCCTTCTACAATGTCGCGCCGGAAAACAAGCTGCGCGTCATCGCGCCGGATGTCGGCGGCGGCTTCGGCTCCAAGATCTACATCTATCCCGAAGAGATCGTCTGCCTGTGGGCTTCCAAGAAAACCGGCGTGCCGGTCAAATGGGTCGCCGACCGCACCGAGAGTTTTCTCTCCGACGCGCATGGCCGCGACCATGTCTCGACGGTGGAAATGGCTTTCGACAAGAACAACAGGATCACCGGGCTGAAGGTCGACACGATCGCCAATCTCGGCGCCTATATGTCGCTGTTCTCGTCCTGCGTGCCGACCTATCTCTACGCGACGCTGCTTTCGGGCCAGTACGACATTCCGGCCATCCACGCCAATGTGCGCACGGTCTATACCAACACGGCGCCTGTCGATGCCTATCGCGGGGCAGGGCGGCCGGAAGCCACCTATCTCCTGGAACGCACGATGGAAGCGGCCGCGCGCGAGCTTGGCGTGTCGCCTGCCGAATTGCGGCGCAAGAACTTCATCACCTCCTTCCCGCACCAGACACCGGTGATCATGAACTATGACGCCGGCGACTACGGCGCCTCGCTCGACGCGGCCATGAAAGCTTCGGACTATGCCGGCTTTGCCAAACGCAAGGCGGCGGCCGCCAAGAAGGGCCTGCTGCGCGGGATAGGCATGAGCTGTTACATCGAGGCCTGCGGCATCGCGCCGTCGGCGGCGGTCGGCTCGCTCGGCGCCGGTGTCGGCCTTTGGGAATCGGCCGAAGTGCGCGTCAACGCCGTCGGCACGATCGAGGTGCTGACCGGCTCGCACAGCCATGGCCAGGGCCACGAGACGACCTTCGCGCAACTGGTCAACCAGCGTTTCGGCGTGCCGATTGATTCGGTTTCGATCGTCCATGGCGACACCGACAAGGTGCAGATGGGCATGGGCACTTACGGTTCGCGCTCGGGCGCGGTCGGCATGTCGGCGATATCAAAGGCACTCGACAAGGTCGAGGCCAAGGCCAAGAAGATCGCCGCCCACTTGCTCGAAGCCGACGAGGGCGACATCGTCATCGAGAACGGTGCGCTGAAGGTTGCCGGTACCGACAAGAACGTGCCGTGGTTCCAGGTGGCGCTGGCCGCCTATACCGCCCACAATCTGCCGGCAGGGATGGAGCCCGGATTGAAGGAAACGGCCTTCTACGATCCGTCGAACTTCACCTTCCCGGCGGGCTGCTACATCTGCGAGGTCGAGATCGAACCGGAGACCGGAACGACAGAGGTCGTCCAGTTCGTGGCCGCCGATGATTTCGGCAACATCATCAATCCGATGATCGTCGAGGGCCAGGTGCATGGCGGCATCGCGCAAGGGATTGGCCAGGCGCTGCTGGAAGGCGCCCACTACGATGCCAGCGGACAGCTGCTGACCGCGAGCTACATGGATTACACCATGCCGCGCGCGGGCGACCTGCCGTCGTTCAAGGTCTCGACCTCGAACACGCCATGCCCGGGCAATCCGCTCGGCATCAAGGGTTGCGGCGAGGCCGGCGCCATCGGCTCGCCGCCGGCGGTGATCAACGCCATCACCGATGCCATCGGCATCGCCGATATCGCCATGCCCGCCTCGCCGCCCACCGTGTGGGCCGCGATCCGCGCCGCGAAGCACTGAGGAGGAACAGCCATGTATTCGGTCAACTACCATCGCGCCGCCTCGGTCGCGGATGCCGCCAAGCTGGTGAAGAGCGGCGACGCCAAACTGCTGTCCGGCGGCATGACGCTGATACCTGCCATGAAGACGCGGCTGGCGGCTCCTTCCGATCTCGTCGATCTGTCGCGCATCAAGGAGATGCAGGGCGTCAAGGTGTCGGGAAAGACGGTCACCATCGGCGCGGCCACCACGCATTTCGACGTCTCCAACGACGAGAAGCTTAAGAAGGCCTGCCCGGCAATTGCCCATCTGGCGTCGCTGATCGGTGACCCGGCGGTGCGCTACAAGGGCACGATCGGCGGTTCGATCGCCAACAACGATCCGGCGGCCGACTATCCGGCGGCCCTTCTGGCATTGGGCGCCACCATCGTCACCAACAAGCGCGAGATATCGGCCGACAAGTTCTTCAAAGGGCTGTTCGAAACGGCCTTGAAGGATGGCGAGATCATCACGGCGGTCTCCTTCACCGCGCCGGCCAAGGCGGCTTATGAAAAGTTCCGCAACCCCGCTTCTCGCTATGCAATCGTCGGCGTGTTCGTGGCCAAGGGCAAGGACGGCGTCAGCGTTGCGGTGACCGGCGCCGGTGACGACGGCGTGTTCCGCTCGAAGGAGATCGAGGCAGCCCTTGCGAAGAACTTCGACGCCGCGTCTCTCGCCGGCGTGAAAGTGCCGGCGAAGAACCTGATGAGCGACATCCACGCTTCCGCCGACTACCGCGCCAATTTGATCGCGGTCATGGCCAAGCGCGCGGTGGCGGCAGCCAACGCCTGACAGCATCGGTTGCCGACATCAAAGGGGCCATCTTGGCCCCTTTTTCGTACGCGATGGTGTGTAGCCGTGCGGCTCGTGAAGGAATTTCGCCACGCGACTGGTCTTTTGCTCGAAGCATTTCCGGCAGTTTGCTGCCCAAGGAACCGCATCGCCGCCAATCTCGCACTTGCACAAACTTATATTGCACTGCAGTATGGGTTGGGGCGGGAATGCGAGCCGGGTTCGGATATTTACCGCCGTGCCCTTTCGCATGCCAATGCGAAGGATCGGCATGTCCGAAATTACCGCGACCCAGATGGTTCCGTCCCGATCCGCCGTCGACCGATCGGCTAGGACTAGACTGGCCTATCTCGACGGCTGGCGCGGCCTGTCGATCGCCCTGGTGCTGATCGGCCATTTTTTCCCGGTGCCCGGAATCAATCTGGGCGTGCTTGGCGTCGAATTCTTCTTCGTGCTCAGCGGCCGGCTGATGGCCGAGATCCTGTTCATCGAACGCTACCCGCTGAAGAAGTTCTTCAAGCGCCGCTTCTCGCGCATCTACCCGGCGCTTCTGGTCTTCGTCATCGTCACCATGATCGCGCTCTCCGGCACGTTCATCGCCTTCAAATGGAAGGCCGCGCTGACGGCGCTGACATTCACCTACAATTACGCCGGAATTCTCGTCACCCGCGCCGGAGCGCTCGACCATATCTGGTCGCTTTGTGTCGAGGAGCATGCCTACATCATCCTGGCGTTGATCAGCGCGCTCGTCTCCAGACGCAATCGCGTCATTCCTTTGCTGGTGACGCTCGCCTTGCTCGCAATGGCCAATGGCGCGGTGTCGTACTGGGTGTTCAGGCTGGACTACGAGGCCACCTACTGGCGCACCGATGTGCACATCGCTTCGATCCTGCTTTCGGCTTCGATCTGCCTGCTCAAGGCCGAAGGCCGCCTGCCGGCGGTGCTGAAGGGGCCTTATGTCGCCCTGGCAGCGGCGGCGGTCGCGGTTTTGCTGTTCATGGACCCGGTGCCGACGCCGATCCACTATCTCCTTGCGGTGCCGCTGCTGGCGCTGGCTGTCAATGCGCTCGATTTCAGCACGCCAATCTTTTCCAAATTGCTCTCGTCCTGGCCCATGGCGACGTTGGGCCTGTGGTCATACTCACTCTATCTGTGGCAGCAGCCCTTCTACAAATTCGTCTATGAACAAGGCATCAGCCCGTGGCCGATGCTGGCCGGGGTCTTTGCCTGCGCGCTCTGCAGCTATTACCTCATCGAGCGGCCGGTGCGTGAATGGTTGAACCGCAACTGGTGATTCAGGCGTCATCGCGCCGAGGCACTGTTGTTGCGAGCCTGAGATAGCGCCGCAGGCCGGCTTCGCCACGCGGCGTTGTCCAGCGATGGTTCCAGGCGAAGGCCGGCCGCAGCAGGGGTGCCAGGAATTTGAGGATCGGCCTCTCGACAGTGACCTGCCAGGTCAGTTGGACATGGGTGCCGCTGCCTGACGGCGACAGTTCGGCCCGCCATAGCCCGTCGAAGTCGCCAAAGGTTTTCACGACGACCAGCCTGCCAGGCTCGAGTTCGGCGGCCTCGATGATGAAGTTCAGCTCATAGGGCAGGGCGCCGCGCGCCCGTGCCCTTGCCCGCGAGCCGACTGATGCCTTGCCCTTGCGGTCGAGCGGAACCACTTCCTTGTAGACCTCGCCCCACCAGAGCGGGAGCAATTCGGCGTCGGAGAGCACGTCCCACACTTGCTGCGGCGTGCCTTCGGGAATGTCCCAGCTTTCGTCGAAGCGGAAGACGTTGCTAGGCATCGCGGTTCCTCCATTTTGGCGGAACGCTTATATTAGGAGAATCTTCTTTATTCGGCCAGCAATCAGGTGACGATCTGCTTGACGTAATAACGCACCGCTTTCTTGCCACCGTGGATCACCGCTTCGCCGACCTCGGTAAAGCCCAGCGCGGCGTGGAAGGCATCCGAGACGGGGTTGGGCGGATCGGCGTTGACCTCGCAGGTGACCAGCGTGTGGCCGGCGCGTTCGGCATGTTCGAACAGGTCCTCATAGAGCCGGCGCGCATGGCCGCGGCCCCTTGCATGCGCCGCCACGACGACGCGGTCGACATAGATGAAGCGTTCGTAGCGTTCGCGGAACCAGATGAAGTTCGGGCTGTCGTAGTTGGCTTCCTGGTCGAAGGTCATGATGAAGGCTTCGAGATCGCCGATGCGCCGTGCGTAGAACGCCTCGCCGAGCAGGAACGACAGCCGCTCGGCTTCGAGCCAGGACAGTTCGGCGGCATGCTCGTTGTTGAGCGCCAGTACGTCCCCTTCGTCGCCTTGCGCTATGCGGTCTATCGGGGCGGTCATGCCTTGGCCGCCGCGATCGTCGCCGCCACCTGCGGTGTGTCGGTCACTGTGTTGCGGTATTCGCGATCGAGATCGGAGCCGCCCATGCCAACCTTGGGATTGCGGTAGTGCATCGCGCTTGGCACGTCCTTCAGCGCTGCAAAGTGCATTTCGGCCAGTCCGGTCCTTTGGCGCACCTCGGCGATGTTGCCGAGATCGAGCCCGCCGCAACCGAGGATGATGATGCGGTCGCCGGCCTGCCGCACGAGATCCGCCAGTAACGACAAGCCTTCGATCGCGGTGTCGCGTTGGCCGCTGGTCAGCACGCGGCCGACCTTGCAGCGGATCAGCGCTTCCAGCGCCTCGGCCGGATCGCGTGTCATGTCGAAGGCACGATGGCAGGTGACGTTCAGGGAGCCGGCGGCCTCGGTCAATTCGCTCATGCGCTCTTCGTCGATGGTGCCGTCGGCGTTCAGGCAGCCGAACACCACGCCCGGCACGCCGAGATCGCGCAGCGCCGCGACATCGGCGAGCATCGAGCGGTATTCGGTCTCGCTGTAGAGAAAATCGCCGCCGCGCGGCCGCACCATGACGTGAAACGGCACGGTCGCCTGGTCGAGAGCCGCGCGCACCGTGCCGAGGCTCGGCGTGATGCCGCCCTCGACCAGGCTGGCGCACAGTTCGACCCGGTCGGCGCCGGCGGCCTGCGCGGCGAGCAGGCCATCGATGCCTTCGACACATATTTCGATCAGCGGTGGGTGTGTTTCCGTGGTCAAGGGGCGATCCAGTCCATGATGTTGCGCAAAGCCCTAGCACCCGGGCGGCTGGCGCGAAAGCGTGAACGGCGCACCGCCATTTGGACCAGCCGCACATTTCCCCGCTTGACAGTCTTATAACTGTGTAGTTATGAATAACCCATAGCTATACGGTTATGGATTGACCGTTGGCCGTGCGGCGGCAGCCGAAATTCCATCTGCTGAAATCCCGGATGCGCTGCTTCCGGGCTCGGCAAAACACGTCCTGACGAAACGCCTAAAAAGGAGAAGACCATGCAAGCCAGACTCAAGAATCCCGTGATGCTCATCCCAGGCGCCCTGCAGGCGCTGCTGGCGTTGGACAAGTCGACCGAGGCGGCCGACATACCCTATGTGACGCGCAAGCTCATTCATCTGCGCGCCAGCCAGATCAATGCCTGCAGCCTCTGCGTCGACATGCACGCGCGCGAACTGAAGAAGGCCGGCGAGAAGGACGAGCGCATTTTTGCGCTGGCGGCATGGCGCGAGACGCCCTACTTCACCGACGCCGAACGGGCGGCCCTGGCGCTGGCCGAGGCCGGCACGAGGCTCGCCGACCGGCCCGACGCCGTGCCGGACGATGTCTGGGACGAAGCCGCCCGCCACTATGATGAAAAGGCGCTTGCCGCGCTGGTTGTCCAGATCGCCCTGATCAACGCCTTCAACCGGCTGAATGCGACGACACGACAGATGGTCGGCAGCTGGGGCTGAGCACTGGTCCTGCGCTGGGGGCAGGATGGTTATCCGATACGGAGCGGGTAGGCGGGCGGCGTGTTGCCTCTCGCCTTTCGGCACATGAGCATGACGCTTGGCTACTGCCGCAATTCCGTGTTCTTGGCGCCTTGCTCGACCTGGTCGATCACAAGGAGCTTGACCGGGCCACCGCCGATGTTCGTGGCCTGATGCCACTGGCCGATCATCTCGATGATGAAATCGCCTGTTTTGTAGGTGTTGCTGTTGCCGGACTCGACATTGGTGACCTTCAGCGTTCCGGCCTCGACATAGGCATAGCGCGGGAAGGGGTGCCGGTGCACCGGCAAGGTCGCGCCCGGCGCGATGTCATAGGTCGACACCAGCACCTGCACGTTCTTCTGCGGCAGCGTGATCGGCTGGCCGGAAGCGGTGGTCGTGCGTGATGCGAGCGGGGTGACGACGACAGGCGTGCTGCTGCTGTCCAGTGCCAGAGCGCAATTCGCGTAAAGCGCAACCGCGGCCAGCAGAACCGAAACCAGGATTTTGCGCATGATTCCTCCCTGAACCGAGGCATCTATCGCGCGGCGGACAACCGCGCGCAAGCGGGAGCGGGGCGACATTGCGATGAATTGGCTCCTTCAACCCACCAGCCGAAGTCCTCCCTCAAGCTCTGCGGAGGCAATGCCGGTTTTCGACGTTGCCGAAATTTGACGCAGAACAATGTGCCACCGGATCGCCGGCCCTACAGAATTGCGTTCAGTCGTAGGAGTTCGGGCTTGATGTTTGATGCAATGACAAGACGCACGGTGGTAGGCACGATGGTCTCCTTTCCGCGTATAGGGGCCGCTGCACCGGAAGAGATTTTTGCCGCAAACTCGAACGAAAGTCCCATCCTGGCGGGTTTTCGGCGCTGGGAGGCAATGATGAATTCGATCTCCCTGGACATTTCCGACCGCGATCTGAAACGCGTCTATCAAGACATATCGGAGATTGCGAAGGCCATGCTCGCCAAACCGGCCACAAATACGCGCGAGTTCGCGGCGCAGTTCCTGGTTGTTTGCAGCGGCGACGCGATCGAATACCGGCGGGCCGCCCAACATCTCCATGCCCATGCGCAGAGCATTGTCGGTATGGCGTGAGGGGGCACCGTGGGATGGCTCCGCAGGCTTCGACAACTTCAACGCAAAGATTGACCTCGCTGTTAGGCCCCCACGTGATCCATCGCAAGCTCCTTAGGAAGCAATGGTGAAACATCGATTTTTATAGCGCTCGCCCCGGGCTGCCCTCTCGTCTCCGCCGGCTTTGATCTACCTTTAGCGCGCGATCGAAGACGGGTCCGCTTCATTTGATTGATGGATGAAGGCTAATATGAGCAAGTGCTAATAGACGCTCACGTCCTATGTTTTGCAGAGGCTCGCTGGTGGGTGGCCCAATATGACCAAGACGACACTCATTGCTATCGCTGTCCTTGCCATCAGCATCGGCTATGCGGATGCCAAGGACAAGGACCGGCCGGCTTGCACCGCGTCGAGCCCACTCTTCAAAGTTCTCGGTAACAAATGTTTTCTCGTCAAGGGTTCGATGATCTATGGCGACATTGCCGAGCTTTCCCAGATAGTTCGCTTGGGCTGGTAGCCAGGCCAGCGGCATGTTTCGCCATCCTCTTTGCCCTTAAGGTCGAGCATCGTTCGACCACAAACTCAACCTTGCTCACTTTCGGAAGTGGTTGACGATTTGAGATGATGGCGCCGGCGAACTCGCCTTGTTGGAAACGTCTGATTGCCAGTTTGATCTGACGCGGCCTCTTTGCGCGTCATTCGCAGGAGCTTGTCAAAGCGAGCATGGTTTTCCACCGTTAACTCTTTGGATCGAGTTTTCTTGCTGGCGCTTCGGTGACTCGTTTATTAGAGACTCCTTATGGAGAGACGGCACGCAATCCGAAGAATCAGCGATGGGCTCTGGGAGGTCTACGACATAGACAACAACAAGGTTGTACGCGTGGGTGGAGTGCCCTTGACAAACTTGTTGGATGAAGACGCGCTCGACGCGTTGGACCTGATAAGGGATGGCTTCCTGAACCCGGGCCAGTCCAGGAGGACAAAGGCCTAAGCAAGGTGCCAGTTCAGGGCGACTAGTCAGGCGGCGGAAGTTGCAATCCCAAATGCAAACGCTGATTCACAGCGAAAGCGACGGCATCGGACTCACGTTCGAAGGCTCTGGAATAGGTGTTGCCGTCCGTTGTTACGATCCTAACAACCCACTCGCCTAGGGATTGGCTGATTTCCACAGTTGGGGGCGACGGTTTGGTGTCGGCCATGCTCCTGCTTCAAAAACTGATGGTTTCGGAATGTCTCACGAAGTCGGTCGCCCCTCATATTAGCGTTAATAAATACAATGCCATAGATGGCTGGGATTCTCCAAATCGTGCGCAAGCCGGCTTCCATCGTCACCGAGATCAGAAACATGATCCTCCGGTTGCCGCGCCCCCCAAGGGAGATCGCCGTGCCTCTCGAGACTCTCGCCCATACACTTGCCGCACGCGAAAGCGTCTACGTCGACTGCAGCCATTCCATGTGCTGCCGATCGGCCAAACTCGATATACAAGCGCTCACAGGCCGCCTTGAACCCGGCCACCGCTCAATGCATCAGGATCTTGTCGGGCTGTTCGTCTGCTCGCACTGCAAGGCCGCGGGCCGCGATCGGCGCCCGGTGTTCTTGCATTCCTGACTACGAGGGACAGCAACGGGAGCGGAGCCGCGACTGGAAACCGACTTTCGAGCGACGATGAAAGGGGGCCGACGCCTCGTTGGGCGGGGGGCGTTGGGGTAAAAGGCGCCGGCCAGGCGGAAACATGTCCGCCACAAGGACATGCTAATATGCGGTTGCCGCCGGCGCCTATGGTGCGATCGCGGAACGCGCAGGCCGGCAACAAACAGCACCAACGGGGCCTTCTGCGATTGCGGGTTTCCAATCAAGAAGACCTCATGGCTTCCTGATCCTCACCCCAGCGCCGCCGCCATTTTCGGTGGTGAACTCGACGCCGGCCGATTCGAGGGCGCCCTGAGCAGCTTTGATCACGGCCTTGCGGCTGTTACCGTGTTTTAGGATCAACTCCCAGACCAGGTCCGCAGTCAAACCGTTCTCTGAAGCGAAACTTTCGACCTGATGGTCGTGAATAATATCATGCCAGGCCTTATAGCCGCCCATTTGGGTCTCCGCTCTAGGCGCCGCATGGCAAGTATATGCCGCAATGCTAATATAGGAGAAACATGCGAACGAACGACGTAATCAGGCCCATGGCGCGGTCTAGGAGGCTGTTCAGACGCTTCTCGACTGACTGGCGCCATCGGGCGGGTTCATCCGCGCCGGCATACCGAAAGGTCCCAACGTTATGACGTGAGCGGTCATTGGGCGATCTCCCGCTTTGCTTGGTCTATGACGCGGTCCCCTGCGGCGCCTAGAACGTTCGCGATGCGGAGCAGTCGAATGGCTAGGCGAATTTTCGGCCTGGCAGGGAAGTGTCCTTGTTTTCTCCTGCCAAAATCGAAAGCTCGACTTTGACCATCTCGATGTCGAGCTCTCGGTTATTGTCGAGGTATCCGAAAGCACCGGTGGTGACGGTCCCGCCAATCCCGACGACGCCCCCAACTGCCGCAGACGCAACAGCGTTCCAAACCTTGGACGGCATCGCGCTAGCCCCTTTCATTGAAAGTTGGATAGTCGCGCAGGAACGCGTGCGAAAGCAACATCACGACCGGAAGGGATGGGGAAATTGGCGATTGTAGCCCAGACGTAGCCCCATAAGGCAAAAGCGCAATTTCGCGCTCAGGCAGGCATCATTCCTAAGTGTTTGAAAATGTTTGGCTCGCCGGGATCGGTGAAGCCGCGAATTACGAATTCGCTATAGCTCTTCGCCAGAATGCGCCGCAAGCACTCAAGATGCGAAAACGCGACCGAGACCGTGCCGAGGCACTTCGCCTTGCGGGTGTTCGCCAGCCGTCACTTCGCGACCAAGCTGTTGCTCTGGCTCGCAAGGGCGGTGAGGTGCGGACCTGTGAGTTGTCAAATGCAGGAATCCCCCGCTGTTACTTGTCCCGGATGTGCAAGGAAGGCCTGCTCGTGAAGGTCGGCTACGGGCGGTATCGCGCCGCGGTGGTAGATGCATCATCTTGAGGCGCAGGCGACGGCACGGCAGTGTGAAATACGATTTTCACGCTGAGAGGTGGTACGATCTGATGCGGATCCGCGCACGATTTAGGTAAGCGATATCCGACAGCAGATTTCCGAACATATTTTCGGACACCAAGGGGTTCTGTCCACAGCCAAACGCCCACCGTTTGCCGATGGACGGAAACGGTCATTTTCCGGACAGACCGATGTCGCTTTAGAAGAGCAAAATACAATCCTATCACGAAGGTTGGAACGACTGCCTTGCTCTCTATTTCGGTCGTTGACGTCAACTTTGCGTCCGCCTACCGTCGGATGCTTGCTACCGAGGATCGGGATGAAGGCGTCGTTGTAGAGCCAGATACGCTCCGAACCCCAGGCAACAAACATCGGTTGTGCGGAACTGAGGATCACGTCAACGAGTGTTTTGAGCTCAGTGGGCCACGATGACATCGAGCCGATCGAACTCTCGTCCCAGGCAAGGGATCCGATACGCGCAACCATCTCACCGGCAGTGAGTAGCGCAGCGCTCGTACTGTCCTCGCTCAATCGTGACAAGACGCCCCCCAAATATCGAACCGGACAAAACGACGGAACTCGATGTTTGGTTGCATGGCGACGGCTGGGACGCAGGCGCGTATGTGCTGTTGCAGAAGAGTTTGTCCGCCGGCGCGGGCTCGTCGGGATCGGCAACAACCGGCGAGCCCGCTACGGGACGCGGTCCGGTGGCGGACTCATTAGTGGAAGTTGACGCTAGCCGCGCCTATCCCTCGGCTTTGAAATTCTTGGCCTCCTTCTCGACCTCAGGACTGTCCTTCCCGTGCTTCCGTATAAGATCTTTAGCCTGTTTAGGTGAAACATCGGTGGTCTCTGCCAAACGTTGTGCTTTCTTATCTTTGCTCTCTATGTTCGGCTTTTTGGCCGTCATGGCTGTAACTCCGTGCCGGTTATTTTGGTGGTCGACGGGACGGTGCTCGCCAAGTCTCCTCGGGCTGCAGCCGGCCTCTGGCCACACGCCGGTACAGGTGATGAGAGCGGCCAAGCGACCGCTCTCGGTCAAGGCGAACCCGTCGGTATCAGGCGTCGTGATGCTCGGGCATTTTCTTGAGCTCGTCTTTGGTCCAGTTGGTCACTGCATGGACGTCACCGTCTTCATCGCGCATGAATTCCAACTGGCTCGCGGGCACGGCCACYGGTTTGGCGCCGATGCCGAGAAAGCCGCCGACATCGATAACAACTTGGCTGGAGGCTCCAGAGCCGTGGACATGCGAAACGCTGCCGACCTTGTTGTCGTCGGCGTCATATATCGTGGCATCTTCCAGAACGTCGGGCGTCAGTTCAGTGCTCGCAAGGCGCACATGATTGGTATGGTCCATCGTTCGAAACTCCTGGTTGGGGTGGGACATTTTGAACCTCCCAGTGACGCAATTGTTCCGAACGATTTTGGGAGATTTGGAGTAAGTGGGCGTGCGAACCGTCCAATTCGGTCGCACCTCGAATTGACTCGCAAGTTTTGGTACGAAAGCGTACATAAGCAAATCGTCAGAGGCGCAATGCGGGCGCTGACGCTTGGGAGCGACCATCGCACTCCTGCCCATCACGAGGCATAGGATGTCATGGCGAACGAACCCGAGCGGCCCGGTCCGCCGCAAGCGATGGTCCGCGCAATGGCGCGCGAATCCGGCGCTACTGAACAGCAAATCCGCGAAATAATATCGCTGGTCGGGTTTGATCGTGCCTCCATCCTGCGGGAAGCTCGTCTCCTGGCGAAAGATGGTTAGCCATCCGAAGCTTCGATTTTTCGCGACAGTAACTGTCGGTTTCATACCAACATGCTGGCCAGACTAGTGCTGCGTGATGCGCAGTCTATGGTCCGCCACCGGCCGCTCAATCAACGGGCGCGGCCGGCTAAGAGATCCCAGTGCTCTTGCCCTCAGGGAGAGCGTCTCGTGGATCATCAGGTCCTGCAAGCCAGGAGCGAATTGTTGCGCCGCATGAACGCGGACGATTTTGCGCGCTTGCAGCCACATCTCGAGAGCGTTTTTCTAGAGTTGCGCGCGCCGTTGGAGACTGCAGACCGAAAGATCGAAGCCGTCTATTTTCTTGAAAGCGGGCTGGCCTCGGTGGTGGCGAAGACTTCAGGGAAAGACGAAGCGGAAGTCGGAATCATCGGGTTCGAAGGCATGACCGGGTCGGCACTGATCATGGGGGACGACCAGGCAAATTTCGATTGCTATATCCAGTCGACGAGCGAGGCGTTGCGGATAGCCACCGGCCCATTCCTGGCGGCCTTGGAGGCCAGCCCTACCTTACGGCCGTTTCTCTTGCGCTACGTCCAATATCTCCATGTTCAAACGAGCTACACCGCATCGATCAATGCCCGGCAAAGCCTGGAAGTCCGACTGGCGAGGTGGCTCCTAATGTGCTCTGACCGCACTATCGGCGACAGGCTTGTGATAACCCATGAATTTCTGTCCATCATGCTCGGCGTGAGGCGTCCCGGAGTCACGGTCGGTCTCCAGGTCATCGAGAGCTATGGCTATATTCGTGCCCGTCGCGGAGAGATCACAATCCGCGATCGCAATGGCCTGCTGAAATTGGCGCGCGACGCCTACGGACCGCCCGAAGCTCAGTATCGCCGGCTTGTCGGAGACCTCGGTTCAAAGACCCCTGCAAGGCAGGAACGGCCCATCGCCTGAGCGTTTGAGGAACGGGACAGGCGCGTCCGCGGCCGGGAATTCCTAAGGTGCAAGTGGCCGACGCGATGATGCCGGTGAGACATCATTGCCTAAGCCCGCGCCGGCCACTGCGGCAACTTTGAGGGGATTGCCGCCTGCCCGAGGTAGAGCGCGCCAATTGGCCGGCAATTGCTTGGTTAAAAACGTACAAACATTTGATATTCAGTACCGGTTTCCGCAGTCGTATAATCGGGCCGCTACCGGCTAGGGGTTTACGGCGCACCGGTGGTTGAGAGTAACGCTAAGCTCCCGCCCTTATCATGGGGAGGTTGGCCATGCCCCAACCGAGTATTCCGATATCGGCTTTCGACAGCGATATTTTGCGCAACGCCTTCATCAAATCCGTCATCGAGGACAATGTGCCCGAACATAGATGGCGCGAATTGGCTTCGGACTTTATCCGCGACCTCACCGGCAGCGAGGACGTTGACGCAGAGTTGCTGGAATGGATCGTGCGGAAGTAGCGGCTAAGGCTTCTTCGACAGCCGCGCCTCGCGAACCAAGGAGGCCCAATTCCAGTCCAAGGAAGCTGACAAGCTCGCGGGCTTGCGCTTCCGTAATGCCAGTCTCATCGACCAGGCGGCGGGCCATGGTGACTCTACCATCGGTCGGCGGCTTGCCTAGCTCATCAACCATCGATTGCTCCCCACTCGTCCGAACGGCCTCGACAGAGAATTGTTTCGCGCCCGGCAGTAGTGCACCGACGACCAAGCAAGGCGCATAATTCGCCTATGAAGCCTCACGCGCCAGACCTCGCCAATGACAATGGCAATCCGGAAGATCACCTAGCAGCCGCTACAACGGCCTTGTACAAGGCTATGCAAGGGCTGGAAGCGCCAGGAGTTTCTGGTGGAGGCTTTGGCCGTAAAGCCGCCTGTAGGCGCTACCAGCCGTTGGATCCATACCGACCGTCCAAATTGTCACTATAAGGTGGTCGCTACTGGCCGTCCGGGAATGGCTAGCACCTTATAGTCACTCGAACGCCTGCCGGCCTTGCAAAACGTTGGTGAGGCCGTCGAACATGCCTTGCCATATCCGCTCGGCGTTTCTAGACCAACAACGCTCTGCGTCAAGGTGAGGCGACATCCCTCGGCGGTCTTAGCTATGTCGACCGCAATCCGGGCTTCGCCATGGAAATGCTTCGGGACATTCAGGGTGAACGCCAGTCGGCGCGGTGGGTCGATCCGCGTGAAATGTCCCCAATGTTTGATCATCTCTTCATTGTTCAATTCATCGACCGAGACCAATCCGGCCAGATGCGGTTCGATCTGAACCGAAATTATCTTGTTGCTCGGGCTGAAGAAAAAGCCTGCGACGGACGATTTCCATGGTGACCAGGCAGCATACACGGCCTCTCGTGAATGATCGAAAGAACGACGTGTGCGCAGCAAACCAGAATTGCCCGCTTGCGAGCGAAGATTGCTGGAAACTGGCATCTCGCGTTATCTTCGCAACTCGATCAGTCGTGCCTTGTCGCGCACGATGTTGCTGGCTTTGCCAGATTCCAGCACGTCTTTCAGAGCGGCGAGAACGAAGGCGAACCCTTCAGTCGCGGTCAAGGCGTGCTCGACCGCCTCGTCCTTGCTGCCCCTAAATCCCGAGCTGACTATAGTCACCGCAGTTCCGCCGTCGACTTCCTCCAGATCGATATTCACGTTGGTTCCATCCGACCATTTCCAATCGATCTTCCGACCCGGGATCAGCCGCGTTGCGGTGGTGTCGACTTCCGCACTTGGGACCATGAACTTCCAATGGACCTTGGCCCCAGCGGCGAGGGGGGCGCTGCTCGAAGCCAGCCAGAACTGTGTGAGCCGGTCAGGCTCGATCAATGCTTTGGTGATGTCGTCAGGCGCTACCCGAATGATAATGCTCGCCCGGGCGCGTGGCGTCTCTGTCGTTGCCATCGGAAATCCCTTGTCTCCGGCATTCGCCTCTCCGGCATTCGCCGATAAAACTCTGGATCGGATGGCTTTGTTCCGCTTGGTGCGGTGATGCCGGCAAGGCCAGACCGAGCGGTGAGTTTTAAACTGTCCGGCGTTGTTGGGCCGCCATCACGAATTCTTGAACTCGAGCCGCTCCGGGAACCTCCCAACCGCAAGTTGGTTTGGAGCAAAGGCCCAGCTTTCAGGATGGAGGATATCCATGGCCAGCGCGCGATCGATGGTGGTCGTCACCAAGCCTCCGCTTCATAGAACACCAATGGCGATCGCCAATGGGTGTTTTATCGGCGCGTTGCTGACCGATGTGACCTATTGGCGAAGCGCTGAGATGATGTGGGCAGACTTTTCCGCCTGGCTGCTTTTTGCCGGCCTGGTCGTAGGCGCGCTTGCGGTTTTGGCAGCGATTGTCGATTTGTTCACCGGCCGACTTTCGGGTGCGAGCAGGCCCGTATGGCCATATCTCCTCGGTAGCTTGGTCGTGCTCATCATATCGTTTTTCAATGCCCTTGTGCACAGCCGTGATGCCTGGACCTCGGTCGTACCGACAGGGCTCTCTCTGTCGGCCGCAGCCGTAATCGTCCTACTCCTCGGCGGACTGCTGGGATGGCGTTCCGGCGGTGCTCAAGTGGAGGTGGTCGAATGAATTCCGCGTTGTCGTCCAGCAGATACATCCGGCGCGTAGCAGGTCTCGGTTTGCTGTGCGGATCGCTTTTCGCACTGCCCGCATGCAGCGACAACGAGCCGGACCCCGGCGATCAGGTCGGAGCCAATCCGACGCTGCCCGAGCCCGCCCAGTATCTAGTCCCACCGATGCATGTTGCGTCAATCATCGGCTGGAAACAGGATGAGACACCAACCGTCGCCAAAGGCCTGCAGATCAAGGCCTTCGCCAAAGGCCTGAAGCATCCGCGTTCGCTTTACACATTGCCCAACGGCGACGTTCTGGTCGTCGAGTCCGTGGCGCCGCCCGGCGCCTCGATCAAGCGACCAAAAGACCTGATCATGGGTTGGATCGAGTCGATGGCGACCTCGGGCGGTGGCACCGAAGGAAGTAACCGCATCACGCTGCTACGAGATACCAACGGCGATGGCGTGCCTGACGTCCAGGACGTGTTCCTCGACCATCTCAGTTCGCCCTTCGGTGTGGCCCTGGTCGGCAACGATCTCTATGTCGCCAACACCGACGCCATCGTGCGTTATCCCTACACGCCTGGCGACACCAAGATCACGGCGCCGGGTACCGTTTTGACGCCGCTGCCCGGCGGGCCTATCGATCACCATTGGACCAAATCCTTGGTCGCCAGTCCTGACGGATCGTTGCTCTATGTCGGCGTCGGCTCCAACAGCAACATCACCGAGAATGGCATCCAGGCCGAAAAGGACCGGGCCGCCATCTGGGAGGTCGACAGAACCACCGGGCGCTATCGTATATTCGCAAGTGGACTGCGCAATCCCAATGGGCTGAGCTGGGAGCCGCAGAGCGGGGCTCTGTGGGCCGTCATCAACGAGCGCGACGAACTCGGTCCCAATCTTGTTCCCGACTACATGACATCGGTCAAGGATGGCGCGTTCTACGGTTGGCCGTACAGCTACTACGGCCAGCATGTCGATCCGCGCGTGATGCCCCAGCGGCCGGATCTGGTCGCGAAGGCCATCCCTCCGGACTATGCCCTGAGTTCCCATGTCGCACCCCTCGGCATGGCGTTTTACACCGGGACCAACCTCCCGGGTTCCTATCGCAACGGCGCGTTTGTCGGTGAGCATGGCAGCTGGAACCGCAAGAAGTTCAACGGTTACAAGGTCGTCTTCGTCCCGTTCAAGGGTGGCCATCCGGGCGGCAAGCCACAAGATGTCGTCACCGGGTTCCTGGACAATGACAACCAGGCGCACGGGCGGCCTGTGGGCGTTGCCGTCGACAAGGCGGGTGCGCTGTTGATCGCCGACGACGTCGGAAACACCGTCTGGCGCGTGACGTCCGCAACCCAATAGGCACCCAATCCATTATCGAGCGCCAAATATGAGATCTCCGCTATCTGGAAATCACGGATTGGCAAAAGCGGGCATGCAAGGAAACCGCTTGGCAATATTCGTACAGTGAAAACTCATCAAATTTGAATGACGGAACCGCGGGTTGGTGGGATAATTCCGCTTTCATCAGCCATGGGAGGATGCCGTGGATAACCCCCAAAACGGAAGCAGTGTCGGAACGCAGATTGAGGTCGTCGAGGCGTGCGGTGAATGGTTCGTGCGTGTGATAAACAATGGCCGGGAAACCACTAGCCAGTTCGATCTTGCATCCTTCGCGCTTGCCTACGCCGAAGGTCAACGGCTTCGCTTGAAGCTCGCGGAGATCAGGCGCCTTTAGGCGCCGTCGAGTTCGACGGGTGGGTAAGATGGACCAGTAGCCATGGCGATAAATCCTGAACCGACCGATATTGCTGCGTCAGTGGACACCATACTCGACGCGGTGTTGGAAAATCCCTTTCTGTCGATGCAGGCAGCCATAGCCATGTTGCGCGAGCAGACCGGAACAAGCCGATCGGACGCCGATCTGAAAGGCTTGATCACCAAGAAGGCGGCGGTGCGGGGCATTCAATTCTTCGACGAGGGTAACAGCGCGGCGACTTAAGCCCTATCTGGGTTCGTTGTTCATGCTCAGATACGTTGGATCGAACTCAGCGAGCTCTGCAAGTTGATCCCAATCCAGAATGGTGACTGTGTGGTTCGTCCAGGTGATCACCTTTGTCTTTTTCAGGGATCCGATCACCCGGTTCATATGCACCACCGACAACCCCAGCACATCGGCCATCTCGGCTTGCGAAAGAGGCAGGTTGAAGCTCATGCCGCTAGTGCGCTTGACCACCTGCAGGCGCACGAAGAGCTCGCAGATGAGATGAGCCAGATGCGAGGTCTTGGAGCGGCGGCCCATTGCCACGATCCACTCGCGGTGTATGGCGCCGTCGACCAGCGTGTCGAGCCACAACAAGCGGGTTAGGTGCGGGGCGCGTTCGGAATTGTCCTCAACTTGCTGTGGTCCGCGAACATGACACGGCAAGGCGAGAGCGCAACGATGCCGTGGTCCATTGTCTTCAGCAGAAAGGCGTGGAGGTCGACGAAGTCGCCAGGCACCTGCAGGGAGGTGAACTGCCGGCCACCATCCTCGAGCACTTTGTAGCGTGCCGCGAGGCCGTCGAGCAACATGGTGCTGTAGGCTGGTCGCGAGCCAGTCGAGACGAGATCCTGACCCTTTTCAAAATCTCTTCCAAAGGCGATTGTCTCGACCAGCAGAGCCTTCTCTTCGTTCGACAGCTCGTCATGCTGGCCGAGTTGCAGATAAAGGGATTCCAGCATGGCTACCTCGCGGCAATCGACGTGGGACGGCGATCGCCTGTGTGTGAGAGCTCAAAACCTTAACCATCGGGAGAAGGACGAACGCTCTCGTTTGACAGGCTGCGCCGGTTTTCGCGGAAACGCCGATTTGGACGGGAACAATAACCATTTCAACGTATTTAGAACGTTGGAGCTTTCCGGCGAGAGACGAATGAAACGCTACTATTTCGATCTTTACAACAGTGATGGGCTGGTCGCGGACGAGACCGGCCAATTTTTCGAATCCAGGGATCGCGCAAGAGCTGAAGCACTTCGCATCTTGCATGACGTGGCGCGCGACGAGATGCCGGATCGTGACCTGGTCAAGATAACGTCAAAATGCGCGATGAAGCTGGAACAGAGGCGTTCGAAGCGTCGCTCACGCTCAACGCCGCTTGGAGCAGCTGACGACGCCATCAATGCATGGGCTCGCGGACGAGACGGAATCGTGTGATCTCGCAATGCTTGTCCACGAGTTCCAGCAGATCGGTTGGTGGCCGGCTGTGGTCAGCTCGCGTTCAGCCGATTTCGAACGAAAACACCTGGCTCTCGATATCTCGGCGGCGCTCAGTGCCCACCAGGCGTGCCCGATATCCGAGCGGCTCGATGATGTCCGACAGGTCGCCTGCCTTGCCGCCTTTCCAGATGATGTCCAAATCAGCACGATGGTCGCGTGGAATACGCACGTCGACCCACTCCAGGACAAGAAGCGTCAGCAAAGTCAGCAAAGTTCCGGCCGTCCCCAATCCATATTGACCACCTCCGAATGCCAAGCCGATCGCCGTCATCACCCACAGAGTGGCGGCCGTGGTGACGCCACTCACAAGATCGCCACGGCGAAGAATCGCGCCGCCGCCGATGAAGCCGACTCCCGTCAACACGCCAAGTGGAAAGCGCAACACATCCATGGAGGCAAATGAATCCGGATTCTTGCCAGACGCCGAGTAGGATATTTGCATGGACCATTGTGAGAGCGGCGGCCAGACCGACCAGAATGGTCGTTCTGAAACCGGCTGAGTGACTGCGCTCCTCGCGGTTCAATCCAATCAGCGCGCCGGCAATCACAGTCCGAATTAGGCGCGCGGCGATATCTTGCCAGTCGGGATTAAGAGGCATCGAAAGGCCTGGGCTCGAAGGTCAACTATTGTGCAAATCCAATGCCTGGCCGCACGTTAAGTTCTCCGTGCCGCTCGGCGGCCGGTTGGAAGGACTCAGGCTGGAATTGGGCAGCTGTTCTAGCGTTTCGGGCGGTGCACGGGGATTTGCACCACATTTTCCGTGTCGGGCAGATCGAACGCCATGGCCAGCTGCCGCGCCGAGGCCATCTCGACGATCAGTTCCTCGATCGACGAGTCCGGCAACCGTGTCGTCACTTTCCGCCTCACCCTCGCTGCAAGCTCATGGACCCGGACGGGAACGAACGCGGCATTCTCGTCGAGCAGCCTGCGATTTCGATCACCACGTCAGCGTCAATGTCCTTCGGTAATTCTCGCATGGCGTCACCGTGGCATCGCAACAGCCCGCGCTGCGGGCAATCAGGCATAGCGGCAGGCATGGGGTGGTTGCCCGTGCGCCGAGCCAATTCATAAATCTGCCAGCGTAGGAGTGTCACGGAAAAATTGTTGTACGAAAATTACCAACCGAACTCATCTGACAGATATCAGCGCTCCAGCCGTTCTCCTCGCGGCCAGAGAGGAACAAAAAATATCCTGCCGAATTGGAGTTGGAGGATCGGAGGATCAAGCCATGGACAGCAGGGATGAGCGCATCAAACGGCGAGCCTACGAAATCTGGGAGCGCGAAGGGCGCCCAGCCGGCCGTGATCAGGAGCACTGGGACCAAGCAGTGCAGGAAATAGAAGCGGAAGGCCCAGAGACTGAACGCAGGGAAGCCGCTCCAGTGGTTGGAGTTGGGTCGAAAAGCACCAGCGGTTGAAGGCCTGGCCCGGCCGCCGGAGCTTCATTTGTCGATATCAACCAGAGGAGGCCTCGACAATGAGACCCTTGTCATTGCTGATCTTGGTCGCTGGTCTGGCGCTTGCTGCCTGCGACAACAGCACCGAGCCGACAAAGGCCAACACCGACACCATCAACAAGAACCCACCGGTCGACCAAGACGCCAGACCCAAATCGACGACTGGTGGCGATCAACCGGCCATAGCGCCGGCTGGTAAATGACCCTCGTCCCGTAACGCCACGTTGGTGTTGTCCGTCGCCCGTTTTTGAGCCGCAACACCTGGCAACAGCAGGAGGACCGATATGCATGCTTCAATCGCCACCACAACACGCCACCAAGGTCACCTGGTGATAGAACCGTTTGCTGGCACGGTGACGGTGAAATTTTCCGATGCCATCGTCGCCGCTACGGACCGTGCCAAGGTGCTGCGGGAACAAGGACACGAACCGGTGTTCTATATCCCGTTCAAGGACATCTATTTCGAGCTTTTCGAAAAGACCAACACCACGAGCGAATGTGCGCTGAAAGGCACGGCAAGCTATTGGCGCGTCCATGCCGTGGGCAGTTCGGCGGACGACGTCCTGTGGGCCTATGAGACACCAGACACTGCGGCGAGGGCGATCGTGGGTCACGGCGCGTTCGATCCTGAAAAGGTGCGGATCGATGTCGAGCCATCGGAAGACAAGCGGCATACGCCTCATGTGATCGAGTAGGAATGAAGGGTGGGCTAGCGGCTCAGGAATTCCTTATCGAGGATTCGTAGTCCTTCTTTGTATTTGGACGCCGACGCTACGATCTGCTGCGACTGCCAAATGTTGTCTTGCAGATCCGCGCGCTTGACCGGCAACGCCAATGGATTCGATGCCGCGCGCCGCACGAATACAAAGTAATCCTCGCCATCCCTGCGCGACATGGCGTCGACTGCAGAAGCAATCGCTGGACCAAAACCTGCCTGCTCGATCCTGGTCCGGCTCCAGCCATCACCTTTTTCCAGCACATCATGGAGGTAGGCCACAGCCTTCTGGTCGATGGTTTCGACGGCATCGGCGACACGGCGGCAATGCTCGATATAGGGCCGCCCTGTTTTTTCGTGCTGGCCGGCGTGAACCTCCTCGGCAATCTTGGCTGCCCGGTAGAAAATGCTCATCTGCTGCGGCTCCGTGGCATGACTTCACCATCGCTCTTCGGTGTCGTGGTGTGGCAGGTTCAATCCGCAGCAAACCCAACCGAGCCGCTGCCTCGATCCATAATTGTAGCGAGGTTCCAGGCACGCCGGATCGTCGAATGTGCCGACATGCAAAGCGATTTCGCCGGGTGAAGCGTCGTAAGCGAGGGTAAGCGGCGAGCCGCAGGCCGGGCAGAACCCCCTTTGGGCAATCGGCGATTACCGGCGATAGGTTGGTGCTGAGTCAGTCCAGGTCACGCATTCGGACGGCAACCATGCCAGCACCGCGAAGGCACTGCCGGTCGCGCGCCGGCACATCTCGCAATGCCAGTAGTGGACTCTCGGTTCGCTGGTGACGCTGAAACGGATATTGCCGCAAAGACAGCCGCCGATCATGGCCATGCCGTTGTCGGAATCCGGGCTGCCGGCGTTAGCCATCCAGATCGATCAGAGCGACGCCCAATCCGGCACGCTTGCGGCGACGCAGATGGCCAGGCGATTCCACCAATGTCACCTCAAGCGTCGGCCGAATAATGCCCTCAAGCAAATGCCCGCCCCTGGTGGTCCCATCGCTCAATCCAAGCACCGCATGGACGTGGAGGCTGGATTTTCCATCGTCCCCCAGCGCAACATCGCCGATCGCGCTCAGCACTTCGCATTGTTCGTCAATGGGGATTTTGCGATAGGACTTGGTGTTCAGGTCGAACCAGCCGACGATGGCTCTTTCGAACGCACCGATGGCTGTCAGGGAAGCGCTGCCAATCCTTTGCTCAGCGGCAAATGCGGTCAGCACACCAAATGCCTCTTCGCCGGGATCGAGCACCACGACGAAGGTTCTTTGTTCACCGACTTCGTTGACGAGCTGCGCTTTCATAGCTCTATCCAGATCGTTTAATGAGCGCGATGTTCGGCATTGCGTTTGCGGGTTGCCGCGGCCTTCTTTGCCGATTCCGACCGGCTTGAGGCTGAACGCGAAGCTGATGCCTTGCCGCCGATCTTGCCGCCCTTGTGGGCTGCGGGATGACCCGTGTGCTCTCCGCGTCCGGAGCCGCCTTCCTTCTTGCCGCCGCCGTCGTCCTTGTTGACGGTCGCCCATGCGCGCCGTTCAGCTTCCTTGTCGGAAACCCCGCGCTTCTCATAGCCTTCGGCAATGTGATCGGCCTTGCGTTCCTGCTTGTCAGTGTATTTCGATTTGTCGCCTCGTGGCATGGCGGTTTCTCCTCTTCAACGGAGCTTGAACGTCATGCCGCCCCTCAGGTTCCAACCGCGGATCGCGGGCTAATTTTTTTCGGATTTTGGCGAGCGCAGCAGCAGGGCGATCGGCACCAGAAGGGCTGTGATTATGGCGCTGTAGCGAAAGACATCGATATAGGCGAGCAGGGATGCCTGACGCCCGATCATCTGCGCCAGCCAGCCGATCGCTTGCTGCTTGGCCTCTATCATCGAAGCGCCCTGTGCAGCGAAATGCTGCGTCGCCTGCTGGAGTGCGTTCTGGTAGGCGGGCGACGATTGCGCGGTATGGGCCACCAGGTTCGACTGATGGATTTGCGCGTTCTGCGCGATGACGGTGTTGGACAGCGACACGCCAATGCTGCCGCCGATGTTGCGCGCCACGTTGATCAGCGCGGAGGCCTGATTGGTCTTTTGCGGCGGTAACCCGACATAGGCAGCCGTCGAGATCGGGATGAACAGGAAGGGCAACCCAATGGTGATGAAAATGCGAGCGTAGACGAAATAGCTGAAGCCGGCATCGCCCGATAGCGTCGTCAGGTGCCACAGCCCAACCGCCACGGCCGCCATGCCGATCATGATGAGGTATTTGGGCTGCACCATGCCGGAGGCGAAGCCAGAGATCGGCATCAGCATCAGCATGGCGATGCCGCCCGGCATCATCGAAAGGCCCGAAAGCGTCGCGGTATAGTCGAATGTCTCCTGCTGCAACTGCGGCAATATTTGGGTGGTGCTGAACAGGACGGCGCCGACAGCCATCATCACCGTGAACGCGGTGCCGAATTGACGGCTGAAGATCAGACGCATATCGACGATCGGATCCCGATTGCGGAATTCCCATGGGATGAGGACGAGGAATGCGACTGCCGAGATGACGGCAAAGGTGGTTATGAAACTCGACTGGAACCAGTCATTGCGCTGGCCCTCGTCAAGGAAGATTTCCAGACAGCCTAGGGCCGTCGCGACCAGGATGAATCCGACCCAGTCTATTTTCAGGCCACCCTCGAGCCGCTCCTTGCGTTCGCGCTCCAGCACGTCGGGTTCGACGACAAGCCATTGAACAAGGGCGAGCGACATGATGCCGAACGGCACGTTGATGAAGAAGATCCAGTGCCAGGAGAAATTGTCGGTCAGCCAGCCGCCGATTGTCGGTCCGACGGTTGGCGCGACTATGACGGCGATGCCGTAGAGCGCGAAGGCCTGCGAACGCTTGGCCGGCGGGAACGTGTCGGCGAGAATGGACTGCTCGCTCGGCGCCATGCCGCCGCCGCCGAGCCCCTGGAGGATGCGGAAGACGATCAGCATCGGCAGGTTTGTCGCGAGCCCGCAAAGCAGCGATGCGAGCGTGAAGGTCGCGACGCAGATCATGTAATAGCGCTTGCGGCCAATGACGCTGGCGAGCCAGCCGCTGACCGGAATGATCACGGAGTTGGCGACGAGATAGGTTGTGATGATCCACGTGCTCTCGTCCATGCCCGCCGCCAGGCTGCCGGCGATGTTGCGCAACGCGACGTTGGCGATGGATGTGTCGAGCACTAGCATGAAGGTGGCGATCGACACGACGACTGCGATGATCCACGGATTGCGGCCGCCGGCCGCCGACCGGCTCTCGTCGCCTTGCGTCTGTGCCTGATCGCTCACCGCACCTTGACCGTTGGCACGACGGAAAGGCCCGGTCCAAGCAAAACGTCCGGCGGGTTGTCGAACACGATCTTGACCGGCACGCGTTGCACGACCTTGACGAAATTGCCGGTCGCATTCTCTGCTGGCAGTACACTGAACGCCGTGCCGCTGCCGGCCTGGATGCTGTCGACGCGACCCCGGAATGTCTTGTCCGGATAGGCATCGATATCAATGTCGACGGGCTGGCCAGGCCGCATCAGATCGATCTGCGTTTCCTTGAAATTGGCCTCTATCCAGACATCGTCGGGCACGAACATCATCAGCACCTGGCCGGGTTGGGCATAAGTGCCCTTGGCCGCTGAAATGCTGGTCGCGCGACCGGCGACAGGGGCCACCACGGTGACACGCGACAAGGTCGTGCGCGCCTGGTCCTGGCTGGCCTTGGACTGTTCGAGCTTCGCCTGGGAACTCTTACCCTGCGCCTGCAGCACGGTGATCTGGCTCTTGGCGGCGGCGACGCTGGCCTCGGCACTGTCGAATGCCGCCTGATCCTGCCGCAAGGTAGATGAGGCCTGCTGCGCCTGCTGCTGTGTGCCCGCGCCCTTCGCCAGCAGTTCGCTGTTGCGCTTGTCTTCGGCCTTGGCGAAATCAAGCGCGGCCTGAGCCTGCGCAACCTGCTTCTGCGCTTCATCGACTTTGGCGTTCTGAGCCTCGATCTGGGCCGCCACGTCGACGATATCGGCCTCCGCGGATGCGACTGCTGCATCCGCCTGCTTGAGCGACGCCTGATAGTCGCTATCGTCGATGCGCAACAGCACGTCGCCGGCCTTGACCGGCTGGTTGTCGGTCACCGCAACATCGGTAATGCGGCCCGATATCTCGGCGCCGATCGTTACGGTGCGGGCATCGATGAAAGCGTCGTCAGTCGATTCATACTGGCGCGCGTTCAGCCACCACAGAACCAGCCCGATGGCAGCGAGCAGCAACACGATCAGGATCGCGATGGAGATGAACGGGTGTCTCCTTGGGAAACTCAGCAGGCTGGGCTTTGGTTTTTCCGCCTGCTCGTCGGGCTCTTTGGCCTTTGGATCGTCGGCCTCAGTTGCATCCTTGCTGCGTTTTGGCGAGGCGTCGGATTTGACTTTGTGCGATGAGCCGCGCGCATCGCTGGTTTCGCCGGGTTCTTTGATTTCGGTTTTCGCGTCCACGGGAGAACTCTCAAGAAAGCGCCGACCGCAATTTTTGGCAGCGGCGAGTTAACGACAACTGTTTGGAAAGGTTCCTGACAGGCCGACTCGATTGCGTATCAAGAAAGGCCAGTCAGCCGATTGCAAACCGGACCACGACCGCCAGGACCAGGATGCCAACCAAGCCCGCGATGAAGATGATACGACGCGTGCGGGTCCGCAGGATGATCTCGCCCTGTCGCGCCTGCTGCGCCGAGAACACGGGGCCGTCTTCGCTGTAGGCAGGCTGGCTGCGCCTGTCGTCGCCGGGATCATCATGCCGATCGTCGCTCACGGGTCGTCTCCTGTCTCGCGCTACCCCTCGGGCGCGGTCGCCGGCGCCGTGTACCGCCGGCGGACGGCGTCGAGCACGCGTTTCCGGCTTTCCTCGGCCGAGAGCTTCTTGTCCTTTTCCGCCTCGGCGGTTTCGCGGGCGAGATCCTTGTCGCGGATTTGATGGCGGAACCATTGCGAATAGTCGCCGGCGCGCAGATGGAACTCCCAGGTCTTGTCGTCGATACCATCGGCGATCTGGGCAAAGATCATCAGATTGTGAGCCCGAAGATTCATCGCATTGTCGGGGCCATGGAAATAGAAGCTGCCGGCTTCATCGAGCTGACCCTCGGCATATTTGCGGCTGTGCCGCTTGAGCGATTGACGCGGCTCCGTGACCTTCACCGTCTTGAGCTTCTTGCCGGACTGCGGTCGCCAGAACAGCACGCGTGAGCCCTTCGGCCTGGGTAACTCTTTCGGCGGCTCAATGCCGGTCTCGTGACAAAAGGCCTTAACGACATCCTTCGCCTTGGGACCAAGCGCGATGACAGCCGTCACCAGACGCAAGACGTCGGTCGAGATCGCCTCGGGATGAACCGTGATCAGGATGGTGCCTGGCAACTCTAGGGACAGGATCGCGCGCGTATCGTCGCGTCGCTTGGGCAGAAGATGATGGGCTTCGTCGATGACGAGCCATTGTGGTCGCGCGGTACGCCTGCGAAAACTGCCGAGGTCGGGCAGGAGGTTGGCAAAGAAATCCGGCCGCTCGTCGACACGCAGCGCCAGTCCATTGACGACGACATTGCTGTCGGCCTTGGCAATCAGGTCCAGAACCTGCGCCTTGGTTGGTGGTGTGGATCCATCACCCAGCCGGACGGCGCCCTCAAGCCCGTCATAGTCGCCTTCGGGGTCGAAGACGCAGAACTGGAACTTGCCTTCGACAAAGCGTTCAGTCAGCGCGGTCGCCAATGTGGATTTGCCTATGCCAGAGCTGCCGGCGATTAGGACCGTGTCTGTCGGCGACAGATAGGTGTCGTCGCCTCCGGCCGATCCGAGAACGATGCCGTCATGGCGCCTCGACACGATCCCATGATCGCGCTTGATCATTCTATCGATCAGTTGCTCGACGCCCTTTCCGCGTGCGCCGCGCATGACCAAATTGGCGGTGTCCTTGACGGCGGGGATCGCGTTGTCGACGGCGACGCTGCAGCCGCAAACCTTGAGGAAAGCATGGTCGTTTTCGGCATCGCCGACACCAACGACATTGTGCGGCGACAGCCGAAGGTCCTGTAATGCCGCGGCCAGTCCGGTGGCCTTGTTGACACCGCTCGGCAGGATCATAACGGCGCCCTTGTTGAAGATGATATCGAGCCCCAGCCCCATCGTCTTGATAATTTCGAGCACGGTCGCCTGGTGCGGTTCCCAGGTGGCGACGATCGAGCTGCCGACCGACAAGGGCTTGACACCGGCCTTCTTCAGCCTGGCGACGAATTTGGGATCGGGCGACGGTGATATCTTCCGTTCCTCCTCGCTTGCAGGCGTGTAGATCAGCGCGCCGTTTTCGGCGACGACCTTGTCGAACAGGCCAATTTCGGGAAACACACGCTTGAGGTCGGGCAGCTCGCGCCCGGTGACCAAAATAAGCTTGCGGCCGCTTTTCTTGAATCGCTCGAGCGCCGCAAGTGTTTTCTTGGTGACGATCCCATCATGCGCCAGCGTGCCGTCATAGTCTGTCGCCAATGCAATGAAATACATCGCCTTGGCCTCAGTAGCCGCCGACAACCGGCAGGATTTCGCCGGTGATGTAGCTCGAGCACTGCGACGAGGCCAGGAACACATAGGCCGGGGCGAGTTCTTCCGGCTGCGCCGGCCGTTTCATGGGCGTGTCCGCACCGAATTTCGACACGTCATCGGCTTCCTTGTCCGAGGGATTGAGGGGTGTCCACACCGGTCCCGGCGCAACCGCGTTCACACGAATGCCCTTGCCGATGAGATTACCTGAGAGGGCGCGCGTAAACGCGTGAATGCCACCCTTGGTCATCGAATAGTCGACCAGTGCCTTCGAGCCATCGATGCCGGTCACCGATCCGGTGTTGACGATTGCCGAACCCGGTTTCATGTGCGGCACGGCTTCCTGCGCCATATGGAAATAGCCGTAAAGATTGGTCTTCAACGTCGTGTCGAAATGTTCCTCGGTCAGGTCGCTGAAATCGGTGGAGTGAATCTGGAAAGCAGCATTGTTGATCAGCACGTCGATGCGGCCGAATTCCTTCACAATGTCTGCCACCGCGCCGCGGCAATCTTTGCGCTTGCTAACGTCGGCCTTGACCAGCATGCACCGCCGGCCTTCTTTTTCGACAGCGGCCTTGGTCTCTTCGGCGTCCTTGTCTTCAGCCAAATAGACGATCGCGATATCGGCCCCTTCGCGGGCGAAGAGCACCGCGACGGAGCGGCCAATGCCGGAATCGCCGCCCGTGATGAGGGCTACTTTGTCGTCGAGTTTTTTTGATCCGAGATAATACGGCGCATCATACAGTGGCGCTGGCTCGACCGCCCATTCATGCCCAGGCTTGGTTTGATGCTGCTTGGGGAAAGGTGGCTCCGGATAAGTGCGAGCACCGGCCTGCATTGCGTGAGTTTTGCCGTTGCCTTTCGATTTGTCCTTGGTGTCGATGCCCCGCTGGATATGGCGTTGCTTGGCGGCTTCCGCTGATGTCTGCGACTTCGTTTGCATGGTTGTCTCCTCGGTTTGGAGAACAGAGAACGTGCGGCGAGCAAAAACGTTTGCACAGCATGTCGAAAGAGCCTTGGTCAGCCTTTCGGCAACGCGTAAGCGATGACATCGTCGCCGACCTTCGTCTCCATGAAATGATGACCGCCGGGAGCTATGACGACGTACTGCCGGCCGTCGACCTCATAGGTCATTGGCGTGGTTTGACCACCGGCAGGTAAGTCCGTTTGCCACGCGACTTTACCAGTCTTGATATCGATGGCCCGCAGCTTGTTGTCCGTTGTCGCGGCGATGAAGATTAGGCCGCCCGCCGTCACCAGAGGCCCGCCATTGTTGGGCGTGCCGATGTCGAGCGGCAGCATCGACGGTATGCCCCACGGCCCGTTGTTGACTGCGCTGCCAAGCGGCTCGTCCCACAGCGTCTTGCCCGTTTTCAGATCAATGGCGCGTATGTGGCCGTATGGCGGTTCGGAGCAAAGCAATCCGGTCGATAGCCGCCAGCCGGCGTTGACTGCTATGGCGTAGGGAGATCCCATCTGCGGGTTGCCCATATCCTTCGATTTCTGGGAACCGCCGCCCTGTTCGATCGACTTGAAACCAATCTGGTCGGCTTTCTCGCGCGGCAGCAACTGATTGTAGTTCGGCATGTCGTTGTAGTTGGCGATCAGGATGCCGTCGTTAGTATCGACCGCAACGCTGCCCCAGTCGGAACCGCCATTGTAGCCGGGATATTCGATGAAGGGCTTGTCGACCGTCGGTGGGGTGAACTCTCCCTGGTAGAAAGCTTGCCGAAACTGGATGCGGCAGTACAGCTGATCAAGCGGGCTCATGCCCCACATCTTCTTTTCGGTCAGCACCGGTTGGTCGAGATGCGCATAGCCGGAATAGGGCTGGGTTTTCGACAGCTTGTCGGGTTCAACGCCGCCGGATGGCACCGGCCGCTCCTCGACCGGGAAGAGCGACTTGCCCGTCTTGCGGTCGAGTACGTAGATCTGACCCTGTTTGCTCGGCACGATGATCGCGGGCACTTTGCCGGCGTCTGTCGGGACATCGACGAGCGTCGGCTGCGAACCGAGGTCGTAGTCCCAAAGATCGTGGTGAACGGTCTGGAAATGCCAGACCGGCTTTCCTGTCGTGACGTCGATGGCGACGATCGAGGAATTGTACTGGTTTTCGAAATCCTTGCGATCGACGCCATAGTAATCAACGGCGGCGTTGCCAAGCGGCAGATAGACGTAGCCGAGTTGCGGATCGGCCGCTGCGACCGTCCACATGTTCGGCGTGCCGCGCGTATAGGTGTCGCCTTCCGGCGGCGCGCCTGTGCGGTCGGGATGGCCCATATCCCAGGCCCAGACGAGTTTGCCCGAGACCACGTCATAACCACGCACGACACCCGATGGCGCATCCTCGGCCTGGCCGTCCTGAACCTGCGCACCCAGCACGGCGATGCCGCGCACGATGGTCGGCGGTGCGGTCACGGAGTACCAGCCTGGTACCGTTTTCCCCAGCCCTTGCGTGAGGTCGACTATGCCTTGCTGGCCGAAATCGGTGCAGAGTTTGCCGTTCATAGCGTCAATGGCAATGAGCCTGGCGTCGAGCGTACTCCAGACGATGCGCGCAGCGCAGGGCTGGTCCGCACTGGCGCCCGGCTTGGCGTAGTAGGCGACACCGCGACAACTGGCGCCATAAGGAATGGCGTCATCAGAGACCTTCGGATCATAGCGCCAGTCCTCCTTGCCGGTGGCAGCGTCGGCGGAGATGACGATGCCTTTGGCCGAGCAGGCATAAAGGTGACCGCCCACTTCGAGCGGCGTGTTTTCGGGCGAATACTTATCCTTGGCCGCCTTGTCAGGCATGTCGCCGGTGTGGAAATCCCAGACCCTGGTCAACTGCGAAACGTTGTCTGCGTTGATTTGCTTTACCGGCGAGTAACGGGCTGCCAGTTCCGAGCCACCATAGACCGGCCAATCGGGCCCGGCTGGATGCACCGTTGAATCGGTCTGACCGGATGCGGCAGTGGCGCTCGCCTGGTTCGGCACCGGCGAGCCGGTTGGAGCCGGAGCTTCCTGGGACTGTGCCGCCACGGTGAAATGGTGAAGCCCGAGTGCGCAGGCGAGGACCAGAACAACGGCCGATGCGGCCGCGTAACCGCCGTCACCAAGCCGCCTCGCGCGTCCGTGGCCAAAGGCGGGCAGGGTCAACAGCACGAAAACCAGGACGACCGTCGGCGCCAGCACCCTGGGCACCAGTCCCCAGCCGTCCATGCCGACTTCCCAATAGGCCCAGGCCAGCGTGGCAATCCAGGTCAGAACGTAAAGCCAGATTCCGGCGACATTGCCGCTCATAAGAAGAGCGCCTGCTACCAGCAGCGCAATTCCGGTTGGCAGATAGTACCACGAGCCGCCCAGCGCGATCAGCCAGGCGCCGCCGGCACCGATCAGCAAGCCAAGGATCACCAGCAACATGCCCACGAACATGGTCCACCAGAAGGCGAGGCCGGAACGGCGGGCCTGAGTGGAGGTTGGGTCGGCGGCGACTTGGGGCATGGCAAGATTTCCGTATGCGGATCAATTGTGATCATCCCGAACGCCGGCCGTTACACATGGTTGCGAACGGTTCTGATTTTCGGAGACGCTCGCGGCTCACCATTTTGTGAGCAGTCCGTCCTGACGGAACCTTTGCCACATCGGCGTCGTTAGGCGCTCGATCCACAAGCTTGCTCATGCAAATCGGCGAGGGGGATGCCGCAGGTCTTTTCCAGCAACGCCAATGGGATTGCCCGCTTCGTGCTGTGGGGAGCTTGTATTTTCGCCATGGTGGTGGCTATCGGAGGAACAGCGCTTTTGCGCTCCGGCTTCGTCACCGGGGTCGGGCAACCGATAGCCCAGGCAGTCCCCTTCAGCCACAAGCACCACGTCGGCGAAATCGGGCTCGACTGCCGCTATTGCCATGGCGGTGTGGAGACATCAGCTTCGGCGGGACTGCCTGCGACCGAGGTGTGCATGACCTGCCATTCGCAGCTCTTCACCAATGCAGACATGCTGGCGCCGGTGCGTGCAAGTCTGGCTTCAGGACAGCCATTGGAGTGGCAGCGCGTCAATTCGGTGCCGGACTACGTCTACTTCAACCATTCGATCCACATCGCCAAGGGTGTCGCCTGCGAGACCTGCCACGGCGAGGTCGACGATATGCCACTGATGCAAAAGGCGCATTCGCTGTCGATGGAATGGTGCCTCGGCTGCCACCGCGATCCCGGCCCGAATCTTCGCCCGCCGCAGGATGTTTTCCTCATGCATTGGAAACCGCCGCAAGACGTCCAAGACGTCAGGCGCTCGCTGATCAGCATTCTCGACATTCACACCCAGACCATGACGGATTGCTATGTCTGCCACCGCTGACATCAAGCCGGTCGCGGCTTCCGACCTTGCCGCACTTCGGCTCGCCGCTGCGAGGCGTGAACCATGGCGAAGCCTGGATGAATTGGCTGATAGCGCGGAATTTCAACGCTTTGTCGAAGCTGAGTTTCCCGCAATTGCGGAGCGCATGCCGCTCACTGTCGACCGCCGCATGATGTTGAAGCTGATGGGAGCGTCGCTGTCGCTTGCCGGCCTGACTGCTTGCAGCGAGGCTGAAAGTATCGTGCCCTATGTACGCCAGCCGGAAAATGTCATTCCCGGCAAGCCGCTCTACTACGCGACAGCTCTCTCCAGTGATGGCTACGGCATCGGCGCTGTTGTCGAGTGCCATGAAGGCCGGCCGACCAAGGTCGAGGGCAATCCGGATCACCCGGCATCACACGGTGCAACCGATGCCGTCATGCAGGCTGCGGTGTTGTCGCTGTTCGATCCAGAACGGTCGCGTACGCCGCTCAAGCAAGGCGAGCCGGCCAGCTACGATGACTTTCTGAAAGATACCGCCGGGCTTGCCGGTGGATGGACGGCCTCAGGCGGACAAGGCTTGGCTCTGCTGATCGAAGCGACGACATCACCGACAGCAAAAGCTCAGATTGAAGCGCTTAAGAACCGATATCCCAAGCTCCGCGTCTTCCAACACAATGCGCTCGCGGCCAATTCCGGCGAGCAGGCAGCGGCGAAACTGTTCGGCAAGCCGTTGACGCCAATCTACTATTTCGATCGCGCCGATGTGATCGTCAGTCTGGATGCAGACTTTCTGGGGGAAGGGCCAGGTCGTCTGGCCTATGCCCGAGACTTCGCCAACCGGCGTCGCATGCGTAAATCGACCGACACGATGAGCCGTCTCTACGTCATCGAGTCGACGCCGACGATCACGGGTGCGGCGGCCGATCATCGTCGTGCCGTCAGGCCAGGTGCGTTAGAGGGTATTGCGGCTGCGCTCAAAGCGGGTCTCGAAGGCGACAAAGTGACAGCCGGTCCGTCGCCGCTCGAGCCAACGTGGACAATTGCGATGGTCGATGATCTCCGCAGCGCCGGCCGCAACGCCCTGGTGGTGCCGGGGGCGCATCAAACGCCGTTCGTCAATGCTGCGGCCTTTGCCCTCAATGCCAGGCTTGGTGCCATCGGCAACACGCTGGAATTCATCGAGCCTCCTGATGTCATGCCAAGCGATGGTGACCTTGCGGCGCTCTGCCAAGCCATCGCAGGCGGTTCCGTAGACATGGTCGTCGTGTTCGGCTCCAATCCGCTGCAGACCGCGCCATCGGACATCGATGTCCGCAAGGCCTTCTCCAGGTTAAAGCTTCTTGTCCACTGGGGGCTCTACCGCGACGAGACGGCATTTCTGGCGCACTGGCACCTTCCCGCCACGCACGAACTGGAAAGTTGGGGCGATATCCGCGCCTATGACGGCAGGGCTTCGATCGTGCAGCCGCTCGTCCAGCCCTTGTTTGGCGGCAAGAGCCTGCATCAGCTGCTAGCCGCGCTCGGCGGTGACTACGACGCTGACGGGCAGGCACTGGTGCGCGCGACGTGGAAGACCTTGGACGAGCCGGCCTGGCACAAGACGCTGCGTGACGGTGTGGTCCCGGACAGTGCCGCCGCTCTCGTCACCGTCACCATGCCGTCAGATATTGGCGGATCTGTTCCTCAAGCCTCCATTGCCGATCGATTGGAGGTCCGCTTCGTCGCCGATCCCTGGCTGCGTGACGGCCGCCACGCCAATTCTTCCTGGTTGCAGGAACTGCCTCGGCCGCTGAGCAAACTTGTCTGGGGCAATGCGGCGCTGATCTCGCCGGCCACCGCTGAGCGTCTGGGGCTCGAGAACGGGCAGGTGATCAACCTGGCGCGCAACGGCAAGGATATCGATGCGCCGGTCTGGATCACGCCGGGTCAGCCGGAAGAGACCGTTACACTATCACTGGGCTTTGGTCGCAAGGTCGGATCGGTCGCTGCGCTGGCTGGTGGTTACGATGCCTTTGCCCTGCGGACCGCCGGCGCTCCCTGGTTTGCCGATGACCACGTTTTAACCCCGCGCGTAGGGTCAGCGCGTGTGATCACGACCCAGCACCATCAGGCGATGGAGGGCAGGGCGATCGTGCGTCATGCGACGCTCGGCACCTTTAGGGACAATCCATATTTCGTGCGCGAGAATGTGCCGGCGTCGCCCACCGAGTCCCTGTATCCCGACTGGACGTACGATCAGGAAGCCTGGGGGATGACGATCGACCAGTCGGCCTGCATCGGCTGCATGGCGTGCGTTTCGGCGTGCCAGGCCGAAAACAACATCCCGACCGTCGGTCCCGATGAGGCGATACGCGGCCATGAAATGCACTGGCTGCGCATCGACCGCTATTACGAGGGCACCGTCGACGATCCCGACATGTTTTTCCAGCCGGTGCCATGCATGCACTGCGAGAGGGCGCCGTGCGAGGTCGTCTGTCCGGTCAACGCGACCATCCATACGCATGACGGGCTGAACGCGCAGGTCTACAACCGCTGCATCGGCACGCGCTACTGCTCGCAGAACTGTCCCTACAAGGTGCGGCGCTTCAATTTCTTCGGCTACCAGGACTTCGACAAGGACTCTGCCGGGCCGCAGCAGGCCGTGCACAATCCCGATGTCACCGTGCGCTCACGCGGCGTCATGGAAAAATGCACCTATTGCGTCCAGCGAATTTCCGAGAAACGCATCCGCGCCCAGATCGAGAACCGGGAGATCGCTGACGACGAAGTGGTCACCGCTTGCCAGCAAGCCTGTCCGACCCAGGCGATCAGCTTTGGTGACCTTAGCAAGAAGGGTTCGAAAGTCGCGCGCGAAAAGAGCATGCCCCACAATTATGCGCTGCTGGAGGAGCTCAACACGCGGCCGCGCACCACCTATCTCGGCAAAATCACCAACCCGAACACTCAAATTTCCGGCAAGCCTGGCGCGGAGACCGGCAATGGCTGACGCGTCCGTTGCCAGAGGCCGAAAGGCGCCATCGCGGCAGCCTGTGCTGCGCGGCCGCCATTATTTTCCGGAGATCAGCGGTCGCATCAGCGCCGTTGTTCTGGACGGAAAGCTGCCGCGGCTGTTCTGGGCCGCCTTTTTCGTCTGCTTCGCCTTTGTGCTGCTGTTCCTCTTTTCCATCACCTACCTGATTTCGGTCGGTGTCGGCGCCTACGGCATCAACATCCCTGTTGTCTGGGGCACGCTGATCTCGAGTTTTGTCTGGTGGATCGGTATTGGTCACGCCGGCACGCTGATCTCGGCCGTGCTGCTGCTTTTGCGCCAACCCTGGCGCGCCTCGATCAACCGCTTCGCGGAAGCAATGACGCTGTTTGCCGTCGCAATGGCCGGGCTTTACCCCATCTTGCATCTTGGCCGGCCGTGGTTCTTCTATTGGCTGCTGCCGCTGCCCAACACCCACATGCACTGGCCACAATGGCGTAGCCCGCTGGTCTGGGATTTTGCAGCTATTTCTACCTATGCCACCGTGTCCCTGCTGTTCTGGTACATGGGTCTGGTGCCCGATCTCGGCGTGCTACGCGACCGGGCCACCTCGCGCGCAGGGCAAGTCTTCTACGGCATTCTGGCGCTCGGCTGGCGTGGATCGGCCTTCCATTGGGCACGCTATCAGACTGTGTATTTCCTGATGGCGGCGCTGGCGACGCCGCTCGTCGTTTCGGTGCATTCGATCGTCGCGCTCGATTTCACCTTCGCCATCACGCCCGGCTACCACTCCACGATCTTCCCTCCCTACTTCGTCGCCGGCGCGCTACTGTCCGGCTTCGCCATGGTGCTGACGATCGCCATCCCCTTGCGCTGGGCATTCGCGGTCGAGGATCTGATCACGCTGCGGCACATGGACAACGCCGCCAAGCTGATGATCGCAGCCGGCATGATCGTCATTTACGGATATGCCTCCGAAGCGTTCTTTGCCTGGTATTCCGGGCAGGTTTACGAGCGCGCCATGATGGCTCAGCGCGCGGTCGGCCCCTACGCGCCATTGTTCTGGACGATGTTGTTCTGCAACTGCGTCGTGCTCCAGCTTCTCTGGTTTCGCCGTGTGCGGCTCAACATGCCGCTGTTGTTTTCCATCGCGCTGGTCATCAACGTCGGGATGTGGCTTGAGCGCTATGTCATCGTCGTCACTGGCCCGAGCCGCGACTACCTGCCGTCCTCGTGGGGCGAACAATCGCTGACCTGGCTCGACTTCGGCATCCTGTTCGGCTCGATCGGCACCTTCTTCGCGCTCGTCTTCCTGTTCATCCGTATCCTGCCGGCAATTACCATCTTCGAAGTCGAGGAACTGGCCGAAGAGAAGGGCCGCGCGGCATGAGCCTCTATGGTGTCATAGCGGCATTCGCGGATCCGGAAGCGCTGACGCTGGCGGCACGGACGATGCGCGACAAGGGCTACGGGCGCATGGACGCGTTCTCGCCATATGAGGTACATGGCCTTGCCGACATTCTCGGCATGCGCAAGACGCGACTGCCATGGGTGGTGCTGATCGGTGCTGTTGCCGGCGGGCTGCTGGTCTATGCGTTGATCCTCTATTCGGTCGAGGTGGATTATCCTCTCAATGTCGGCGGTCGGCCACTGCACTCCTGGCCGCCTTTCACGGTGATCGCGTTCGAGGCGGCCATTCTGGGGGCCGCGCTGGCCGGCTTCGCCGGCATGCTCTGGGCCAACGGGCTGCCACAATATTATCACCCGGTCTTCAACGCCAAGACCTTCACCTATGCACGTGGCGGCAAATTCTACCTGCTCGTCGAAGCGGCCGACCCGAAATTTCGGAAGGGCGTCACGAAAGCGCAGCTGACGCGGCTTGGCGCCGAAACGGTCGAGGAGGTCGACGCATGAGGCCACCGACGCTCCTTTTGTCGCTCTTAGCGCTGATCGCCGGCTGCAAGCAGGATATGGCCGACCAGCCGCGCTACAATCCGCTCGCGAGCAGCACGCAGTTCGCCGACGGCATGTCGGCGAGGACACCGGTTGAAGGTACAGTGACGCGCGACGCTGACCTGACCCCAACGCCCAACAGCATTCCCTATCCAATCACCATGGCGCTGCTCCAGCGTGGCCAGCAGCGTTTCGACATATTCTGCTCGCCCTGTCACGGCCGCACCGGTGACGGCCATGGCATGGTGGTCAAGCGCGGCTTTCCGGCGCCGCCGAGCTATCACCAGGACGCGCTGCGCAACGCGCCGGATCGACATTTCTACGACGTCATCACCAACGGCTATGGCGCCATGTATTCCTATGCCGCGCGGGTGCCCCCGAACGACCGCTGGGCGATCGTCGCCTACATCAGGACGCTGCAATATTCACGATATGCACCTGCGAGTGCATTGCCTGACGATCTTCGTGCGAAACTGGATGCGGAGGCAACGCGATGACGCGTCCCGCATGGCCCGATGGCTATGTCGCTGTCGCCGCCTTGGTTGCCTCCGGTGGGCTTGTGCTGTGCTGCCTTGGACTGTTCGTCGATCCGCGAAGCACGCTGGCCGGGTGGCTGACGGTCGCGCTCTTCCTGCTCGGATTGCCGCTTGGGGCGATGACGATCCTTATGGTGCATGGATTGACCGGCGGTCGCTGGGGCGAAGCTCTGCGCGCGCCGTTACGGGCCCTTGTCGCGACCTTGCCGCTGGCCCTGCTGTTGCTCTTGCCTGTTGTCACACGGGTTGATCTGGTTTTCCCATGGGCGGGAACAGACCCAACCATGCTGCCGGAGACGGTGCGGCAAAAGCTTGCCTATCTCAACGTGCCGTTCTTCATCATTCGCTCCATCGTCTGCGCCTTGATCTGGCTGGTGCTTGGCTGGCTGATCCTTGGATGGACAGCGCCAGATAAAAACAGGGCAAGAGCCACAACGAGCCGTCCCTATGCAATCGGGCTCATCGTTCACGGCCTCGCCGTGACCGTGTTTGCCATCGACTGGATGCTATCGATCGAGCCGGATTTCTATTCGACGATTTACGCCATGCTGGAGGCTTCAGCAGAGGTCGTCGGCGCCTGCGCACTGGCATTGGCTGTACTGGCCGCGGGCCGTGCGATCGAGACGATGCCGGGCGGCGAGGACAATACGGCGCTGGGCGAAGACGTCGCCAACATGCTGTTCGGTTTCATGCTCATCTGGGCCTACCTGTCCTTCATGCAATGGCTCATCATCTGGGCCGGCGACCTGCCGGAAGAAATCCACTGGTACATCCTCCGCAGCCAGCATGCCTGGCAATACCTGCTGTGGCTGCTGATCGCGCTGCAATTCGTTGTCCCATTCGCAGGCTTCCTCAACCGCTCGGCCAAGCGCAGTCATCGCGGCCTGCTCGGCCTTGGGGCGCTTGTGCTGGCCGGACATTTCGCCGACGTCGTCTGGCGCATCCGCCCGGCTCTGTCGGCGCCGATATCGTGGACGGACCTGACGGCCATCATGGGTGCCGGTGGCGCGTGGTGCGCTTGGTTCTTTTGGACCTTGTCAGAGCCGAACCGGATTTCATTCTGGCGCGGGAGGCAGGTCCGTGGCTAAGGCCTTGCATCCCGAAACGCGCGATGTACGGCCACGGGCGCTGCTGCTCTTCGGCGCCGGCTTGCTCGTCTTCCTGGCGCTGGCCGCGATAGCGCTGAAGCTGATTTTCAATACGACGCCATACTGGCCGCTGACAGATGCTGGGGCGGACAGCAGTGAAACAAATCCAATGTTGCAACGGGAGCCGGCAACCGACCTTGCTGCATTCCGCAAGCAGGAAGACGCGGAACTCGAAAAGCTCGATTGGGTCGACCGCAATGCCGGCATCGCACGCATCCCGATCCAAGACGCGATGAAACTGGTCACCGTTCAAGGACTGCCGGACTGGGCGAATCAAGTCGTTTCGACAGGTCAGGATTGTGCTTTGCTCAAGCAGCAGGTCCCCCGGACGCCCCAAGCCCACAAATGCAACACGGCTGCTGATCCGGCACTCCCCATTGACGCGGCGAGACCGCAAGACCTTGTCGCGCCGGCCCCTGCGGTGCGGCCATGATACGCTCACTCCTGGTCCTGGCTGTGCTGCTCGCTTCAAACGCGGCCGGAGCGGTAGGGCGCCCATCCTTCGATCCGCATATCGGCGCGCAGCTCGGTCTCGACAAGGTCTTTCGCGATGCGTCGGGCCGAGAGGGCCAACTGTCCGAAATTCTCGGCGGCCGACCGGCGCTTGTCATCTTCGGTTACGACAAATGCCCCAATCTGTGCGGCGTCACCCAGCAGGCGGTTGCCTCGGACCTGAACAAGACGGGCCTCGATCCCCAGACCTACCGGGCGCTTTTCGTCTCGATAGATCCGTCCGAAACCACTCAGGACGCGATCACGGCGCGAGCCGAAGTCGCGCCGTCCGCTGGTGAGGAGGGGCTGGCGGCTTGGCGGTTCCTAACCAGCGCTGACGATTCCGGTGCCGCGCTTGCAGCCGAAGCCGGCATCACCTTCGATCGGCGCGATCGGATCGCCCAATATGTCCATCCGATCGCCGTCATCGCACTGACGCCGCAGGGCAGGATCGCACGGGTGCTGCCGGCGCTGAACTTCGAACCGCGCGATCTCAAGCTTGCTCTCGTCGAAGCATCGGCCGGCCGGCTGGGCTCGATCGCGGACCATATCTTCCTGCTCTGCGCCGGCTTCGATACGTCGAAAGGGCAATACACGTCCGCGATAGAGGCGGCTGTGAAGATGGCAGGGGCAGCGACACTCTTGGGTCTTGGCGTCAGCCTTTTCATACTTACGCGACGGAGGCGGGTTTGAGCTTCGGCATCCCCTTCACATCGCCCGAGGCGTCGTCGATCGCCAGCAGCGTCGACACGCTGTTCTACACCTTGCTGGCCTTCACCTTCGCACTAGGTCTCTTCCTGGCCAGCCTCGTCGTCTTCTACGCCATCAAATACCGTGCCGGTTCGAAGGCCGACCGGACCGGCGAACGGACGCGAAGCCTGCCCTTGGAAGTGGCCTGGACAGTCGTCAGCTTGCTGATCGCATTCGTCATCTTCGGTTGGGGCGCCGTGCTGTTCCTGCGTCGCGAGCATCCGCCCATCGACGCGCTCGAAATCGCTGGCCTTGGCAAGCAATGGATGTGGGAGTTTCGCCATCCCGGCGGCCAGCGTGAAATCAACGAACTGCATGTGCCGGTCGGCAAGGCCGTGATCGTGTCGCTGGCGTCGCAGGACGTCATCCACTCCTTCTTCGTGCCGGCCTTCCGGGTCAAGCAGGATGCCGTGCCGGGGCGCACGACGCATGTCTGGTTCATCGCCGACGAGCCCGGTCGTTACCATCTGTTCTGCGCGCAGTATTGCGGGACACAACATTCCGAAATGGGTGGCTGGGTGACGGTGATGACGCCGGAAGCCTATGCTGCGTGGCTCAGCGACCAGGGGCAGGGCGACACGCTTGCCGCCGACGGTGAAAAGCTGTTTCGCGCACTGGGGTGCTCGGGATGCCACGGCAATCCCAGCAAGGTTAGGGCACCAGATCTGGCCGGTATCTTCGGACAGCCGGTGGCGTTGGGCAATCAGCAGACGGTCATCG
Source organism: Mesorhizobium sp. 2RAF45 (assembly GCF_052115225.1). Classification (NCBI taxonomy): domain Bacteria; kingdom Pseudomonadati; phylum Pseudomonadota; class Alphaproteobacteria; order Hyphomicrobiales; family Phyllobacteriaceae; genus Mesorhizobium; species Mesorhizobium sp. 2RAF45. The sequence goes on along the minus strand of NZ_JBFRGG010000001.1, from coordinate 320,370 downwards.
CCGACGACCGCTATCTCCGCGATTCCATCCTCAATCCGAAAAAGGAAATCGCCGCCGGCTATGATCCAGTGATGCCGAGTTTCGACGGCGTGGTCGATGAGGGGGAGATGCAGATGCTGCTCGCCTATCTCAAATCCCTGTCGCCGCGCGCGGCAGCCAAGAGCGAGGCAGTTCAATGAGCACCGAGGCATTGAGGCCATCGAGCTATCTGGGGGAGGGTGCCGGTCCTGCTGCGTGGCTGCTGACCACCGACCACAAGCGCGTCGCCTGGCTCTATCTCATCTCACTCACTGCCTTCTTCTTCCTCGGCGGCGCCTTTGCCGTTCTCATACGCATAGAGCTTGCGACACCTGCCGGCGACCTCGTCTCGGATGACACCTACAACCGGCTGTTTTCCCTGCACGGCATCATCATGGTCTGGTTCTTCTTGGTGCCATCCATCCCCGCCACGCTCGGCAATTTCCTTCTGCCGCTGATGATCGGCGCCCGGGATCTCGCCTTTCCCCGCCTCAATCTGGCAAGCTGGTATGTCTTCATCCTGGGCAGCCTGTTTGCCCTGGCTTCTGTGGTCTTTGGCGGCGTCGATACCGGCTGGACCTTCTACACACCGCTCTCCACGCTCTACGCCAACGGCTTCGTTTCGATGGCGGCCCTTGGCGTCTTCATCGTCGGCTTTTCGACGATCATGACCGGCATCAATTTCATTGTCACCATTCACACGCTGCGGGCGCCAGGGCTGACTTGGTTCCGGCTGCCAATCTTCGTCTGGACGATGTATGCGACCGCGCTGGTCATGGTGCTGGCAACACCGGTGCTCGCCGCCTCGCTGATCCTGATCGTGCTGGAGCGTGTGTTCGGCATCGGCATCTTCAACCCGGCGCTGGGTGGCGACCCGCTGCTCTTCCAGCATCTGTTCTGGTTCTACTCACATCCCGCCGTCTACATCATGATCCTGCCCGGCATGGGCGTGGTCTCGGAAGTACTGCCCTGCTTCAGCCGGCGGCCGCTGTTCGGCTACAAGGCCGTCGCGCTGTCGTCGATGGCAATCGCGGTGTTCGGCTTCCTGGTGTGGGGCCATCACATGTTCGTCTCCGGCCAGTCGGCCTATGCCGGGGTGCTGTTTTCGTTCCTCTCGTTTTGCGTTGCAATTCCCTCCGCGATCAAGGTCTTCAACTGGAGCCTGACATTGCGCAAGGGCGAGATCACCTTCGAGACGCCGATGCTCTACGCGCTGTTCTTCCTGGCGCTGTTCACCTTCGGCGGACTGGCGGGCCTGTTCCTGGCGGCGCTCGCCATCGATGTGCATGTCCACGACACCTACTTCGTCGTCGCGCATTTCCACTACATCATGGTCGGTGGCATGGTGACAGCCTACATGGCCGGGCTGCACTTCTGGTGGCCCAAACTGACCGGCCGGATGTATTCCGAGACCTGCGGACGCATTGCCGCGACCGTGACCTTCCTTGGTTTCAACCTCACCTTCTTCCCACAGTTCGTGCTCGGCTTCCTCGGCATGCCAAGACGCTATCACACTTATCCGCCGGAGTTTCAGTTCTGGCACATCCTGTCCTCCGCCGGCGCCGTCGTGCTGGCGGTGGGCTACCTGATGCCGCTGTTCTATCTCGGCTGGTCGCTGTTTCGCGGCGCCCGCGCGCCCGCAAATCCGTGGGGCGCGACAGGGCTGGAATGGCGGACTGCTTCACCGCCGCCGCCGCAAAATTTCGACGTCATGCCGAAGGTCAGCCGTCCTGCTTACGATTACGACATGAAGGGGCTGCAACACGAGAAGTTCAGTCCGCACAAGGACGAAGCCTGATGGGCGCGCCGACCGAAAGCGTTGCCTTCGACACGCCGGCCCGCGAACAGGCTGCCGATACTTTTGCGATGTGGATCTTCATCGGGTCGGAAGCGATGCTTTTCGGTGCGATCCTGCTGGTATTCCTCATCGCGAGGATCAGCTACGGGCCGGCCTTTTCCGCCGCATCACACCACCTATCGCTCCCACTCGGCACGCTGAACACCTTCGTGCTGATCTCGTCCAGTTTCGCCATGGCGCTCACCCATCTCTTCGCCAGGAGGAGCCGTTGGCGCGCATCGACCTGGTCGCTCGCTGGAACGGCGTTGTTGGGCTTGGCTTTCCTCGGCATCAAGGCAGCGGAATACACGATGGAATTCCGCGAAGGCGTCGCTCCGGTGCTTGGCGCCCCGTTCACCTATGATGGACCCGATCCCACGCACGCCGAGTTCTTCTTCGGCCTCTATTTCGCGATGACGTCGCTGCACGCGCTGCATCTCATGTGCGGCATCGTCGTCATCGCGGGCATGCTGGTGCTTTGGCCGCGCGCGACGCAGTCCAGCCGGCTCCGCCGCGTGCGGGCGATCGGTCTCTACTGGCATTTCGTCGACATCGTCTGGGTCTTCCTGTTCCCAATTCTCTACCTGATCAACCGATGACCGAATTTCGCAAACTCACATTAGCCTATTGCGGACTGCTGGCCCTGTTGGCTCTGACGGTCGGCTCGTCTTTCCTCGACCTCGGCGGGCTGAACTCCGCGCTCAATCTCGCGATAGCCGCTGTCAAGGCCGTCATCATAGCCATTCGGTTCATGCAGTTGGCGGAAGAGGGCATCCTACCGCGCCTTGCCGTTGCCGCGACGGGCCTGTGGATGGCCATTCTGTTTGGCTTGGCGTTCGTTGGGCAGTGAAATGTGGTCGCAGGACAATACGAAGCAGTAGGGATTTCAGATTCTGGCCCATGAAAACCAATGAAATCGCCGCCCGGAGGATGTCCTACAGGCCCACCAACACGTACACCAACTTCCCAGGAGCAATGAACCTTGAAGGCGTTCGCCTACCAGAACCGGATTTATGCATTTGACTGGCCATACGACAGCTTAGCGCCCAATATCGGACCTAGAGTTCAGCTCTGCACTGGCTGTAAACCAGACATTGTCCGCACCGTTGGAAAAGGTGCAGTCACTGCTAGTGGAGCGTTATCAGCACAATAGAAATCCGCACGCGGTTCCGTACACCAAACACCCGAGAATGCCGTTTGGCTTGGTTGCCTTCGTGGACTGACATAGCCAAAGCAAGGGTCAACCGGGATTACAGCTGAGCGCTTTCGCTTAGGGCGCGAACGGCGTTGGAAACTGCGCCCGCACTTGTCCACGCCTGTTCGGTGGCAATCATCCGGTGTCAGCCCCCTCCAGCAAGAAAATTCGTCGACGCTAGGAACCGCAAGGTGCTCGCGGAGTTCAACTCGAACAACAGGAGGATGACCCCATGAACACGCTGAACACCAACGATTTTGGCGGATCCAATTTTGCTGGAGACGATCTGCAGACGGATGCCGAGCGCGCCGGCAAACGCGCCGAAGCCATCGGCAAATTGAAGACGAGTGCGGCGGAAACCGCGACGAATCTGAAAAATGCGGCCGCCTCCGTATCGACCGACGCAAAGGATTATGCCGGCTCTGTAGCGGCCGACGCTGCCGGTGCGTTCAAGGAAGCCGTCGAGTCGAACAAGACCGCTGGCGCAGACGCGATCGCCAACATCGCGCATTCCGTCAAGGAGGCCGCGGACGGTATCGAAAAGCAGTCGCCGCAGGTCGCAGGCATGGTTCGCAGCGCGGCGGAAGGCGTGGAGCGAATCTCGACCGACATCCGGGATCGCAACGTCGGCGAACTGTTCGATTCGGTCACGAAATTCGCGCAGCGCCAGCCCGCCGCCTTTTTCGGCGTCGGTATCCTCGCCGGCGTGATGCTGACCCGGATTATGCGAAGCTCCGATCGGTCCTGACAGAAGGGCTTGCCAGATGGATGATGGTGTCGATCGCCGTCCGTTCGGGACCGTAGTCAATGAAGCGTTCGGTCAGTTCGCTTCGTTGATGCGGCTCGATCTGCGCCTGCTAGAGGCGGAAATGCGGGGCAAGGCCTCGACGATCGCGTCTTCGGGAGCATGCGGAGTTGTGGCGGTGCTCTTCTTTGTGTTGGCCGCTTTCGCGCTTGTCCAGTTTCTAATCCTGGCAATGATCCATTTTGGCGTCGGCGCGATGTTTGCGTGTCTGATCGTCGGCATAGCCCTTGTCGGCGGTGGTCTGCTGTCCCTTCATCTAGCCAGGCGCGCGCTGATTGGATGGACCATTACGCCGGTCGAGACCGTCAACCAGGTGCGCAGCGATCTTGCTGCATTGAAGCAGGGGGTGCGCTTTGGCTCAACTCAACGATGAAATCCGCGACATCATGGTGCAAAGCCGGGCCGAGCGGCAGGCGCTGTTTGAGCCGATCAGCGAGCTAAGCCGTAGACTGCAACCTCGGCACCTGGTCGAGGTGACAACCAACTATGCCAAGCAAAAAGTGGCAAACGTCGTTGGTGGTGTTTCCGATGCCATCAAGGACAATGGCGGCACAGCGGCCGCAGTGGCCCTGGGTGCTGTCGCGGTCTTCGATGCCGGTAGGAGAAGTTCTCACGGCGGGGCTGATGTCGAAGAGGCCCCGAAGAACTTCGGGAGCGGCGAGCATGCGGACGCGGCGTCGATCCGTTACTCAGCGCCACCCAACAGGGCTGTCACGAACCTTGATCGGGGCAAGGCGCTAGCCGCGTCTGCCGGAGGGCTATTGATTGGCCGCGCGATCGGCCAGGCGTTCGAGCCGACGGACAAGGAACGTTCGTTGTTCGGAAAGGCTGGAGCCGAAGTTCAGACCGCAGCTGCTGAATTCGTCAGGCAGCACTCGCATGGCGCGAAAGTGGCGGCTGCGCAGGCCTTTGGCTTCGCACGGTACTCTGCCGCTTTCCTGGCTATCATGGCGGCGATGAGCGATTACATGCGCAAGCCGGACGACGGTAGCAATACCTGACTGTTGTCATCTAGCCCTGGGAAAAGCCCGTGATCGCGAGATCATGTTCAAAGTCCGGCGAATACGCATCCCAATCACGACGTTGGGCGCTTTATTGGGAGGACAGACATGCGCAAGGTCGTACTGATCATGACTGCCTCGATCGACGGTCTCGTCGTTGCGCCGGCCGGAATAGCCGTCGGCGCGGTGGCTGAACCGGCAGAGCTGAAGCGCTGGAAACTTGAGCGCATTCGGCCCGCCGGAACGCACATCATGGGCCGGGTGACCTATGAACAGATGGCCTCCTTTTGGCCGACCTCCACGGACGACTACGCCGCGCCGATGAATGAAATCCCCAAAGTTGTGTTCTCCAAGACGCTTCAGGCAGCCAACTGGCCCGAAAGCTCCATTGCGCGCGGAAGCCTCACCGACGAAATCGCTGCATTACGCAAACAAGCAGGCGGGGAGATCATTGCCTGGGGCGGAGCCAGCTTTGCCCAGTCGCTGTCGCAAACTGGACTCGTCAACGAATACGTCGTGGTGACGCGGCCGGTTGTCTATGGAGGCGGCAAGCCAATGTTCCGCGATCTGCCGGAGGCACTTCACCTCGAAGTCCTCGCCTCTACAACTTACGCGAGCGGGACCACACTTCACTTGTACCAGCCACAGTGACCACGACCGTCGCCCGGCCAAGCACCCAGACCGTCAAGGTCGCATCATAGAAGTGTGTGCTTAAGGTCGTCGCTGGCGGAACTTTTGTGGGGTTTAGCCCTTCTCCTGTGAACCGTGGAGGTAGCAATGGCAAATCTGGGTAAATTGGCGATCGCGATGCTTGGCGTCCTGGCATACCAAAATCGCGACAAGCTCGGCGACATGATCCGTAAAGCGGGCGAGCGTAACCCAAACGACACGCAGGACGGGATTCTGGATCAGATCTCCAAAGGCGTCTCGGGGACCGCGCTTGGCGACATACTTGACCGGTTTAGAGGGGCGGGGGCTGGATCAAAGGTCGATTCTTGGGTTGGCACAGGGCCGAATGAGCCGATCAAGCCAAATGAGGCGGAAGCAGCGCTGGACGAAAACACGTTGACAGCACTCTCGATGCAGACCGGCCTTTCGCGCGAGGAACTTATCAGAAGGATCACTCGAGATTTGCCTGAGGCAGTCAGCAAGATGACGCCAAATGGTGAATTGCCACCTGCGGAAGGCAACGACGAGACGACGCTGCTTGACGACGTGCCTCCGCGCACCACCCGGGCCTCAGCCGGTCAAAGCGATCGCTAGGATTATGGCACGATCCAGAGGAGCCATGTCCATTCGTGCAGGCCCGGCAGTTGGGATGAACAGGCATGGATATGGTGGCGCCGAGACCGACAAAGTCATTGCAGAGTTAGACTTGTTGGCCGCACTGCTCGATTCCGGTTGGCTCATTCCGGGCACATCAATTCGCTTTGGACTGGATGCCCTCGTGGGTTTGGTGCCCGTCCTCGGAGACGCCGCAACGGGCGTAGTCTCGGCCTACATCGTTTTGCGTGCCAGAAACTGCGGTGCTGGAAACGGCCTCGTCGCCCGCATGCTGGGAAACGTGCTGCTTGATACGGTCGTAGGAAGCGTTCCCATTCTCGGCTCAATCTTCGACGTTTATTTCAAGGCGAACAATCGCAACGTCAGACTGCTTCGCCGTCACCTCCAAAGCCGGAGAGAACGACATGGACGATAATCTAAAACAGAAGTTGATCGATCACCGCGCGCTCATGCAAGCCCGAGCTGCCGAGTTGGCGACGCCTGATGGTAACACCGATATCGCCGCGTTGATGTCAGGCATCGCGTTGACGCTTGAAGCCTTGCTGGTAGTGGCTGAAGAGAGCAAAACACCACGCTCGGGGCCAACGGTGGAAGCGGCTGATCAGGTGCAGTAAGGCGTCATTTCAGTTGGCGGCCTGCAAAAACTTGGCGACGCTCGCCAGCGGAACATCGCAATCGCTACTGCATTGCTAGTGAACGGCAATGCAGAACGGGGCACAAGATGCGACGCGCGATGATGGATACATGGGCCCTGATGCGAGAAAGCGGTCGCGCCGAGATGATAAAGGAATGCGGAGACGCGGTAATGTCCAAGGCGCACGCTGATTTTTGCAAGATGACCAAGCAGCTCGGCGAATAAGGCAACCATAACGTTGAAGGTGGTGGTCGTGCCGGACCACCACCTTTCCAGCTTGAGAAGCGATAGGCGGCAGCATCCGTGCGGTATAGGCCGCGTGGATTCGATAGGCCTGAATTCGGCAGCAGCCAACACGCTGCGCCATCTCGTTAGGGCTCGCGGAAGGCGCGTGATCGCAACAGATCACGCGCCTTAGGTATTAGTAAGGTATTAGTAGCCGTCCGGGCACCGGGCAATGTAAACCCGGCCATGACGATCGCGATATCGGCATTGGCCAGCCTCGCTGGCGTGCCCGATCACCGCACCGGCGATCGCGCCGACTGCACCCCCAACGACAGCGCCTTGTACCGGATCGCCGGCCACCGCGGCACCGATCGCGGCACCTCCCAAGCCACCGACGGCGGCACCTTGTTCGGTACGGGAACACGCTACGAGCGGAATTAGCAGGCTCAAAATGAGCAGTGTCTTTTTCATGGTCCTCTCCTGAAGCCTTAATTGGCCGGAGAATAAATGCGCCAAGGGGTTTTTCGATCCATGGCCGTGTCGCCTTCATCAAACATCTCGTCTCCGCTCGAAGGGGCCTGCATAGGCCGAGGGACAGCCCTTCGCCGGGCGAATGCCTCAGCTTGAGCGTGACCGCAATAGTTCGCAGATCGGCGTTTTTATCGGTAGAGCCACCGCGATCTGGATACAGGCGCCGATCAAGCCGGCGACCAAACAGCCGAGCCAGCGATATGCCAATCACGCTCTGGATGAGGTTGGCGACAATGGCACCCACGAACCCCCAAATGATGTTCATGAGCACGCCCATGTTGCTCTTCATGACATCTCGGCGACCCATCCCGCGATACCGCCGATGATGATCGCTGCCAGCCAGCCGAGCCACGATTCTGCAAAATTGTCCCTCGTTCCTCGAACCGCAAATTGGTTCGACAGGGGAGCGTTGAGGGGCCAACAAGTTCCCCGCGATACATGTGCCGTATCCGCTCAGAAAAATGCGAATCGCAGCAGCGAGCCTTGCGCGGTGTTTCGGATCTCGACAACGTCGCCGCGGTTATCGGTAGTCATCCCAGCTATCTCACGCAACGTCCGAATTCCAAGGGGAACTTCGCATCGTGCGGGTCGTTGTGACGTCGCAAACAGTGCCGCGTTCAGCCTCCCTGCAATGGTTCGGCCGAACGCGGCGTGCATCAACACTAACGCACAAGGAAACGTACCATGATCGGCAAACTTTTGGCCACCACCGCAATAGCAACCCTGCTGTCGTCTGGCCTGTGGGTATCAGGGGCCGCCGCTGAAGATGCCACCAAACCTGCCACCGCTACGACCACTGCGGCAACGGCACCGGCGGCTGTTGCAGACGGCAGCCTCGTCACCAAGATCATAGGCGCCGACGTCTATGATAGCGCTGCGGACAATGCCGCCAAGATCGGCGACGTCAAAGACATCGTCCTCTCTAAGGACGGCACTGCCAAGTACATTATCATCGGCGTCGGCGGATTCCTGGGGATTGGTGAAAAGAACGTCGCCTACGATTTCAGCAAGGCCGAGTGGGTAGATAAGAAGGGGGATCGGTGGCTGGTCGCCAAGACCACCAAGGAAGACCTTCAGGCGCAGCCTGCCTTCGATCTCAAGGCCTACGACACGGCATCGGCGTCCGGCAACAATGTTGCTATCGCGAAAAACGAACCGGCCGCGGCGACGACAGACAAGACGGCCACCGCGGCTATCGACAAGTCCTCGCTGACCGAGATGCCGATGGATAAAATCAGCACCAAGGACTTCATCGGCACCAACGTCTATGGCGCGGACGATGCAAAGGTTGGCGAGATCGGCGACGTGGTGATGACCGGCGACAAGAAAGTCGATGCCGTCATCGTCGACGTGGGCGGCTTCCTCGGCATGGGGGCAAAACAAGTCGCCATCGGCCTGGAGAAACTGAAGTTCATGTCGGACAAGGACGGCAACCGGTATCTCTACACCAACTTCACCAAGGCTCAGCTCGAGGCGCAGACCGCCTATGACAAGGGCTCCTACGCGCAGAACCGCGACAAACAGCGGATCATTGTTGGCCAGTAACCCCAACGTGGCCCGCGCTGTTTAGGAGCGGGCCACGTTTTTTCAATCGTGTATGCGCGATCTGAGCCTTCCGGGCTGGTGAGCACAAGACGAGATCATCTCGATCTTTCGATCGCCTGAAAAGCTAGCACGTTCGGGGTGCTTATCGGTGGCTCGCAGCCACGTTCTCAAGAAGGTCGTCCAGCGGTCCTCAGAGCGATGTCTGCAGGCGCTTATGGCGCCTTGGGCGGCTCGCCGCGCTGGGCGGACGGCCGCTATGGTCGCCTTCTGGTAGGAGACACGAACCATCGGCTTCTTGGTCCCCTTGACCTCGATCGGCACAATGATCGTAGCGATGTCCTTGATCATGTTGCGGCATCGCCGCCCCAAGTAACCGTTCCGTGCTGGCTAGCGGTGGCGGCATTCTTGTAATCACTGGGGCACAACGGAGGTAACTCAAATATGCAGATCTTCGATCGGCGTGCCGTTGATATCCGGCGGGAGCAAGTTGGGGACGATAGCTCCCTGCCTCGCGGTGTCGTGCTATCGTCGCTAAGCGGCCGATTAGCGCGGGACCGGCGACAACCCAGATGCCGAGCGCACGCTGGCACCTGAGAAGACCACAAAGGCGAACAGTACACCGCAGCAGCCACGGTCAGCGAGCCTACGGCGACGACCGGCTCAAGTGCCGTATTCCCTTGCAGCATCAAATACAGCGCCGGTAGCATCACCACCAAGCCGGCGTTGTAGAGGCCGTAGTGGACCATCGCGAGTTTCCGCTCTGCCTTTTCCGGGTTAAGGGCGTAGTAGCCGCCAAAGATTGCGCTTGTGACCCATCCGAGCAGATTGATGTGTGCATGCGCCGGGAAGGCGCCGTGGTCGCCCGAAATCGCCATCTGCAGGCCGGCGGCAATTCCCAGAATGAGCCAGACGACGGCCGTTTTGAAAAAGAGATCCGAAACCTTAGGCATGACATTTCCTCCTAGAATGCCGATTCTTAGTCTCTGACATTAGGGGCTCCTAAACGCGGGCGGAATCGGCGTGGGCGCTGGCGCATCCGTAGGGGGCGGCGGCGGTGTACATGCGGGTGTCGGCGCATCCATTGGCGGGGCCGGAGGTATTGGCGTTGGAGCCGGCGCATCCATCGGCGGGGCTGGCGGCGTTAACGCCGGAGCCGGCGCCAACGTCGGCGGATCAAACGGCGTGAGCGCTGGTCTCGGCGCTTCTGTCGGCGGCAACAACGGCGTGAACGCCGGAGCTGGCGCCAATGTTGGCGGCACAGGTGGGCATTACAGCTGGCTTAGGCGCCAACGTCGGCGGGACAAGCGGTGTTGGCGTCGGCGTGGGGGTGGGAATTGGCGGCGCCAACCCAACCAATCCGTCAAACCCAAGCAATCCGAGTAACCCCAGCAATCCTTCGAACCCCAGCAATCCAAGTCCGCCGGGCAAGGTGGCCCAGATGTCGGACGGCAAAATCGCACGCCTTAAGAAGCGGTGCGCGGACGTGCTCAGCAGTGAAGGCGCCTACGATCGCGATCTGCGTCAACTCTGCCTGCTGATCGCCAGCCGATAAGTCACTGAGCGCGAGGCTTGCCCCGCACTCTCCAGACCTCGCGCTCGAAAGCCCGTCGCCTCACGGCGGCGGGTTTTTCCTTCCCGGGGAACCGCACAGTGCGTTTTTTGATCTAGCCGATTACCAATGCAAAGCTCGCTGTGTCCCGCCGGCGAGGCTTCTTTCATTTGGGGATTGCGGAACTCAAAACTTCCCCTTGCTTCTTGGCTCAAGCGTCGCGTGCCTTGGCCATCCAGGAAATCCTGCAACAAGCGGAACTCTCTGGCGATTTGGAAATTCTACCCAAGTTCAATGGCATAGGTTCCGATGTTCAAACATAACGAATTGCTGATGATTTAGAGCGCCTTAGCTGCCGTTCTGCCCATCGCCTTTGGCCTGCTGCTGCTCTCCTGGGCCTTGTGATCATGTCCTCTTGATCAGGGGCAACGGCGCAGGGTCGTATGCGGGTTCTGTCCTGTTTTTCAATATGGAACCGCGAAATCATCGGCAAGTCGAGGAGCATTGCAGCGTCCCTTCCCTGGGTAGCGCTGCATGGCCGGGACCAGAGCGCCGGACGGCCCGCCGCTGCCGTGAATGGGGCGGCGGGCGCGGGCCGCTTACCCCCTATTTAAGACTGTCCCCTCGGGATCTGACTGAAGCGGGCTCGTGCCCCGGCTCTTCGTGCCAAAACACCTGGCGCAAATCGCGCTGGTCGACCTTCTGGCCGCAGTAGGAGCACGGATAGAAATGGGCGTCGTTGGCAGGCTCCGGCCCGTGTAGCGTGCCGGGGATTGGCGGGCCAAGGTCAGAAAGCTTTGTCATCGACTGAAACTGTATTCGAAGACGTGACCGCGCTTTTCGTCCGTGACCCGAATCCATACAGTCTCGCTTGTTCGCAGCGTGACGCCACGCTCGGTTGCTTCCTGGACGGCGCGCCAGATCGCTACGGGACTTCTTGTGCGTTTCGGGCAGACCGTCGGCGAGCGGAAGGGGCCGAAGGTACCGTTTTCGAGAGCAAACTGAACGTCCACGTGCATCATGGCGTTGCGATCAATACAAAGCAATCAGATGCGTAGACGCTGACCTCTAGCTTCCATCGGAAACCGACGCCTCCACGGCGGCCAACGGTGCTTCCAAGCTCCACGTCACCGCATGCGGGCCGTGCTCGAGACTGCCTTGCCCACTAACCGCCGCAGGCGCCACCCGCTTGAGGACCACCGTTCCAAAACCGCCCTGTCCGATGGTCTGGACTTGCGGCCCATCGATTTCTGCCCAGGTGAGGTGAAAGAGTCTTGAAGCACCGGAACCGCTGATGCTCCAGGTGACGGATATCTTACCATCGTCCCCTGAAAGCACGCCGTATTTGGCCGAGTTCGTCGCCAATTCGTGAAAGGCAATGCCGAGATACTGGACCGCATTGGGACTGAGGACCAATGATGGGCCTGACATATCGATCACGTCGCCCCTTGGGAAAGGCTGGGCCTGGGCCTTCAAGAGCCCATCAACGGAGGCGCCCTTCCAGTCGGCGGACACAAGCAGGTCGTGGGATCGCGACAGCGCCATGATGCGCTCGCGCACCTGGGATTCAAACTGCTTGGGCGTCTCCGACCGCTTGTTGGTCTCCCGGATCATCGAGAGGATGACTGAGTACTGGTTTTTCACGCGGTGGTTGACCTCGCGCATCAGCATGCGGATGCGGTATTCATTCTCCTTCGCGGACGTGATGTCCCGCGCAATCTTCGATGCGCCGACGATCTGCCCTGTTGCGTTACGCACGGGCGATATCGTCAGCGAAACCGGAACCAGGCTGCCATCCTTGCGCTGGCGGGTCGTTTCGAACGGTTCGACGCGTTCGCCACGCCGAATGCGTTCGAGAATGCGGGGTTCCTCGTCCTGATGGTCATCCGGGATTAGCATGGTAACGGAGTTGCCGATCGCTTCGGCGGCGGTATAGCCGAACAGCCGCTCAGCACCGTGGTTCCAGCTCTTGATGATGGTGTTGAGATCCTTGCTGACGATTGCGTCGAACGAGGATTCTACGATCGCTGACAAATGCTGCCTGGCTTCTTCGGCACGCTGGCGGTCCGTCAGGTCGAGCAGCATATTGACCGCACCAATCAGGTTGCCCTGCTCATCCCGCAGCGGCGTGGGGTGGGGCAGAACCGGAAAGAAGGATCCGTCCGTACGCCGTGCTACGGCCTGCTGATTGCGGATCGGCCGGTTTTCCTTGAGCGTGATCGCCATAGGACACTCGTCGTGCGGCAATTCGTTGCCGTCGGCAGTGAACAGCTTGAATGTCACGCACCATTTGTCCTTGCCGATAACGGGCTCCCTGCCTGCAAGATCGGCCGCGGCGCGGTTGTAGTAGGTAATCGTCCCATGCTGATCCGTCGTGTAGATGGCGACCGGAAGGCCGTCGAGAATCTGGTGGTAAGTGCTGTCCTGCTGCTTAAGTTCGGAGCGGGTCTGTTGAAGATCGGTTACATCGGCTGTGAAGCACCTTGTGTTAATCAGCTTGCCGTCCCTGAAATAGCCGCTCGACGTGATTTCGACATGCTTGATCGAACCGTCACAGGCCCGCAACTGCGCCGGATATCTCGCGATCTTCTCGCCTCTGGTCAGCCGCTCGAGAATGTCATTGATGACGTGCCTGTCGGGATAGAATTCGGCAATATGGCGGCCTACATAGTCTTCTGCGGGATAACCGAGGAGATCGAGCTCAGCCTTGTTGGCGTGCAGAATGAAGCCATCTGCGCTCACCAGATGGAGTGCTAGGGCGCCGTTTTCGAAAAAATCCTCATAGTCGAACTCGCGGCTTTCCTCGCCGGATACTTCCGGCTTCTTGAAGGCGATAACCTTCGCCTGCGCTACTTCGTCCATCCCAATCCCCGTCTGACCATAACCACCCACAACGCGGCTGGTGATCATTCCGTTCCAGAGTCCCGCCCTTGATGCCGTGCCCGAAGCTCAACCTGACATCAAACAGCGGCCGCGCAAACTTGACCCTTATGAGGCCATCGGCCTTCACTCGTGTTTTAGCTACAGCTGTGCAACTTTACGCTCATGGAAAAACCTCTTGTCTTGGTCGTTGACGACGAAGCGTTGATTGCCTTGGACGTGGAGTGTGCCCTTGCCGACGCCGGTTTCACGGTCGCGGTGGCGACGTCTTGCGGCGAGGCAATTCGGTTCCTCAAGGGCCACACGCCCGCCGCCGTGGTCCTGGACGTCAGACTCCCGGATGGCGAGTGCCATGAGGCGGCGATCACGCTGGCTGACCACGGCGTACCCTTCGTGGTATATACCGGCTTGGGCGCGGTCGATCTGCACGAAGCCTTTGCCCATGGGGTTACGGTGCTCAAGCCAACCGAACCGGCAGAAGTCGTCCGGCTTCTCAAGGCCATGGCCACCGGGCGGCAACCGAAGATGACTGGATAGCAGAGCGGCTCTGCGGACGTCACGCAGCTGCGGTAGCACCTGCCGCGCATTGCGGTCGTGTCGATCAGGCGGATAGCTCTCGCGCGTGGCCCCGGTGATGCCAGGCTCCCTGGCAATGGACTGCGCAAGCGTCTCATTTCACGGCCACGATTGACCCTTGGCGACCCTGGAAAAGACGGCGACTTCCAGCTGATTTCTTCTCAAACTCTTACGGCGTTCGGTAATAGGCACTGCACGCCAAGCGCACACTGGCGAATGTCCATTCTCGTCGCCGGCCGCAGCCCGGGCTTGGGCGAGTAAAACCCGCGTTCAGGCCGGTCTCTCGCTGGAATTTCATGAACCACGCCGAGGATTTTGCTTTGCCACCGCAATTTGCCGGACCGGCGGATGCGTTCGCTGTGTGCCCAGTGGGGCGGCGGCCAGATGGGGCATTTTCCCCGGAGCACACGTCGGCCAAAAGAGCCTTCTCGTCGTCGGAAAGCGTATCGTGCTTGCCAACCTGCAGTTAGAGAGGTTCCAGCATGTCGGTGCCTCGCCATGTCCGACTTGAGGGGCCGGTCGCCAAGCCTGCGAGGCACGGCGAGGCTCAACTGCCTTTCGGGAGAATGGTGATTCAGATTCTTCGAATTTTTTGCAATTTAGCCTCTTGAAGCCGTTTTGGTCCGTTCCTAACTCATCCGCCGTCGAGGCCGTATGGCTCGGCAAGACTGGCGGCGCCGCATAGGGCGGCGTCCCTTGTACCCATGTTGCTTTAAGGAGAATGTGGCTATGAGAACCTTTGACTCTCTGTATCGCACCACCGTTGGTTTCGACCGTCTGTTCGACATGCTCGACAGCGGCACCCGGTCCGACTGGCCGCCCTACAACATCGAGAAGGTCGGCGAGAACGACTATCGGATCGCCATGGCGATTGCGGGGTTCAGCCCGGACGAGGTTGAACTGACCCAGCATGGACCCGAACTGCTCGTTGTCGGCCAGAAGGCCGATGACCAGAGTGGTCGCCAGTTGCTCCATCAGGGGATCGCCTACCGCAGCTTCAGGCAGTCGTTCAGATTGGCCGACCACATGAAGATCAAGGCGGCAAGCCTTGAGAACGGCCTGCTCGCCATCGACATCGTCCGGGAGGTTCCCGAGGAATTGAAGCCCCGCCGCATCAGCATCGGGTCAGGGGACGCTGCGGTCAGCAAGCAGATCTCGCAGGACACGGAACGCGCACGCAAAGCCGCCTGATCAACGCGACTTTTCACCATAATACTGCGGTCCGCCTCCCGGTCACGGCCGGGAGGCCCAGATTGCGGAGAACGGAGATGAACACACGCTATCAGACACCGACACACTTCTTGCCATGCCTTGGCAAGCTCGAAGCACTTTTCTGTCTGCTCGACGATCCGGCTAAGGTGGTCGACCATCCGCGTCTCAGTCGTGCGGAGAAACGGGCCTTGCTCGCCTCTTGGGCATCCGACGTCTATGCGGTGGAGAACCATCCAACCCTACGCCGGCTGGACAACGGTGCGGTTATCCCTGTCGAGCGCATTCTGAGCGCTTTGAAGGCCTTGGATAAGACGCCCGAGGCCGTGGAGAAATTTTCGGCCCGCGTCCTGCCTTGGCGGTTGTCTTCACGTCGTGGCGCGGGCTGGGGACGGAGCGGCCGGTTCTTCGGCCCCGACGGCGATAACGATCCGCCGCCATGCCCTTCAGCAGTCGCGCCGCGTCCACGCGCGCCAGGTGGAGTGGGCGCAACCGCCAGCGTCGAACTCGCCTGTGCTTGACATTTTTTTGTCACCATCCATACGGCTGCCTCGGAGGGCAGCCGTATGGATGCAATCGCGGGAGAGGAGGCCTGGGCGCAGAGAATGGGGCCGAAAACGCAAGCGGAGAGCGGATGACAATTCCAAAGCGCACCTATCGTCTGCAGATCATGCTGAATACCGATGAACTCGCGGTTCTGGATGCTTGGCGCTTCGAAAGACGCATGCCTAGCCGTTCCGACGCGGTGCGGGAGTTGATGCGACTTGGTCAGGATGCGCCGGGCGACAGCGCAGAGTGGCCCGCAAAATCCACGGATTTCGGGATTATTGATCCGCCTATCGACTGGGCGGTAGGCGGGCCTGTTGGCGCCTATCGAAGGCGCCTGCGGTATATCAAGCGCGCTTCGCGGAGCAGCGAATTGCGATCCGTACCAAGCATTTTGATGAGGTCTGCAGCCTGCGCTTCTGTGATCCCCGTCTCCTTGGCAAGTTGATCTGCAAGCTTGTTGCGCTCCGTCATCGGAGCGCCTTGGTCTTTATCGTCACCCATGGTGAGACGTCCCTTCTCACGTTGGTATGCCATCCCCGCATGGATCGAACGACTGCCCACGCATTTCGTTCCGGCTAGTTGAAGAACGGATGCCCCTACAACCGGTGCCGACCGATTGGTCGGGGAAGTACGATCAATGCAACGCGCCAGCAGGATTCTCTTGGAGCGTTCAATGCTGGGTCTTCAACCTCTTCGCTTCGCTCAGCAACAAGCCCCCGTCGTCCCCAACCATGTGGAAGAGTTCGCGGGCCTGAGCCTCTGTAATACCCGTTTCCCGGTCGACGAACCGGGACCAGAAAGTCCTCTTCCTCCTCCATTCGCGCGCGCTCCCGCCGCTTTTGATCGCTCGGTGATGGCGGCGCTGCCCGACGGTCGCCCGCCTGATCCAAGTCTGCGTCCTCATCCTCATTCTTCACCAGGAGGTCAGCTTCGTTGGCTGCCGCCAGGAAGGCGCAGCGGGCGTTTTCGACATCGTCGTTGGACGTCAATCTCCCGGTACAGGCCTGGAGGGCGGCGCGATAGCGCGGACCATGGGGTTCGGGCCAGCCCTCCATCATGAATACGGCGGCCTGAGCCACACTGGCCAACCTCCGGAACTCTCCTGGCTTTGACGTCTCGACATTCAGGGAACGTCAAAAACACATCGTTCATGTACTGCCTCGTCCGGATGGGCAACGCGAACGATGGAGCGAGGTTTTCGTTCCATGTTGCAGCAAGGTGGGCTCTCGAGAGTTCCTTGGCCTTCGCGGACCCCAGTTCGGATAGGTAATCGGACAAACCTATGCTACAGACTGGCCGACCTCCTCATACAGAAGGGGAGGCAGGGCCAAGCGCCGCCAAGGCGCGGTCAGTCTCGCTCTACTGCATCCCCGAGCTCATCATCGCCGCCGCGCCACACGTCCAAGGCGTGCCTGAAAGCGAAGAAGGTATTCACATGGACGAAACCCACTCCAATGCGCGAGAGCATTTTTTCGCGGCGATACGCATCCTTGCGGCATCGCCAGACAGCATCCAGACCCGCCTGATCGAGGCCACCCCAAACATCCTGCGGGTCACCATCACAGAATTCGAAGAGAACCGGGAACTCAAGATCAGGTTCGCCCGTATCCTCGACCTTCTGGCGGTCGATAACGATGACCTGGAAACGACTGCAGTGGAAACAGCCGCGCATATGACGGATTTCGAGGCGGTTAAAGTTGCAGACCTGATCTGCGACTTCTTCACTGACCTGGAATGACCAGGTCGGCCGAGCCAGTTTCTGAGCATCGAATCCGTTTTGTTCGTTCGACATCCTTGCGAGTTGCAATGACCACCAGCGCTGAACATCTCAAACCTCTCCTTTGGGAACCCAAGAACCTGATCCGAGCTGTCGAAGCCGCAGGCGTGACCCTTTGGTCCTGGAACGTGGACAGTGATGCGTTGGCCATGGATGACCGCGCTTATGACCTTTGGGGCATCCCGCGCACCAACGACGTCAAGTTTGAAGACCTGTCCGCGCACATCCATCCTGCCGACCGCGACAGGGTTCGAGCGGCCTTCAACGCCACCCGTTCGATCGTCGGCCCCTACGAGATCGATTTCCGGATCATGATCGGCGACGAACTCAAGTGGATCTCCGCCCGTGGCCAGGGCGACGACGAAGGAATGGTCCAGCGGCTGATGTTCGGTATCTTCATTGATGTGACCGGACGCAAACAGGCCGAAGAGAGCCGTGAGCTTCTCGCCGGGGAAATGAGCCACCGCGTCAAGAACCTGCTCACCATAGCCTCGGGCCTTACGGCGATCAGCTCGCGTTCGACGACCACGACCAATGACATGGCCCGCGAGCTTACCCAGCGACTGACGGCTTTGGGGCGCGCCCACGATCTGGTGCGGCCGGTGCCCGGCCAAACCGAGGCCGCCTCGGCGCTGCTTGGCGATTTGTTGACTGTCCTGCTCGCGCCTTATGACGACCTGGGAGCGTTCAGTGGGCGCATCCGGGTGTCGGTGCCTCGGATGAGCGTCGGTGAGTCCTCAGCAACCATTCTGGCGCTTATCATCCATGAACTTGCCACCAATTCTCTCAAATATGGTGCCCTGTCGGCCGAGGCCGGTACGCTTGATGTTTCCTGCACGGCGCAGGACGAAGCGGTGATCATCGTCTGGACAGAAAATGGGGGGCCGCTCGTCGAGGCACCTTCCGCTGCGCCCGGCTATGGCAGCAGGCTGGTTGAGCGGAGTGTCACAGGACATCTGCGTGGGTCTATCGATTACGATTGGTCAAAACAGGGCCTGATTGTCACCCTCAAGGTCCGGCCAGAGCGCCTCGCACAATAGCTGGTTCGCTCCAGATGGACATCGCCCAGAATGCCACCGACAGTACGCAGAAACTGTCGCCGCTCCTTCGACGCCTGGGGAGCTGTAAGACGACTCTCACAGGCAAGCCGGCGATACCCAGTCCTTCCGACCTGAACCATGGCAGCATCACCAAAAAATCGCGGCAAGCATGACATTTACCGCTGTGTAAACAACGGGCTGCAGGTACGTGCTTCGGTCTACAAATCCTGGCGGCCAAAGTAGTGTCATATTCGCAGTCGTTGCATTCAAAGGTGTCCCCGCAGATATGGAGACATTACGCCAAGTTGCCTGGCCCAACGGGCGTCTTGGTTAATCGCCTATTGGGCCGGCCATTCGGCGCTGCGCGCCAGGCAATTAGGTGCTTTAAGAAGGCGAAGTGAGTCGCTTGGCAGCCAGGTACATTAATGCTGAAGCCGCACGATTCCGGTCCCATCCCGCACCCTCTGCAAGGCCTATCAATTCATCCACGCGTGAGGCCAAGGCGGCTTGGCAGTCGGTGTCATAGGGAGTTGCGTTTACTTCATAGATGGGGGCCCTGATCGCCGTTTCCTTTGTCATCAACTTGCTCGCGAAAATGAATGACGGGAGGCGGCCAACCTGATGATGGCCGCCTGCTTTGCGGTGGTGTCAAACGTGGGTCGGCGTCAGTTTTCCAAGAGGCGAGGGCGTGTCACCGTCCTGCATGAGAATATCCTTCTTGCGAACAAAGGCGATGAATTTGCCTCGTGCAGTCTCCGCTTCGACTTCCCCAGTCAGAGCAGCCTTACACGCGCGTATAGCCGCTTTCTGCTCCGGGCTATTGCCGCACCATTCCATGGCAAAATGATAGGCGTCGGCAACTGTGTTGAGTTGGCAGGGGAAGCCTAAATCCAACCCAGACGCGGATCGGTTTTTCAAAAGGTCTTGATAGCATCGCGAACCCCTTTTTTCGCAATGCCACTAAGCGGACAAGCCGCCGCCTTGGCCCCGGTTGCCCGGGATCGTCCACAGCGAAGCAGTGCTCACGTCCTCGTAAATCCGGGCTGACTTTGCAAAGCCGCAAAATGCTTCGTGCGCAGCCGACAGCGGATACCCGCTATCAAATGCCCTCTGGCAAGCCCTAAGAGCAGTTTCGTAAATCACCCCGTGTCTGTCTTTCGGCCACGAGTATAGGAACTCCAAGGCATCCTCGATGCCTGTAATTCCCTCTATGAGGGTGTCCCCACTCTGCACAAAAACAGGTTTGTCGAACATCCGATCGTTCATAGGATCCTCTAAGTCGTACGAACCATAAATTTTGAAGTGGGCGAGCCGTCAAAGGTCATCACCCGGAGCGGATATGGGTCTAGGATTTCGGGCCTAGCGAGTTTCATTCGTACCACCTCGCCTTGAACCATTGTCGGGATGACGCGCCGCCTAGGGTTTTCGGCAACACCATCTCGCTTGCAAACGGGGCATTGGAGCGTAAATTGCCGTCCGCCATGACTAACCGATTTCTCAATCATCGCCTCGAGTGCCCACACTGCCTGACCATCCGGCTGAGAATCCCAGCTGATGCTCAGCCCGACACGTGGATAGTCTGCAGTGATTGCGGCGAATCCCTAGGTACTTGGGACGACCTTCAGACAGATTTTGAAAAGCAGGGCGGCAACTCGGGGGTATTCCGTCTTGAAAAAGGTCGCATCAAGCGAATCGAGTGACGATAGCCGGTGGGAGGGATTGTGCTTAAGGCGCGATTGGCAATCGAACCCCAGCCAGCGGTGCCTCCAGCTTCCATGCGAATTCATGCGGCCGTAATCAAGATTTCCTTGCCCGCCCACCGCAGAGGGTGGAACAACGGTGCCAAAGCCGCCCTGTCCGAGGGTTCGACAGCCCCCGTGTGTTTTCCAGACCAGATGAGGTGAAAGAGCCGTCGCTGCACGAACGCGGGGCACCAATCGCACTCTAGCCTTTGCCCGGCAAGATCGAACTGAGCACCTGATTTACCGTCCCCCGGATGACGCCGGCTTCATCCGGGTCGCCCTTCGCCAGCGTCGCCGTCAGGTTTTTGACTTGCGCGAATGTAAGGTGTGGCGGCAGCGGCGGCACTTCGGGATCGGTCTTGACCTCCAGCACAACCGGGCTGTCCGACGCGAGTGCCTCGTCCCACGCAGCCGCAAGGTTTTCAGGGCGATCGACGAACAGCCCCTTGAGACCGATCAGTTCGGCGAACCGATGATAGGGCACGTCCGGAATATCCTGCGAGGCCTCGAATTTCGGATCGCCTTGCATCACGCGCTGTTCCCAGGTGACCTGATTGAGGTCCTGGTTGTTGTAGACGCAGATGACGAACCGGCCGTCTGCCCAACCCTTCCAGTATTTCGCTACGGTGATCAACTCCGCCATGTTGTTCATCTGCATCGCGCCATCGCCAACCAGTCCGACCACCGGCCGACCTGGATGGGCGAATTTCGCGGCGATCGCGTAGGGAACGGCTGCTCCCATCGAAGCAAGCCCGCCAGAAAGAGAGCCCATCATTCCAGGTCTCATCTTGATATCGCGCGCATACCAGTTGGCGCAGGACCCTGAGTCGCTGGTCAGGATGACGTCGTCTGGCAGCCTTGACGACAGTTCCCATGCGACCAGTTGAGGGTTGACGGGATCGGCCTTCGCGTGTGCCCGCTTGTCGAGGAGCTTCCACCACTCGATAACACCCTTCTCGACCTGTTTGCGCCATTTGCCCTTCTTCTGCTTCAAGAACGGCAGCAAGGCCTTGAGCGTCTCGGCGGCGTCGCCGACAAGGTTGATCTCCATGGGATAGCGTAGCGACATCATGCCGGGTTCGATATCGATCTGAACGCCTCGAGCCTGGCCTTCTTTCGGAAGGAATTCCGAATACGGAAATCCCGACCCGATCATCAGCAACGTGTCACAGTCGCGCATAAGATCCCAGGACGGCTCGGTGCCGAGCAGTCCTATGGAGCCCGTGACCCAGGGAAGGGTATCCGCTAGCACAGCTTTGCCGAGAAGTGCCTTGGCGGCGCCAGCATCCAGGCGGTCGGCAACGGCAATCACTTGCGCCGTCGCGCCAAGAGCGCCAGCGCCAACGAGAATCGCGACACGTTTGCCGTTGTTAAGAACACTCGCCGCGGCCTCCAGATCGTTACGGTGGGAACGATCAACGGCGGTGCGTAGCCGATGCCGGAATGCACCGTGCCGTGCGCGCGCGCCGGTTCTTCGTACGCCATCTCCTGCAGGTCGTTGGGCAGGATCAGCGCTGTCACCGTGTGGTTTGCCAGCGCGATCCGAATGGCGCGATCGATGAGATGGCGCACTTGCCCGGGGACGGCAGCCTGGTGAACGAAATCGCCGGCGACGTCCTTGAACAGGGACGCGAGGTCGACCTCTTGTTGGTAGTGCCCGCCGATGGCAGCGCGCGCCTGCTGGCCGACAATGGCAAGGACTGGTTGGTGATCAAGCCGCGCGTCATAGAGCCCGGTCACAAGATGCGTAGCGCCTGGACCTGAGGTCGCAATGCACACCCCCAGTTCGCCGGAAAACTTGGCGTAAGCGGACGCCATGAAAGCAGCCATTTCCTCATGCCGGGCCTGGATGAATTCGATTGCGCCTTCCGCCCGATTGAGCGCGCCGAACACGCCGTTGATGCCGTCACCCGGGTAGCCGAATAGCTTCCGTACGCCCCAGGCGTGAAGGCGTGAGACAAGAAAATCGCCAACGGTCCGAGACATGAGGAAGAACCTTGTAACTGCTGTTGTGAACGCAAAGGCCAATCACTGGCAGAAAGCAGGTCTGCGAGTTGGAGCGATTGTGGCGCGTTAGGAATCCCGCTCAACGTTCGGCTCGTCAGGCACAGCGCCATCTGCCTCTTCGCCGTCAATCTCTGTCGCAGCTCGGTGCCAATGCTGTTCATGGGAGCCGTGGCGACGGCCTTCGCGTTCCCAGATTTCGTAAGCTCTGGTTCGAATGCGATCGGTTCGCCTGTCCGCTGGCGGGTCTCGGCCGAAAGCATCGCCCAGATCGCCGTCGGAGTCCTTTAGGACCTCGCCAGCTGCGTCCGGATTGCTTCTCGGGTCATCACTCGCTGGGAGATAGCCCCGGGGCCTTGTTTCCGGGGGACCCTCCCAACGCGGAGACTGATCAGTTGTGCCCGGTGGGCCGTCTTTCGGTTTTTTGCTCATGACGATGCCTCTTTTTTCTACATCAGTGACCGAACTGCGACAGCGCGATGAAGTTCCATTTCGTCCATTCTTTCCGCGAAAAATGGCCGAAGGAAAACTCTCGGAACAACTTAGGACGCGACTGGTGTGGTGGTGCCGGGAGCCTACGCCTTAGAAGCGTTGGGTGCTGGATTATGCAAGGCCTCTCGCAAGGCTCTGGCAACAACGGATCGCCGCCATCTTCGTCGTGGCTGCTAACATCCCGGCGCGACTGTGCCACGATCCTAAGCACTCCAGCCCGATGTCAGGATCAGAGACGCTTCGAACATCTGTGCCCCGCCATCACTCCTGACCTTCACTGTAAGCTTGACCAGGTCGCGGTCAGGCATCTCATCGCGCGCTATGTCGTGCAGGATTCGCAGGGCCTCGGCTCGGGCGCGGTCGCGCGACTCGAATAATTGGCCGTCATCGTCGAGAACCTGGCCGTCACTGTTGTAAACATCGAAAAAATATCGGTTCATTGAGAGACCACCCCAAGAGATCAGATAAATCTCCTCGATGAATCGTGGTTCCTTCACTGCTGGCGTTTCGGTAAAAAATACATCAGATTGTTCCGGCGAATGCATTTGGAGTTGGCGGCCTTGCAGCTCTTCCGGGTTGATCCGCCAAGGCGGCAATCTCCGCCTAAGCCGCGAAAGCCGTGATGCTTGAATCGCTTTTTTTGCAGCTTGAACAACACGATGTTGTGTCAGATTCCGAACGGGCTTTGCTAACGCAGGCGATATCAACCGGACGTGATTTCGCCATCGGCCAGGATCTGGTGGCTGCCGGATCCCGTCCGACCTACAGCACCCTGCTGGTCGAAGGACTGGCAGCGCGCTACAAAGTGCTGGAGGACGGCGGCCGACAATTCACGTCGCTTCAGGTGCCGGGCGATTTCGTCGACCTTCACGCTTTCCTGCTCAAAACCATGGACCATGGCATTATCGCCTTGTCGGCTTGTCGTGTGCTTTTCGCCGATCATAACCGGCTGCGAAAGATTACGGAGACCGCGCCACATCTCACGCGCCTTCTCTGGTTGGACACGCTGGTCGACGGGGCGATCCATCGGGAATGGATCGTTGCTATGGGACGCCGGTCAAAGATCTCCCATCTGGCCCATCTCATCTGCGAACTTTACGTCCGGTTGAAGGTGGTGAATCGCACAACTGGCCTGAGTTTTCGCCTGCCGATAACGCAAACGGAACTCGCCGACGTCTTGGGACTGTCGGTCGTTCATATGAATCGCATAGTGGGCGAACTTCGCAAGCTCGGCGCCATCACCTGGGCGGATCAGTCGTTGACGATTGTCGACTGGGAGCGCCTCCAGGAGATTGCGGAATTTGATCCGACCTACCTCAGTATGGTGCGAGATCCGCGCTAACCGGCGCCATCACCTCAGCAACGGAACCGTGGCATTTATTGCACGTTGCCGCCCTGATACGCGCTGAACCGCGGTCGCCCCCGCGCCGTCGCCTGTGTGTGTCAACTGCCACTGGAACAAAAAAAGGATAACGCCATGGGATTTTTCTCCAAGGACATCAAAACGCTCAATGACCTGTTCGTGCACACATTGCAGGACATCTACTATGCCGAGCAGCAGATCGAAAAATCACTGCCCAAGATGGTCAAAAAGGCGACCGACCCCGACCTGAAAGCTGGCTTCGAAGAGCACCTCGAACAAACGAGGGAGCATATCGTCCGCCTTGAACAGGTATTTGAAATTCATGGCGAAGCCGTGAAAGGCGTCGATTGCCCGGCCATCGACGGCATCCTTGAGGAAGCCGACGACGTGAGCGGTGACGTTGATGACAAACAGGTGCTGGATGCGGCTTTGATTGCATCGGCGCAAGCGGTCGAACACTACGAGATGACCCGCTACGGAACGCTGATCGCCTGGGCCAAGGAATTGGGACATGAAGACTCTGCCAGGATATTGGCGGAGACGCTTGAGGAAGAGCGGGCGACGGACCAGAAACTGACCGAAATGGCCGAAAGCGGCGTGAACCGCCAAGCACCATAAAATCCCAGGCGCGGCGGCGGATCACCGTTCCCCGCCGCCGCGCTTTTTTTAGGCAGGTCAATAGCTCCGGCCGGCAATGTTACCAGGATGGATCAGCGCTGATGTGCCGTGGCAGAGGTATGTGGTGGCGGGTGTTCGGCGACCCGGTACTGGTTGTCGCGATTTGCGGCAACCAACTCGTAGGTCCCGGTAAGTCCGTCGATCACAAGGTCGAGGAACGCGTCGCAGGCGGCAACCCAGTCCACACCGTCACGCACCGCGAGCGAGATAGTCTTGCCGGAGCAATAGCTGGCAAACAAGACAACTGGTAAGCTGCCTCCGCTGTCCCCTATGCTCAGCTCAACCCATGCATTCGGCGATCCTGCCTGCTGGGATGCGGCTCTGGCTGGAAGTCGCCGGCGGCTGCAACATTCTCCCAGGATCGATAGCCGCCGGTCAAATCCTCGGAGCCGGATTGTCGGCGATTTTCCCAACCTCTTGCGCGGCGCACGCCACCAGCCCGTCTGTGCAAGCACGGGATGGCCGAACGACTGCTTATTCACCAAGGCCGAGATGGCATCAGCCATAATTGTTCTGCGCGGAAGGTCTGCCCTCACATCGAACACCCCACATTCGTAGTACCCATCCTCGCGCATCATCATGGAATTCCAATCCACGGCGCCGAACAGTGACCAAGCCGTGACGGCACGTACGTCAATGCCCTCAGCCGCGCATTCGACTGCACCCTGCCATCCCTCCATGAACCAGCGCAGCTGTTCCTCACGGGTGCAAGCGTTGTGCACTTCTCCGATTGCCACCGGCAGGGCGTAGCGGCGCCACACCTCACGCAGGCGGGAGGCAAATCCGAGTGCACCGGCCGGTACGCCGGCGCGGAAAGCGGCGACGTCGACATAAGGTTCTGTGCCGTTACCGCCAACGGGTTCTCGAGGATGCCGTTCGACACGATGCTCGAGGAACCTGTCGCTGGTGAGGTAATAATCAACGCCGATAAGGTCCGGAGGGCAGGGCGCAGCCTCCAAATCGGCCAAATGGTCAGGATCGATACCAGCGTCGAGGAGGCGCCCATGGAACGGATGGCGCGCGTCGACATGCCCACAAAGCAGATCCAGCGATAACCATCGCCGGCCATTCTCGTACTCAGCCTGGTATGCCAGCTTTGGCGTCGCAAAAATCTTTCCGAAATCCTCGGTCTGCAGAAGGCGGGCATCGGGGATGACCTTTCGGATAGCCAGCATTGTCATGGCTATCGCACGGCACTGGGCAACAAGAAGCCGCAGGCAACTTGGCTCGTCAGCGCGGTTCGGATGCCAAAACCCATAAAGGCCGCTTAGACGGGCGGTTGCCATCGGTTCGTTGATCGGCGTGAAAGTCTTTACCCAGGGGTACCGAAGAGCAAGCCGCCCTCCAAACGCCGCGAGGCGTTCTGCAAAATCCGGCGCGAGGATGGACGTCCAGGATGGCCCGCTCCCGTGGTGGATAAGGGCTGCGATTGGACTGATGCCGAGACGGCGCATCCTTTGATATCGCTCGTCGTGCCAGCTCCAGTCATCCCGCCCCTCCACTACCTCGACGTGTTCCCACAACGCAGGATATCGAAGCGTTTTGATGCCAAGGGAAGCGACGAGGTCTAAATCCTCGATGCGGTTTGAATGGCCGGTTTCGGCGAGCTGATCGCGGATCACGCCACCGACGCGAACCACACTGCATTCAATACCGCCCCAAACTTCCACCATGACTATCCCGCCGCGCCCTTGGCAAGGGATAGTTCCGGCGCGCCCGTCTTCTGAATGCGATTGAACGCCGCCAGCGCCTGACCGATCACCTGGTCCATATTGTAGTAGCGGTAGGTTGCCAGCCGACCGACGAAAATCGCATCGGTTTGCTGGGCAGCGAGTGCCTCATATCGCTTGTAAAGCACTTCATTCTCGGCGCGGGGCACCGGATAATAAGGATCGCCGTCATCGGTCGGATATTCGTAGGTCAGGCTGGTTTGCGGATGGTGCTGTCCCGTCATATGCTTGTATTCCGTGACCCTGGTGAAGGCCTCGGTCTGCGGGTAGTTGACGACGGCGACCGGCTGAAACCGTGGCGTGTCGAGTGTGACGTGCTCAAAACGCAACGATCGGTACGGCAATTTCCCCAGCCTGAAGTCGAAAAATTCATCGATTGGACCGGTATAGATGAGGCGGCGATAGGGGATGACTTCTCGAACCTCGCGATAGTCAGTTTGCAGCATCACCTTGATATTGGGATGGGCCAGCATCCGTTGAAACATGCGTGTGTACCCGCCCGCCGGCATGCTCTGGAACGTGTCGGCGAAATACCTGTCATCACGATTGGTTCGTGTCGGCACGCGCGCGGTCACTGACTTGCTCAGTTGCGAGGGGTCGACGCCCCACTGTTTTCGCGTGTAGCCTTGGAAGAACTTCTCGTAGAGCTCCCGCCCCACCGTTCCCACGACCACGTCCTCGGCGCTGCGGATCTCTTCCACGCTCTCCCTGCGTTCGGCCAAAAACCGCTCCATCTGGTCGGAGGTCAGGTCGAGGCCATAGAGGCGGTTGATCGTGTCCAGATTGATCGGGATTGGCAAAAGCTGACCATCTACCTTTGCCAGCACACGGTGCTCATAGGGATGCCACGCCGTGAATTGGGACAGGTAGGCGACAATGGCCTCAGCATTGGTGTGGAAGATGTGGGGCCCATACCGATGCACAAGAATACCGGCTTCATCGTACCAATCGAAAGCGTTGCCGCCGATGTGACTGCGACGGTCGACGACCAGCACTGTCTCTCCGCGCTGACTGGCCAGGCGCTCTGCCAAAACGCTTCCGGCAAAACCTGCGCCGACAACAAGCCAATCAAACATGGTCGACCAAGCTCCTGAATTCCTGATGACGCAAAACCTTCGCAGGCTTGAGCAAATCGTGCATTGTGCTCCAGGTCGTGTCCCAAGACATTCCTGAAAGGAACGCGTCGACCTTGGCCGTTTCACAGCCCTTTCGCAGAGCGGCATCGAGGGCGGCTGGCATCGAGCCTGCGTCAGCAATGTCGACCAAGCCGCGACGGCCGTAGGTTTCCACCACATCAACGATTGCAGTCGATACTACAGGCAGTCCGCTGGCAAGGAATTCAGGGGTCTTCGTCGGACTGATATAACGCGTCGCATCGTTCAAGGCGAAAGGCATCCACCCTACGTCCCAACCGGCCATGTATCCGGGCAACTCGGCATACCGCTTGGCGCCCAACCAATGAATGTTTGAGCCGGCGGGCAGGGTGGCCGGGTCGATCTTGACCACTGGACCGATCGTGACGAACTGGACGGTAGGCATCGCTGCAGCGGTTCGAGCCATGAGGTCAATATCGAACCGCTCGTCGATGACTCCGAAGAAGCCGACGCGGGGATGCGCAATGCTCTGCTGATCTGCAGGGTCTGCCTGAGGCCGGCGCGCCTGATGGAAGTGTGCCGTGTCAATGCTGCTTGGAAACGCGTGGACGGAGGGATGCCGGCGGCGCTTGGACTCATAAAGGCTCATTCCACCGGTGAACACGACGTCGGCCTTGCCAAAGAGCTGCTCTTCCAGTCGCTCGAGTTCAGGAGGCGCGTTTTTGAAGGCAGAAAGTTCGTCCATGCAGTCATAGACGCAGACATCCTCCTGCAGCGCATCGGTGAACTTCAGGGCCATCGGGGTGTAGTACCAAGTCAACAACTGGTCGTGCTCGATGCCTGCGACGAGATTCTCAAGCAGAATGGCGATAGCTCTGTCGACCTCAATTCCGGAGTGACACTGCGGCAGTATTGGCGTCACAACTTCCAGGCCTGGCGCCACCGCCTTGCGGCGCAGAATAGGCATCTGAACAGGCTCGAACAGGGGTTCCTCGAAGAACACAACGGCGTAGTCGGCCGCGGCGCGCGTCATCAAATGCTGCGGGCGTTGAAAAACAAAGTCCCACCGCAGGTGGGAAAAACATATCAGGAGTGGGTTGTCAAAAGGCACGAGCAAGGGGTTGGATACAGTCTGATCCATTGCAACAATCCGCATTAGGGTTGGCTTATGGTGGATCAAGCTCCGTTCGCAGATCGGGTTCCACGGTAACGCGGAATTTTGTCTTTCTTAGCCGAACATCAAAGGCGCCACGATTTCTCGTTATGGCTGGAACGGGCCTCGCCTCCGTAAGTTGTCGGCGGGGAGGCGCCAATGATCGTCGATGCACATCTTCATACGTCGGGCCGCGAGACAACGGCGGATGTACTGCAATCACTTGACGATGCGGGCGTGGATATCGCGTTCCTGCTGGCGCCGTTCCTGACACCACCCTATTCGCTTAATGACCGGGAGTCGCTGCGCGCTGGCAACCGGTACCTTTCCGAGCTTGTCAAAGGCCACACGGATCGGCTCATCGGGTTCGCGGTTGTCAATCCGCTGCATCCCCAAGCAGCCGACGATCTTGAGGAGGCAGCTGCGCTCCCCGGTATTCGCGCGCTGAAAATGGTTCCGACCGGATGGTATCCCTATGATGAGTGCGCTCACCGTGTATACGCGGTCGCCGCAAAGCTAGATCTTCCCATCCTGTTTCATAGCGGAATTTTCATTGACGGCCGATCTGGCCGGTTCTGCCGGCCATCCTTCTACGAGGCGGTTCGCGATCACCCCGGCCTTCGCGTCACCTTGGCTCACCTTGGCTGGCCATGGTGTGACGAAGCCAACGCAGTTGGCGTTATCGATCGGATCAATGGCGTCGAGCCAGCCGAGAGCCAGTTTCGCTTCGACCTGTCCTTTGGACCGCCTCCGATCTACCGCGGCGAGGTCTTTCGCAGGGCGATCGACGTGATCGGCCCACGCTCACTGCAATTCGGCAGCGACCGTTTCTTGCCGTGCAGCGGGGCCCATATCCACGCGGCGATTGACGAGGTCACGGCTATTCTAGATCAACTCGACGTCGCAGCCGATGACCGAATTGCTATCATGTCGGGTACGGCAATGGATTGGCTGAGGCTGCGCCCGTCGCAAGGAGGAAACTGATGGCCCGGACCCCGCGTGTCCTGCCAGGCGGCCAGACCGATGAGCGCGCGCATATCCTTGAGGTCTTGGGCAACGCCATTGTTGGCGGCATGGAAAATTACGTGCGCAATCTGGCTGCGAACCTGCCCTCGAACGAGTTCAAAGTCTCGCTCCTGTGCCCGTATGAAAGCCCTTACACCGCATTGCTGCGGTCTGAGGGCAGGGACGTCTACATTGCGCCCCTGCGTGACGATCCACCTTGGAAGACAATCGAACTCATCTGCACGCTCGTTCGCGAAACCGGTATCGACCTGCTCCACGCTCACCTGATGAACGCGCATACCGTGGCTGCAATGGCCGGCCGACTGAGCGCGACGCCGACAGTTGCCACGCTGCATGGGATGAGCTTGCATCCGCAGGAAATCAGTGTGGCGCGCGCAACCGGAAGCCATACCATCGTGGTGTGCCGCGAAGCCTGGTCGCAAGCACTTGCGGTGGGATTGTCGCGTGGGAATGTAAGTCTCGTTCCTAACGGGGTCGATCTCGCAGTGTATCATCCGATGTCGGCTGACCCCTTGGAATTCCGGCAAACGATCAACGTCGCCCCTGACGATATGTTGGTCGGGTTCGTTGGCAGGCTGGCCTGGGAAAAGGGCCCCGACAAATTCCTCAAAGCAGCCGAATTCATACTGCAAAGGCGGCCCGAGGTGCACTTCGCAGTGGTTGGCACGGGGTCGATGGAAAAGGATCTGACCGCCACAATTCGTCGTGCGGGACTCGAGTCGCGCATCCATATGGTCGGGCTCGCGCGCGAACCCCATCGGATCTATCCGGCCCTAGATTTGCTGTTGCATACGTCGCGCGCTGACGCGATGCCGCTTACCATTCTGGAGGCTATGGCATCTGGCGTGCCGGTCGTGGCTATCGGCGTCGGCGGCGTCCCGGAAATCGTCTCTGCGGGGGAGACCGGGATTCTTATAGGAACCACCGAATGGCCCGGCATCGTCTCGGAATATCCCGGCGACTGGGAAGGTGTTGCCCTGGCGGCAATCTCGCTGCTATCCAATCCCGCCAGGCTAAAGTCGATGGCTGGCGCGAGCGTGAGGCGGGCGCAATCCAGCTTCGATATCCGTCAGTCGGCCACTATGACGAGCCATATTTTCCGTCAGTTGCTGGAACCTCGTACCGACAAGGCGCGCCTCCACTCCGTTCCCTGACCTCAGGATAGCACGAGCACAGCAGGATCAGAATTTGGTGGCCCTGATTCCGGTAATGACAGGGTAGAGCGGATCAACAACGTCAAGGCTTGCGCGGTCCATCTCCTCGAATGAGAGGCCTTGCAGAAAGGCTGTGGCGGCAAGCACGTTGCCGAATTGCTGTACCTCCACTCCGGCGGCCCCGAACCTTTCCACGAACAGGCGTCGTGCGGCACTCTGTGTCATGGCCCAGAACCATTTTTCTGGCCCGTCCTGCGCGTCGATGGGAGTGATGCCTGGTACCGTCGCCAACACGACGCCACCTGGTGCCAAGGCGCGATGGATCGTAGTAATTGCACCACGCACGTCGTAGATCATGTGCAGCGTCTGGGTCACGATGATGCAGTCAAGGCGCCCGGCCTCCACGGCTTTCTCGTTCTGGAGATCGATGCAAATCGTGGCCTGAGGATTGGCGCTTTCGGGTGAGTCGATAATGTCGGAAGTGACGACTCGTGCCAAACCAAAACGGAGCGTGTAGACATTGTCGCCGATCTCCGCGACGCGTCCTCGAATGTCCCCCGCATGACGCTGTAGGAAACTCTCGATGTAGTAACGGTCAAGTGGCGTGCCGCGATCGCCGCCAAATTTACGGCTTAGGGGCTCGACATCGCCGAGGTCTCCAAAAACCACCGTACCGGGCGCCGGGATAGTTCGCATGTGTGATTAAACCGCAGGGGCGTAGCGCAGCAAGGATCGTACCGGGTCGCACCGTTCAGGCCCACCCGACCTGGGGGCAGATCGCTGGCACAACGGTGAGGCATCTCCGCGGAGTCCTTCTGGATCAGCCATCCGCTTTCTTCCTCGCTGCCGTCGCATTTTGACCGCTGGGAGCCGTTGTCTTTGCGTCCTTTGAGTGAGCTGCCAAAGCGGGACCAGCGCCGGTCGCCTTACGCATGTCGCCGCTGCGCTTTTCTGGCTGTTCCTTTTTGCCCAAGAGGCCGGAAAAATACTTCCCAAAAAACCCCATCATTTCCTCCTCGTTCAAGCATTTCAGAAATGCCTAATAGGAATTTTCCGGGAGATGATTTGTTCCCTCCAGGAGCAGGCTTGATGTCGTTCAAATCGAGCAGGCTCGCGCGATGCGTCGCTTTATGGCGGACGTCGATTTGCGACCGAGGCTGTGGAACGTCCGTAACCGATCAACGTTGCCGATGACCTCCACTTGAGGACACTTCGGTATGGTGATGTTCGCCGAGACCAAGGCTCAAAAGATAGCTGAAGACGTAATGCTTTCGACTGAGGAAAAGATCGCGCAGTTGTGCGAATTGGACGCTCGTCTCGACGCGTCAAGGTCGGTCTGTAACGTCGCCCCTTGTTGGCGGCTTGTTGGCTTAGATGCACTGAGGGAAGCGTTCACCGCATGGGTGGGCCCGATGTCCAATAGAGCGAATTGCCTAAGCAACCGGTATCTCGCGGTTCAACAGACGGTGAGCGATTGTCATTGGTCAACTACCGTTGCAAAAGCCGGCCGGCTAAAGTCTTGACGTTTGCCGCAATGCGCGCGAATTTTGTGATCGCCGATCCACCTTGGCGATCGAGGAACGGGCAATGCAGGGCCGAAGGTCACACGAGCGGACGGGGCAATACGGCGCAGATGAATTCGCATCGAAGCACGCCTTGTCCGAGAAGTCCGCTGTGATCATTCTAAATCTCTATGGGCCATCCAGGCCGGCATGCGATGCCGCTGCAGTGGCTTTCAAAGACGCGGTCGCACAGCGGCAAGCAGGCCGGTTGATAAACCTCCTCGACATCGACTAGGTGTTTAGTCCCAGAGTGTGATGGCGTATTGTTGTCGCGATCACAGAGGGAAACCCTATGGGCCAATTTCTTCACGGCAGCGCCAAGACCACGCACGCCGTTCGAGCAGAGCTACAGCGATCCTCAAGGCTTTGGTCAAAACGGTACCCTATAAAATCCACACCGTGCTCACGGATAACGGGGTGCAGTTCGTGCAGCATGACAAGCGTACTGGACGTGGGTTCGTCGATCATATCTTCGGCGCCGTATGCGTAGAGAATGGTATCGAGCATCGTCGGACCAAGCCCTACCACCCATGGACCAATGGCCAGGCTGAGCGAATGGTCAGGACGATCAAAGACGCGACCGTTAGATCCTTCCACTACGCCTCAATCATCGACCTCCGTCGTCACGTCAGGGACTGGCTGCTAGCCTACAACTATGCCAAGCAGCTCAAGGCGCTGCGATTCAAAACCCCTTTCGAAGCCATCCGGCAACTCAGTGACAAAAAGCCGGAAACCTTCAATCGAACCCCAACCCATGACATGTTGGGACCAAACACCCAGTCGCGCGGATCCCTGCGGATCAGAGCCCGCACCGATTCAATGCGGAGAGAACTTAACGACGATAGTCGGCGTCGGTGGACCCGATTTAATCATCAATGTGCCGCGGGTTGTGAGGGCTGCACCCCTTGCTGGTCACCGCCTGTGCTGGACTGCGGTGTTGGATTCTTGTCCACCTTGGGATTTTGGTCTATCGGCTGGCTGTTGTCAGACTGAGATTGAACTGGATCAGTCGAGGCCGGGTTTGGACTGGTGCTCGCATGCGCCTGGCTGTCTTGCTGGTCTGTCGACGGTCCTTTGATGACCACGCCATAGATTTCGGCGACACCCCAGGCGGCAATGGCTAGCAGCAGCGCGGCTATGAGCACAACAAGGACGGGCCTGCCAAGAGGGCCTTGTCGGGCTTGGTTCTCGGGAACGTTGTTCGTCATAGGACACCTCGGGGAAAGAAGTCTGTCCCTTGCCTGCCACAGGCGGGCCGGCCGAGGAACATCTTGGCCAGCGGCAGGGACCGATGAAACGTAGTACGTCAGTTCAACCTTGACTGGTCTCAAAGGTTCCGGCCAATGAGAGACCCAGCCAATTCTTGGAACAGCAGGACAACTTCCGACGTGCCAAGAAGTGGCATTGCCGTTCGAATTGTTCGTTCAAAGGGGTACCCTTGCGGATCGCTCGTGCGTGCGGTCGGAAAAAATTCAACATTGAACCTTTTCCAATTCCGCAAATTAGACGGCTATGGCGAGATATTTCTTCGACGTGCCGGATGCCGATATCGCTGATCCAAACGATCTTGTCGACGTGCACGACGCGCGTGAGGCAGGACTTCGGGCCGTTGCAGCGATCATGAGGGAATCACATCCGGACGGCACCAAGCGTGCCTTCGAATTCAACGTTTGTGATGAAGCAGGCCGACACCATCTGCACCTTACCATCACGCTTGAATGGAGGGATGCACCGGGCCATCCTTCCATGGCAAGCCATTAACCCGGCGACCGTAAGGACGTCACGTTTTTAGGCTGGTCGCGGCTTGAGGTGTGGACCTGCCGATACCGCTCGTCGTTGTTGCTTGGTCTGGCGCGGGCATTGCTCGACGATCTTCTTTGCGGCCCTCCATGCGACCTGAAGCCCAGAAATGTCGCTTGACCCGTCGTGAGAGTGGGGAACTGATGCGGAATTTGCGGATGCCATATAGCATTGCGCACCGTTCAGCTTCGGCCGTTCTGCTCATCGATCTCGATCCAGGCCGGCGCGTGATCGCTTGGTTTCTCCCATCCGCGTGTCTCCACATCGACGCCGGCACTGCGCAAATGGGAAGAGAGGGAAGGGCTCACCAGGAGATGGTCCATTCGAAGTCCTGAACTCCGGTCGTATCCGCCTCGATAGGAGAAGTTCCAGTAGGTGTAGATGGCGTTCCCTGGATGAGTGTGACGAACGGCATCGATCCATCCTTCAGCAAGCATCCGGCTGTAGGCGTCCCTGCTTTCGGGGAAGTACACCGCGTCGCCGGTCCATCGCCTCGGCACGACCGCATCGAGTGCGGTCGGAACCACATTGTAATCTCCGCAGAGCACAGTTGGCCTGCCGGCTTTAAGCAAAGACTGACCGTAGCTGATAAGCCTCTCAAACCAGCCGAGCTTATAATCGAACTTGGGACCGGGCGCTGGATTGCCATTAGGCAAGTAGAGACAGCCGATCACAAGCCCATTTACGTCGGCCTCGATGTAGCGGCTATGCGTATCATCGGGATCGCCAGGCAGACCGCGTCGGCGTTCTACGGGATCCGTCCCGCGGGCAAGGATTGCAACGCCGTTGTAGGACTTCTGGCCGTGCCAGATAACGCCGTATCCAGCGTGGCTGATCGCATCCAACGGAAACTTTTCGTCAGATGTTTTGAGTTCCTGAAGGCAAACGATGTCGCACTTGGCTTCATCCAGCCATCTGAGAAGTACTGGCAGTCGACCGTTGACGCCGTTTACATTGAAAGTTGCAATACGGGTCATGCGGACCTCTTATTGCCCTGTTGAGTTCTGGATGCGCGTTGATGATCCGGATCAAGAACGTCGGCGACTGCATCCTTCTCATCGCGAGGTAGAACCGTCATCGTAAAGATGAAGGCTGACAGCAAAAGGCAGACGCCGTTGGTTATGATTATGGGCCATTCCAGCTTAATCATGCCAAAAGCCAACCACAGGGCAAAACCCAAAACCGTGATTCCATACGTCGGCGCGGAGATCCCGCCTGTGTCTCGCGTTTTGATGATCTTCCAAGCCTGTGGTGTAAAGCTGGTCATGGAGCAGACAGTTGCGAGGTAACCAATAAGCGTGACTGCGTTCATGCGTGCCGCCCTAATGAAGCTGGTCTTCGGACATGCGTGCCAGCTGTCGCGCAAGCAGGCGCCGGAGCTTCCCGCCTAAGCTGCAGACCCATTCCGGGAATAGGGTTTTCGGTTACTTTTCCGCCTGCTCAATAACGTGAAACGCGCTGGTTTTTCCGCCCGCAGCGGGTCTTACCCTAATCCACGGTTTTCCGGATGCTTTCCCGGGCATCATAGGCTTAGGGACGGTCTTAACCACCGCATGCACATGGCTTTGCGCCGCAACTGAAAGGCTTCGCACGACCTTTTTGCCATTCATCAATTCGACCCGAAAGTTTTCCATCAGCTTGCCCCCCCGCACCTAGAGTTTAGCGAACGTCCCAATAGAAAAAATTAACAAAAGGAACGCGGCGAGGCGAGGATCCCTCACAAGCCAATTTTTGGGATCGATCGGGCTGCGCAAATACGCAACGCAACCAACAGGACTGGCCAGTTCAACACCTACCTCAGGCTCGGCCTCTCAGCGCCAGTGCTTCCCTTTCCAGTATCTCACGGCTGTTGCCGTGCTTTGCGATGAGTTCCCTCACTTGCTGGGGGGTGATGCCTGTCTTGCTGGCGAAATATTCGACCTCGTAGTCCTCGTCAGCCGATACACGATCGCGGTCGCGAAAGTCTCGTTTGCTCTTATCATCAGCCATTTTGTTCCTCCATACAAAGCGATCGACGGAAACGCCATTCGAGGCGATTTGTTTCAATCTATCTCATTGGCGGGCTGGCAGATTTTTTGACGCTGACTTGGACCCCGGATTCGTGAGGCTACTCATATCATGACACCCGCCGGGCTCTTGGGGCGCATCTTGTCGAGACGTGGAAGTGCGACGCATATATACAAGATATCGTCGAACCTGACAGACGTATCCAGAAGCTAAAGCCGGGCGAGRCCAAGGCCATTTTCCATCTT
Source organism: Mesorhizobium sp. 2RAF45 (assembly GCF_052115225.1). Taxonomy (NCBI): domain Bacteria; kingdom Pseudomonadati; phylum Pseudomonadota; class Alphaproteobacteria; order Hyphomicrobiales; family Phyllobacteriaceae; genus Mesorhizobium; species Mesorhizobium sp. 2RAF45. The sequence goes on along the minus strand of NZ_JBFRGG010000001.1, from coordinate 283,665 downwards.
ATCGACGGTGTTGGACTGACGCGGCTGCTGACGTTAAATATCGTCAGTCTTTGGTTTTAGTGCTTCTGCTTCCCGCTTGAGTTTGGGCCAGTCGGCGCCGTGCTTTTGAAGAAGCCTGCGTGCCTGCCTCGGTGTTATTGATGCGACCTGTGTAAGATGGTCGATCTCAAGCTCTTGCCCTTTTACGACGCGACTTGAATCGTTCGACTTGTTTACGCTCATAGAATTGAACCCTGCTCCTAGCCACGGCTCGGCTGCGGGATTGCAGCCGCTTAGAGCACGTAAATTCACGCTCCCGCTGATGAGCGATGAGCGGATCTGAAAGGAGCAAGGCGGCCTTGGCCCCTTGCGAGTGTCACATCAAAGATCGCGTCCACGTCTATCCCGCTGTAGGTCTTCTCCGCTATAGACGTCGGCGTTCGGGTCGAAACCGGTCCAGCCGCCAGCCTCGTATTCATTGCGTCTGCCAGCGACGTCGACCGAATTGTATTGCTTGAGGATTTGTTCGGCATTCGGCGCAAGATTATCGTCGACCTTGGCCGTGACCATCGTCCCGCCGCGACGAACGCCTTCGGCATAGACATGGGCGTCGTTTTCAGGGACGCCGGCGTTTGTCATGGCGCCGATGATGCCCCCTGCTGCACCACCGACCACGGCCCCGCCAACCGCGCCGACAGCAGTGGCAGCCAACCACCCGGCTGCAACCACAGGTCCCACCCCAGGAATGGCCATCAGGCCGAGGCCTGTTGCCAGGCCGCCGGCGCCGCCAATGACGGCGCCCACGCCAGCACCAGTGGCCGCGTCCTCGCCGGCTTCGCTCTCCTCATCCTTGTGCCAGCCGGTCGCATTGTTGGCCACAATGCTGATGTCATCGCGCGGGACGCCGGTGGCCACGAGTTCGCCTACGGCATCATTGGCATCGTCATAATTGTCGAACAGTCCGGTTACGGTTTTCATCTGGTTCTCCTGGCTTTCTATTCACTTGGTGCCGGCAACAACGTTGCCTTGGTAATCGAGCGCGATCGGCGTCGACTTGCCGTCCTTGCTCGCTGTTCCGCGCCAGATGCCGTTGTCATCCTTTGTCAGGGCAGAGACGTCGGCATAACCCGCCTTCTCGATCGCGCTCTTGGCCTGGGCTTCGGTAAAACTGTTGGCGCCGGGAACTGGAGCTGCCGGATTGGTGGCGCCGCTGGCGACAGCCGGTGTGCTGCCGTCAGAAGCAGGCGCCGTCGTTGCAACCTTCTGAATCATGTCCTGATGCATCTTGAGTGTGGGCAGCGTGTCAGCCGCAAAGGATTTCAGGGCGGCGTTGTCGCCGTCCTTGGCATAGGCCTCGAAGAGGCTGACTGCATCGGCATGGGCCGCCTTCTGCATGTCTGCATAAGATGCGTCTACTGGCGCCGCAGCCGCCTGCAGCTTGTCGACATCGCTTTTGTGTGCTGCATCGAGGTCGGCGGGCACCTTCAGCTTCTGTTCGCCGGCGATGCTCTCAAGCTTCGCATTGGCGGCGCCATGATCGGAGATCATCTTCTGGGCGAAGTCCTTCAGGCCTTGGTCCTGCAGCTTGTCTTGGGCTACCTTGCTCGACTGGACTTCGAACATTCCGCCGATCGCGGCCTTGGTGACGAAATCCTGGGCGGTCTCGGCAGCGAGCGATGGCCAGGCAAATGCCACCGACGCGGCTAACGATAGCGACGCCAGACGAAGACTGTTTCTCATGGTGATGTTCCTCAGTTGAGATTGGTGAATCCAAACCTGCTCGCGGCGTGTTTGTTCCCAGGCAAATACGAACGCGCTGCCAAATTCACTGAAGGCGCTGTTCGTCGTTCACATGCGGTGAAGCAGGCGAAAAAGTTTTGGCGCGGCGCGAATTGCGCGGAAGAGCCGGTGGTTCGCCATCGAGCCTATGAGCGGCCTTCTCGGTGCTAAATGCGTCCTCTCACAGGCTGACGTGGTGTCAGGTCAAGTCCGTACGGGCGAGTTCACTGGTTGTTTGCGGTATGAATACTCAAACCGAGCAAAGGTTCGCGCTGGATCAGGAACATTTTGTCAAACGGCAGGTTAGCGAGGCACAACCAACGGAGAATGACGATGAAGGCGCTCACCTGGCACGGCAAAAGTGACATACGGTGCGAGCAGGTGGATGACCCGATCATTGAGAACGACCGCGATATTATCATCAAGGTTACGGCTTGTGCGATCTGCGGGTCAGACCTTCATCTGATGGGAGGATTTGTCCCAGAAATGCACGCCCATGACGTGCTTGGGCACGAGACAATGGGCGAGGTCGTTGAAGTCGGGAAGGGTCACTCCAAGTTCAGGATGGGCGAGCGCGTCGTGGTGCCGTTCACGATCGCCTGCGGCGAGTGCCGGATGTGCAAATGGCAGCTGTTTTCGCTCTGCGAGAGGTCGAATCCAGCCGGCGCCAAGCAAGCCGAGCAGATGGGGTATCCAACTGCTGGGCTGTTCGGTTATTCGCACATGTATGGCGGCTTCGCGGGTGGCCAGGCAGAATTCTTGCGCGTACCCTATGCCGACGTTGGCCCTATCAAGGTGCCAGATGGCCTGACAGACGAGCAGGTACTGTTTCTCTCCGATATTTTTCCCACCGGGTATCAGGCGGCGGAAAACTGCAACATTCAACCCGGTGATACAGTGCTGGTCTTCGGCTGCGGGCCAGTTGGCCAGTTCGCAATCAAGTCAGCCTTTCTCCTAGGCGCGGGCCGGGTCATCGCGCTGGACATCGTCCCCGAACGGCTGGCGCTTGCGCAAGCGTCGGGAGCGGAAACGCTGAGATATGACGACGAAGATCTGCAAAAGCAGATCCTGGCTATGACGGGCGGTAAAGGGCCGGATTCTGTGATCGAAGCGGTCGGCATGGAAAGCCATGGCCCCGGTGGCGTCATGGAGACCTTGCAAACGGACCTTACGGCGATGGAGAGGCCTTATGCGCTGCAACAGGCGCTGATGGCCTGCCGACCGGGCGGCACTGTCTCGTTGCCGGGGGTGTTCGTTGGAAGCGTTACTGTGCCCATGGGAATGTTCGTCGGCAAAGGGCTGACAATGAAAACGGGCCAAACACATGTCCAGCGCTACTTGGAGCCGTTGATGAAGCTCATTGAGGACGGAAAAATCGACCCGTCCTTTCTGATTACCCACCGCATTGGGCTCGAAGAAGGACCGGAGGCTTACAAGACCTTCCGCGACAAGAAGGATGGCTGCATCAAGGTCGTCATCAAACCGTAGGCTCAATCACCCGCCCGGCAATCGCATTCAACTCGATGGAAACTTACTTCGATTGCGCAACGTTGGGGGCTGCGGCGGGGGAATTCCATTTTGCATGGGTGCGAACCGCCCGAGATGAAGCTTCCTGCCATGTTACGACATGCAGCAACTTTGTGTGTTTCTTTGCGCAGTAGACCGAAGCGAATCTGATGCCACGCCAGCTGATGTCGACCGTTGCGGATTGTCGCGTTCCGAGGGCGACGCAACTATTGGGCGGGAGATGACTTCTGCTGCGCGGCGACTGTTTTTCTAACCAGACTCTCAGCGGAACAAAGGGTTTCTCCTCGCGTTGCGGCAAGGTCAACGAGGATATGGAGGCTTCACGGTGAATGATCGTGCATTACTTCGGGATCCGCGTCAGGAGTATCCGGCGCCGCCTTTTCCAAAACAGCCGCAGACCACTCCTGGCCTTGCCGGAAATATGGATCCGGTGCCGGATCACGGCGAGGAAAGCTATCGGGGCTCTGGTAAGCTAGCTGGGCGCAAGGCGCTCGTGACAGGGGGCGATTCCGGGATAGGGAGGGCCGTCGCTATAGCCTTTGCGCGGGAAGGAGCGGATGTAGCCATTTCTTACCTCGCGGAAGAGGAGGCGGATGCCAAGGAGGTCATCCACCTTATCGAAGCCGCGGGCAGCAAGGCGCTGGCGCTGCCTGGCGACATCAAGGACGAGGCTTGGTGTCGGGCTTTGGTAGACAAAGCTGTCTCCGCCCTCGGTGGCCTCGATCTGCTTGTGATCAATGCCGGGAGGCAGCAATATCGCGAGAGCATTGATGAGTTGACGACAGACGACTTCGACAAGACCATGAAAACGAATCTGTACGCACTTCATTGGATCGCTCAAGCAGCCGCACCGCATCTCCCTGCCGGCGCCTCCATCATCACCACGGCATCGATCCAGGCCTACGAGCCTTCGGCGATCCTGCTCGACTATGCCACCACCAAAGCCGGCATTGTCGCTTATACCAAGGCGCTCGCCAAGCAATTGATCATGCGCGGCATTCGGGCCAATGTCGTGGCTCCCGGGCCTATCTGGACCGTGCTGCAGCCAAGCGGTGGTCAGCCAGATGAAAAGGTCAAGCATTTCGGTGAGGACAGCGATTTCGGCCGTCCTGGACAGCCGGTCGAGCTAGCGCCCGTCTATGTGCTGCTGGCCTCGCGGGAAGCCAGTTTCATAAATGGCGAAGTTTATGGCGTCACTGGCGGCAAGGGTGTCGCGTGACCCTATATTCGCGTGACTCCATATAGAGACATCGAGCTTTAAGGACGCCATGGGGCGCATTGCATACAAAGTTGCTGTCGCCATTCTCCTGCCCGCAGCGGCTGCTGCGATCGCCGCGTTCTTGGTGACCTCGGCTCACCCGCCGTTCTCGCCAGACGATCCGCGATTCGAAGTGAAAGGGGATGTGGGCCGCGGCAAGCTGGTCTTCGCGGCGGGGGACTGCGCCTCCTGCCACGCTACCCCCGGACAGTCAGATCGACTACAACTGGGCGGTGGCATGGCGCTTGGGTCGCCGTTCGGCACTTTCAGGCCGCCCAACATTTCCCCTGATCCTGTTGACGGCATCGGCAGATGGAGAGCCGCCGATCTGGCAAATGCGCTGATCGGTGGAGTGTCTCCCAGGCGCGAACACTATTACCCGTCCTTCCCCTACACCAGCTTCACCGGCATGACCGTCGCCGACATCAACGATGTCTACGCCTATCTCATGACGCTGCCAAAAGTGTCTGGACGTGTGCCGCCGCACGATCCCGCAATCCTGTTCAGCATTCGCCGGTCCGTCGGATTTTGGAAGCTGATTTTTTTCCGCCAGGGCCGGTCGGCTGCGAACGCAGACGGCAAAACGATGCCTGATCGCGGCGCATACCTCGTCGAAACCGTTTCTCATTGCGCGGAATGCCACTCCAGCCGAAATGCGTTTGGAGCAATCCGATCCGATACGCTGTTTGCCGGCGGCATCGACCCGCAAGGCACCGGGTTCGTGCCCAACATTACGCAGGAACGATTGGGGGCTTGGACCGAGACCGATATTGCCACGATGCTTAGAACCGGAGAGACGCCCAACCACGGCCGGGTGGGATCGTCGATGGCCGACGTGGTGACGAATACCGCCATGCTGCCTGAAGGCGACCGCGAGGCGATCGCCCACTACATCAAAGCGCTTCCGCCGATCGCGACACCACACCCATAGGTTCATTGGGCATAAAGATAAGCTGCAAGATCCCGCGCTTCTTGTTCAGAAATTCCCGATTGCGGCATGGCGGTCTGCGGGGAGAAGCGCTGCGGCGAAACGATCCAAGCTACAAGATTGGCCGGACGGTTTTCCAGGACACCCGCGATATAGACACGCTTCGACAGCTCCGCCAGTGGCGCCCCAGCCTGGCCGTCCGCCCCAGGAATCCCGGAGATTGTGTGGCATCCGGCGCAGCCATAGCGACGAAAGATCGCCGGCGCTCGACCGGGATCGCCCCCGGTCATCATCCTGGCGATGGAGGCTTTGGTGTGCTTGTCACGCACGAAAGTGGTCGTGACAAACGCGGCGGAAGCCACGACAACAAGCACCGCAGCCGAGGCGGCCCGGCCAGGGACCGAAGCGAGCGGACTAGACATTCTGCGCCTTTCTCTCGCTCGAGCCTCTGATCCAAAGCGCCAGCATCGTCAATGCCGCGCCTGCATAGATGGTGCCGGCTGGGACCCACATGATCATGCCTGCTAGTTGTTGGTCCTCAAGCGGCGTCAAGCCCCAGGCCATCGCGGCTTGCGTCTGCGCGACGTACAAGACGCGGGGAGCGAGAGCCATCAATGCGCCCAGAACGCTCGTGTGGATCATAGTGAAAAACAGATGCCAGGCAGCCGAGCCGTAATCACTTCGCCAAACAAGCGCCCACCAGAACAAGATCGCCGTGGCGAAGAAAGTGAGGTGCTGAAAGCGATGCACTGCGGGGTTTGTCACGGCGGCGTCGAAGACTATCGGCACGTGCCAGGCCCAAATTGCAACGCCATGCAAGATGGTTGCGCAGGTCGCGCTTGTGCCCCTGTCCCACAGCCCGCGCAATAGAGGCGCCCGCATCAGCATTCCCGCCGCCATACGGGCCCTGGCGGGCAATCCCCAAAGCAGGATTCCAATCGGCCGCGCCAACACGATCAAAGGGGCCGATACAGCCATGACGATCTCGTGCTCGATCATATGAAAGGTAAAGAGGTGTTCGCCAAGCCAGTGAAGAGGGGACAGCAGCGCACCAGCCAGGGTGAGCATTCCAGCGCTGTAAAGGCAGATGCGGCGGTGCATGCCCCCGGGCCGCCTTGTGCGTCGGGCCAGCCTTGCCGCTCCCACGCAATAAAGTACGGCCATCATCCCGAGTGGCACCACAATCCACGGATCGAAAGTCCAGGCCGGCTCCAAGCCATGCGCTTCATCGCCATGCGCCATGGCCGGCCAGGCCATCATACCCCAGATCAGGGCGCAGATCAGCGTTGGCATGCGTCCAGCAGCATCGTGGCTGCCTCCTGCAACAACAGGGCAAAGACAAATGCCAGCGCCATCAGAAATCCCGCGTCAACAATAAAGCGCCTGGTCTGGACAGTCCCGTGTAAAGCCGTACGCGCTGCAGTTAGTCCAGCGATCGAAACAACTAGAAGAACCCCGCAGAGGACGGCGCTCCACGGACTATCCTGTCGGCAGTCAATGTAGGGCATGATCTGGCCAAGCTGGGTGCTGAGCGCCCAGGCTAGCGGCGCCACACCAAGTCCGGTCCATTGCAGCCATGTTTTTCTCAAAGCCGAGGTATCCAATAGAGGCAGGCATACATGGGCAACCACGTCGCAACCACGAAGTTCCAGTACATCGCGTTGTCGCTGACATCTCCGAACCGGCGCGGCGTGTCGCCATGCCGGGAAAACATCAGGCAGGCGAGTACCAGCGTCTCGATCACATCCGTCAGGATGTGGGTGGTGTGGAGGCCAAGCATAACCCATACAATCGAACCGTATGCGTTTTGATCCCACTTGATATGCATCGCTGGAAACTCGAAGACACGCAGGACCAGAGGCACTATTCCCAGTATGGCCATGACGATCAATCCGAGGCGAACCTTTCGCAGATCCTGCTCGCGCGCCCAGCGTGCGACGAGGATGTTGGGAACAAGGCTTGCCAGCAGAAGGGCTGTCAGCGCCGTGCCGGCGAACAGATCCGGCGGCGGGGCGCCCAATGGCCATCGCGGCGCCAGGCTCATCAGGTAGAGATAGATCACGATCGAGAGGGCAAAGCCCGTCCCTTCGATGAGCATGAAAGCGAGCGTTCCCCACCATGACGGGCTTGCGGTGCCAAGGCCGTGGGCTGGAAGCTCGGTCAGATCGAGCACGATATTTTCTTTCATGACTCGTCCTCCGGCACGCCCTTGGGCCAGAACCAGCCTATCAGTGAGACCGCGACCGGGATGGAACCCCAGACAACCGCCCATGGGCTGAATATGGACCAGACCAGCGTCAAGGTGGTCGCAAGCGCTGCCCAAAGCGGCCAGATAGAATTGCCGACCGATGATTCCCGCGCTTCCGGAATGCCCTCAACGACGCTAGTGATCAAAAGCTCACGACGGTCGACCCGCAAGCCGGCGGCGACGGGCGGGGCGGCCGCCTCCGCCCACAGGGGTTCACTGCTGCCGACCACGGGTAGCCTGGCAAAATTGCAAGGTTGCGGCGGCGACGCCGTCGCCCATTCAAGCGTAGAGGCTCCCCATGGGTTAGCACTCGCGACGGCGCCTGACCTGGCACTGCGGATGGCATCGATGAAAAACAGAAGGAAGCCAGCGGCCAGGACGATTGCGCTAAGGCTAATGAACATGTTGAGGCCGGCCCAAGGCATCTCGGGCTGATAGGTGTAGATGCGACGCGGCATGCCTTGAAGACCCAGGATGTGCATGGGAAAAAACGTCAGGTTGAAGCCGACAAAGATCAGGCCGAAGACCCAGCGGCCAAGGGTCTCGCTCATCATTTTGCCCGTCAGCTTCGGGAACCAGTAATAAATCGCGCCGAGCAGCGGAAAAACCGCGCCGCCGACCAGGACATAATGGAAATGGGCGACAACGAAATAGGTGTCATGGACCTGGGTATCGAACGGAACCGAGGCCACCATGACGCCGGTGAGGCCGCCAATCACGAAGATCACCATGAAGCCGATGACGAACAGGAACGGCGTTTTGAAGATCGGCTTTCCCGCCCAGATGGTGGCAAGCCAGCAGAAAATCTGCAATCCGGCCGGGACCGCAATCGCCATGCTGGAGGCGGTGAAAAAGCTCTCTCCCAGTCGTGGAAGACCAGCAACGAACATATGATGGACCCAAAGGCCGAAGGCGAGGACCCCCGTCGCCACCAAGGCCATAACCATCGCCAGGTAGCCAAACACTGGCCGACGCGTAAACGTCGCTACAATGGTCGACACCATGCCCACTGCCGGCAGGAAGATTATGTAGACCTCGGGATGACCGAAGAACCAGAACAGATGCTGCCACAGCAACACATCGCCGCCTTCGGCAGGGTTGAAGAAGTGCGTGCCGACAAGGCGATCGAGGATAAGGCTTGTGCTTGCGATCATGATCGCCGGCATGGCCAGAATGATAAGAAACGACGTCACCAGCATCGACCAGACAAATAACGGAATCCTGTCGAGCGACATCCCCGGCGCGCGCTGCTTGAACACGGTCACAACGATCTCGACGGCGATGGCGAGGGCGGAAACCTCGGTGAAGGTGATCATCTGTGCCCAGATATCGGCGCGTTTCCCCACGCCATATTGCGGCCCCGACAAGGGCACGTAAGCGAACCATCCGACGTCCGGGCCGGTGTCGACGATGAAGGCAGTCCACAAAAGCAGGCCGCCCGCGACATAGATCCAGTAGGAAAATGCGTTGAGGCGCGGGAAGGCGATGTTGCGTGTCCCCACCATCAAAGGCACGAGGTAGACGGCCATTGCCTGCATGACGGGGACGGCGAACAGGAACATCATGTTCGAACCGTGCATGGTGAAAATCTGGTTGTAGCGATCGGGTCCGATGAACCTGGCTTCAGGCTGCGACAGTTGCAGCCGCATCAGCAGCGACAGCACCCCGCCAAGCGCCAGGAAAACAAAAGCTGTCGCGATATAGCGTCGGCCGATCACCTTGTGATCCACTGTCGACAGGGCGCCCCACAGCCCCGGCTGCGCTGACCAGGTCGAGGCGAGGGCCTGCGTGAGCTCCTTATCGCTTAATGCCGTGTCCCTGAGCCCATCATCATCCTTCGAGCGGGTCATTTCAGGCTCTCCATATAGGCCGAGATATCCTGGAGCTCGATACTGGTCAGCGGCACCATCGGCATGTTGTTTCCGGGCTTCAGCGTCTGCGGATCGGCGATCCATGCGGCCAGTGAACCGCGCGTCGTCTCGACGAGGCCGGCCGCGATTGTTTGACGACTGCCGACATGGGTAAGGTCAGGTCCGGTGGTGCCGTTGGCGGCTGTGCCCCGAATGGTGTGGCAGGCGGCGCACGGCTTTGCCAGAAAAGCCGCGCGTCCGGCGGCGACGTCAGGACCCGTCGTCGGATTTGCATCTGCACTCTGTGACGCGATCCAGCGTGCGTAGTCGGCTGGCGCCTCGGCGATGACCATCACCGCCATATGGCTGTGCTGCAGTCCGCAGAATTCGGCGCACTGACCGCGATAGACACCGGGCTTCTCGGCCCGCAGCAGCAGGCTGTTGGAGCGCCCCGGGACAAGATCCTGCTTGCCGGCAAGACTGGGGATCCAAAAAGAGTGGATGACATCAGCGCTTTCAAGCCGAACATGAACATCCTGACCAACAGGGATGTGAATTTCGTTGGCGGTCTGAAAGCCAGGTGTTTCGGAGGAACCGGCGTAGATTACCTGCCACCACCATTGCTGCCCTCTTACAGTGATCGTTATAGAGGCTTTTTCCGGAAGGCCGATGCCGCGGGTGGTGTAGAAGCTGGCAACCGTCATGCCGGCAATCATAATGGCGGTCGCGGCCACTGCCGCAGTTACGACCACAGTCAGCTGCCGTTGCCGGATTTCCGTTTCGTCCTGCTGGCGTCTGCGCCACAGTGCGCCACCAAGCACGAGCATCACAGCAAGCCAGATTACCGAGCACAGGGCCACGATGCCGATAATCAGGTGTTCGATATGGAGCGCGGGCGCGCCAGAGGGGTCGAGCGCGGACTGGTTTCCGCTGCAGCCGCACGCGATCGTAGCGGCCCACAACGCGATGACGCGCGCGGCTCTCAAGGCGATGGCCCCTGGTCAGGGTGAACCCCCGCCGGCCCCTGGTCGAAGAGGATTTTTGCCGGACCACGATTTTCGGCAGGGCGGGTGTGTTTGTCATCGTTGCGACTGGGCGCCGCAACTTTGGGCTTATAAGCGCCAATCGTTTGAACATAGCCGGCGAGCTGCCATATCTGCTCGGTCGTCATCCGGTCGCGAAAGGCCGGCATCCCATGCGGCCGGCCGTCCCTGACGGACGCAACAATGGACACGATCTCGGGCCCGTACAGCCACCAGCCGTCCAGGAACGACGGACCAGCGCCGCCGCGACCATCACCATGGCATGCCGGGCAGCCGAACCAGGCGTAAAGACGCTTGCCCTGGCTTAAATTGTAGGCGTCCGTTTCGTATGGCTTGCCCGACGCAAAATAACTCTCGGGCGGCGTTCCGCTGATGCCATTTGGCATCAGCCGAAATCCATCAAGATCAGACGCGACAGGCGGATCCAGCCGAAGCTCTCGGGGCTCGCGAAGCCATCCCAAGGCGGCGCTGGCGATGCCGAGCGCTATCGCCGCAGCCGCAAAGGCGCCATTCGAGTAGCTCATCTCCCTCTTCATCATTCGCCTACAAGGGACTCAACCATCCTGGGACAGGGTTGATCGGCTCAAACGCACTGGCAAAAGTTTGTACGAAGGGGTCTTGGACTTTGGATCGTGATGCGCCAAGGGAAACAGCGGATTTGTCTCAGGATAGTAAGCCGCACAACAGCCCTTGGGAATGTTGTACCGGACGATCCTGAGGCCACCGACGCTGCGAGCGCTGTTGCCATCGATTGCTGTCGTCATGTCGACGATGTCACCATCGACGAAGCCCAGGCGAGCGATGTCTTGTGCATTCATGAATACAATCCGGCGCGTGCCTTCAACGCCACGGAAGCGGTCACTGTAGCCGTAGATGGTTGTGTTGAACTGGTCGTTGGAGCGCAGCGTAGCGAGATGCAAAACATCTGCTCTGTCGGCGGTTGAAAAGTCGGGGAAAAGCTTGTCCGGCGTGATAAAGTTCGCCTTCCCCGTTTTCGTCACCCATTTGCGCTCGCGCGCCGGCAGCGGTCTCGCGAATCCGCCGGGCTTGAAAAGCCGTCCGTTGAAATCCTTGAAAGTCTCGGGGTAGGTCCGCTCAATAGCATTGCGGATCTCGGCGTAGTCGCCAACCCAGGCGTCCCATGGAACCTTGGTTTGCCCAAGCGTAGCCTTGGCAATGCCGGCAATAATGGCTGGTTCGGAGAGAAGTTCAGAGCTCGCCGGTTTGGTCTTGCCCCGCGAGCCATGGAAATGAGCGATCGAGCTTTCCATGGACACCGCTTGCGGCCCACTCGCCTGCTGGTCGAGTTCGATGCGGCCAAGGCACGGCAGCAGATATGCGACCTCTCCATGCAGGACATGGCTGCGGTTGAGTTTGGTGGCTATCTGAACGCTCAAACGAAGTTTGCGCCATCCCTCTTCCATGGCGGCGGTGTCTGGCACCGCTCTGAGGAAATTGCCGCCAAGGCTGATAAACGCACGGGACTGACCCGTCATAATCGCTTCGCACGTTTCCACCGTCGAGCGACCGGTCCATTGCGGCGGCTCAAAGCCATAGAGCTCGGAAAGTTTGTCGAGGGGCGCCAGTCCGGGCTTCTCCGTAATCCCGACGGTGCGCTGGCCCTGCACGTTGGAGTGACCGCGAACGGCGCAAATATTCGCCCCGGGCTTGCCGATGTTGCCGCGCAGCAGCGCGAGGTTGCAGACCATGTGAACGTTCTCGACGCCCATGAGCTGTTGTGTCAGGCCCATGCCGTAGACCATCATGACGGCGTTTGAGTTGGCATAAGTGACGGCGGCCTTCTTCATTTCGGCGCGTGTCAGCCCCGATACACGCTCAAGCTCGTCCCATTGTTGGGCGCGCGCAGCTGCTGCGAATTTCTCGAAGCCGGTCGTGTGTTCCTTGATGAAGTCGTGATCGAGAACGTGCTTCTTGGCAGCGGATGCCATCGATGCCGCAAAGGCAATCATGGCTGCGTTGTCCGGATCTTTTGGCGTCGCATCGCGTCCGGCGACAGGGTTTTGACCGGAGGCCTTCAGGGCGTCGTCTGCTTCGATGAGAGCCTTGCAGACGCCGAATAGCGCTGCGATGTCGCCGCCGTTGTTGACCTGATAATATTGCGACGAAATCGGTGTCTCTTTCCCGGTCAGCATCTGGACGGGTGATTGTGGATTGACGAAGCGCTCCAGCCCGCGCTCCCGCAGCRGGTTGAAAGTAACGATCTTCACGCCTCGGTTGACTGCGTCCTGCAGATCATGAAGCAGGCGTGGCGAGGATGTCCCGACATTCTGGCCAATGTAGAATATACAGTCCGTGTTCTCGAAATCGGACAAAATGGCGGTGCCGACCGATGCGCCGATGCTCTCGGGAAGCGCAACGGAGGAGCTTTCATGGCACATGTTCGAGCTGTCGGGCATGTTGTTGGAGCCGTACATCCGCGCGAACAGCTGGTACATGTAACTCGCCTCGAGTGACGCCCGCCCGGATGTGTAAAGATCGGTCTGATGCGGGTCCAGAGCGCGCAACTCCCTGCCGATCTCTTCGAATGCAGCGGGCCATTCGACCGGCACATATCTGTCGCTGGCAGCGTCCCAGCGCATGGGGTGCGTCAGCCGACCCTCCTCTTCGAGATCGTGATCCGACCATCGCTCGAGTTCGCTCAGCGTGTGCTTGTCAAAGAACGCCGGGCCTGCACGTCGCGACGTGGTTTCCCAAGCTGTCGCCTTGGCGCCGTTCTCACAGAATTCGAGCGGATGCGGCTGCGCCGGCTTTGCCCAGGCGCAGCTCACGCACATATAGCCTTCGGGCTTGTTCTGCGTCGACAGCAATCGGCTCCCTTTCAAGGGAACATGTTCTTTCAGGAGAACACCAGCCACGGATTTCGCCGAGCCCCACCCACCCGCGGGCCCTTTATACGGCTTGATAGTGGCTGTTCTCGTGTTCGACGTCATTTCCTGCCTCGTTTGCCACAGCGAGATTTCCGTCGGTCTCGCTCTCATTTGCCGTGGACGCCCAAGCAACGCCACCTGGCCCACGGCGTCTTCCCTTCGCCGGCACGGGATGACTTGCTGGCTGCGACGTGCGCGACAATGCGAAAGGCAGGCCAATCGACGTTTCCCGGCAATATGAAACTTGGGATCTGCCTGACGGTTCCACGCAAGGGACCGACTTCGTTTTCCTCAACTTTTGCCACCGATTCCTGGCGTCGGAGAAGCGTTGCGTCGGCCGCTTCGGGATGCATGGCGGCTCTGGAACCTCGTCTCGTGTGGAAAGTTGTCGAACGTCCCGAAGGAGATTCCGCAATGGCGCGTCCAGCTTGCAGACCCGTTGTCCCGCCGACCATCGGAAGCGCGTGATGGAGAAAAATCGATGAACGTCGCCAACCTACAGCTGGAGGGGCTGCTGATGGCGGTCGCAGCGGTCAACAACGCCCTGGTCCGGAAGGGACTCCTCTCCATTGATGATATCGATAGGGCCTTGAAAACCGCGGAGGCCTCGTTCACCGGGGACGAGCGCCTGTTCGAGGACATGTCACCGGCAAACCGCGATGCCGTCTGCTTCCCTTTGCGACTTCTGCAACTCGCGAACACGAGCCAGTTCGAGGCCGGCGTGCCGCCGTTTTCAGAGTTGGCCAAGCAGGTCGGGATTACCAAACAGCCTTACAACGACCAGATGTGAAGGGAGCATAGGAATGGAGGTTCTGGAAATCGTCGTTGCCAACAACGTTGTGGAATTCCGCGGCGAGGGTGGTGACAATATACTTGTCACCGTCGCGCAACCGGCGGTTTTATCCCCTAAAGAGCTGATCGAAAAATCCAAGATCATGCTTTTGCATGCCGCCAAATTTGGTGTCGAGGAAGAGAATTCTGGCGAACAGCGGATAGCCGATGCGGGGGATGAGTATCGGCTTGAGTATCATGACAATGGGGAGATCCGTGAGGTGGGTGGCCTGGTCTTTCCCGATCTGGACGCGGTGCGCGACGAATGCAGGCGCTCGGCGGAGGATTTGTGGAAAGACGCCCTGTCTCGGGGTGAAGCACCGGTGGGCTGGGCCGTCAGGGCGCGCGACCGTCGCGGTGATATCGTCGCCACGGTCGATTTTTCCGACTTGCAACGCGCCGCCGCCGAGCTGGATCAACGACCTCAGTCCGAAATTTGAGCCCGTCATTCTCAAGCATTTAAAAGGAGAGCACTATGCCGCGTAAGCCAGCAGCCGAAGCCAACGCATCGTCCGCCACCGTCCACGACTTGACCTTGGTCAGAGGCCAGGGAGGAGAATTGCATCAAGTTGCGGAGGGCGACACTGACGTCCTGACAACAGCCCAGGGCGGGCCGGTCGCTGATGACCAGAACACGCTCAAGATCGGCGCACGTGGCCCCACGCTGATCGAGGATTTTCATTTCCGCGAGAAGATTTTCCACTTTGACCATGAGCGCATTCCTGAGAGGGTAGTGCATGCGCGTGGCTATGGCGCCCACGGCTTTTTCGAAACCTACGAGTCGCTCGCAAAATATACGCGCGCCGACATCTTCCAGCGAGCTGGAGAAAAAACGCCGGCATTCGTGCGGTTCTCGACGGTGGCCGGCAGCAAGGGGTCATTCGACCTTGCCCGCGACGTCCGCGGATTTGCCGTGAAGCTTTATACCAAAGAGGGCAACTGGGATATCGTGGGAAACAATATCCCGGTGTTCTTCATTCAGGACGCGATCAAATTTCCCGATGTAATCCATTCGGTCAAGCCGGAGCCCGACCGTGACTTCCCGCAAGCGCAGTCGGCGCACGACACGTTCTGGGACTTTATCAGCCTGACGCCGGAATCGATGCACATGATCATGTGGGTGATGTCGGACCGCGCCATCCCGCGCTCTTTCCGCTTCATGCAAGGGTTCGGCGTGCACACCTTCCGGCTCGTCAATGCGGCCGATGAATCGACCTTCGTGAAATTCATCTGGAAGCCCAAGCTTGGCATGCAATCGGTCGTGTGGAACGAAGCGGTCAAGATCAATGGCGCCGATCCCGACTTTCATCGGAGGGACCTCTGGAATGCCATCCAATCCGGCGATTTCCCCGAATGGGAGTTATGCCTGCAATTGTTCGACCAGGAATTTGCCGACAATTTCGACTTCGACATCCTCGATCCGACCAAGATCATTCCGGAGGAGATCCTGCCGCCGATACCTGTCGGGCGTCTTGTTCTCGACCGGATGCCGGACAATTTCTTTGCGGAGACCGAACAGGTCGCGTTCATGACCCAGAATGTTCCGCCCGGTATCGACTTCAGCAACGATCCGCTGCTGCAGGGCCGCAACTTCTCCTACCTCGACACACAGCTGAAACGCCTGGGCAGCCCCAATTTCACGCATCTGCCGATCAACGCGCCGAAATGCCCATTCCATCATTTCCAGCAGGACGGCCATATGGCGATGCGCAATCCGGTTGGACGGGCCAACTACCAGCCGAATTCATTCGGCGTCGGCCCGCGCGAATCCCCTGAGCGTGGGTTCCGGTCCTTCGCTGACGGGAGGAGGGCCAGAAGGTCCGGCTGCGGCCCGAAAGTTTCGCCGACCACTACAGCCAGGCCGCCCAGTTCTTCAATAGCCAGACCCCACCCGAGCAACGCCACATCGCTCAGGCCTTGACCTTTGAACTGAGCAAGGTTGAAACCCCAGCCATCCGCGAGCGGATGATCGCGAACTTGCTGAACATCGATGAGGGACTGGCTGTCACGGTCGCCGACAAGCTCGGCATCACCGAGATGCCGAAGCCGGCCGACGCCGCTGTATCGCGGCGCACGGATCTCGAGCCCTCGCCAGCGCTGAGCATTATTGCCAATGGTCCGGAGAGCTTTGCTGGCCGCAAGGTTGGCGTCCTGATCGGCACCGGCACGGACGCCGGTCTCTTCAAAGCCTTGCAGGCTGCCATTGAGAATGAGGGGGCCGCCATGGAAGTCATCGCGGCAAAGGTCGGCGGCGCGGTGGCCAGCGATGGCACCAAGATTGTTGCCAAGCATATGATCGATGGCGGCCCATCGGTATTGTTTGACGCGGTCGCCATCCTGCTCACCGAAGAGAGTGCCAATCTGCTGGCCGGCGAAGCAGCGGCTCGCGATTTCGTTGCGGATGCCTTTTCCCATTGCAAGTTCATCGGCTTCACGCCCGGCGCCGTGCCGCTTCTGGCCAAAGCGGGCGTCGAGCCCGGGGCTGACGAGGGAATGCTGCCGCTGGCTGACAAGGCGAGTGCCACCGATTTCATTGAAAGTTGCCGGGGTCTGCGGCTGTGGGCACGGGAAGCCGCCGTCAAGCTGTGAGGCCGCGTCTTGAGGCTTGCAAAAGAAGGGCCGCAAAGTGGGCCCTTCATTTTGCTGAATTTCTGACAGAGCACAGCTCCGAATGGTGTGCACATCGTGTCGGCACTGACCGACGCAGCTTTTGCCGCTACGACTGCTCGCTCATGTGCGGTGAACGGTTGCTACGTTTCGCTGGTGACGTTAGGCACTTCGACGACGATTCGCACGCCGCGATCTAACCATTCGCGCTCGGTAGATCCTTGAAGCTGCCGCCGTATCGTAGCTTCGGCGATCACAGTGCCAAAGCCTGCCTTTCGGATGCCCGCAGGCGGCGGGCCTCCCGTTTCTTCCCAAACGAGCGCAAGCCCTTTGGTTTGCGGGATTTCGTTCCAACTGATTGCGACCTGGCCAGTGTCCTGCGAGAGCGAGCCATGCGACGCCGCGTTTACGGCGAGCTCATGAATGAACAACGCAAGCGGTTGGACCGCATGAGCTGCAAGCATGATCTCTGGGCCGCTCAAAACTGCCCGTGACGCCCCGTAGGGCTCTATCTGCGTCCGAATGGCCTCCCGTAGCGGAATCTGATGCCAGCCGCGCCGGGAAAGCAAAGTGTGGGCTCGGGCCAGAGATTGCACGCGCTGCTGCACGGAGGCCGCATACAAGGCAGCGTCGTCCGATCGAGTAAGACGAACGATGCTGTCGACAAGCGCAAGCACATTGTTGGCGCGATGATCTACCTCTAGGAGAAGCCGGTGCTCGGAGTCTTCGAGAGACTGAATCCTGCGATAGTCTGTGCGGTCGATTTGAGAGCCGAAGTGATACACGACACGGCCGCTGTCATCGTGAATTGGGCTGAAGTGAAGCTGGTTCCAGAAGGGCGATCCATCCTTGCGGTAGTTGAGGAGTTCGACACTGGCCTCGCGCTCCTCTCTTATCGCGGCTCGTATTTCGGAAACGGCGATTTTGGATGTTGCCGGACCCTGCAGGAACCGGCAGTTTTTGCCGAGAACCTCTCCTGCATCGTATCCTGTTAATTTCAGGAAAGCTTCGTTTGCCAGGACTATAGGGTAATCTTGCTGTGTGGCATCGGTGACCACCATCGGCATGCGTGTCCGCTGAAACGCTGTGGCCGCCAACTCTTTGCGGTCTGGCAGCGCATCCGCCGTCACCGCGGCCGGCTGATCACCGTGAATATGGGACAGGTCTTTCTCGTCCATTAAAGCTTCCTTGGTGCCGACTAAGACCTTGAACGTGAGAGGCGTTAAAGCGTTGCCGATCGTTGGCGAATTCGCTGCGGACGCCAATCTGGTCGCGACAATCGTTGACGAAGTTGACGCCCTTCTGCCCGAGCGGTGGAACAAGGATCGGGGCCGCAAATTAACAGCAATCGAAATCCCGGCGGGTGCCACAAGGGCACCGCCGGTCGCGGTTGATCTGGGTGGAGGATCAAGATGTCACACGAGGTAGAGGAGCGCCGCCTCAAAATGCTTATCGAGCAGTACGTCGAGGTGCGGAAGAAGCGGCACGATGTTGTGTCGGTGAGGCAGGCAGCAGCGGCTGTCCTGACTATTATGAAAGCCTGTCCGGTTTCCAGAAGCGAACTGAACGACATGATCGCCGCAAGCGCCGTGGCTCATGGCTTGGGTGTTGCGTTCGATGCGCAGCAAACCTCGGCGCAATTTTCGATCTCGCGCTGACATGGCCGCTAACCCTACGCTGCGCGAGGAACGTATTGGCAGCAACGCAGTGCACATCTGCGTCGACATGCAGGCGATGTTCCGCGAACCGTCGCCATGGTCGTTGCCATGGATGGACCGTGTGCTTCCCAGGATCGTAGACCTGTGCAGCACACAGCCGTCGAGATTGGTCTTCACGCGGTTTATACCGGCTAGGCGGCCCGGCGCCGGGCAGGGGACTTGGAAACGCTACTATGAACGATGGGCAGACATGACGCTTGAGCGCCTTGGCCCGGGAAAGGTGGACTTGGTCCCGGAACTTCGAGCGTTCACGCCGCCGGCGCCAATTGTAGACAAGCCGGTGTATTCGCCTTGGCTTGGCTCGAGCCTTCGCACTCTACTGGCGCAGCGGCGCTGCGACACCGTTATCGTCACCGGCGGCGAAACAGATATGTGCGTGCTTTCGACCGTGTTGGGCGCGGCAGACTATGGCTTGCGTACCATCGTGGTCCAGGATGCGGTCTGCAGCGCCTCGGATGAGGCCCATGATGCCATGATCGGGCTGTTCAGCAATCGCTACGGCCAGCATATCGAGACCGCGACCACTGAGCAGCTTGTAAACTGTTGGATTGGTGGGTGACCGACCCTAACGGTAGGGCCACGACGATGTCGCCGTGGCCCTTTTTAAAGTGCGTGAGATCAAGCCGCTTTTTGCTGCTCGGCCGCCCTGTCGTTCACACCGGACTCGCCGAGTGAGGTCAGGGCATCGTCGGTGGCCTTCTCCTCTTCGAGTGTGGCGTTGAGGAGTTCGACGATGTCATCCTTGCCCAGCGATGTCGCCCAGGCGATCAGCGTGCCATAGCGCGCGATCTCATAGTGTTCGACCGCCTGCGCGGCGGCGACAAGGCCTGCGTCGATCGAGGTCGAACCCTTGTATTCCTCCAGGATTTCGGATCCTTCCTCGATGATGCCGTCGATGGCAGGGCAGGTCTTGCCGCGCGCAGCAATGCCAAGGATATCAAACACCTGCTCAAGTCGCTCGACCTGGCCCTCCGTCTCGACAAGATGTTTCTCGAAAGCGGCGGACACCTGGGCGTCCTCTGCGCCCTTTGCCATCTTTGGCAGGGCTTTGAGAATTTTCTTTTCGGCGTAGTATATGTCCTTGAGGCCGTCGAGGAACAGATCCTCGAGGCCCTTGGGGCTGGCACTGGCTTTCTTGGTGGCTGCCATCTGACAATCTCCTTTTGGTTGAAATTACCCCTTCGGGTGCTAATCCAACTCGGATGATCGCGGCGGGTTCCTCCGGATATCGGGTGTGATAATTTTTTTTTTAGCCTCGGAAAGCTTTTCAAAAGCGACGCGAAACTTGGCCGAGCTTTGGTGCTCGGCGCACCTGCTCGGTGCCATCGTTTGAACTCCTGTTTGCTGCTGGGCGTTTCAACGGATGACCGCCTTGATGCACGACGAACGGCGCCATACGGGGGCTGCACCGACGGGAACGAACTGCTTCCGCGCGGGTTACGCATCGTCCTTCATCCGTAGTCTCGGGGAGGTCCGTTTGGCAAGCCGAGCGACCCGAGCAATCAAGTAAACATTTCACCAACGATGGGAGAACAAGATGACTGAATTTGTGGTGACTACGATTGACGGGAGGCAATTTCGTGCCAGCAGCGAGAATGCCCGGTTGTCGAGCCTCGTAGACCAGTGCAGCACGAAAGGCTATTGCGAACTGGCTGTCAGGCCGCGAGAGCTCGAGCATTCCGGCCGGGAGACAAACACGGTATTTTTCAAGCACGGGATCATATCGATCAGTGAAGGAAGCCAAGTTCAGTCGGATTTGCCAGCGGACCAGCCAGTATCGCGCTAGGCGCTCGCCGTGGCAGGCCCTCAATGGGACGAGGTATCGTCTGTGGACCTGCCCAGCCAGTGTTGAGCTTCGATCACGCCGGATGGGCCGGTTCCAAAGCGTCTAGCACCAGTCCATGAACAGCGGTTATCCGCTCCGGCCCGGGCTGGGTGGCGATCTTAAAGATGAGCCGCCCGTCACGTCGAACGCAGTCGGTGCGCTGGGCCAAGCGGCTGTAGGATTTGGAACCGGGCGTCGTAAATTCGATGGCTATGGCAACGGGGCCAGCGCCGATCTTGGAGATGCCGGCCTTCGCCGCCGCAACCTTGAGGCGTGCGAAATCGATTAGCATGGCCGCCTCAGGTGGCGGCTTTCCAAACCGATCTTCAAGCTCCTCGGCAAAAGCATCGATTTCAGCGAGGGTCCCAAAGCGTTGCAGACGCGAGTAGAGATTGAGGCGCACCACAGCTTCGGGAACATAGTCGAACGGAAGAGTGCCCGAGAATTGCAGCTCGATCTCGATTTCAAGGGTCGAGGTGTCATTGTTACCCCGCACCTTATCGACCGCCCGCGCTAACAGCCGCTGATAGAGGCTCAACCCGATCAACTTCATGTGGCCGGCTTGTTCCTCTCCAACCAGATCGCCCGCGCCGCGCAGGTCGAGATCGCGGGCACTGATGGCAAGCCCTGAACCGAGCCGGTCGAAAGCGAGCAGTGTCGAGAGCCGCGAGCGCGTTTGCGGCGCGATGTCCTTCCCAGCCTCGGTTAACAAGTATGCCAAACCTTGCACCCGCCCCCTGCCGACACGGCCGCGCAACTGGTGCAGTTGAGCC
The DNA here is from genome assembly GCF_052115225.1 of Mesorhizobium sp. 2RAF45. Lineage (NCBI taxonomy): Bacteria > Pseudomonadati > Pseudomonadota > Alphaproteobacteria > Hyphomicrobiales > Phyllobacteriaceae > Mesorhizobium > Mesorhizobium sp. 2RAF45. Next base: position 262,411 of record NZ_JBFRGG010000001.1, on the reverse strand, counting down.
ATCCCGAACCGGTCCGCTCGAAACACGACTATGGTGTTGGCGCGTGGCACATCCAGGCCATTCTCGATGATGTTTGTCGACAGAAGGATGTCGCCATCCCCGTTGGCAAAGGTCACGATAGCCTCGTCCATCTCGGCGGCGTTCATGTCGCCATGGGCCACCAGCACGGATAATTCGGGCAGCAATTTGCGCAGTTCAGCAAGCGTGGGCTCGATGTCCTCAATGCGTGGGACCACGCAGAAACTTTGGCCAGCCCGTCGATGCTCGCGGATGAGTGCTGTCTTGACCGACGCTCGATCGAATGGGGCAAGTTCTGTGCGCACCGGACGCCGCCTTGCCGGTGGCGTAGAAAGCAGGCTGGCTTCCTGCACACCAACCATGGCTGCCGCAAGCGTACGCGGTATGGGAGTGGCACTCATCGACAGAACGTGCAGCTTCTGGCCGAGGCCGCGAAGCGTTTGCTTGAGTTTGACGCCGAAGCGGTGTTCCTCGTCGATAACGAGCAGACCGAGGTCGGCAAAGCTGACGTCCTTGGCCGCGATTGCCTGGGTCCCAACGACGACTCGAAGCGATCCGTCGGCGAGCCCTGCCTTGACCTTTCTTGACTCGGCCTCGCTGACGACGCGCGAAAGAAGGGCTACACTCACCTCGGTGCCCTCAAACCTGCGGGAAAATGTTTCGTAGTGCTGGCGCGCCAGCACTGTAGTCGGTGCGACGACGGCGACTTGACAACTATTCAACGCGACAACGGCGGCAGCGCGCAAGGCCACTTCAGTCTTGCCGAAACCAACATCGCCGCAAATCAACCTGTTCATCGCCTTGCCGGATGACAGGTCGTCGATGACGGCGGCAATCGCCTCGGCCTGATCGGCGGTTTCCGGATAGGGGAACCTTCCGGCGAAACGAGCGTAAGGAATACGCGGTGGTTTCAACGCTCGGGCACCAGTTCTGTCACGCTCGGCAGCCAGTCTGACAAGCTGTTCTGCCGCCTCAGCAATCTCCATGTCGAGCTGTGCCCGGCGCTTAGCCCAGCCATCCCCTTTCAACCTGTCGAGTGTCACTGCCTCTTCATCGGCCCCGTAACGCCAGATGCGGCCGAATTCCTCTACGGGCGCCAGAAGCGTCGCTCCTCCATTATATTCAAGCCGTACGGTATCGGTGACCATCCCCTCGACCTCGACGGTCTCAAGGTCTCGCAGAACGGCGATGCCGTGATCTTCATGCAAAACGACGTCGCCGATTCGCAACTCTGGCTCCTGAGCGAGAGAGGGCGCTCCATGATCTCCCGGGTTTAATCGTGTACCGAAGACGTCGGCGGCCGATACGACCGCAAGCGCGGCCTTGTCATCGACAAAGCCATCGTCGATATCGACATTGAGGCTGACCAAGGTTGCGGGCTCGGCGCCCAGTGCCGATGCCCAGCTTTCGGCGTGGCCGACATCAAGGGTCAGATGACGCTGCAGCGTCTTGACCATCCGATCGAGGTCCACCGCAGGGCCGGCGAGGGCGACACGCCGGCCGGTCTGGATCTGTTCGGCAATAAAGTTCGCCATGGCCTTTGACGGGTTGATCTCGACGATAAAGTCGGGCGTTGGCGACAAGCCATGCAAATCAAGCTCCATCCGACGTTTCGCCAAGTGCTTATCAAGGGTCGGGCGATCCAGGTAGAAGCGTTCTGCGGTCGGCTTGCGGCCTTGCTGCCTGTCGCGCATCCGCCGGGCGTCGTCGATCAACGCGATCGCGGCGTCGAAGCGTTCGTCCACAGCCGGCTCCATTGCGATACGGGCGTGCGACAAGAGTTCGAAGATGGTCTTGAGCTTGTATCTGGCCCCGACCATCTGCATTTCCATGCATTGTGTTTCTACAGGTTCAGCCGGCGCTGAGCTGCATTCCAGCAACTCCGTCGAAGGCGCGAGCGTGATGTTTTCGAAACTCTCATCTGTGCGTTGCGACACCGGGTTGTATGAACGAATGCTGTCGACAACCCCACGCTCGATTAGAATCCGATAGGGATGTGGCGCTCCTGATGGAAACACCTCGATGCCCTGACCAAGCAAAGCGAATTCCCCAGGCTCGTCGACCCGATCATCCATCAGGTAGCCATAAGTCTGCAGGCGATTGCAAAATGCCTCAACATCCACGCGGTCGCCGGTGGCCAGGGATGTGAAGGCCTTCGCAATGGCATCGGCAGGAGGAAAGCGCTGCAGCGCCGCCTCAGGTGACATCACGACCAGGCGAGCGCGACTGTTGGCTGGCTTGGTCAAAGTGAGAAGCGCGGTTGCGCGTCGTCCCATGCTTTCACGCGATGGCTGGATACGGTCGTACGGCAGGCAGTCCCACGGCGGCAATAAAATCACCTGCGTTTCCGGCATAAACTGCTTGAAAGAAATTGAGACTTCTTCTGCCTGGTTCTCGCTCCGTGCGATGAAAATCATGTCATCCGCGCCGCCATCCCGTACGGCTTTGACCAGCCGCGCGGCAATCGCCGCAGCTGGTATACGACGCGATCTTTTTGCGTGTTCTTCGCTCGGAGCATCCGATTCTGAAAGCGTGCTCGACCCAACCACATCGATCGGCGGTTTTGAGTTTTTTTGTCGTTTCATGAAATATCGGTCCGAGGTTGCCCGCTTCTAACGAGCTTGCGCACGGTGTGTTCCAAAGGCCGCGGGCGCGCTTCAAGAAGGCGTGTAGCCCGAATGCGGCGGCCAACGGACAGCGTGCGATTGGCTGTCCTTTGACCCTTCGCCGAGTGACCCCTCGGCGGCAGGACGTGCAAGATGTCACTGAGTACCATGTCGGCATTGTCGCGGCGTTCGAGCGTCTGTCCGCCTCGTCGATCGGCGCGGCCCTGCTCGACCTCGTTCGGCTGCGCCATCGCAAAGGGATCTATCGGATTGCGTGGGACAAGCTTGACATTTCCGACCCCGCGCGGCCGGTCCTTCGCTGCTCTGAGCAGGAGCTCGCACCGATGCAATCCTGCGTGCGGGTCGAACGCTGAGGTCCGGTCGCCGGGTCAGTCGAGCTTCAGACGATCAGGTAACTGGCACGCAACGGCGATCGATCGACTGGTATCATTTTTGAAGAAAGGCCTTGAATGCTGCTGCGAGAACGGCTGGATTTTCTTCGGCGACATGGTGCCCACTCTTTATCCCAAAGCCTCCGACGTCGTCGGCCCAGTGCTTCCATATTGCGACCGGATCGTTATAGATCTGCTCCAAGTCATCGTCGAGCGACCAGAGGCAAAGCATCGGACAGCGCACCTTCCGGCCTGCATCCCGATCATCACGGTCGTGGCGATGGTCGATCCTGACACCTGCGCGGTAGTCTTCGATCATCCCATGGACGACAGAAGGATCGTGGATGAAGGAAACCAATTCGTCATATGCCTCACGTCCCATCTCATCTGGCCGCAAGGCGCTGTACCATGCCATTGGGTCTGCCAGGATGGCCCGTTCTGGCTTCTCGGGTTGAGCGAAGAAGAACCAGTGGTACCAATCGCGGGCAAATTTCCAGTCGGCACGCTCCAGATGCTCAATAACTGGCAACCCATCTACGGTAATCAACTTTCGCACCAAATCGGAATGGTCCATAGCCATTCTGAAAGCGACCAGGCTGCCACGATCATGCCCCGCAACGAAGAAAGCGTCGTGGCCCAACCCTTTCATGACCTCCACGAGCGCCGCCGCCTTTGCCCGCTTGGACGAGAACCTGCTTTCCGGGTCGTCCGCCGGTATGTAGGAGCGCCCGAACCCCGGAAGATCCGGGCACACGATCCTGAAATCTGCTGACAGCAAGTCCGCAACTTGGCCCCACGACATATGCGAGCGGGGATGGCCATGGATCAGAAGCAGCGGCGGCCCAGATCCGCCGTGCCGAAGCCGTATCGGTCCGCCCTCGGTATCAATCATTTCAAGCTCGAAGTTGTCGAACATGTACCATCTACCCACAGGTCAACCATGAGCTTATAGAACCTTCTCACCGAGGAACGGTTCACGGCGGGATCGCGATTTCTCCGTGCCCCAGTCGGAATAATCCCGGGACGTGACGGGCTCCCCGTCAGATAGATTTGTCCTTGCCATCAACACTTGATGGAGCGAAAAGCTTGCAAGCCGTTGCAGAGCCGCCGGTCGGTAGTATCAAAGCAACCAAACCTCGGGGTATCGCTGGCGCTCTCATGCCTGCGCGCTGTCCCTTGTTGTTTGTTTTCTTGTCTCTATGGTTAGCCCATTTCCGGAGGGTGGCATGCCTCGTCGATCGGCTCGGGCTCATTTGCTTGGTCTTATCGCGGTGGCCGTTTTGCCAGTCTGGCTGTTTGCTGCCTACCTCCTTGTAGAATATGCGCTTCATGAACAAAGCCGCTTTGAACAGGATGCCTTGCAGACGGCACGCCAGGTCTCCTTGGTGGTCGAGGCCGAACTCCTCAATTTACAGACGATCCTCGATGGGTTGTCAAAATCGGGGTCTCTCGCAAAGGGGGATCTGAAAGCGTTTGGGGATGAAGCGCGTCGGCTTGCGCAGGGCACGGATAAGATCATCGCATTGCGCGACCTCGATGGCCGCCAACTTGCAAACACGAAGATTGCACAGGGAGAGCCATTGCCGCCCGTCGACCCTGTGACGACCGACGAGCGCGATAAGCTGAAATCGGGCGGCATCTCGGTCAGCAATGTGTTCGCGGCCAAAGACACCACGGACTATCGGGCGGCGGTCGAGAGACGCGTGTCCGGACCGAACGGTGAAGAGTGGCTGCTTTCGGTATCCGTGCCGACTGCCCGCATTCGCGATGTCATGTTGCCCGCCGTGCCGCAAGGCTGGACGGTGGGCATTGGCGATCGCCACGGCAGTTACGTTGCACGGTCGAAGCAACACGAGGAGATGACGGGAAAGCCTGGGTTGCCGGAGTATGTCGAAAAAATCGTCGGGCCTCATGGTAGTTTCACGGCCCGCAATTTCGAAGGGACAACGCTGCTGCTGGTTACTACCGTTCTCCGTACTCTGGATGGTTTTACACCGCCAATGTGCCGCTCTCGGAAGTCCAGGCGCCGCTTTGGCGTTCGCTCGCAGCGATAGGTGGAACTGGCGCGGCGGCGCTGCTCATCTCCCTTGCCCTCGCTTACATCGTTGGAAAAAAGCTGACCCAAGCCACGATTGATCTTGCTGGCCGCGCAGAGTCGCTTGGTAATGGCCGCGAAGTTCGGCCAATGTCCACCTCGGTGGCCGAGTTCGCCACGATCGCCCAGGCGATGGTCAATGCAGAGCACGCTATTACGGAACGCACGCGAGAGCTGCAGACCGTGCTTGAGACGGTGCCGGCGGCCGTATGGTTTACTTATGACCCTCAAGCTCGCCAGGTTATCCGAAATCGCTTCGCGGCCGAGTTGATGGGCCTACCGACAGTAACGTCCAAGCCATTCGGCGAACCCGATCTCGTAATTGACACGGTGGCCGTCAAGGACGGGCAGCGTGTCGCTCGCGAAGATCGTCCTTTGAGCCGGGCGATGCGCGGTGAGACGATCGACAACCAGGAATTTGCATACATTCTGCCGTCGGGTGTTCACCGTTACCTGCTCTCCAGCGCACGTCCGATCCGCGATCCGAGCGGATCCATCATTGGTGCCGTGCAAATCAGTTTGGATATCTCGGAGCGTAAGCGTGGTGAAGAGCAACGTCAGCTGCTGCTCAACGAACTCAATCACCGGGTGAAGAACACGCTGGCGGTTGTCCAATCGATCGCCACCCAGACAATCCGCAACGCCGCGGATCTGCCGGAGGCAGGACGCAACCTGTCCAGCCGGCTCGTCTCGCTGGCGAAGGCTCACGATGCCCTGACACGCCAAAATTGGAGCGGCGCGGACCTCGGCGATCTGATCGCCAACTCGATCACCGCGCACGCACCGCTCGACCGTTTTCGGATCAGCGGCGAGGATGTCTGGCTTCCGCCAACCGTAGCGCTTTCATTTGCTTTGGCACTTCATGAGCTCACGACCAACGCCATCAAGTACGGGGCGCTCTCGAACGGGGCCGGGACAATTTCAATCGCCTGGACGATTACCGGCGAGGAGGATGGGCGTAAACTCAAGCTGAAATGGCGTGAGTCAGGAGGGCCTCCGGTCATACCTGCAACGCGCAAGGGCTTTGGAACGCAATTGCTGACGCGCGTTTTCGACAATGAGCAATCTGGCGGAGTTGTCTTGCGATACGAGCCATCCGGCCTGCTTTGCGTTTTCCATGTAAGCCTCTCCAGGCAGACAATTGCGGGGGCAACGACCTAAAAGTTCATCTCGCCATAATGTGAGACACTACCCCGAGTGGGATTGCGGACGCTGGCTCCGGCCCAACTCCCTGGCGTGCGCAGGGCTTTCGTCGTTGCGTGCGCATTTCTGGCATGGCCGGCGCGAGGCCGAAAATTTGCGTGGCACAGCAAGACAATCTACGGCGAATTTCGTGGAACAATCGGATGCCCAGACCGTTGCCAAGCGGTCTTCAAGCTCAGGATTTGCCTTGTTTCAGCGACCCAACGAAAGTCTCGCTACCTCGCAAAGGTCTGGCGATGCCACTCATGGCCAGGGCGGATTGGCCGAGCCCAGGCAAATCGCCAACGTTGCGCGCCGACTGGTTGTCATCTCGAATAGGCTGGGGAACATTCGCGATCTGTCGCAAGCCGGCGGGCTGGCGGTTGGTGTCGCGGATGCGTTGGCCGAGCGTGGTGGCTTATGGCTCGGAGCAAGCGACGAACATCAGGACTCTGTCGCGAGCGACCAACCGCTGATCCGCCTCGAACGCTTGGGTAGGATCGAGACGGCTGCGCTCACCCTGCCGCGCGAGGAGTATTCGCGATATTACAACGGCTACGCAAACAGTACGCTGTGGCCGCTTTTCCATTATCGGCTAGACCTAGTGAACCACCAGGCAGAGTTTCTAGACGCCTACCGGCAGATCAATGCGCGGTTTGCGAAAGCGCTCGTGGGACTATTGTCGGGCAACGACGACCTAATCTGGATTCACGACTACCATCTTATCCCCTTGGCCGCCGAGTTGCGGCGGCTCGGAATCCGCAATCGGATCGGCTTTTTCCTGCACATTCCGTTCCCGCCGCCTGACCTGTTTGTAGCCACACCCGACCATGAGGAACTCGTCGGCGATCTGCTTCAGTATGACGTTGTGGGTTTCCAGACCGAAACGGACGTGGCGAATTTTCGGCGCTCGGCGCAGGCCACCAATTCCACGACCTTTGATGCCAACGGCGCAGCTGAGGCAAATGGCCGGACAGTGTTGTCGAAGTGCTTCCCAATAGGCATCGACGTCGATTCATTCTCTCGCATGGCCAACGACGCGGCCGAGGATGTCCAGATTGATTCCATGCGCCGCCAGATTCTGGGACTGAAACAAATCATCGGCGTCGACCGGCTGGACTACTCCAAAGGTCTGCCCGGCCGCATGCAGGCTTTCGCTCGCCTGCTGGAAAGGCACCCTGAACAAGAGCGGGCGGCAACTTATTTGCAGATTGCGTCGCCCACGCGCGAGGAGGTCACCGCCTATGCTGACATCCGGTCACAGCTAGAGGCAACTGCTGGCGCGGTGAACGGGAAGTACGCCGATCTGGCCTGGACCCCGATCCGCTACATCCACCGAGCCGTAGCGCGCTCGCGGCTAGCTGGTCTGTTGCGCGCCAGCCAGGTTGGCTTGGTCACGCCTTTGCGTGACGGGATGAACCTCGTGGCAAAGGAATACATCGCCGCCCAGGATCCAGCCGATCCCGGAGTGCTTGTATTGTCTCGTTTTGCAGGTGCGGCGGAAGAGCTTGCGGAGTCCCTGATCGTGAATCCCTATGCGGTTGACGAGGTTGCCGATGCCGTCGCAAAAGCGCTCGTGATGCCACTTGATGAACGAATTGCTAGGCACGGCGCACTGCTCAAGCGCATCAGGTGCAATGACGCAGCAGAATGGCGGCGATCATTTCTCGCCGCGCTCGCGGGCGAGGGGTAGTGTGCGTTTGCACTAATCCTGCAAGCGGCCTGACTTCACCGAGTTTACAAAGGGAAGCAGCTGTGTGGCGGCGAGCAGGCCGCTTTCATGCGGAATTACCAAGTTCGGCGGCGCGATGCAGGCCGGTGCACGAAAATATCCGGCGCCGCCGTTTCCGAAGCAGGCGGCGCCAGAGTTCCAACCGAAACACGGCAAAACCGGACTGGAATGCCGCGGACCGAACCAAATGTCGTCAAAGACGTTGAGTCGCGTTGCGTCATCAGCCGGGGGCATTTCCATGACAAAGGGCGAGCTATCTACCTATCGTACCAAACGCGATTTCACCAAAACGAAAGAACCCAGCGGCGAGCGTTTGATCGCGAAATCAAACCGGCTACGGTTTGTAATCCAGAAACACGCAGCCACACGGCTCCACTACGACCTCCGCCTCGAGCTCGACGGTGTCTTCAAGTCCTGGGCCGTCACCAAAGGTCCGTCGCTCGATCCTCAGGATAAACGCCTTGCGGTAGAGGTTGAGGACCATCCGCTGGACTACGGCGACTTCGAAGGCACGATCCCCAAAGGGCAATATGGTGGCGGCACCGTCCAGCTGTGGGACCGTGGGTATTGGGAGCCAGAAGGCGCTATGTCTCCTGAACAAGCCTTAGAGAAAGGCGATCTGAAATTCACGCTTGACGGCAAGCGCCTGCATGGAAGTTTCGTTCTCGTGCGCATGAAGCACGACCGCAATGGCGGAAAGCGAACCAACTGGCTTTTGATCAAGCACCGCGACAAATACGCGACTGATGGCAATGGCGACGCAGTGCTGACGCAGGACCGGTCCGTCGCCTCGGGCCGGAGGATGGAAAAGATTGCTGCCGGGAAGGGGGCCGGCCCGAAGCCGTTCATGATGCAAGGCTCATCGGTGCCCGATGCGGACGCCGTGTGGGACAGCAATCGCGGCCTCGCCGCTGAGGAACGCGCAAAGTCGTCAAAGGCATCGCCAAAGCCGTCGCCGAATGCATCGCCACGTCCGAAACGCGCCGTTCGTGCCGATGCGGTCAAGATGCCCGACTTCATCGCACCACAGCTTTGCGCGACGCTCTCCCGGCCGCCTGTAGGAGCAAACTGGGTTCACGAAATCAAGTTCGATGGCTATCGCGTCCAGCTGCGGGTCGAAGATGGCGTCGCCACGCTGAAGACCAGAAAAGGCTTGGACTGGACAGAGAAGTTCGGCGCCATTGCAAAAGAGGCGGCCAGCCTTTCCAACGCTATCGTGGATGGTGAGATCGTGGCGCTCGGCGAAAATGGCGCACCGGATTTCGCCGCCTTGCAAGCGGCGTTGTCGGAGCGCCGGACAAAAGACCTGATCTTCTTTGCATTTGATTTGCTGTTTGCGGACGGTGTCGACCTTCGAAAGCAGCCGCTTTCGGAACGCAAGGTAAGGCTAAATGAGATGATCGGGGAGGTTGAGCGCGCTGAGGAGAACCTCATCCGCTATGTCGAGCACTTCGCCAATGGCGGTGACGCTGTGCTGCAGTCTGCCTGCCGACTTGAACTCGAAGGCATTATCTCCAAAAAAGCTGATGCACCCTACGTCTCTGGCAGAACCGACACCTGGGCAAAGTCGAAATGCCGCGCCGGGCATGAGGTTGTTATCGGCGGCTGGTCGACGACCAACGGAAAATTCCGCTCATTGCTGGTCGGCGTCAACAGGGGCGAACATTTCGCCTATATCGGCCGTGTCGGGACCGGATACAGCGAGGCAAAGGTCAGGCAACTGCTGCCGCGGCTGAAGGAGATGATGGCGGCCAAGTCGCCGTTTACAGGCGATGGCGCACCGAAAAAGGATTCAACCGTCTTTTGGACGAGGCCGGAACTGGTTGCGGAAATCGAGTTCGCCGGCTGGACCGGCGGCGGCAATGTCAGGCAGGCCGCCTTCAAGGGCCTTCGCGAAGACAAGCCAGCAAAGGAGGTTGAGGCCGAGCGTCCCGCCGAGCCACAGGACACGCAGATTGCCGAACCTGCCAGAGGACCCGGCCGGACCGGAAAAACCCCAATCGTCATGGGCGTCATCATCTCGAAACCTGACAAGCCGCTTTGGCCGAATGCCGGTGATGGTGGGAAGCCAGTCACCAAGCTCGACCTCGCGGAATACTTTGAGGCCGTTGGCCCTTGGATGATCAAGCATCTCAAGGGCCGCCCCTGTTCACTCGTGCGCGCGCCGGACGGTTACGCCGGCGAGCAGTTCTTCCAGCGCCACGCCATGCCTGGCACGTCCAATCTGCTGGAATTGGTGAAAGTCTTCGGCGACCACAAGCCGTATCTGCAGATCGACCGCGTCGAGGGCCTAGCTGCGATCGCCCAGATCGGCGGCCTGGAACTGCACCCCTGGAATTGCCATCCCGCTCATCCCGAGGTTCCCGGCAGGCTGGTTTTCGACCTGGATCCCGGTCCGGAGGTTTCCTTTGGCGAAGTTGTCGCGGCCGCCAAGGAGATGCGCGACCGTCTCGAAGATTTGGGGCTGGTCAGCTTTTGCAAGACCACGGGCGGCAAGGGCCTGCACGTTGTGACGCCGCTGGCAGGCCAGCGCAGCAAAACGAACTGGCCCGAGGCCAAGGCCTTCGCGAAGGCAGTGTGCGTGCAAATGGCGGCGGACCGTCCGGATCTCTACCTCGTCAACATGGCCAAGAAGTTGCGGACGTCCCGGATCTTTCTCGACTACCTCCGCAATGATCGCATGGCGACGGCCGTTGCACCCCTGTCACCGCGTGCCAGAGAAGGTGCAACTGTTTCCATGCCACTGACCTGGAGCCAGGTGAAGGCGGATCTCGACCCGAAAAAATACACAGTCCGCACCGTCCCGGGGTTGCTGAAGAAGACGGTTGCCTGGGCCGACTACGACGATGGCGAAAGGTCTATCGCGAGCGCCATCAAACGGCTCGGTTCAGCAAAGCTAGCGGCATGACATCGAAACATGCAAAACCGTCTTTCGCCGTCCCATTGGACACGGAACCGATGGAGGCAAAGGCTGCCGCCACGTTGCCTGACAGCGCTGGCCAATGGCAGTACGAACCCAAATGGGACGGCTTCCGCTGCCTTGCCTTCAAAGCTGGCGATGAGGTCGACCTGAGAGCAAAGTCTGGCAAGCCGCTCGGCAGATACTTTCCGGAAGTCGTCTCGATGCTGCGTGTTCTGACGGCCACTGATTTCGTGGTCGACGGTGAGATCGTCATCGAGGTGAATGGCGCGCTCTCTTTCGATGCGCTGCAGATGCGATTGCATCCAGCGGAAAGCAGGGTTCGAAAGCTGTCTGTCGAAACCCCCGCCAGATTGATCTTGTTTGATATGCTGGCTAGGGCGGACTTCAACGTGATGGACCAGCCGCTGTCCGAAAGGCGCCAAGCTCTGGAACTGTTCGTAGAATCGGCTGGTCATGCCGATATCGAACTGTCTCCTTGTACTCGGGATTTGGCGACAGCAACGAAGTGGCTTGGCGCATCCGGTCACGGTTCGACGGACGGCGTTGTCGCCAAGCTTGTCGACGACGAATACCAGCCCGGCGAACGCGCCATGGTCAAGGTCAAACGGCTGCGTACAGCCGATTGCGTGGTCGGAGGCTTTCGCTATCTGGCAAATGCGCGTGAGGTCGGTTCCCTGCTGCTGGGTCTCTACAATAACCTGGGCAAGCTCGACCATGTGGGGTTCACGTCGACAATCGCGCGGGAGGATCGACCGCAGCTGACCCGACAACTCGAAGCTTTGCGATCGCCTCCTGGTTTTACCGGCAAGGCTCCGGGCGGCCCAAGCCGCTGGAGCACCGAGAGGAGTGGGGAGTGGGAACCGCTTCACCCCGAATTGGTGGTCGAAGTTCGCTTCGATCACGTCACGAATGATCGCTTCCGGCACGGTACCAAATTTCTGCGATGGCGCCCCGACAAGAATCCCAAGCAGTGCACCTTCGAACAGATGCTGAAAACATGAAATCGGCACGCGGTCTGTAGCGCGCGTTGCGCTCAAACCTTAGCCCTATGCGCTCGACTGCCCAATGTTCGCTTCTTGATCCCTTTCGTAGTGAGGCTGGGCCTCTGGCGTGATTCCCGCAACGACCCACTGGCTCCGGCGGCGGCGCTGATCGATCAGCGCGTCAATGCGCCTGGGACTATCCATTCCTGAATCCGCCGAGCCAAATTCCGCTGCAGTGACTCGTTCGGCGTCACCGAAAGTTCTCATACCCGCTCGGTGCCTTCGGTGAGTGCTGAGGTTGCACCGCCTGCTGCTGACCGGATTTAGACAGCGGGAGCTCTCCCCCGTTGATGGTCCGAAAAACCTCGCTGGCAGGCTGCTCAACCATTGGGTTAGGTGGCATCGGTGTCGATTGCGTCATTGTGGAGTCCTCCGGTTACTGCGCTGCAGGTGCGCCAATGAGCGTTACTGTTTGCGTAATTGCGGGCCTGACCTAAGCGGCATCGACGCGCTGGAGATCAGAGACGCGGACCACGCCGTGCTGGCTGACGAAGGTCAGGGTCGTGTCCGTGCTCTGGCTCTGTGAAACACCAGATATGCGATGATCTCCGGTATCGTAGATTATCGTATTTCCATGATCGTCGATGACCAGACGGCGCTTCTCGTTAAACGCCGCATACCGCATATGGTTCTGGGAGCCAGCGGCAGACGGGCTTCCAAACTCGTCAGGCCACCACGAGCCGGCGGTTGCCAAACCAGCCGAGCGATAGCTCACATTCGTATCGTCGTTGCGCCCCTCGGCTGGATGATCGCGGAGGTAGGCGGACAGCTCGCCCGCGATAGCGTTGAGCTTCGCCTTGAGGCTGCCGTTGAACATGTCGCCGACCATCGTCATGCCGGAAGACCATTGCGACATGCCTCCGAAGTCGACATGGCTGAACTGGGCCATGGTCCCGCCGCCACGCCGCAAAGCGTCTAGAACAGCGGTGACAGCTCCTTCGGAGATGCCATGCTCGCGCGCAAGACGGGCGGTCAGTTCGGTGTCGTTCTGGGTCATCATGATGTCCTGAGAAATCGATGGAACAGCGTACGGCCGCGCATGCAAGCTTCGTCGGGCCGTTAGTCTGCGCAGCACGGAAGTAACGAGCGTCGAGAGGCGCGGTTCCCGTACCCGGCAGAACGGCAACACATTCGACAGTCACCCACCCAGCAATCGTGTAATCCGCCGCGAAATATCGCGGAACATCCGTCAATGTCATTTGACGGAAACGCTTATTTGTCGGGAATATTTGCACCCAGTCGCACCTTTGGGGGGCAGACCAAGGGAGGCTGCCATGACAAGACGCATCGATCGCGAGAAGATCGATAGAGCGGAACGCGAGAGCAGATGTGTCCGGCGGCTCAAGCCGAGTCGGGGGTTTCGGCCTCTCGATCATGTTGGAATTGCTCTGCCCATTTCAGATCCATCAGCCAAGGCTCGCGCCGGCCGATCCAGAGTTCATAGCCTGGAATGATGTCGCTCGGGGCGAGGTCCAGAGCGCCCAGCATGATCTCCGCCTCGTCGTCCCGCAATGAGGCGATGCGCGATCCGCAATTGGGGCAAAAGCTTCGGCCATTTAACGCCCGTAGGTCGCCAGTGCCCTGATAATTCGACCGCGCCCAAACACCGAAGAAGTTGAACGCGCTGCCGCTCGAGCGGCGGCAATCCTGACAATGGCAAAGGCCAACACGAAGCGGAGCGCCTGTGACCGAGAAGCGAACCGCACCACAGAGGCACCCACCTCCGCGAATATCATCTTCGCTCATGTCAGAGCTCGCTTTGGAGGATCACGGTTCTCGTCGGGGTTGGGGACTGGCAACTCGTCCGGCAAAAGGTCCGGGTCGGGCTCGCGCACGTCTGGTGTCCAGCTTGGTGCATCCACCGGCGGTTCGTCGTTCGGCTCTGGTTTGGGCGGCATGCCTATTCTCCTGGTGTGTCGGTTGGGCGAGGTGTCTTGCCAGCCACCGGACGTGCGTCGCTTCGTCTGGTCGTGAAGGGGTCCGCCAAAGCGCTGGCACGTTTGGGCGGAGCGCCTGCCGTCTTGGGGCTGGCTGGCGCCTGGCCGGAGTCATTGGTGCCAGGGTTTTTACGCTGGATTTCGACACCGGCTGCCTCTGGTTCCTTGGCAATTGCAGCGTTGAGGTTTTTGATCTTGGCCATCCCGTCATCTCCTTTGCTGGCCAACGACCGGCCGTCAGGAATGTTCCATGCCGCGCGGAACTCGCAGGGATGCAGGCCTGTTATCGATGATCACAGAGGAGCACCGAAAAATGTCTGACAATGAAAACCATCGTGAAACCGGCGCGACGAAATATCCCGCCAAGACGGGTGCCGACCCATCGGATGCGTTCTCCCAGGACGCAGCTGGAAACAAGAAGCCCAAGGGCGGAGTTGGATTAACGCGTCCCGTGGACGAAGTCGATGACAAGACGCATCAGTCCGACGGACAGAACCCATCAGGACCGGTAAAGAGTGCTCGGCCATGAACGTCGCCAATCTTCAGCTTGAAGGTCTGATGATGGCAGTCGCGTCGATCAACAATTTGCTTGTCCACAGGGGCCTGCTTTCGATCGACGACATCGATATTGCGCTGCGAAAGGCCGAGGCCAATGTGACGGGCGACGAGCGAACTTATGAAGATATGTCGCCGGCCAATCGCGACGCCATCTGCTTCCCGATGCGGCTTCTGCAGATCGCAAACAATGCGCAAGGCGAATCCGACATTCCACCGTTCTCGGAACTGGCAAAGATGGTTGGACAAACGAAAGAGCCGTATAACGATCAGCGGTAACCACGATGGCTCGATTTCGGTGACGGCTTACATCTCGCTGTTCTGAATAATTCCCGCTTCGCCATCTTGGATAGGCCTGCGCGAGACCGTTGAGTTCTTGAGCCGAACGCCAGGGCCGCCATGGATCGTCTCGCCATCACTTAGAAAGGCAACTCCCGCCAGTTCGAGCGCCGATCGCATCGCGACAATCATGCCGGCGGCCGGAATGCGCTTCCCTTTCTCGAAGTCCCGAACCGTCCCCTCGCTGACCTGCGCTTTGGCGCTAAGCCTGGCTTGTGACCAATCCAGCAGAGCACGCGCCGCCCGGCATTGCTCGACAGTCAATTGGGTCACAAACTTCTCCTCGATCGACGCGGTGCTCGTTGGCCTACGCGCTCTTGCGCTTCGGCTCGCTCTTTTTGGGTGTCGCTAGCCCCTCCTGCTTGAGGCTCTTCTTAAGCACCTCAGCCAGGTTGATAACGTTCTCTTTCGGCTTAGGAGCCGCCTTCGGTGGCGCCTTGCCCTTGCGCTTCGCGTCAATCATGGCAATCAGCGCATCTTCGTAGGTGTCCTCGAATTTCGAGGGATCGAAAGTTGTCACCTTTTTGTCGATCAGCATGCCTGCGATTTCGAGCAATTCGGGATCGTATTTCGCCTTGGTCAAACCATCGAAGACACTGTCTTCGGAGACCATCTCGTTGTGGTTTCGCAACTCGGTCATCACCATGCCCTTGCCGTAAGGCTGGATCACAACTTCCCGGCCGCGCTGATAGAGCACGATGCAGGATCGGGCTGCGACTCCCTTGTTCTTCATCGCATCGCGGATCACGCCGTAGGCCTCGACGGCCGCGCCGTCGGCTGGAATGAGGTAGTAGGGCTTCTCCAGATAGCGGGTGTCTATCTCATTGATCGCGACAAACTCACCGACTTCAAGCGTGTGATCGGAGGTGAGCTTCAGCGCCTTGATGTCGTCGGGCTCGATTTGAAGGAACTCATCCTTCTCGACTTCGAACCCCTTCACCTGGTCCTCGCTCTCGACGGTCTTTCCTGTCTTTTCGTCAGCATAGACACTTTTGACGGGGAGGCCGTCTTTGCGGTTCAGAATCTTGAAATGGATCTTTGATGCCTCGCTGGTGGCGCCGATAATCTTCACCCCGCAAGTTACCGATCCAACCTTCAAAAAGCCCTTCCAGACAGCACGTGGCGCGACCATGTCGTTTATCCTGTTTCGGGTCAGGGCAAACGAGTTTTCTTTCAAATCGTTCCCTCTGCCGCGGGTTCGGCGGAGTCGACTGAATCAGCAAGAAGCTTGAAAGCCAAACCAACCGGGAGATGCGGACCGCCGCGGACGGGGACAGTCGGTCCCGCGTCCCGTCCTGCGGCCGGCGCTATGCTGACGCTCCTACGGCTGTCCCGTTCACCGCCCGCGGCGGGGGCGAATTTCCTCCGTCCCGCGCGCGACAATTGTCCGCTGTTGCGGACGCGCGCAGGACTGCGGCTTATACGCCGTCTTTCTTTAGAGGGCCGACCGAGGGTTTACATCGAGAAGGGGTCTTCGACCCGTCCAGCGGCCCGCAGAACCGCGACCTTTGAGTCTAAATCGAATCTCTGAACTTCGTTTCCACGACCTAGTAACGCAGCCGGCGCCTCAAACGATAGAACGCCGGGGAGCTCTGCAAGTCACGCGCGGCGTGCGTCATGAACAGGACAACGAACAAAATCAGCAAGGTAAAAGCGATTCCGGTGATAATGGGCATTGGACACTCTCTGGAAATCGAACTCGGTGTGACGGTTGGTTCAAAGTTGGAAGGCCAGCGCAGTCAGCCCGACCGCATAACACCGGGCTCCTCTGTCGGCGGATCGCTGATTGGCTGCTGCTGGGAGCTGTCGAGCACCAAGTCTGAAAAGTTGACTGTGGCGACCAGATAGCCGGCTTCGTCGTAGACCCTTGTGACCGATCCGGATTGGTCGAGACCGGAGGGAGCACCCGCAACAAGCGCCGCGTGGGCCTTTTCGATTGCTCGCGGGCTAGCCAAATCGGGACTCGCCAACTCTTCCTCGAATGTTGTGGTCTGGTCGAACTCTGTGGTCTCAAAGCGGAACTTCGGCATGAACATCTCCTGTCACCAAGCAATGTCCGTGCACAAATTGGGTTCCCGAGAACGACGTACGGGGAAGCTCGAAGACCGATATCCGATCCTTCCCGCCGACCTCACGTCCCATTGACTCTTTGTCAGGAAGAGAACAAATGAGGAACATGCCATCAGCATTTCGCGTTCAGGGGACAGATGAGTGCATCGACGCCGACTGCTGCCATTTCCGATCTCCGAGATCGCATTGCGCGTCTCGAAGGAGGAAGCACGCGCGAACGAGCGGTGCTTCCCTTCGGTGTCGCTTCCATCGACAGCCATCTGCCTGGGGGCGGGGTGGCGCTTGGTGCTCTTCATGAGGTGGCCGGTGGCGGCAATGGTGCAATCGATGGCGCTGCTGCATCGCTTTTTGCTGCAGGCATTGCGGCCAGGACGCAAGGCAAGGTGCTGTGGTGTGTGACGCGCCAGGATCTGTTTGCGCCGGCAATCGCACAGGTCGGACTTCACCCTGATCGGGTGATCTATGTCGAGGCCGGTGACGACAAATCCTTGCTCGCCTGCTTCGAGGAAGGCCTGCGGCATGTCGGACTTGGGGCCGTGGTTGCAGAGGTTGCGCGTCTGTCGATGACGGCTTCGCGACGCTTGCAGCTTGCGTCAGAAGCGTCGGGAGCGATGGGCATCGCAATCCGCCGCTGGCGCCGCCAGACCGAAGCTGCCGATTTCGGCCAGCCGACAGCCTCCGTCAGCCGCTGGCGGGTTTCTGTTTTGCCATCGCGGCCGCTCCCCGTTCCGGGTGTTGGCCGGGCACGATGGCAACTTGAATTGATCAGATCCCGTGGAGGGGAAACGCTCGATATCGAAGTGGAGGCTTGTGATGCCAAGGGTCGTCTCGCTCTTCCTTCCAAGCTGGTCGACCGACCGGCTCAGAAGGAAATTGGGCGACGTCTCGCCGCCATCGGATAAGCCGTTGGTGACAGTGGGGCGGCACGGCAATCGTCGCCTGGTGACCGCGGTCGATCGCGCCGCATTGGAAGCCGGCTTGCGGGTCGGAATGCCTGCAACGAAGGCGCAGGCACTGGTCCAGGGGCTGGCGGTCATGGATGCCGAACCCGATGCCGACGCGGAGGCATTGGAGCGGCTGGCGCTATGGGCATTGCGGCGGTACGCGCCGATCGTCGCGACAGATCCTTCGGACGGATTGGTCATGGACACCACGGGCGCCGATCATCTTCACGGCGGCGAGAAGTTGATGCTGATTGATATGGTCAAGCGTCTCAGCCAGGCCGGCATCTTGGCGCGGGCAGCAGTTGCGGACAGCTGGGGTGCCGCACACGCCGTTGCGCGATACGTCAGGCAGACCGTCAGCGTGGTTGCCGTGAACGCTACCTATGATGCAATCCTTTCGCTCCCTATCCCGGCGCTGCGCTTGCCCGATGCAATGGTCAGCGGTCTGCGTGTCTTGGGCTTCGACAGGGTAGGCGAGCTTTTGAAGCAGCCGCGCGCGCCGCTGACCCTGCGCTTCGGACCGGAACTGGGTCGCCGCCTTGACCAGGCGACGGGGCGCCTTGCCGAACCGATAGAGCCGGTCCGGCCGGCTGATGCGATCGAGGTCAAGCGTGCCTTTGGCGAACCCATCGGTGCCGCCGAGACAATCGCGCGCTATGTCGGCAAGCTTGTTCAAGCGCTTTGTCTCGAGCTGGAGGCCAAGGGCCTCGGCGCGCGGCGGCTTGACCTGCTGCTCTACCGCGTCGACAATCGGATCGAAGCCATTCGCGTCGGCACAGCCTTGCCGGTCCGAGATGTTAAGCGGTTGACGCGTCTCATCTGCGACAAGATCGAGAAAATCGACCCGGGCTTCGGCATCGAACTGATGCGCCTGTCGGCGCCGCTGGCTGAACCGCTGACGCCCAGACAGACCATTTCATCGCTCATCGAGCAACGCGACGCGGACATCTCAGATCTGATCGACATCCTCGGCAATCGTGTCGGTGAGGAAAGGCTCTATCGGTTTACCCCTGTTGCCAGCGACGTGCCCGAACGGTCTGTTCGGCGCGTGGCACCCGCGTCGGTTGAAACCGGCGACGCTTGGCCTGACCATTGGCCGCGTCCGGCGCGTTTGTTTGCCGTGCCGGAGTTGATCGAGGCGATAGCGCTGTTGCCCGATCATCCGCCGGCGAGCTTCACCTGGAGAGGCATCCGGCGGCGGGTCAGGCGCGCCGATGGTCCCGAGCGGGTTTTTGGCGAGTGGTGGAAGCGTGACGCCGAGCTTGCCGCGGTGCGCGACTATTTCCAGGTCGAGGACGACGCCGGCGAACGGTTCTGGATCTATCGCGCCGGCGACGGCGAGGATGTCGCGACCGGCTCGCATCGCTGGTTCCTGCATGGCATCTTCGGATGACCGCGTCCTACATCGAACTGCAATGCACCTCGCATTTTTCTTTCCTGCGGGGCGCCAGTTCCTGCGAGGAACTGTTTGCGCAAGCTGCCATCATGGACATGCCCGCACTTGCCATCTGCGATCGCAACAGCCTCGCCGGCATTGTGCGCGCGCATGAGGCTGCGAAGGCGACTGGTGTGCGACTGATCGTCGGATGCCGGCTGGATCTCGCTGAAGAGTTTTCAATCCTGGTCTACCCGACCGATCGCGCGGCCTACTCCCGGCTGTGCCGCTTGCTGTCGCTGGGCAAGAAGCGCGGCGGCAAGGCGAAATGCGTGCTGCACTGGGCCGATGTAGTTGCTTTTGGCGAGGGCCTCGTTGCGGTGCTTGTTCCCAGCCAGACCGATGACACATGCCACTTTGGCTGCGACGGTTGCATGAAGCTTTTGGCGATCGGGCCTACATGGCGCTGACGCTGCGCCGCCGTCCCAATGACGCGTTGCGGCTGCACGATCTGGCCACCCTTGCCAGGCAGGCCGGTGTGCCAACGGTCGTCACCAACGATGTCCTCTTCCACGAACCGTCACGGCGCATCCTGCAGGACGTCGTCACCTGCATCCGGCACAATGTCACGATCGACAATGCAGGGTTTCGGCGGGAAAGGCATGCCGACCGCTATTTGAAACCGCCGGAGGAGATGGCACGCCTGTTCGGCCGCTATCCCGATGCGATCGCGCGCAGTCTCGAGATCGCCGGCCGCTGTCGGTTTTCGCTGGACGAACTTGCCTATCAATATCCCGAGGAACGCTTGCTGCCCGACCTGACGCCGCAGCAAGCGCTGGAGAGGCTGACCTGGGAAGGCGCCACGACGCGCTTTCCCGAAGGGGTGCCGGAAAAGGTTGTCGCTTCGTTGAAGCATGAGTTGCAGCTCATCGAGAAGCTGCAATACGCGCCGTATTTTCTGACGGTCAACTCGATCGTTCGCTTTGCCCGCAGTCAGGACATTCTATGCCAGGGCAGGGGATCGGCGGCGAACAGCGCCGTCTGCTACGTGCTTGGCATCACGTCGATCGATCCCGATCGCAACGATCTGCTGTTCGAGCGCTTTGTCTCGGAGGAACGCCGCGAGCCGCCCGACATCGATGTCGATTTCGAACATGAGCGGCGCGAAATCGTTATGCAGTGGGTGTTTGACACCTATGGCCGTGAGCACGCAGCTTTGTGCTCGACCGTCATTCGCTACCGCTCCAAGGGCGCCTTGCGTGACGTCGGCAAGGCGCTCGGCCTGCCCGAGGATTTGATCAAGATGCTGTCGTCGCAAGTGTGGGGCTGGTCGGACGAAGGCCTTCAGCCCAAGCACGCCGAAGAGCTGAACCTCAATCTCGGCGACCGCCGTCTGCGCCTGGCGCTTGACCTGGCCAGGCAATTGATCGGCGCGCCACGGCATTTGTCGCAACATCCGGGAGGTTTCGTGCTGACCCGTGACAGGCTTGACGATCTGGTGCCGATTGAACCCGCCGCGATGAAAGATCGTCAGGTCATTGAATGGGACAAGGATGACATCGATGCACTGAAGTTCATGAAGGTCGATGTGCTGGCGCTGGGCATGCTGTCCTGCATGAAGCGAGGCTTCGATCTCCTGTCCGAGCATAAGGGCATCACGCTCGATCTTGCGACCATACCCGCCGAGGATCCGCGCACCTATGCAATGATCCGCAAGGCCGACACGCTGGGCACCTTCCAGATCGAAAGCCGCGCCCAGATGTCAATGCTGCCGCGCATCAAGCCGCGGACCTTCTATGATCTGGTCATCGAGGTGGCGATCGTGCGGCCGGGGCCGATCCAGGGCGACATGGTGCATCCCTATCTGCGCCGGCGCGAAGGCAAGGAAGATGTGATCTACCCCAAGCCCGAGCTCGAAAAGGTGCTTGGAAAAACGCTGGGCGTGCCGCTGTTTCAGGAGCAGGCCATGCGCGTGGCGATCGAATGCGCCGGCTTTACGCCGGGCGAGGCCGATCAGCTTCGCCGCGCCATGGCGACCTTCAAGCATACCGGCGGCGTCTCCAGCTTCGGCGCCAAGCTGATCGGCGGTATGGTCAAGAATGGCTATGAGCGCGAGTTCGCCGAAAAGACCTTCAAACAGCTTGAGGGCTTCGGTAGCTACGGCTTTCCGGAAAGTCACGCTGCCAGCTTCGCGCTGATCGCCTACGCGTCCTCCTGGCTGAAGTGTCATCACCCAGATGTCTTCTGCGCCGCTCTGTTGAATGCCCAGCCGATGGGCTTCTACGCCCCGGCGCAGATCGTGCGCGATGCCCGCGACCATGGCGTCGAGGTGCGCCCGGTGTGTGTGAACGCCTCACGCTGGGATTGCACGCTCGAGCCCACTGAGGACGAGGATCGGTTTGCCGTTCGCCTTGGCTTGCGCATGGTTCGTGGCCTGGCCAACGCTGACGCGGCCACCATCGTCACCACCCGAGCCGACCAGCCCTTCACTTCGCTCGATGATTTATGGCGCCGAGCCGGCGTTCCCGCTGCCTCTCTGGTTGAACTTGCGCAGGCCGATGGGTTTCAACCGTCATTGTCGCTAGCCAGGCGTGAAGCCCTATGGGCGATCAAGGGACTACGCGACGAGCCGTTGCCGTTGTTTGCGGCCGCGTCTTCACGCGAGCAGCAGACGGTGGCGGAGATCCACGAGCCAAGTGTCACATTGCGTGCCATGACCGCCGGCGGCGAGGTCGTTGAAGATTATGGCCATGTCGGGCTGACCCTGCGCGATCATCCTGTGTCCTTCTTGCGTGCAGATCTGCGGCGCAAGCGCATCGTCTCGTGCCGGCAGGCCATGCAGGCGCGTGACGGACAATGGCTGGAGGCGGCGGGCCTCGTGCTGGTTCGCCAACGGCCGGGCTCAGCCAAGGGCGTCATGTTCATCACCATCGAGGACGAGACCGGAATCGCCAATCTGGTCGTTTGGGTGAAGGTCTTCGAAAAATATCGCAGGGTAGTCCTTGGTGCCGGCATGATTGGCGTCTATGGGCGCATTCAGCGAGAAGGCGAGGTGGTCCATCTCGTCGCGCATCGGCTCACCGATCTGTCGGTCGATCTCGCCAGCGTCGGTGATCGGAATGCCGCTTTCCCGTTGCCGCATGGCCGTGGCGACGAGTTCCATCACGGCAGCCCGACGGCTGATCCGCGCGGACTGCCGAAGGGGCCGAGGCCGCGAAACATCATCGACCCCTATCTGCACATCGACCAGATCAAGGTGAAGACACGGGATTTCAGATAGGCTGGGGTTTCAGCTTTGCCGACGAGGATGCGCACGCTGGCCAACGCCGCTCTGCCTGCCGAAAGGCGGCTGACGGGAAGGAGCGAGGTTGTCCTAACGATGCAAGGTCGGCCGATAGATAAGCTCTTGGGTGCGGCCGTCGAGCGTGCGCTGTTCGAGCAACTCCAGATCAAAGTCGGACGCGCCATGAAAGATTGGTGCTTGACCAGTTATGCCCGTGATCACGGGGTAGAGCGTTAGCTGCAGGCGGTCTACCAATCCAGCTGCCATCAAGGAGCGATTGAGCGACAGGCTTCCATGAGAACGCAACGGCACCTCGGAGCTTTCTTTCAGGCGGGCAACCATATCGACTGCGTCACCTCTGGCGATGCTCGCGTCTGGCCAGTCGAGAGGCTCTTTCAAAGTGGAAGATATCACGGTCGCAGGGGTGTTCTTCAACCTGACGACCCATGGATCCAGATCGCCGGACGCCAGCATTTCCACGTTCTCTCGAAACGTCGTTGCGCCGAAAACCATACGCTGCGGCTCCTCGTACAAGGCGAGACGGCGCGAGCAGTTCGGGACCCTGCTTGCCCCAGTATCCTCCCCAGTCCCCGTGGTGAGAACCAAAACCATCCAGGCTTGAAAAAATGTCCCAGGTGTAGGTGGCGGTCATTCGATCTCTCCGGCGGCTTGTCCTCGATCTGGGTGGCCGGTCTTCAGCATCTCGCGGTCATGACATCAGGTGCGCTCGTAAGTCAGCGAGAGATCGCTCTCCCAGGCTTTGCCCTCGCGTGACATCTCGCCCGTACTGAACATGCGGTTACCACCTGCCTCCAGTTTGAAGACCATGCGCTGCGAGAACTTTCGATCCATGCGCTGCATGGCGAAGCCGTCGTCAGCGACGACGACCTCGTACCTGCGTGAGACGCCGCGCCCATCGAAGTAGCTGATGAAGCAGCTCTTGGCTTCGTCGTCGCTGGCGAAGATCGCAATGCCATCCGGAAATTCCGGATGATCAATTTGCGACCGCCAGACCATGAACGCGCCGCCCTCCAGCCATGTGAACGATGCGCGACCGCGTAGCGTCGTGCCGGGAACGGCGGGGTGGGTTCCTGTCGTGCGCCATTCTCCGATCAGCTGCTCAAGAGGCTTGAGTGCGGCGTTCGGCATTCTCGCCTTGCGTCCGATGTCGGCTGTCATGACGATTTGGCTTGCTTTGGCGGCTCGGCGAGCGTGATCTGGTTGCCGTCTGGGTCGCTTAGCTTGGCGATCTTTCCGAAGTCCCCTTCCTGCTCATTGTCAAGGAAGAGCCCAACGGCTTTGAGAGACGTGCGCGCCTCGCTCATGTCGGGCACCACGATGGTGCACATGCTGGAACCGGCATTGTCTTGGTTCTCGATAATCTGGATGTTGGCGCCGGCAACATTTCGCCACTGTATGAGATTGTCCATCGGCCGATCGTCAGGGCCACGATCGAAAAGCTTCGTGTAAAATGATTCAGCCGCGGCAATGTCGGCTGTCGCGATAGCTGCATAGATCCCTTGGATACGCATTAGGGTCTCTCCCGCTCAGCGGGATCAATTCGCGCACATTCGAAAAGTTCCTCTCGACCTGCCCCACCAAGTTGTTGCCGGGAAGTAACAACGCGCTGGCTGTTGAGCCAGTGCACAGAAGAAGGTCTATTCGAGCCGAAAAAGGGTCGCCCGGTTCTGGCATTGAATAAGGGAACAGTTCGCCCTGCCAACTGCCGAAGCCAACCGACAGATCGTTGCAGCTTTACTGTCAGCCATGCGTTACCTGATTGATGACGGTGTTTGGCAGGGAGTTTGACCAATTGAGCGTAGCATTTGCCAAGGAGGAAAGTGCTGAGGCGGCGGCGGAGACCATATTGCCGGCTCGCCCTATTTCCGGTCGGATCAATCTCGTCACTGAGGCGGGTCTCAAGACGCTGCGGGATGAATTGGTTCGCGCTCAGCAGGCTTTCGCGACCGCTAACGCGCTGGAAGATGTGAACGAAAGGCGGCGGCAGTCGGCGGTCCCGGTTCGAGATATGCACTACTATGCCGAACGCGTTCGTACGGCTCAACTCATGCCGGCGCCGACCTCCAACGAAGTGATCGCCTTTGGCCACACCGTTACCTTCGAGCGTGACGATGGCCGCAGGCAGACCTTCCGCATCGTCGGTGAGGATGAAGCCAACCCCTCTCAAGCTTCCATATCGCACGGCTCACCGGTTGCCGTCGCGCTGATTGGCAAAGCCGTTGGCGAAATTGTCCAGCTGGGGCAGCGCGAAATCGAGATCCTGTCCATTTCCTAGGTGCACATCAGGGAAGGGCGCACCACCATAGTGGTTGCCAGACGGCAAATCAGGGCCGACACCTGGGGCTCCTGTTTTGGTGTGAACTGGCGATAATGCGGGTTCAGTTAGCGCTATCGTGAAACGCTTTGGCCGAAAACTTTGTCGAGGCGCTCCTGAAGCCGCGTTGCCGACTTGTCGAAGCGCGCTTCCAGCGTGGGAGCGGCGCCACGGCAAACATCAACGACGCGGCGCGACCATTTCAGATATCTGGCTCCGCTCTTTGCCCTGAAACGGGCATCGGGACCGTTTAGAACCTCCTCGATGTTGGACGTCCGATCCGCCAGCTTGAGCCTTTTAGTTCGAAGGCCGGCCGTGGCGGTATGGTCAACCTGTCGCTGGCGGCGCGCTTTTCCTTTGAGCCCCGATGGATCGCTTACATCGGCGACGAGATCAGCCACTGCCTCGCCGAAATGCTCACGGAGGGCGCTCTCATCGGTATCAGTGTATTCTAGCGTATCGTGCAGCCACGCAGCGGCCACCAGAACTGGATCCAGCGGATCGATGCTTGCGCACATCGCTGCCACCTCGGAAAGATGGACGATGTAAGGATCTTTCATGTCTTCCCGCATCTGGTCCTTGTGAGCATATGAGGCAAAAAGTGCCGCTTCCGCGATCTGCCTCACATCACGTGGAGTGATTTCACGAGCGCTCATGCAACAGTTCCCATCACCCGCATTAACCAGCGAAATCTCTTCCAGCATGTTCCGACCTCATCAAATCGACCAATACACCTCTTGGCTCGAGGAGTGCCGGCGTACCAGGGTCAGTCGTTCCCTTGCCGTACGGTTTCGACCGCCAACGACCCAGCTGGCAAGGCCTTCAAGAGTTCTGCCTCGGGTTTTGTGAGATGTATCCATGGTGCCCAGTCTTCCGGGCGCAGCACCACGATCTGGCGATTGTGGATGGGCGCTACATCAGGCCCGGGTTCCGTGGTGAGCATGGCGAATGTGGGCGGCTTGTTGCCTTCGCCTTCGCGCCATAGTCCGGCAATCGCCATGAACGGGGTGCCGTTGAGGGTGAAGCGATGCTTCGCCTTCGGAGACTTCTTTCCGGTGAACTCGAAAAACGCCGATGCCGGGATGAGGCAGCGCTTGCTGTTGGCGAAACTCCGTCCGTCCGAGCGGAAGTTGAAGACAGGCCCGCCCTTTGGCCCGGACGGCGGAAAGGCAAAGGTCATGCGCGTAAGCTCGATCGCGTCGCCAGCCGCGCGCATGATCGGGGCGGGGTCACTGATGCGGATATCATCCGACAGCGGCAAATCAAGTTCCGTCTGATGAGTGGGAATATCGAGCGCCAGCGATTGCATCATCCGGCAATATTCGGCCCAGACGACATGCTGCTCGTAGTCATTGCACATGGCTGCCCCATACGTTCGGTCTATTGCAGAGTTATGCAAAATAGCGCGGCTTGGCCGCGGCGCCAGCACGCTGTGATTTTCTGCTATGCTCCGAAATCCTGGGCGACACGCTCGAGCACTTTGCGCGGTTTGTGGGCGATGACATCGCCGTGGCTGACAATGATGCGCTCCAGGTCGGGATCTTTTGACCACTTGCGAAAAGCCGCTCCCAGCGCCTTTCCGTCCTGGACAAAAAACCATCTGGCAGCGCGCGGAGTGCTCGGCCGGTCGACCCCAAAGCCAAGAACGCGCGCCATGATGTGGGCGCCAATTCCATGGGGATGGCGCACATTGGCGAGGATGTCGTTGACGACAAGGGTGGTTTGGCCGTCACGTCGCACGAATAGAGCCGCCTCCTTCTCCCCTAAACCCGGGACCGTCTCCATCCGAACGGAAGGATCATCAAAGATATCGGCAGTCGAATCGACCTTGACGACTTTCTCCACAGCCTCCCGCGCCCCCGGCGGGCAGACAATTTTCGCCTGGGGATAGCGAAGCTTCCAAGGCTTGATGTCGAGCCGATGGCCAGCGCCTGGCACGATGAGAAAGGCTGGATCGCCGAGCGCTTCAATTTCCCGCATTTCCGGCTCTGCAAGAGGTATGCAGCTCCAGATCGCCGTGCGCTCTCCCGTCAGGCCGATCACTGTCATTCGCCGCGGAAAATGGCCGAGCGGCATCTGAATCTCGCCGCTGACTGTCAAGAGACCGGTAGCAACTGTCTCCAATCGGCCATGCGGCTCAACTTGCCATGTTTCGTGAACCTTAGGCATGCAAACACCCACGCTCGGTTTGCACCGATAATTGCCGCGGGTGAATTTCGTTCCGCGTGGAAGCAGCTGATCGAGCGAGGGTCCTAAGGGCGCCCCCCTTTCGGGGCCGGGCCGCCGGCAAAGCTGAAGCCCCGCCTGCGACGGGTCTTCCCCCATCTGGGCTTCCATCCCTGACGCGCCCGCTGTCATGCCGGCACCTCTTCCTGCCGCCGATTGGCATCGAGACGGATCGATGAGAGTGAGAGTGCGGACCGGGTTTGCCGTGACGGGTTGAAGGTCGGGAGAGAGGCTCCTGGCGCCCGTCGCGGAGAACCGCGATGTTCAGAGACACCGCTCGCGCCCGTTCCGGCAACGACCGCACGAGCCTCTATCAGGAAGTCACCGGCAAGATCATCGCCGAACTGGAAGCCGGACGTATCCCCTGGGTGCAGCCTTGGGGAACCGCGGCGGCAAAGGCGCCGCTCGCCATGCCGCGGAATGCGTCGACGCATCGGCGGTACTCCGGCATCAACGTCCTGATCTTGTGGGGCGCGGTCATCGAGCACGGATTCACCGGCCAGAGCTGGCTCACTTTCCGGCAGGCGATCGCCCTCGGCGGTAACGTCAGGAAGGGAGAGCATGGTACGGCCGTCTTCTACGCCGACCGCTTCATTCCCAACGACGAGAGGAAGCGAGCCCGCGAAAGCGGTGATGAAGCGCAGGCTATCCCATTCCTCAAACGCTTCACCGTCTTCAATGCAGATCAATGCGAGAACCTGCCGCAGGACGTTGCCGCAGTCGCACCACCACCTCCGTCCGGCATGATCGAACCGCAAGCAGAGGCACTGATCCGGTCCACCGGCGCAGATTTTCGGATCGGAGGCAATCGCGCCTTCTACAGCCCTGCGAGCGACTTCGTGCAGGTCCCGCCGCCAGCCGCCTATTTCGAACCGATCAACTGGCACCGCACCGCCTTTCACGAACTGGGGCATTGGTCGGGTCATTCCTCCCGGCTCGGCCGTGACATGGCCGGTTCCTTCGGCTCCAAATCCTATTCGCGGGAGGAATTGGTCGCCGAAATGGCGGGCGCCTTCATCTGTGCCTCGCTCTCCATCCTGCCGACGGTGCGGCATGCAGACTATATCGGTTCATGGCTGGAGGTTCTGCGCGAGGACAATCGCGCCATTTTCCGCGCTGCCAGCGCGGCGTCGAAAGCCGCCGAGTTCATCCTCGGTTTCCAGCCTGGCGCCGATGAGCCAGCGACCGCAGCGACAGCGAACGACGAGAGGGAGGCGGCGTGACAGGTCACGCCGCACCGCCGCGGCGAATGCGCCTCTCAGCTTTCCCGCTTCGGTGGCCGGAGAGTGAGAGGCGCGCCGGTAGTTCATGACGGGTGTGGGTCGAGAGAGAGGCTCTCGGCGCCCGTCGCGGAGAAAACACCATGGCTACTGCCGTTCAAAAGATCACCTTGTCGTCCTCGCGCGACATTCCTTTCAACAAGCTGGTGCTTGCCCAGACCAACGTCCGGCGCATCAAGGCCGGCGTCTCGATTGAGGATCTGGCAGCTTCGATCGCCCGCCGGGGCCTGATCCAGAGTCTCCATGTTCGTCCAGTGCTCGATGCCGGCGGCGAGGAGACGGGCATGTTCGAGGTCCCGGCCGGCGGCCGCCGCTACCGCGCTCTCGAAATACTTGTGAACCAGAAGCGGCTTGCCAAGACCGCATCCGTTCCTTGTGTCTTGGGCAGCAGCGCTGTCATGGCCGAGGAAATTTCGCTGGCTGAGAACATCGATCGCGCCCCACTTCATCCGCTGGATGCATATCGAGCGTTCAAGGACATGTTCGACAAAGGCATGTCCGAGGAGGAGATTGCCGCCGCTTTCTTCATCTCCGTCACCATCGTCAAGCAGCGCCTCAAGCTCACCGCCGTGTCGCCGGCGCTGCTCGATGTCTATGCCGGCGACGGCATGACGATCGCCCAGCTCGAAGCGTTCTCGGTCAGTGACGATCACGCGAAACAGGAGCAAGTGTGGGAGGCGATCAAGAACAGCTGGTCGAAAGAGCCATACCAGATCCGCCGCATGTTGACGGAGAACAGCGTCCGCGCCTCCGACAAACGGGTCGTGTTCACAGGCCTCGATGCCTATGAAGCAGCCGGCGGCCAGGTGCTGCGTGACCTCTTCCAGTCGGATGACGGCGGATGGCTCCAAGACGCGCTGCTGCTCGACCGTCTTGTCACCGAAAAGCTCCAGCTCATGGCTGACGAAATTGCCAATGAGGGCTGGAAGTGGATCGAAGTGGCGGTGAGCTTTTCCTACGGCGCCGCGGCCGGCTTGCGTAAACTCGAGGGCACGCCCGTTGACCTGACCGGCGAGGAGCAGGCAACGCTCGCCGCGCTGCGTGGCGAGGTCGACAAGCTGCAGGCGGAATACGAAGAGGCAGACGAGTTGCCCGATGAGATCGACCAGCGGTTTGGCGAGCTTGAAACCGCCATTCGGGCGCTAGAGGCGCGCCCCGTCCGCTTCGATCCGGTCGAAATTGCACGAGCCGGCGTCTTTCTCAGCGTCGATGCGGATGGATCGCTTCTCGTCGAACGTGGCTATGTGAAGCCGGAGGACGAGTCCCCCGTTGCGACTGACGAGGAGAACGATTTCGGGACAGAGGGGACCGGCGATCCGGCGAAGGCAGGGTCGGTACAGCGCGCAGTCATCACCATCGGTGGCAAGCCGATCGAACAGGAGGATGAGGAGGAGGACAGCATCAAGCCATTGCCGGATCGCCTGGTCATGGAGCTGACCGCCGAGCGCACGCTGGCGCTGCGCGACAAGCTGGCAAATGATCCGGCGGCCGCCTTCCTCGCCGTGCTCCACAAGTTCGTGCGGGACGTGTTTTCCCGGTACCGCTCACAGGGTGTCGCGATGGAGGTCTCCGTCCGCGGCACGGTCTTCCCTGCCCAAGCTCCCGGGCTTCGTGACACACCTTACGCGCAAGCGATCGAAGCCCGTCATGCGGCTTGGGAGACCCGCCTGCCGGAAGACGTCAGCAACCTTTGGGGTGCACTTGCGTCGCTCGGGGACGACGAGCGAGCCGCGTTGTTTGCCCATTGTGCCTCCTTCGGTGTGAACGCCCTCTATGAAAGGGCCGATCGCTACGGCAACGGCGCCATCTCGGCGCATGGCGTCCGGCAGCGTCTCACTGATGCCGATCATCTGGCCCGCGTGGTCGGCCTCGACATGGTCGATGCCGGCTGGCGGCCGACGGTCGGCAACTATCTCGGACGCGTCACCAAGGCGCGAATTGTCGAGGCCGTTCGTGAGGGTGACGGCGAACGCGCAGCCCAGCTTATCGACCACCTGAAGAAGGACGACATGGCCAAGGAGGCGGAGCGGCTGCTCGCCGGCAGCGGCTGGCTGCCTGAACCGCTGCGGCTTGCCGGCCTCGATGCCGAGCCGGTCGAGCAAAACGCGGACGACACAGACGAAACTTTGCCGGACTTCCTGGCGGGTGACGACGAGGATGGATCGGCCGGCGACGGGAACGAACAGCATCTCGACGCCGCCGAATAGTCACGGCCTTTCCCTGGCCAACCGGCTGCCCGGCACTCGCAAGAGCGCCGGGCATTTTTTGTGTGCGGCGGTCAGAGTGAGAGCCGGGCCGCGACGGGTTTGAGCCCGTCCGGTCAGAGAGAGCGCCGGCCGGCTTTCCCGTGTCGCTCTCCAAGGGCCTTAACCAATGAACGTTTCGTTTTCGACACCCATCAACGACCCAGCCACGGCCATCCACGCGGCCGCCATGCTTCTGCTTCCCCATCTCGAACGGGGTCAGCGCATCGACACGGCCGTTCTGCGTGCGGCGATGGAGGCCTCGTTCGGCGCGTCCGACGCGAGCGGGGCCTGGGACTGGAAAACTGCCTATGATGCGTGCGAGGCGGCAACCGTCCTCTTCCTTCGCAAATACGGAAAATCACTTCTGCGCAAAGCCGGATCTTCGGCTCACGCCTTGCCGCGCTTTGGCAGGATCGCCGGCCTTCTGCCGACGCATACGCGCCGCTCCGAGGAGAGTCAGGCCTTCCAGCAGTTCTCGACGCCGATCGCGCTTGGCCTCGCGGCCGTCACCGCGGCCGCCATTACGCCTGCGGATCGGGTACTGGAGCCTTCCGCTGGCACCGGCCTTCTCGCCATTCTCGCCGAGATCGCCGGCGGCTCGCTCGTCCTCAACGAACTTGCCGAGTCCCGCGCCAGCCTGCTGTCCAGCCTCTTCCCGGCACTCTCGGTGACCCGGTTCGACGCTGCCCAGATCGATGACCACCTGGACCCGACGATTATACCGACTGTGGTGCTGATGAATCCGCCATTTTCCGTGCTCGCCAATGTGCGGGGTCGGGCTTCTGATGCAGCCAGCCGCCACATTGCTTCGGCCCTCGCACGGCTTGCCGAGGGTGGCCGGCTGGTCACAATCAGCGGCGCGAACTTTGGACCGCAGGCGCCCGCCTGGCGCGATGCCTTCATCCGCCTGCAGAGACATGGTCGCGTCGTCTTCACTGCGGCCATCGAGGGCTCGGTCTATGCCAGGCATGGCACGACGATCGAGACGCGCCTGACGGTCATCGACAAGCTGCCGGCCGACGATCCATCTTTCTTTCCGGAATCTCCCGGTCTTGCTCCGGACGCCGCAACGCTGCTCGGTTGGATAGAAGAGCATCTTCCCGCAAGGTTGCCGTGCGCCGAGACCATCAAGGTCCTTCCAGCTGGTTCGATTCCACGCTCCGTGCGCGGCTATCCCGGCCGCTCTGTCGCTTGTCCTGCTCGCCACGAGCTTTCCGGGCCGGCTGGTGTTGAACTCTCGTATGAGACGATCGACTGGGTACCCGGTGAGCAGGTGCGGCTGACCGACGCGATCTATGAGCAATACGGATTGCAGACGATCCGCATTCCAGGCTCCCAGGCGCATCCCACCAAGCTTGTCCAATCCACCGCCATGGCCTCGGTCGCGCCGCCAAAGCCGAGCTATCGGCCAACGCTTCCCGGCGATATCCTGTCGTCACTCTCCGATGCCCAGCTCGAAACGCTGATCCTGGCCGGTGAAGCCCATTCGGGCTTTCTCGCCGGTTCATGGTTGGTCGACGGCGGTACCTTCGATATCGTCAAAGCCGCGCCGCAGGATGCGGAAGGGGCGGTGCGCTTCCGGCAGGGGTTTTTTATCGGGGACGGCACCGGCGTCGGCAAAGGCCGGGAGTCCGCCAGTATCGTCCTCGACAATTGGTTGCAGGGCCGCCGCAGGGCCGTTTGGATATCCAAGTCGGACAAGCTGCTTGAGGATGCTCAGCGCGACTGGTCGGCGCTTGGAATGGAGCGTCTGCTGGTCATTCCACTGTCGCGCTTCCCGCAGGGCCGTTCCATCGCTCTGGCGGAAGGCGTCCTGTTTACAACCTATGCCACGCTGCGTTCCGACGACCGCGGCGAGAAGGTTTCGCGGGTCAAGCAGATCGTAGAATGGTTGGGCTCCGATTTCGATGGAGTGCTCATTTTCGACGAGGCGCACGCAATGCAGAACGCCGGCGGCGGCAAGGGGGAGCGCGGCGATGTCGCCCCCTCTCAGCAGGGCCGCGCCGGCCTGCGCCTGCAGCATGCGCTGCCGGACGCCCGGGTCGTCTACGTCTCCGCAACCGGAGCGACCACCGTCGACAATCTGGCCTACGCCCAGAGGCTCGGCCTGTGGGGCGGTGAAGACTTCCCGTTCTCGACCCGGGCGGAGTTCGTCGAGGCAATAGAGGCAGGTGGCGTGGCGGCGATGGAGGTGCTCGCTCGAGACTTGCGGGCGCTGGGCCTTTACACGGCTCGTTCGCTCTCCTTCGACGGTGTCGAGTATGAGCTCATCGAGCACGAACTGACATCCGAGCAGCGGCGCATCTACGACGCCTACGCTGCCGCCTTCGCCGTCATTCACAACAATCTCGACGCAGCTATGCAGGCCGCCAACATCACAGGCGACAGCGGCACACTGAACCGCCAGGCCAAGTCGGCCGCCCGCTCGGCCTTCGAGAGCGCCAAGCAGCGTTTCTTCGGTCACCTGCTGACATCGATGAAGACGCCGACGCTGATCCGCTCGATCGAGCAGGATCTCGAAGCCGGCCATTCGGCGGTCATCCAGATCGTCTCCACCGGCGAGGCGCTCATGGAGCGGAGGCTGGCCGAGATCCCGGCGCAGGAATGGAACGATATCCGCGTCGACATAACGCCACGCGAATATGTGCTCGACTATCTCGCTCATTCCTTCCCGGTCCAGCTCTATGAGCCCTTCACGGATTCAGAGGGCAACCTGTCATCCAGGCCGGTCTATCGTGACGGGCAGCCCGTCGAGAGCCGCGAGGCGGTCGCCCGCCGGACGGCGTTGATCGAAAAGCTCGCCAGTCTGCCGCCGGTACCCGGCGCGCTTGACCAGATTGTGCAGCGCTTCGGCACGGACACAGTGGCTGAGGTGACGGGCCGGTCGCGGCGCATCGTCCGGAAGGGCGACAGACTAATGGTTGAGAGCCGCGCGGCCTCGGCTAATCTCGCCGAGACGCAGGCTTTCATGGATGATGTGAAACGCGTTCTCGTCTTTAGCGATGCCGGCGGGACGGGACGCAGTTACCACGCCGAAATCTCGGCGCGAAACACGCGGCTGCGCGTCCACTATCTGCTGGAGCCCGGTTGGAAGGCCGATACGGCCATCCAGGGCCTCGGACGCACACACCGGACCAATCAGGCGCAGCCGCCGCTGTTCCGGCCGATCGCCACCAATGTGAAAGCGGAGAAGCGCTTCCTTTCCACCATCGCCCGCCGCCTCGACACGCTGGGCGCAATCACCCGCGGCCAGCGCCAGACTGGCGGGCATGGCCTGTTCCGGCCAGAGGACAATCTGGAATCGCACTATGCGCGCGCTGCGTTGCGCCAGCTCTATGTGCTGGTTGCCCGCGGCAAGGTCGAAGGCTGCTCGCTGCAGCGGTTCGAGGAGATGACCGGCCTGAAGCTGATGGACGATAGCGGCATCAAGGATGAGCTGCCGCCGATCACCACTTTCCTCAATCGCCTGCTGGCAATCACCATCGACCTGCAGGACATTCTGTTCGCGGTCTTCGAGCAGTTGCTTGCGGCCAAGGTGGAAGGCGCCATCGCGGCAGGCGTCTATGACATCGGGCTGGAAACGATGCAGGCCGAGAGCTTCGCTGTCACGGAACGGCGCACGATCTACACCCATCCGGGCACCGGCACCGAAACGCAGCTGCTCACCATCGCCCAGCGCCAGCGCAATCGACCCATGTCTGCGCAGGAGGCTGTCGCCCATCTCGACGATCCACACGCCTTCCTCCTGGTCAACGAACGGTCAGGGCGTGCCGCCGTGCAACTTCCGGCGCCATCATTCATGCTCGACGACGGCGAGATCGAGCGGCGGGTCCGCTTGATCCGGCCGATGGAGCAACATCATGGCTCACTGCGCGCGATGGAGGAGAGCCACTGGGGTGTTACGGATCGGGGCCCTTTCGTGTCCGCATGGAATGCCGAAATTGCCGGAATCCCGGCGTTCTCCGACTCGACCATCCACATCGTCGCGGGCTTGCTGCTGCCGATCTGGAAACGGCTGCCCAACGAGTCGAGCCGCGTCTATCGCCTTCAGACCGATGACGGCCAGCGCATTACCGGTCGCAGGGTTTCGGCCGCCTGGGTGGCCGGCGCACTCGCAATCGGTGTCAGCACGTTGACCGCGGAGGATGCCTTCAACGGGCTGATGGAGGGTCGCACGACGCTCGACCTCGCTGAAGACCTTCATCTGCGCCGCGTCCGCGTCATGGGCGCCAATCGCATCGAGCTTTCGGGCTTCACCGATACCATGCGCGAGCGGCTCTCGGCGGACGGGCTGTTCCACGAGATCATATCGTGGCAATTGCGCATGTTCGTCCCCACCGATGCAAAGGGATCATCGGTCCTTGCAAAGGTCCTTCAGCGCTATCCCGTGCAGCGCGTTGGTGAGAGGGAAACCATCTGATGTTTCCTCACAATGCTTCCGAACTGGCATGGCGCCTTGCCCAACAGGCCGAAGCGGCATGCCGGCGCTATCTTTCCAACGGTCACCGCGAGGGCAGGTACTGGCTGGTTGGCGATGTTCGCAATTCGCCTGGGCGGTCAATGTTCGTCCGCCTTGAGGGTCCAGACTCCGGTAAAGGCCAGGCAGGCAAGTGGACGGACGCCGCCACCGGCGAGCACGGCGATTTGCTCGATGTTATCAGAGCGTTTCTTGGCGCGGCGGACTTCAAAGAGGTCGCCGATGAGGCGCGCAGCTTTTTGTCCATGCCGCAGCCAACTCCCGATAAGACGGAACGCAGACGAAAATCGGCTCCGGCTCCTTTCGGTTCTATCGAAGCGGCCAGGCGGTTGGTCTCCATCTCGCAGCCGATCGCTGGCACCCCCGTCGAGATATATTTGCGTGCACGCGGCATAACGGCCTTGCACGAAACCGGAAGCCTTCGCTTTCATCCGCGCTGCTACTACCGTCCCAACGAGCCCGGGCCGACCGAGACCTGGCCGGCAATGATCGCGGCAGTCACCGACCTCAAAGGCAAGCTCACCGGCGCACACCGCACATGGCTCGATCCGGGCGGCTTCAGCGAAGCCCATCTCGGCCGGGCTCCGATCGACACACCTCGGCGAGCCATGGGCGAACTGCTCGGGCACGCGGTCCGCTTCGGCGTCGGCTGCGACGTGATGGCGGCGGGTGAAGGTATCGAGACCATGTTGTCGCAACGTTCGGCGCTTCCCTCCTTGCCGGTCATTGCAGCCCTGTCGGCTGCACATCTGTCGGCCATCGTGTTTCCTGACACACTGCGGCGACTCTACATCGCTCGCGACAATGATCGGGCAGGGGATGGAGCAATGGCGACCCTCATCGAACGCGCCAATTCGGTCGGGATCGAAGCGATGGTGCTGACGCCGCGGCTCGGGGATTTCAACGAGGATCTGCGTATGCTCGGTTTGGAAGCGGTCAGAGCGTCCTTGCGGGTTCAGATCGCGCCACAGGATGTCATGCGTTTCATGCTCCTCGCGGCCTGACTGGAAGGAGGGTGGTGACGGCGGCGAGCCGCTGTCATGTCGTGCGCATGTCGCGTTTCTCCGCTGGGGATCGGGCCGGCCCACGGCCTTCCAGAGGGCGATCGGGCAGCGGGCGGCCCGGCCCGGCAATGGCTGCGCCCGGCTATTTTCCGGCGGCCCTATCCACCCCGCGTGGCGGGCCGCGCGGGGACCCCGGCTCGGGCCTTTCCATCGCGAACCAAAATAGCCGTGCTCGCCATCCTCCACTGCCGTTGCGGCCCTGCGCTGGCGCTGCGGGTGCAGGTCCGGACCGCCCGCCGCCTTCGTCGCCATGAAGGCCGCGATGGGCGCGGTCGATCCACCGAAGGAAGCCGACAATGGTTAGCCAGCAAGACACCGAGTTAGAACCGCAACCAGCATCGTCCCCCACCGAACACCTCCTGCAGGAGCTCCAGCTCTACGGGTACCGTCCCTTCGAGGATGAACCCGATCCGCGCCCGCTTCCAGAGGGCCAGGTCATCGCAGCCAGCATCGCCGACATCTTCGACGCCCTCGTGGTGGCGATGGCCGACACACGCCTCGAACCCGACCTTGAGGAGCTTCTCTGGGGCACGGTCAACCTCTTCCATCGCGCGTGCTATCGGATCGAGCGCGAACTCGACGAAAACGAAGTGGCCCAGCAGCGTCTGCAGCGTGAACAGGATGGGTCCGAGGTCAAGTCCGTTGAACTCGAACGGCTCATCGCCCAGGGTCAGACGCTGCTCGAACGCCGCAGTGCCTTCGAGCTTATGCGCGACCAGGCTGGCGAGCATTTCGAGCATCACTCGCATTCGATCTGGCGACCCCGTTCGGGCTCCGTCGTCAACCATCGCCATCTCACCGCGGCGATGATCGACAGTCGTGATTTCCTCGCCGCCAAGAAGTATGCCGATAGCCACGCGCTTCTGCCTGCCGGTCCAAAGGTCGCTTTCACGGGTGGGCTCGACTTCAATGACCATCGGCTGATCTGGGCCAAGCTTGACCAGGTCCATACCAAGCATCCCGACATGGTCCTTCTCCACGGAGGGTCACCGAAGGGAGCCGAGTTGATCGCGGCCAAATGGGCTCACCATCGCAAGGTTCCGCAGATTGGCTTCAAGCCTGACTGGACCCGGCACGCCAAGGCCGCTCCCTTCAGGCGCAACGATGCAATGCTAGATACAAAGCCCATCGGCGTCATTCACTTTCCTGGCACTGGCATCCAGGACAACCTCGCTGACAAGGCACGCAAGCTCGGCATCCCGGTCATGAAATTCGGCGCCGCATGATGGGTCGACGAGGCCAACGTCACACGATGCCATGTTCGCCCCGGACGGATTCTGACCAGCCTTCTTGGCAGTTTGCGGCGAACGAAGGCAGGACGTGTAGCTAGAGGCTTCATCGGCTTCTGAAATTGCAAGCACGGCCCATCGCCGCGTTTATCGGCGCAATTCCTTGGTCCGGTCCGAGGACCTGATGCCATCAACCCATGAAGGGTCGGACTACGCAAAGCGTGCCGCCGTTCCGGCTTCGCCTCCACGGTGATTGCGGCCCTCGGCCGGACACATCGGGCGCCTGTCACGCGGGGATGGTCCCCGCTTCCAAACAGGAGCCGGTAAGATGTCCCTCGCAGAAGCAAACGCCTTCGCCTTCAGCCTCGCCACCAGCATGATGGTCAGCATCGTGATTTTCCGGGCCGGTGACGGCACTCTCTCGGTCGTGCCGGTGAACGAGTATGACGGCGACGAGGCTGCCATCATCGGTGAAATCGACCCGTTCGCCCCATGACGGGGGCGAACATTGCCTTTGGCTAAGTAAGACCTTTGGCATTTTTTGTCAGTGGTTTTCGTTGCTATGCTTTGCACTGCGCAGAGGTGGTGGTGGAAGGCACAATCGTCAGAGCTATTCTCTCGGAGACACCATCATGATCATTCTCGGCATTCTCCTTTGCATCGCGGCCATCGGCATCCTGTGCTGGCTGCTGTTCACGCTTGCTATCTTCGCCCTTCCGCTGTTCGCCGGGGTCACCGCAGGCACGTGGTCACTCAACACGGGTGCCGGCTGGCTTGGCGCGATCCTCGTCGGCGTCCCGGCAGCCGGGTTGACACTCGGCGTCGGCCAAATCCTCCTCGGCGTTATCAGGTCCATGTGGGCGAAGATAGCGATCGCGCTGGTCTTCGTCGCGCCTGCGATCGTTGCCGGCTACCATGCCACTCATGGCATCGCGAAGCTCATGATGCCTTCCGAAACCTGGCAGATCGTCTTTTCCGTCATTGGCGCGGTCGCCGTTGGCGTCACGGCGTTTCTCCGGATCGCGGCCATGGCCGCCGGCGACCAATCCGATAGGGGCATGGTTCAAGCTTAAACCCGCGCGAGCGAGGCAGATGGACCAGAGCGATGAAGGCCTTAGCCTCCTCATCATCGGGGTTGGAGCGATCGGTTTACGTGCCAAGAATCGAGCAACGTGCACGTGCCGGCGCGACCTCGTTTGGTCTTGGACTTTGTTCGGTCGATGCTGCAAGGCAGGTCCGACCAGTCGGTGGCAGGAGGGCAGCGCGGCCGGTGGCTGCGGCGTTGGAGGTGCGTGGGCTTCCCGGCGCCTGGAATGCGTGGACGAAGCCAGTGAACTCGTAGCGATCTGCTGGAGGCGCGTTGGACGCCACCGTCACGGTTGCCAATCCGTCCCAAGAGCGCTCCAAACGACCTCTTCAATGGGCTGATCTGGCCGAAGGATGGCTGAAGCCTCGACCGCCTAGGCCGCAACGGCGCGTCTCGACTTTCTTCCCCTGCCGGCGCCCACCCCATGCCGCAAGTGCATGGGACCCCGAGCGCCGCCATTCCTCGCGAGACAAGAAAGTCGTTCCTGCGCCGTCCTCCGCGTTGCTCCGGTCGCAAGCGATGCGTCGTCGGTCGCCTCCGGCCAAGTGATCGCCATCGAGGCCGCATGGTGCGGGCTCGGAACAGAAAACGGAGACTTACAATGGCTACCATCGGCACTTTCAAGAAGTCCGCCTCGAACGAGTTCACCGGCGAAATCATCACCCTCAGCGTCCAGGCCAAGAACGTGCGCATCGTCCCAGACACCCGCGCCACTGGCGAGAACGCTCCCAGCCACCGGGTGCTGGTCGGTCGCGCCGAGATCGGCGCCGCCTGGTCGAAGACCTCCAACGAGGGCCGCGACTACCTGGGCCTCAAGCTCGACGATCCGAGCTTCAACGCCCCGATCTACGCCAACCTCTTCGACGAGGAGGAAGGTGAGGGTTTCTCGCTCATCTGGTCTCGCCCGAACGCGCGGCGGGGTGACTAAGGCCCCGCGCAGGCCCCGGCCGGAAGGCCGGGGCCTTCTTGCGCGGACGTCCGGTTCGGTTCACTCAAGCCGAGAGCGATGCCGAAACCGCATCGCCTGATGCCGATCAACCATCCTCCGTCGGCGCTATTGTTTCTATAAATGCAGGCTTTCACTCCGTGAAGACGAGGCAAGCGATGATCGAGCCGTTTGACGAAACCGCGCCGACCAGTGACGAACTCACCGAATACGATCGGGAACACGTCAAGCTCTATGTGCGCCTTCTTGACGCCGCCGACGACGGCGCCGACTGGCGCGAGGTGGTCGAAATTCTCTTCGGCATTGATTTGACGAAGGAGCCACAACGCGCCCGGCGAATCCATGACAGCCATCTGGCGCGAGCGCGCTGGATGGCGCGTGCTGGTTACCGCCATCTCTTGCGTCAACCCGGCAGCTAGCACCACCGCTCCTGTCGTTCCCCGGTGATGCCGAAACGGCATCACCCGATGCCCGGCGAGGGTCTTCCACCAATCGCTACAACCCGGAATTGTTTTGAGGCGGGGTCTACGCGTTTCTTGCGAGGAGCTCTTGGATGAGGCCGGATACGTCGCATTGGCGAGACAATGCCAGCTATGATTATTTCGAT
The DNA here is from genome assembly GCF_052115225.1 of Mesorhizobium sp. 2RAF45. NCBI lineage: Bacteria > Pseudomonadati > Pseudomonadota > Alphaproteobacteria > Hyphomicrobiales > Phyllobacteriaceae > Mesorhizobium > Mesorhizobium sp. 2RAF45. Next base: position 222,420 of record NZ_JBFRGG010000001.1, on the reverse strand, counting down.
ACGTTACCCATCGAAGGGCTCGCCTGGGAGTGTCTGCGGCGTCACGAACCCTATCAACGGCACTATCAGGCGCTCCTGACCACCAGGGCCGAAAAAGCACCCTTCCACCCTGAGACCCAGCGGCTGTGGGGGTTGCGATTTCCCGGCCAGGCCGGATTTGTCCGCCCTGGCGCAAGACGTTTTCTGGTCGCCTGACGTCGATCCCGCTGTGGTTTCTCTCGTGCCGGCGCCGGAATTCCTGTCGTCCTTGCGATCGGCGCCTTTGACTGGCCTTGGGGTGGTCCACGACAGCCCGGAAGGACGTCACATTGTCCACAGTGCAGGTGTCACGACCCAACTTCTCCTTCTGCCCGGCAGTGACCCGCACCGCCACCTGGCGGCGCTGATCCCCTTGGATGCAGAAACGTTGGGACGGATCGAAGCACTCACCCGTTTCTGGCGTTCCTTGCAGGGGCGCCCAACGGGTTCGGACACGCGTATGACCCCACAGCAGCGCCGCCGGTTTCGTCTGATGATGCAGGCCGCTGACGGCCGTGCGAACGGCGCGAGCTACCGCGACATTGCGGTTGCGTTCTACGGACGCAAGCGCATCGCCGCCGATCCTTGGAAGACCTCGGCGTTGCGCGATGCGGTGATCGGCCTCGTCGAAGGCGCCACCGCAATGATCGGCGGCGGCTATTTGCAGATCCTGCGTCATCGCCGTCGACCATAGCGGGTCTGGCCCTGGACAGGGGGGTGGGATTTTAGCCTCCCTCAACTTCCCCATCCCTTGCGAAGCTCATTCTCCGCCACCGTGGTCGCCGTCCACCGCTGAACGCCAGCGGCTGCCAAAAACCCCACGGAGGTCCGACCCATGCGACCCGATATCGCCGTTTTGCCGCCGCGCTTCCTGCGCACCAAGGAAGCCGCGGATTTCCTCAGCCTGTCCGCCCGCACGCTCGAAAAGCACCGTACCTATGGCACTGGTCCTTCCTACCGCAAGCTCGGCGGCCGTGTCGTCTATGCCGTCGACGACCTTCAGGCTTGGGCCGAACGCGGCGCTGTCACCTCTACATCCGACCCGCGTGGATCGGTCCTGCCGGCCAAGCGTCACACATCGACGCCGCCGACGCATGGCGGACGATACGCACGCTGACCGCGCGCGGATTTCAAATGGTTTCGCGAAACCAATCCCTTTCGGAGCGCGGGCAACTCGACCTGTTCCGGGCGCTGCCTGGCGACTTCGCTCCACGAGACGCGCAGGATCTCATGGCCTATCCGTTCTTCTCCCTTTCCAAGACCCATCGCGTCACCCCGATCGATTTTGCCGCGGGCAACGTCACGATCCGGGTCGAAGCCGTACCCGATCATGGGATGGCGACCATCTGGGACGCCGACATCCTGATCTGGGCCGCGAGCCAGATCGTCGAGGCGCGCGACACCGGGCTTCGTACCTCGCGCCTGATGGCCGCCACGCCCTATGAGATCCTCACCTTCGTCGGCCGCGGCAAGAGCCTGCGCGACTATCAACGCCTGAAGGCGGCGCTTGACCGGCTGCAGTCGACTACCGTCTCGACGACCATCCGTCAGCCTGCCGAGGGCAGGCGTCACCGGTTCTCATGGATCAACGAGTGGCAGGAGCGCATCGATCGCCATGGTAAACCCGCGGGGATCGAGTTGATCGTCCCCGACTGGTTCTACCAGGCAGTCCTCGATGACGCGCTCGTGCTGACGATCGATCGCGCCTATTTCGACCTGACTGGCGGGCTGGAGCGCTGGCTCTATCGGCTGGTGCGCAAGCATGGCGGACGCCAGCGCGACGGCTGGCGCTTCGACTTCCGTCACCTTCACCAGAAATCCGGCAGCCTGTCGCCCCACAAGCGCTTTGCCTTCGAGCTGCGCGACATCATCCGCCGCCAGCCGCTGCCCGGCTACACGCTCTTCCTCGAAGTGGAGATGGGCGGCCGGACGCTGCTCGCCTTCGAGCGGATCGCCTCCGGTGGAAGGCCTGTGGACAGCCTCGTGCTATCGGGAACCGGACCTATCGTGCCATCGGGAACCGCAGGCTCGTGCTATCAGGAACCCAAACGGGGCCTAACCCTAGGAAACCAAACCCGAAATCGCGCCCTTAACTTAGACTCTAACCCAGAGTCTAACTTTGAAGCGCGCGCGCGAAGTGTGCAGAGGCTCGTCTGGCGAGCCAGCGACACACTCAGCATAGACACAGACAGGGCCTCGAATGCGCCATCGGTCTCTGACGGCAGCAGCACGGCAACCAGCGTCTCCGAAGCCCCGAATCCGCCTCTTGATCCGCGCTCGGGAGCCACCCGATGATCGCTGCCACGCACCACGCTCGCGACGAACTCGTCCATGTCGAACTGACCTGGGTCGAGAAGAAAATTGAGAACTGGATGCGCTTCGGCACCCACGCCCAGGAACAGATCGTTGATCGTCGCCGGCGCATCCTGTCCTATCGCCCCGGCGCGGTCTTCGCGTTCGTTCGCTGGGCCGCGAACGACTTCGGAACGATCATCTCACGCATCGATATCGTGCGTGCGGTCGCACGTGGCGATGCCTATCAGACACTGCCCTTCGTGCGCCCCGGCGGCGACATCCTTCTGAAGGTCGAGAGCTGGCCCAAGGTCGAACGCGTGCTTCAGGCGATCGACGATATCCAGCGCCTCGACATCGACCCTGAGTTGGTGTCGCCCGATCATTGGCGGCACATGCACAACCGGATAACCGCCGGCCAGGAGCCGCGCAGCTACACACTCGACCAGCATCGCGCCTTCCTGCTGCGCAAGAGGACCGCGCCGTGACGCGCGCCGGGATCATCCTCGCTAGCGTTTTAGCAACCATGGGCGTCGGCTATACCGCCCTCTCGCCCATGCCGACCAAGCTGATCTGGAACGCATCGGCCAGCGCACCGATCGGCCTCTACACGATCGACTTGGACGGACGGTTCGAGATCGGCGATCTTGTCGCCGTCAAGGCGTCCGAGCCACTCGCGTCCTTCCTAGCGGACCGCGGCTATTTGCCGAGGGGCGTGCCGCTCTTGAAACGCATCGTCGCGGCATCCGGGCAACGTGTCTGTCGCTCGAACCTCACCATCACTGTCGATGGTATCGAGGCGGGCGCGGCGCTCGAGCGTGATCGGGCCGGCCGTGACCTGCCGGTCTGGCAGGGCTGCCGCCGCATCTCGACCGGGGAAGTCTTCCTGATGAACCGGCAGGTCCGCGACAGCCTCGACGGCCGTTACTTCGGCCTCCTCGCCACCAGCCAGATCATCGGTCGCGCGGTCCCGTTGTGGACCGACGAGGGGAAAAACGGCCGCTTCGAATGGCGCGCGCCAACGCGGTGAGCGCGCGACCGGCGGCGCGCGTCGTGCCGCCAGCCATCATCACCGCACCACTGAAAACAGGAGCCTGACATGCAACAGATCGGGGAATTCACGCGCCATAAGACTGGCTATAGCGGGCGCATCCACACGCTCAGCCTCAACCTCGATATCGCCATCGTGGCGGCAGAGGCGAGCGAAACGGAGAATGCGCCTGACTACCGCGTTCACGCCGGAAGCGAGGAAGGCCCCGAGATTGGTGCCGGCTGGAAACGCTCCAGCGAAAAGGCCGGAGACTATGTCTCGATCCAGCTCGACGACCCGACGCTCGCGCGGCCGATACGCGCGAGCCTCTTTCGCAATGGCGATGACAAGGCTTCCTGGTCGCTGCACTGGGCGCGGCCGCGCGAGGGCAGTGAGAAGGAGTGAACGATGCGCGCTCGCCGTCCGTCGACGAGCCATGGCGGTGCGCCCGGGCCGCTTCTCGCTGCCCGGCGCATGGCGCTGCTCCTCCTTTGCGGCCTGTCCGTCGCAACCATCATGCCGGTGGCGACATTGGCGCAGGACTTGGCCGTCGCGCGATCGTCGGAGCGCGATCCCTTCGGTGCGCACATCAGTGAAGCCTCGCACCGCTTCGGCGTTCCGACCGCGTTGATACGCGCCATCATGCGCAAGGAGAGTGCGGGCGATGTGCGCGCCGTGTCCAGCGCAGGCGCCCGCGGCTTGATGCAGATCATACCCGGCACATGGGATTATCTGCGCGCCCGTTGGTCGCTCGGCGACGATCCGTTCGATCCCCGGGACAACATCCTGGCAGGAACCGCGTATCTGCGCGAACTGCGCGATCGCTTCGGCTCGCCGGGGTTTCTGGCGGCCTACAACGCGGGGCCTGCACGCTACGAAGCCTCCCTCGCTGGGCGTCCGTTGCCGGCCGAGACCCGCGCCTATGTCGCGATGCTCGCCCCGCTGATCGGTGAAAGCGAGGGTATGCGCCCTTTCGCCGTTACGTCTGTCGAGGCCATTCCCTGGAAGCACGGCTCGCTTTTCGTAGGTCAGCCGGATCGCAACCAAGCTGTCGCTCTCGTGCCGACCGAGCGACCACCAAATGACGCGAGCTCTGCACCCACCGTGCGCGATGTCTCCGCCATCGTGCCGCTGTCCGAGGGCCTCTTCGTGGCGCGAGCGGGCGAAGGGATCCAGCCATGAGCGTTTATGGCCGTTTTCGCGCAACCGCAAGGTCCAGCGCACCGTGGCGTGGGTGGAGGCGGAAGGTGGGCAGAACAACCGGAAGATGGCGAGATAAAAGGCCGCGAGGTGCGGCGTCGATCGGTTGTGTAGTTTCAATAGGTTATGCCGCATTTCCACGAGGTGCGAAGATTTGGCGCGCCTCGCCTAAACACTTGTTTAGCTTTATTTTCAATGCCTTGATACGATGTGCGGATACTCGCCATGAACGGTGAGGATGGTTTCCGAATCCGCCCCGGCCGCATCCGCTCGTCTGGCGCCCAGCGCGCCAGGCCCTTCATCGCGCAGGCGCTTGCCGCCGCCCAGAAGGCCGGCGCCCGTGTCTCTCGCACCGGCCGGATCAGTCCGGGCAATCGCTCGACCTTCGGGCGTGGCCGCACGGCGAGCGTGCGCGCCAATCGTCTCCTCACCAGGCGCTCGCGCACCGTGATCATCAAGACACGGCTGGTGCGCCATCACGCGCGCGGCGCCCCGCTTGCCGCCCATCTCACCTATCTGCGCCGCGAGGGCGTCACCCGCGACGGGGAGAAGGCAAGGCTGTTCGGGCCGGAGGTGGATGAGGTGGATGGCGGTGCTTTCGCCGAGCGGTCCGGCGATGATCGGCACCACTTCCGGTTCATCGTCTCGCCGGAAGACGCCGTCGACATGGCGGATCTCAAATCCTTCGCCCGCGACCTGATGGGCCAGATGGAAAAGGACCTCGGCACGAAGCTCGATTGGGCGGGCGTCGATCACTGGAACACCGACAACCCGCACCTCCACATCATCCTGCGCGGCCAAACTGATGACGGGCAGGATCTCGTGATCTCGCGCGATTACATCAAGGAGGGGATGCGCGCCCGTGCGGCCGATCTTGTTACCCAGGAGCTCGGCCCGCGCAGCGATCTCGACATCCATCGCAATCTGCAGCGCCAAGTCGAAGCCGAGCGCTGGACCCAGCTTGACCGGCAGCTTGTTCGCGACGGGCGCGACCGAGGCGTCATCGACCTTGCCACCGCCGCGAACAACCAGCCCGACGAGTATCAGGTGCTGAAGGTCGGGCGGGTGCGCAAGCTCGAAACCCTTGGCCTTGCCGAACAGGTCGGGCCGGGCCAGTGGATCATCGACGACAAGGCCGAGGCGACGCTGCGCGAGCTTGGCGAACGCGGCGATATCATCAAGCGGATGCACCGCGCCCTGACCGAACAGGGTATCGAGCGCGGCGCGTCGAATTATGTGCTGGCGGCGGAGCGCCTCGAGACGCCGATCGTGGGTCGGCTGATCGACCGCGGTCTCGACGATGAACTGAAGGGCGCCGCGTACGTCGTGGTCGATGGCACCGACGGCCGCACACATCACATCAAGCTGTCCGACCTCGATGCCGCCGGCGACAGCGCTCCGGGTTCGATCGTCGAGCTGCGCAAGTTCCATGACGCGCAGGGACATCCGCGCGCGGCACTCGCGGTCCGTTCCGATCTCAACATTGAGCAGCAGGTTACCGCCGCTGGCGCCACCTGGCTCGACCGCCAGAACATCGCCCGCGAATCGATTGCGTTGTCGGAAGGCGGCTTCGGCGCCGAGGTGCGGCAGGCGATGCAGCGCCGTGCCGACCACCTCGTCGAACAGGGCCTCGGCGAGCGGCATGGCCAACGCACAACCTTCACCCGCAGCCTGATCGACACGCTGCGTCGCCGCGAGTTGGAGGCGCTCGGCCAAAAGCTCTCGGCCGAAACCGGCCAGCCCTTCAACCGCGCCCGCGGCGGCGAGTACGTCACCGGCTCTTACCGGCAGCGCTTCACGCTCGCCTCGGGTCGCTTCGCCATGATCGATGATGGCCTCGGGTTCCAACTGGTGCCTTGGACGCCGTCCCTGGAAAAACATCTTGGCCGCCACGTCTCTGGCGTCGCTCGCAATGACGACGGCATCGACTGGAGTTTTGGCCGCAAGCGAGGCCTCGGCCTCTAACCTCATGTTGAAGAAAGGACCGCTTCTATGTCCGCCACCAAGATACTCTGGGGCCAGATCCTCGCGGTGTTGGCGATCGTACTGTTCACGACCTGGGGCGCGACTGAGTGGGTGGCCTGGCGCCTGGCTTTCCAGCCCGAGCTCGGCAGGCCATGGTTCCATGTCCTCGGCTTTCCGTTTTACCTTCCGCCGTCCTTCTTCTGGTGGTGGTATGGCTTTGATGCCTACGCGCCGTCGATCTTCGTGGAGGGAGCCTTTATCGCGGCTTCCGGTGGTTTCGCCTGCGTCGCCGTCGCCATAGGCATGTCGGTCTGGCGGGCTCGCGAGGCCAAGAAGGTCGAGACCTACGGCTCCGCCCGCTGGGCCGACAAGCAGGAGGTCGAGGCAACTGGCCTTCTCGGTTCCGATGGCGTGGTGCTTGGGCGATATGACGGCGCCTATCTGCGCCATGACGGACCGGAGCACGTGCTGTGCTTTGCGCCCACACGTTCGGGCAAGGGTGTCGGCCTCGTAGTCCCGTCACTGCTGACCTGGCCGAGCTCCGCTGTCGTCCACGACATCAAGGGCGAGAACTGGCAACTCACCGCCGGCTTCCGCGCCAGGCACGGCCGGGTCCTGCTGTTCGATCCCACCAATCCGAAATCCTCCTCCTACAATCCGCTGCTCGAGGTGCGCCGCGGCGAATGGGAAGTCCGCGACGTTCAAAACATCGCCGACATCCTGGTCGATCCAGAAGGCTCGCTCGAGCGGCGAAACCATTGGGAAAAGACCAGCCATGCCCTTCTGGTCGGCGCGATCCTGCATGTCCTCTACGCCGAGAAGGACAAGACGCTTGCCGGCGTTGCCGGTTGCCTCTCCGATCCAAAGCGTCCGATCGAATCGACGCTGTCGGCGATGATGAAAACGGCGCATCTGGGTGACGGCGGTCCGCATCCGGTCATCGCCAGCGCCGCGCGGGAGCTCTTGAACAAATCCGACAACGAGCGCTCTGGCGTCCTCTCCACCGCCATGTCGTTCCTTGGCCTCTATCGCGATCCTGTCGTGGCCGAGGTCACGCGCCGCTGCGACTGGCGCATCAGCGATCTTGTAGACGACAAGCATCCGACGACGCTCTACCTCGTCGTGCCGCCGTCCGACATCAACCGGACCAAGCCGCTCATTCGCCTGATCCTTAATCAGATCGGCCGCCGCCTGACCGAAGATCTCCAGGTGAGGGCGAAAGGGCACCGGCTGCTTCTCATGCTCGACGAGTTCCCGGCGCTTGGCCGCCTCGACTTCTTCGAGTCGGCGCTCGCCTTCATGGCCGGCTACGGCCTGAAAAGCTTCCTGATCGCTCAATCCCTCAATCAGATCGAGAGGGCGTACGGCGCCAACAACTCGATCCTCGACAACTGCCATGTTCGGGTAAGCTTTGCCACCAATGATGAGCGCACCGCCAAGCGGGTGTCCGACGCGCTGGGAACAGCGACCGAGATGAGGGCCATGAGGAACTATGCCGGCCACCGGCTGTCGCCGTGGCTCGGTCATCTCATGGTCTCCCGCTCCGAGACAGCTCGCCCACTGCTCACGCCGGGGGAAGTGATGCAACTGCCGGCCACCGACGAGATTGTCATGGTCTCGGGTGCGCCGCCGATCCGCGCCAAAAAGGCGCGCTATCACGAGGATGCTCGCTTCCGGGAACGTATCCTGCCGCCGCCGGTGCTTACGGCGACGGAGGAGGAGGGGAGGCCCGACGACTGGACGAAACTGCCTCTGCCTTCCCGTCCGCAGATTGCTGAAGCCACGTCGGCGCCGTCGGCCACGGATGACGACACAACTGCTTCCGAGCGTCGTCGGCAACCTGAGCTCAGTCGCGTCGAGCAGGTCGTGAAGCCTTCGACCGAGAATGAATTCGAGATCGATCACCTCGACGACGCCGACGAAGACAATGTTGCCCGCAACCGTCGACTGACGCGCCTTATGCAAGGCATTGCGCGGCAGGCATCGCTCGATCCCGGCGACGGTGTGGATATGTGAGGCTCCGATGGCAAAGGTTCCGCGCAAACAACGCCTGTCCGTCTATCTCGATCCGAGGGTCATGAGCAGGCTCGCCGAGCATGCGGCGCGCCGTGATCTTTCACGGTCGCTCGTCGCCGAGGCGGCCATCGAGTCGTTCCTCTCACCCGATGCCGCCGAGCGACAGGAGGCGGCGATCACCAAGCGGCTCGACCAGCTCGATCGCCGCATGGCACGCCAGGAGCGCGATGTTGGAATTGCGGTGGAGACGCTCGCCGTTTTCGTCCGCTTCTGGCTGGCGACAACGCCAGCGTTGCCCGAGCCCGCGGCGCAGGCTGCCCATGCCAAGGCGGGCGAGCGCTATGATGCCTTTGTCACCGCGCTCGGCCGGCGCCTGGCGAAAGGTCCAAAGCTTCGACAGGAGATCTCCGAGGACATCGATGGCGGCCTGGACACCCACCAGCCCGGCAGGCCCGTGGGCTAAATGGCCCTGAGCGATATCAGGATTTTTCGTTGAAAATTATAGTCTGTATGCTATAAGGCGAGGGAGAATGAAAAACCAAAAGCCCGCGGTATGGATGGGGTCGTCGAAGGCCGACCTGCGCGAGTTTCCGGTCGATGTCCGCCGGTTGATGGGTGTCGCAATCAACGACGCCCAGAATGGTGAGGAGCACCCGGCTGTCAAAGCCCTGAAAGGGTTTGGGGGCCGCAGCATCCTCGAGGTGGTCGACGACTTCGACGGAGATACCTACCGGGCCGTCTATGCCGTGCGCTTTGCCGGGGTGATCTACGTGCTTCACTGCTTCCAGAAGAAGTCGAAGAAGGGCAGGGAGACACCCAAGCACGAAATCGATCTCGTGACAGTGCGATTGAAGGCGGCCGAGGCGCACTACCGCGAAAACTATGGGAAAGGAACAAGGTCATGACAGAAGACATCACCGCCGAAGTGAGCAGCGGCAACGTGTTTGCGGACCTCGGCTTTGACAATCCCGAAGAGGAATTGCTCAAGGCCAAGCTGGCCCGCGAGATCCGCGCCATTATCAAGCGCCGGCGCCTGACCCAGGCGAAGTCGGCTGAACTGCTCGGAATGAAACAGCCCGACGTCTCCGCGATCGCCACCGGGCGCACAGGCAAGTTTTCAATAGACAGGCTGGTTCGCTGTCTGGACCGGCTCGACTACAAGGTCGACGTGGTGGTTCGCCACAAGCCTCGACGGTCAACTCGTGCTGAAGCCGCTTGATCAGACGGCTTTGCCGACGAGGGCACAATTGAGGGCAAGCGCCGCCCTTGCCTGAAGATCTCCGGCCTTGGTTACAGGTCGGCACCGCCAATCTCCTGTATTTGCACGCTACGCTACTACGCCTCGATATAGGTGTTGAAACCACTCGAGATGCGGCTCTCTTAATCATCCCCGTCCAGGGGCTGCCCATGTTCCCCGGATCGAAACGGGGACTGGATGGCAGCTTCGCATCACAATTCAGAAGGTCTGGCGCGCGGCGCACGCATGCTGCGCACTGCGCTCGGACCCGCGATCGCGCGCTATCTCGACGACGCGGGCATCGTCGAGGTGATGCTTAACCCCGATGGGCGCTTGTGGATCGATCGCCTGTCCGAGGGCCTATCCGATACTGGCGAACGTTTGTCGGCGGCGGACGGCGAGCGCATCGTTCGCCTCGTCGCTCATCATGTCGGTGCCGAAGTCCATGCCGGTGCCCCACACGTCTCGGCCGAGCTGCCCGAGACGGGCGAGCGGTTCGAGGGGCTTCTTCCTCCCGTCGTCGCGGCGCCTGCCTTCGCGATCCGCAAGCCCGCCGTCGCAATCTTCACCCTCGAAGATTATGTCGCGACCGGAATCATGTCGGCGGAGCAGGCGGACACGCTGCGCCAGGGCGTTGCCAACCGCGCGAACATTCTCGTCGCTGGCGGCACATCCACGGGCAAGACCACGCTGATCAACGCGCTGCTCGCCGAAGTGGCGAAGACCGCCGATCGCGTCGTCATCATCGAGGATACGCGCGAGCTGCAATGCGCCTCGCGCAATCTCGTGGCGATGCGCACGAAAGATGGCGTCGCCTCGCTCTCCGATCTCGTTCGTTCATCGCTGCGCCTGCGCCCCGACCGCATTCCGGTCGGTGAGGTGCGCGGGGCCGAGGCGCTCGAACTGCTGAAGGCCTGGGGCACCGGCCACCCCGGCGGCCTCGGCACGATCCACGCTGGTAGCGCCATTGGCGCGCTCCGACGCATGGAACAGCTCATCCAGGAAGCCGTCGTCACCGTTCCACGCGCGCTGATCGCCGAAACAATCGATCTGGTTGCCGTCCTTTCCGGTCGCGGCTCCGCGCGCCGGCTGTCCGAACTCGCCCGTGTCGATGGCCTTCGCCCAGACGGCGATTACCGGGTCGCGCCAGCCGTCCTCGCGGGCGACGACAGCCCGACCTTGCCCATCCAAAGCCCTGAAGGAGGAAAACCGTGATCCAACGCCTGCGCCTCGCGCGCCATCGCCTTGCCATGACAGTTTCGGTTCCCACGCTCATCCTCTTGATGGCCGCGCCCGCTCATGCCTCCGGCTCGTCTATGCCGTGGGAACAGCCGCTGCAACAGATCCTCCAGTCGATCGAGGGCCCAGTCGCCAAGATCATGGCGGTGATCATCATCATCGTCACCGGCCTGACGCTCGCCTTCGGCGACACGTCGGGGGGCTTCCGCCGGCTCATCCAGATCGTGTTCGGCCTGTCCATCGCCTTCGCGGCGTCGAGCTTCTTCCTGTCGTTCTTCTCGTTCGGCGGCGGGGCGCTGATTTGATGGCGGGCGCTGTCGAACAGGGCGGCCCAATGCCGGATTATGCAGTGCCGGGCTATACGGTCCTCGTGCACCGCGCGCTGACCGAGCCGATCCTGCTCGGCGGCGCCCCGCGCGCCATTGCGATCATGAACGGGACGCTCGCCGGCGCCGTGGGGCTGGGGCTGCGTCTCTGGCTCGTCGGCCTCGCAATCTGGGCGATCGGCCATGTTGCCGCCGTCTGGGCCGCCAAGCGCGATCCGCTTTTCGTCGACGTCGTTCGCCGGCATCTGCGCATCCCGGCGCATCTCACGGTCTGAGGGGGGCCATCGGATGATGAATCTTGCCGAATATCGCAATCGTAGCAGCCGGCTCGCCGACTTCCTGCCCTGGGTGGCATTGGTCGGCGCCGGCGTGGTCTTAAACAAGGACGGCAGCTTCCAGCGCACCGCGCGTTTCCGCGGCCCAGATCTCGACAGCGCCGTTCCGGCCGAACTAGTCGCCGTCGCCGGCCGGCTCAACAATGCCTTCCGCCGTCTCGGCTCCGGTTGGGCGATCTTCGTGGAGGCGCAGCGCCATGCCTCGACCCGTTATCCCGACAGCAGCTTTCCGGATGCGGCCTCCACGCTGGTCGATGCGGAACGAAAGGCGGGCTTCGAGGAGGCCGGCGCGCATTTCGAGTCCAGCTACTTCCTGACACTCACCTATCTAGCGCCCGCCGAAGACACCGCGCGAGCGGAAAGCTGGCTTTACGAAGGCCGCGAGAAGAAGGGCCTCGACCCCAACGCGGTACTGACCGGGTTCGCCGATCGCAGCGATCGCGTCCTGCGCCTTGTCGAAGCCTTCATGCCGGAATGCCGCTGGCTCGATGACGCCGAGACACTGACTTACCTGCATGGCTGCGTCTCGACCAATCGTCACCGTGTCCGCGTTCCCGAAACGCCGATGTATCTCGACGCCATGCTGGCCGACCAGCCGCTGACCGGCGGGCTCGAGCCGCGGCTTGGCGCGTCGCACCTGCGCATTCTCACCGTCACGGGTTTCCCGACCGCGACCACGCCGGGTCTGCTCGACGAACTGAACCGGCTGGCGTTTCCGTATCGCTGGTCGACACGCGCGATCCTGCTCGACAAGACCGATGCGACCAGGCTGCTGACAAAGATCCGGCGTCAATGGTTCGCCAAGCGCAAATCGGTCGCAGCGATCCTCAAGGAGGTGATGACCAACGAGGCGTCCGTCCTCGTCGACACCGATGCCGCAAACAAGGCCGCCGACGCCGACATGGCGCTGCAGGAGCTCGGCGCCGACTATGCCGGCATGGCCTATGTCACCGCGACAGTGACTGTTTGGGATGATGATCCCAGCATCGCCGACGAAAAACTGCGCCGGGTCGAAAAGGCGATCCAGGGCCGCGATTTCACGGCAATGATCGAAACCATCAACGCCGTCGACGCCTGGCTCGGCAGCCTGCCGGGTCATGTTTACGCCAACGTCCGTCAACCTCCCATCTCCACCCTTAATCTCGCCCACATCATTCCGCTTTCCGCGGTGTGGGCGGGGCCGGAACGGGACGAGCATTTTGCAGCGCCCCCTCTGCTCTTCGGCAAGACCGAAGGCTCGACCCCGTTCCGGCTTTCGCTCCACGTCGGCGACGTCGGCCATACGCTGATCGTCGGCCCGACCGGCGCCGGCAAGTCGGTGTTGCTGGCCCTAATGGCGCTGCAGTTCCGCCGTTATGCGGGGTCGCAGGTTTTCGCCTTCGATTTCGGCGGCTCGATCCGCGCGGCGGCACTCGCCATGGGCGGCGACTGGCACGATCTCGGCGGCGATCTCAGCGACGGGGCGATCGACAGCGTCAGCCTTCAGCCGTTCGCCCGCATTCCTGATGTCCCCGAGCGCGCCTGGGCCGCCGACTGGATCGTGTCGATCCTGACGCGCGAGAATGTGGCGATCACCCCAGAGGTCAAGGAGCATATCTGGACGGCGTTGAGTTCTCTGGCGTCCGCGCCTTTCGAGGAGCGCACCATCACCGGTCTGGTCGTGCTGTTGCAATCAAATGATCTCAAGCAGGCACTGCGCCCTTACTGCGTCGGGGGTCCCTACGGCCGGTTGCTCGATGCCGAGCGCGAACATCTCGGATCGGCGTCGGTCCAGGCATTTGAGACCGAAGGACTGATTGGAACGGGTGCTGCGCCAGCGGTCCTGTCCTATCTCTTCCATCGCATCGAAGACCGGCTCGATGGCTCGCCGACCCTCCTCATCATCGACGAAGGCTGGCTTGCGCTGGACGATGACGGCTTTGCCGGCCAGCTCCGCGAATGGCTGAAGACGCTGCGCAAGAAGAACGCCAGCGTCATCTTCGCCACGCAGTCGCTCAGCGACATCGATGGTTCGGCAATCGCGCCGGCGATCATCGAGAGCTGCCAGACCCGGCTTCTGCTGCCGAACGAGCGGGCCATCGAGCCGCAGATCACCGCGATCTATCGCCGCTTCGGCCTCAACGACCGGCAGATCGAGATCATCGCCCGGGCGATGCCGAAGCGCGATTACTACTGCCAGTCCCGTCGCGGCAACCGGCTGTTCGAGCTCGGTCTGTCGGATGTGGCGCTCGCGCTTTGCGCTGTATCCGCCAAGACCGACCAGGCCGCGATCGCCCGCATCGTCGCTGAGCACGGCAGCAATGATTTCCTCGCTGCCTGGCTCAACCACCGTGGCGTCGGCTGGGCCGCTGAACTCATTCCCGTCCTAACCAGCCCCGCCCTCACCAACAAGGAGAAATCCCCATGAAACAGCGCCGTTCCCTTGGCATGCGGCTTGCTGCCGCCCTGCTTGTCGCTCCGGTCGCCCTGGCGCCAATGCTGGCGACGCCGGCACACGCCTTCATTGTGTTCGATCCCTCGAACTATACGCAAAACGTGCTGACGGCAGCGCGCTCGCTGGAGCAGATCACCAACCAGATCACCTCGCTTCAGAACCAGGCGCAGATGCTCATCAACCAGGCCCGCAATCTCGCAAGCTTGCCATTCTCCTCACTGCAGCAGCTCCAGCAGTCGGTGCAGCGCACGCAGCAGTTGCTCGGCCAGGCGCAGAACATTGCCTATGACGTCCAACAGATCGATCAGGCCTTCCAGCAGGAATACGGCAACGTCTCGCTGTCGGCTTCGGATCAGCAACTCGTCACTGAGGCGCGCTCGCGGTGGGGAAACACCGTTGGTGGCCTTCAGGATGCCATGCGTGTGCAGGCGGGCGTCGTCGGCAACATCGACACCAATCGCAGTGAGATGTCGGCGCTGGTGGGCCAGAGCCAGGGTGCGACCGGAGCGCTTCAGGCAACACAGGCCGGCAACCAACTCCTCGCGCTTCAGGCGCAGCAACTCGCCGATCTCACCGCTGTCGTCGCCGCGAACGGTCGGGCGCAGGCGTTGCAATCGGCAGAACAGGCCACCGCCGCTGACCAGGGCCGCGAGCAGCGCCGGCGCTTCCTGACGCAGGGCTCGGGCTACCAGCCCGGCCGTGCGCAGATGTTCTATAGCAAGAACTGAGGCCCGCGATGGACGGCAAGATCCTCGCTCGCATCGGTGCAGTCGTCATCGCGGTCGCTTTGACAGTGACCGCAATCGAGATGAGCAGCAAGGACGATGAGTCTGATGCCCTTGCGACGCGGGACCGTTCCATCGCGTTACAAGACCCACTCGCGGCTGAATTGCGCCGCTGTTCCGGAATCGGGGAGGCCGGCCCTCGCGATCCCGGCTGCCTGAAGGCGTGGGCAGACAGCCGGCGCCGGTTCCTCGGTCAACGTGACTCGGCAACCGCGCCTGCTCCGGTAGCGCCGACAACGCTGTTTCCGGACGTAGCGGCGTCAGCCGACCGGAAAGAAGGAGAGCGGCCGGATGTGACCGCTCCTGAGATGCAGGCCGAGCCGTCCTGGCCGGAGGCTCGCTGACATGGGTGGCATGGGCGTCATCGACCACTTCCTCGAAGTCTTCACGCGCTACATCGACAGCGGCTTCGGCCTGCTCGGCGGCGAGGTCGGCTTCATCGCCACAACCCTGATCGTAATCGACGTGACGTTGGCTGCGCTCTTCTGGTCCTGGGGTGCGGACGACGACATCATGGCGCGCCTCGTTAAGAAGACGCTGTTCGTCGGCGTCTTCGCCTATCTCATCTCCAACTGGAACAATCTCGCCCGCATCGTCTTCGAAAGCTTCGCCGGGCTTGGCTTGAAGGCCTCGGGTACGGGTTTTACCGTCAACGATCTCATGCGCCCGGGCAAGGTGGCGCAGACCGGGCTCGACGCCGGCCGGCCGTTGCTGGACTCGATCTCGAACCTCATGGGCTATTGGTCCTTCTTCGAGGACTTCATCCAGATCGCCTGCATGTTCTTCGCCTGGGCGCTGGTGCTGCTGGCCTTCTTCATCCTCGCGATCCAGCTCTTCGTCACGCTGATCGAGTTCAAGCTGACGACGCTCGCCGGTTTCGTGCTGATCCCCTTCGGTCTGTTCGGCAAATCCGCCTTCATGGCCGAGCGGGTGCTTGGTAACGTCATCTCGTCCGGCATCAAGGTGCTGGTGCTCGCCGTCATCATCGGCATCGGCTCGACCCTGTTTTCCGAGTTCACCGCAGGCTTCGGCGGCAACACGCCGTCTATCGACGATGCCATGGCGATCGTGCTGGCCGCGCTGTCGCTGCTCGGCCTTGGCATCTTTGGACCGGGCATTGCCAACGGTCTCGTCTCCGGCGGCCCGCAGCTCGGCGCGGGCGCGGCGGTCGGCACCGGGCTCGCCGCCGGCGGCATGGCAGCAGTGGGCGCCGCAGCCGGCGGCGCTGTCGTGTCCGGCGGCGCGGCTGTCAGCGGCGGTGCTGCAGCGGCGGCCCGTGGCGGTGCCGCAACCGCGGGCAGGGCATCCACAGCCTACAATCTCGGTGCGGCCGGAGAGTCTGGCTTTGCCGGCGTCGCATCCGGGCTCGGCGGCGTCATGAACGCTGGCGCCCAGGGCGCCATCTCACCGCTCAAGCGCGCGGCCAATAATGCGGCAGGCAGCATGAAGCACAGCTACCAGTCAGGCGCTCGCGCTGCCTTCGAGACGACGGGCGGATCATCCACCTCTGGCACAATCGGCGCGAACGCTGCCGAAGCCGGCTCCGCGCCCGCCGCGTCCTCCGCCACCGAAAGTCAGCCCGCCTGGGCGAAACGCATGAAGCGCTCGCAACGCATGACCCACGGCGTCCAGGCCTCCGCCCACGCTGTTCGCAGTGGTGACAGCCATGGCGGCGGCTCCTCGATCAACCTTTCTGAAAGAGACTAAGCATGTTCAAACGACCGTCCACGCACTACGGCAGATCCCCACAACCCGAGACGCCCTACCAGCGCGCTGCCCAAGTCTGGGACGATCGCATCGGTTCGGCTCGCGTGCAGGCGCGCAATTGGCGTTACATGGCCTTCGGTTCCCTGGCGCTCGCCGCCGGGTTTTCCGCCGCGCTCGTCTGGCAATCCGCCAACGGCTCAATCGTACCCTGGGTGGTGCAGGTCGATCGTCTCGGCCAGGCGCAGGCTGTCGCCCCCGCGGTCGGCGACTATCAGCCGAACGATCCGCAGATCGCTTTCTACCTGGCGCACTTCATCGAACAGGTCAGGTCGATCCCCGCCGATCCGGTCATCGTGCGGCAGAACTGGCTGCGCGCCTATGACTTCGCGACGCAGGGCGGGGCGCTGGCTCTCAACGACTATGCGCGCGCCAATGACCCGTTCACCAAGGTCGGCAAACAACAGGTCGCCGTCGACGTGTCGTCGGTCATCCGCGCATCGCCGGTGAGCTTCCGCATCGCCTGGGTCGAACGCCGCTATCAGGACGGTTCCCTCGCTTCCACGGAGCGCTGGTCCGCGATCCTTACAATTGTCGTGCAGCCCCCGCGCGAGGCCGACGCGCTGAGGAAGAACCCGCTCGGCATCTACATCAACGCCATCAACTGGTCGAAGGAGCTTGGACAATGACGCCCGCACTCTTCAAGGCCGCCCACTGGGGGTGTCCAACTTTCCTCATCCACGCCGTGCCGGCTTTCCGCAAGATAGCCTTTCCAGCACTTCTGCTTTGCACTTCAGCGCTTGCAGGCTGTGCCACCAGGCAGAAGCCGCCGGAGATTTCCTATGACGATCCGGTCCCGGCCGTACAGGCCGTCGATCCACCTTCGCCCATCAAGGTGGTCGAATTGTCAAAGCCGCTGCCGCTTCCAGGCCAGTTGAAGCCGATCAGCAAGGATGCAAGGCCCGAGCCGGAACCGACCGATCCGACCGCGCGCGTGAACCTGGCCAACGCCGCAGCGCGCGTCCAGCCTGTCCGCAACGGCTTCATCAACTCGATGCAGGTCTATCCGTTCGTCGATGGCGCGCTCTATCAGGTCTATGCCTCGCCGGGGCAGATCACCGACATCGCGCTCCAGCCGGCCGAGCAGCTCGTCGGCTCCGGCCCCGTCGCCGCCGGCGACACCGTGCGCTGGATCATCGGCGATACCGAGAGCGGTACGGGCGGGGCCAAGCAAGTCCACATCCTCGTCAAGCCGACGCGCGCCGACCTTCTCACAAATCTCGTCATCAATACCGATCGGCGTACCTATCACATGGAACTGCGCTCGACGCCGTCCACCTATATGGCATCGGTTTCATGGCAGTATCCGCAGGACCAACTCATTGCCTTGCGCCGTCAGAACCAAGAGGCCGAAGCTGCACAGCCGGTCTCGACCGGCATCGATCTTTCTCGCGTCAATTTCCGGTACGAGGTGACGGGCGATCGCGCACCGTGGCGGCCGCTGCGCGCCTTCGACGATGGCAAGCAGGTGTTCATCGAGTTCCCGCGAGGCATCGGCCAGGGCGAGATGCCGCCACTCTTCGTGGTCGGGCCGGAAGGCAACACGTCCGAGCTGGTGAACTATCGCGTGCGCGGCAACTACATGATCGTCGACCGGCTGTTTGCCGCCGCCGAGTTGCGCTTCGGGGCCGGCAAGAACCAGCAGCGCGTCCGCGTCTCCCGCACCGATGGGGTGCGGAGCAGTCGATTTTCATGGATGCGTGGCCCTGGTGAGACCCCGCCAGCGACGAGCCTCCGAACAGACAGGGGAGGGTCATCATCATGAGCGACAGAGTGGATCCCGGGAAGGAAGAAGGCCGGGGGCCGGAGAATGACGCCCGGCCGGAGGCGCCGGTCGAGGATGACGCCCGGCCATTGACAGGCGAGCCGGCCGCAGCCATGCGGCTGCGCGCCGAGGCGCCGCGCGTGACACGTCTGTCCCGCAAGGCGCTGGCCGGATTGGGGCTCGCCGCAAGCCTGACTGTCGGCGGCGCGCTGATTTACGCGCTGCAGAACCGTCAACAGGGCCAGGGGCAGGAGCTTTATTCCACCGACAATCGATCGACGCCCGATGGGCTCGCCGGCCTGCCAAAGGACTATGCGGGCGTTCCGAAGCTTGGCCCACCGCTTCCCGGCGATCTCGGCCGCCCGATCCTCGCCGCACAGAATGGCGGCCCCGCGCCATCGACCGGCCCCATTGGACCGGACGCGGAGGTGCAGCGCCGGGAGCAGGAAATGGAAGCGGCGAGGACCGCGCGCCTGTTCGCGTCCACGCAAACGCGGGAGGCGGGTGAGGCGACTGCCGCTCAGTCTACAACAGGCACCGCGCCACAGCCCGACCTTTCCAGCCTAGGCCTCGCGCCGCAGCCAGCGACGTCTTCGGCGCAGGACCGCCAGCGCGCATTCCTCGATCAGCCACCGGACAAACGCACCGTCTCGTCGGATCGTGTCGCGGCGCCGGCGTCGAAGAACGTCCTGCAGGCGGGCGCCGTCATCGCAGCCGCCCTCATCACCGGCATTCGTTCCGACCTGCCGGGTCAGATTACCGCGCAGGTGACGGAGAATGTCTATGACAGCCCCACCGGACACATCCGTCTCATTCCTCAGGGGACGCGCCTAATCGGCCAGTATGACAATGGTGTCGGCTTTGGCCAGCGTCGCGTATTGCTGGTATGGACCAGACTGATTTTTCCAGACGGCCGCTCCATCGTTCTGGAACGTGAGCCCGGCGCGGACGCCGAGGGCTATGCTGGCCTCGAGGACGGCGTCGACTATCACTGGGGCGAGCTGTTCAAGGCTGCCGCACTTTCCACGGTTCTGAGCATCGGGGCGCAGGCAGGCTCATCGGGCCAGGAGAGCGACATCATGCGCGCCCTCCGCCAGGGTGCTTCCGACAGCATCAGCCAGACAGGCCAGCAGATCGTCCAGCGGCAGCTCAACATAGCGCCGACACTCACCATCCGGCCGGGATTCCCGGTGCGCGTCATCGTCACACGCGATCTCGTGCTCGAACCTTACGGGGGTTGAAAATGGCCAAGCTGAAACTGGGGCCAATTGCCGACGACAAACCCGTCAAGGTCATGGTGGAACTCCCCGCGGCACTGCATCGTGACCTGACCGCCTATGCCGAGATACTCGGCCGCGACGCAGGGCAACGGCCCGCCGATGCGCCGCGGCTCATCGTTGCGATGTTGGAACGCTTCATTGCGACGGATCGGGGCTTTGCCAGCGCAAAGCGATCGGAGGGTGGTTGAAGGCCGGACGACGGAAGTTGAGCCTTGTCAATCTCGCCAGAATTCATTGAGTAATTTCAAGTGCTTGACGGGGTAGGCTCAAGTCGCGTGTCACCATGTTTCTCCCAGTCCCAACCAGCCGCAAAAGCGTACGCTTGGGGTTCGATTCCAGCCACACTGCCTTGACCGAACTGATGCTGTTTGGACCGTCGATGGGTTTCCACACCGTAGCGCCGATGGCGACTGTCCTGGCAAAACCTTCGCCTGCCAGAGTTACGCCTTGGCCGAGTTGTATCTTGAGGATGACCGTCGCTTCGCTCGCGCGACATATTTGTATGGCGGGTCCACCATCTGCGGCAATCTTTTCCAGCAAAACCGGATCCTGCGGCGATCCGACCGAAACCAGCAGACAAGTATCTGCGAGATCCCTCCATCTGACTGCCGGCCTTTCAGCGAGCGGATGGCCGCCGGGCAGGAGAACGAACAGGCGCTCGTGCCCAAATAGCTCGCTGCGACATAAGGCGCCGTTCTCGAGCCCGTGCGTGAAGACGATGTCAAGGCGCCGGCGACGTATTGCCGCCAGACACTGTTCATGGGGAACGTCCTCGATGGCGATGCACACGTCCGGATGTAAGCTGCGGAATCGATCGACAAGGCGCGCCACGAACGCCCGGCCTATCTGGCCGCACAACCCAATCTTGACTGTTTTGGCATTCTGGTCGCCACGACCACCTCCGGCCAAGGCATCTTGCAAGCCTTCATAGTGAGCCCGGACGAGGTCAGTCCAGGCCCGGCCTGCTTCAGTCAGCCGAACACCATGGACGTCGCGATCAAACAACTGCATGTCTAGCAATTGTTCGAGAGCAACGATGTTGCGGCTGACACAGGATTCCCTCACTCTGAGAACTCTTGCGGCCTGCCTGAGGCTACCATGGTCGACAGCTGCGAAGACATGGTCCAGACGGCGGAGCGTGTTGTTGACCTGTCTCAAGGCTCAGGAGCCTATTCTTGCGCGGCGGCGCTAACCGGCAGGGTCGGATACAGGCTGGTTTCGTAGACGTACTCGAGCGGAATGGCTGGAGCGGCCATCTGGGAAAGGTACCGGTTGAGGTTTTCCGCGCTATTGCTCGCAGCGAGGCTACAGAAATTTCCACTGTTCCAGGTCAGGGAGCAATGGCTGAAATGCGCGCGCATCGCGTCAGCCATCTGCGCCAAAGTGACCTCATTGCCGAACATCGTATCCAGAACGAGAGTTTGCTTCTTCTCGATTTCGTCTGGGGGAAAATAGCGCGCCTTGAAGCCGAAATCCTTCTGGTATTCGCGACGCCTGTAGTCCGGCTCCTCGGTAGCCCGGAACTTCTCGACGAAGACGAAGATTCCGTCCTGCTTGAGGTGCTGGGTCACGAACTCGATCTGGCTTGCTCTGTTTGGCGAGTACATCTGAAAGGTCGTGTCCTCGAGAATAATATCGAAGCCGTGGGCGAATTTTGCCAGTCGCGGATCTGAACCCAGAACGTCCTTGGTCAACTTATGGAAGGGTCCAATGAAGAAGTCGGCGTGCGGCGGTTCGCCGTAGGCCATGAAGCTCGTGTAATTCTCAGCGTTTGGGCTGCACGACAGGGTGCGTATCTGTCCTTCGGACAGTTCCGACAACGTTCTCGCCATCGTGCCTTCCGCTGTTCCAAGGCTGTATAGCGCAAGCGGAGCGCCACGGTGCCGTGCGTATTTCAGCACTGCGTAGGCCATCCGGCACTCTTCCTCCAGTCTGTAGGGAATGCTGCCGTGGTAGTGCTGGTCGAAAAAACCTTGTCGTGCCGCATGCAGGGCAACCAGGTCGCGTAAGATTTCATCGCTCGGCAGAAGGCGGGCGTCGGCGACGGGCTTGCGGATTGGCATCCCGCTCTTGCCAGCGGCGGTCGCCGCGAAAAAGCCGGCGAGCCCGTTGATCCGTGGACCATGGTCGCACTCAGCCAGAAAGTCGTCGAGTCCACGCATCGCAGTATGCCTCCAGCACCGTTCCATTGGTGAGATGCCGATACGTCGATGGGGGAAATTCCACTAAGATAAGTGGGGTCTAATATTTCGCCTGGCTGAAGTATTGGCTGAGCCAACTGGTAGGCCTGCCGGATACAAACGGCTTTCACTCGATTGTCATTTTTTCGCTAAAGTCACATCTTCTACCAATCCAGAGTTATTTGCGTGTTGTTCAGCAACCGGTGGTTCGCCACATCACGCAACGACTGGCCATTCGCCAGTAAGGAGACTGTGGATACGTGAGTACTCTTGCCCTCGACCCGACCGAGAACCGCCGTTCACACCACCAATCGCTTGCCCACAAGTATGAAAATTGGGGGAGCGTGCGGGCGGACGTCGTCAAAAGAACCGGGCTTGAGCGCCAGGAGACAAGGATCCTACAGCCAAACCATGTGTTCTTGATGAACCTGAAGGGCACGGCGTGCCGCGGAGAAGACATTGTGGACGGGCGCCGGATTGCCTTTTTGCCGCGCCGGGCCGGTTCGATAATCTTCATGCCGGCCGACAGTGATTGGAATGGGTGGGACGAGGGGGACGCGACCGCTTCCTACCTACTGGTCTCGATTGAAAAAGGGTTCGCCGATGACGTGTTTGCGGGAATGGCTCGCAATCGCGCGGCAGTGCTGCCGCCTTCGATCGGATTTCGGGACACCACTGTAGAGTTGGCGTTGCAGAGGATTGTCTTGGAGCTCAAGCAGCCTGACCCCATCAGCGCAACGATGGTGGAGTGCCAGGCCACGCAATTGCTCGGGCAAATGTTCAGGTTGAACGGCGTCCATCAGGAACCGGCAAAAGGCGGTTTGTCATCGTTCGATCTCAAGCGAGCGGTGGGAATGATCGAGGCCTTGTCGGGCGGCAGACCTACGCTCGCGGATTTGGCAAAAGAAATTGGGGTTAGCCGGTTCCATTTCTGGAGAGCCTTCAAGCAGTCGACAGGCATGACACCGCATGCATTCATTGCGCAGCGCCGATTGGAGCACTCCGCGGATATGCTGCGATCCACCAATTTGTCGGCGACGCAGATCGCCATGGAATGTGGTTTCGGCAGTTCGAGCCATTTCACGACCGCCTTTAAGCGGGCCTTCGGCGCGGCCCCCACGGAATTTCGTCGTAAGTCCAGAATCTAGGCCGCCGCTTGTCGGTTCTCAGCAACTATCGGAAAAGCCCAACATCACAGTAAAGCAGGCTTGGCGGAAGAAGGTATCCATCGGCGATCAGCCCGGATACGCCGCTCATGTCAAACCTGGTTCGAATTCATCATGGCAAAGGACGGGCCGACCGGTCCAATCCCTGCCTCGGATTCCTGGCCAGCACGCTATCGGCGGCTGTTGCCCGAAACGGCTACTACATCGCATCCGCCTGGATCCTCGTTGAGCGAGGGTACGGAACTGCCGGCGTGGCGACCTTCCTTGCGATCGCAAGCATTGTCGAATTCATCGCGAGCCCTCTGGCCGGCGTAGCTGCGGATCGATTTGACAGGCGATGCTTGAACGTTGCGGCAGACCTCGGCCGCTTCGTCGTTATGCTGGCTACCGCTTGCGCGCTCCTCTACATGGACGTGTTCCTGATTATCTGCCTGTCGGCGGCCCTGTTTTCGTTTTGCGACCGTGTCGCGCTTACGAGCTCTCAATCAATGATCCCCGTGATAGCTGACGGCCGCGATCTCGTAGCCTCGAATTCCGCCGTCCTCTTCGTCATGCAGTTCGGCAACCTCGACGCAGCTCTGCTTGCAGGGCCTTTGCTGCATGAGCGCTCCCCAGCCTTGCCATTCACCGTTCTTGCTGCCTTCTTCCTGTTTTCAGCGGGCTGCCTTGCCTTGATGCGGCTGGAACCGGTTTCGCGCGATGGCAGCAACGCCAAGATCTCTGCAGCACTAATCGATCCCAGCCTGCGTCGTCTCATCGTCGTCTACGCGCTTCTCTATACAAGCGCGGTGCTCGTCAGCGTCATGGGATCGAGCTTCGTCTTCCAGGAGCAGAAGGGTACTGCCGTGGATTTCGGCTACCTCGAGGCCGCATGGTCGGCAGGCTCACTGATCGGCACGGTCGCTCTGTTCCGGGTTGAAAGAGCGATGGGTACCCATGCGCGGCATCTCATGCTTTTGGGCTTAACGGCCCTGGTACTCATGGCGCTGGCATATCTGCGCACGCCTTGGACAGTGATCCTTTTTGCCGCGCTCGGATTTCTATACAACCTTGGACGCGTCAGCGTTGAAGTCACATTGCAGTCGGATGTATCCGTTTATCTGTTGGGCCGGGCCAAAGGCATTATGCATAGTGTGGCCGTGGCGCTCGGGTTACTCGTCTTCGGCATTGGCGCCGCTGTAGGAGATCGAGCATTTCCTTCGACGATTTTCTTCAGCTTCGGAGTGGTGCTCCTCATCAGTATTTTGTGTTTCAGCCTCGGTGCCGGTCAGCCACAAGAAAAAGGTGAATCGTGAGGTGGAAGAGCTAACAGCAGGTGCAGATGCGAAACAGGCAGTCCTGGGGTCGCTGGAGGCACTCTACCCCTGGATGAAACCTTATCATTCCCGGCCGATCCGCGATTATGCGTTTCGCCTGTTTACGACGCCGGCTTCGGGTCCCATGCCAGAAATCCGGCTCCAAGCCTTCACCAAACTACTCGACATCATCAGGAGGGCAGCGACACGAAACGGGTTGTCTGCCGATACCGCCTCGGAAATCTGCAGGGATTTCGAAAGGCGCCGCGTGTTGCAGACAGGCCCTCATTTGTTTCTCCTTACGGAGCCAGAAGCCTATTACACGCATATCTTCAGCCTCCTGGGTCTCTCGGCGCATGGCTGTTCGACCTATGTTTCCTACGCCGTTTCGACGGTGAATCTCGTTGAAAAGCCGCGCAAGGGGCCAAGCTGGCTCACCGTTGACGGGAAGTCGGTCAACGTCTTTGGCCTCAGCCGAAGCCGGATGATCGGATACAGCCTGCTAGCCGGGCCGGGACCCTATAAGTTCGAATTGTTACCGACGGAGCCAAACACTGGGGGAGACGCGCTCGCGCTGCTTCGCAGCCTTCTGCCTAAGACGCAATTCGAGCGGCCCGCGCACGCCATCAAGGCAGCCAATCTCATCCTTTGGCCAAAAATGTTCGGAGGCCGCTTTGCCTTCCTGCAGATCGACGACGAGGATATCGCCGACCTGGTGGCGGACCATCTGTCGGACGAAAATTCCTGGCTACGCATGAGACTGCTGGAAGACCCGAAGTTCGCCTCCAATATTCTTGCCGGCCTCGACGGGCTGGCGTCCGGCCCCTGGAGTGGCTGGCTCGCGCGCGGCACTGATTTCTTCTGGTTCAATGAAAATGGCAAACGCCGTCCGCTGCGTCTGATCGCCAGGGAACTCATCGATCCTGCGACCGGTGTGAAGGTGGCGTGCTTCACAGCCCTCGACATCCTTGAGCGGCTGGCAAACCGCAGCCTTGTCCCGAATCTCCTGCTGATGTTTCTGGTTTTGTCGATCCTGCCCGGCGTGCGCGCGCTTGGAGGCAGCTATCAGCCGATCTACTACCCCCTGATGCGCTATGTCGTCTGCCGGGCGCTCGAGGCCGCGGGCGTGGATGACGATCTTCGGCAGGCTCTCGCAACCGACGACGTACCGGGTGCTTGGGGACATCGGGTCATTGAGTGTGATGATGATCCGTTAGAGCTGTTCCTAAATGGCAGGAACGGTGGGATGAGTGATCTTATCGACCGTTTGGGCGACATTTCCTTAGCCGAGGCATGTGGAAGCATGAAAGGCTTCGTGTCGGACCCGTCGTGGCATGAACTTCACAGACGGTTGCGGCAGGGGTTGGTCACGCCGGCCGATGCGGAATGGGCTTTTTCCTGAAATGGTTTTATGCGATCTAGCAGCCGGCATGTGCGCCGGATTGCGAATGGTTGCTTCGCGTCACTCGCCATCGAGTCAATCCAGAACCCGCACCAAAAGTAGACAAATGCTTCGGCGGAGGCGAAAGGAGACCTAGTCGTCAATAATGGTGCACCGGCTTGGCGATTGATCGCACGGCCTCCAGAACGGAAGACAGTTCTTTCGCTGCTCCGCCCTCAACGAGGACGCCGCATTCAAATGACCGATCCAGCGCCGATCCCATGAAATTGCTCGAGCCCACATAGAACAAGTCATCGTCGGAAAGAACGACCTTTGCATGGAATGTCTCCCGCCCGGACGGCAGGGTTGACGGCAGTGCATACTCGTAGACTAAGACGCCTATCCGTCGGAAGTCGTCTGCACGTCGGAGAAACGCCTCACCACACTGGCGCTCGTTCAGGGGACGGCACACCAAATGACAGTGAACGCCCGGCCGGCAGATCGAGAACAACTCCACCAGAAGATCGGCCCCCTGATTGTCAATGAAAGGAGCAAGGACGACGAGATCACGCTTCGCGGCACGCGCAAGGCGGAAGAAAACGTCGCTTGTTTGGAACATGATTGGCGATAGCCCGGGCAGAGTATCAATGGCTTTCCTAAGGGTGCTCTTTGCCCCAGGCTCGGTAAGTACAAGCTCGACCACGTTTCGATCCTTGTGAGAGCGCAAATACCCTTCGATGCCCTTCAGGTTCTGAACCAGATTTCTTAGTGTTTCCCGGGTTGCGATGAGCTTCGTGGAAAAATCTACCTGCATAGCAAGGCCCGCAGCCAAAAGAGACCGACGTGCTATGGCCACATGTTCGGCCGACACCTCGCCGACGCGCGACGAAAGCGCGACATCGGAACCGCCCAGACCGTCTGGGAATTCAGCCAGATATGCGAGTATCCGAGATGCTTGGCGGGCTAGCGGTGAAAGCCCGTTAAGAAGCACATCGATATCAGCTTCATTGTTTCGATCTGGCATGGTCTAATGCGAATTGAAGGTAACCTCTGATTTGGGCTTCACCGACGATGAAATCCGGCCTTCCGCGACCGATCAGCGTCGAGCGGCTCAGGTACTTATTGGCCGTGAGGCAGATGACTTCCGGAATCATAATGCAATCCGGGCAAGCGCCGCCCTTTGTCATGCAAAGATTTCCAAGATTGCATCCCAACGATGTCGGAAAATTTCTGAGGTAGGATAGAAACGCCTCGTGGTGGTTGCGCCACAACGCCGACAAGTCGCCAAGGTCGAGCGTCATCCCGTTGCGGTAGACCACGAAACCCAGATCGCAGGGGAACAAATACTCGCCGATCGACCCTAGATCGAGACCGGAGAATTGCTGGATCCCCTGCATAATGTAGTGAGAATAGGAGTGCAGCAGCGCGTAGGTCATTGTGTAGATCGTGGGATTCGAGTCACGGTCATGCTCCTCAAGGTATCCGTTCATCACCGCAGCCGAACCCAGCATGGCAGCAGCAAAATTATCTGGGTGCTCGGCAAGAAGCCCAATATCAACACAGCCCAATGCGGCCTGCGAAAGCCATGCGCGAACCAAGGCTTCATTCAGCTTGAAATAGAAGGCTTCGTTCGATTGCTCCAAAACGTAAACCGGATGACGCGCCTCCTGTTCCACTCGAACCCTAGGAAACAGGTTCAAGCGCACGGGCATCATCCTGCCATGCTTGTGGATTTTGGGACCGTTTCCGACGCGTGAAAATCCGTAGCTGAACTTGCACAGATCGAATTTGCTTATGAGCCCAGCACGTTCAACGCCCAAGAACCTCGTGGCCTCTTCGGCTGTCGATATCATCGTCATACGCTGCGGCGAATTCGGTGTCACAAGCCATTCGTCGGGGTTCGTGAAGTCGACATAGCTCGCGCGCCCTCCGACGATCTCGCCGCGCAGTTTGGTCCTGAAGAGCGCCTCATGCTCGACGAGGAGCCTGAAGGGATCATATTTGCCCGTCCATTCGTGCCTCTCCTGAAGCTTTGCCAGGATGTTCGCCGGCAAAGCGCTATTGCGCTTGAGCCAACCCGCCTTTTGCCAATTGGAAAGCCGCTCGGCCTTCATTTTGGTCATTAAATTGGTGACGATCATGTTTTGATTGTCGATGGCGAGTTGCAGCCCTTCCAATATCTCATCGAACTCTCTTGCTTCGATTGGCCGATCTTTGGACTGGAGTTGTGCTGTGACCTCCGTATCACTGAGCGGCGGTCCCTCTAGCCCAACAATGCGTTCGATTACGCCGGCAAGAAGGTGGCCTTGTCCGGGTTCCAAAGCTTCAATTCCGGAATTTTCCGGAAAGGTAATGAAGGTGTCGGATTTTACGAAATAGGCCGATGATGCGGCGTAGTTGATTTTCTCCATCGACGCTTCACCGACGATATTTCCGCCCGGTCCGATCGTGGCGGCGATCCGGCCAAGCGTCTCGTCGCATTTCTCAATCCAGGGGTCAGGGTGCTTCGTTCCGCAATTCGCGCAGGAGAACGACCAATTCGACAGGGCGACTTGGTCCTTGTTGAGCACGAACTGGCGGGTACCGCATTTTCCGCAAACCGCATATCTCTTGATCGGGCGGCGTGATGCTTGGTCGTAGACCGTCATGTTCGGGCTGGCGGCCTTCCAGGATCCCGACCAATGGGCAAAGATCACATCGAGTTGGCCCCATGAGCAGCGCGTCGGATCATTCGGGCGCTTCGGGTGCGCGCAGGCCTGACTAAGGACCGAGAGGCGCTCTCCCATCTGCCTGGGATTGTCCGTTGCTTCGATCAATCCGCACTCGCTGCATATCAATGTCGTGGGGCGCGGCAGATATCCCATCCGATCCGGCCGAAAATAGGCAAATACCTGCGGTCGGAAGGAGTATTGTGTTCGAGCTGAATCCAGCAACGACACATCAACACAGAAATCGGCAAATGGAGGGGGGACATTGGTATCGTTTTGGCGACAAGCGATAGCCTTGTCGAACCACGCACGCGCCGCTTCATCGATGCGCATTTCAATCTGAACCCGCGTCATCGGATCAAGCCGAGCCGGCGTCGCGTTGGGCGAAGGCATCGCTTGGCATGCCCCCGCAGCGCCTTCAAAGGTGAAGTGCTGCCCTGGCGCATAACTCATGGCAATCTGAGCCTGTGAACGACTCATGGAGGGGCCTTTGGCGTCTGCCTCGTTGTTCGGCTGACTGGGTTGTCTTGCCATAACGCCTACTCCCCGGTCTCTCCGGCCGTCCAACTGTTGTTTCCCCGCATGAGCGCGGACATCACACGGCCAAGATTGCTTAGACCGATACGGTCGGAACCTGTTCCAATACCGCCTTCAATCAGGCCAGCCTCGCTGACATCTCGTAGGCTCGTCATTGGCCGAGACAATGGCGCGCCAGGCTGTCTGAAGAACATTCCAAGTGTCTCGGTCTTCCAGTTGGATTGTTCCATTGCCGTTGTGGCCCGATCAAAGAGATCGTGGATACGCTGCTTGTAAAAGTCCTTATTAACGGGAGATGTCGCGTGATAGAGACCAATGCCATCCACGACGAAGTCGCGGAGCTCGTTCAGCAGGTTGATATGATCCGTACGCGATCGTTCGCCGATTTCTCCCACGTTATCCGGCTCAGCGAGCACAGCCTTGTCCGCTGCCGAACCCGCACGGTTCATGTTTCGGATGTAGTCCACGCCGCACAGCTTGAGCTGTAAGAACGACGCAAGCGTTCGCGTGATCGCATTCTCGGCCCAACGCTCAACCGGTGCTGCGTCGATCATGCGTTCGAGGAAGCGGTGGAAGATGTCGTGTATCTCGACAATGTACCGGTCGCGACGCTGCTGCGGCGTTGGTATCAGGATGCTCGTGCCGACATGCGCGCGTCCGACACGCGACGACGCCTGGATATATTCAGCGATGTCCGGCGGCTGCCCGGCAAAAAACATTATGTTGAATTCGTCAACGTCGACGCCGTGCGAGATTGCTGACGTTGCGATCACACCGCGGAGAGAGTTCTGGAGCGCGCTGAAACTGAAAGGCGTTCCGACGGGAGGCTTTTGGGCCGCTTCCGTCACGATTGAGCCGATCAGACCCGCATCGATTGCACCAGTAATCAAAGCCGTGCGGACACCTGGGATATCATCGATGCCGGACAGCCGGTGGTCCCGTCGAATTACGTCCTGGAGGGCTGCCTTGACGTTGTCGCCGCCTTTCTTGTTCGTGACATAAAGCAACGCGATGCGATTAAGGTCGACGACATATGCAACGTGAGCATGCTCAACGCCCCTGTCCAGCAGACAGTCGCGATGGCCTTGCCAGAAAATGTCTGAGGGAAGAGCCTCAGCAAGCGCGCGACGCACAGCCCAACGTACCTGGTCATCACCTTCGATGAATGACTTCAGAAGCTGCGTGATCGTTAGATGAAACGCGGACAGAACCGCCACGGTTGCGGCGGTGTGTGTCCGCCCGTTTGTCATTAGCGAGACGTAGCGCCGTCTTGTCGGTGTTCGGTGCTCGACATTGTTGCTGCCATCGCGTGCAAGATCGCCACTTTGCGGCCGCTGCAACCTTGCATAGAAGCTTTCGTAGAGGTCTGGTCCCGGCTGGGGGAACAGACGAACTTGCCGCTGATAAATTTGATCGATCTGGCGCGCCGGTTCAGAGACTGTGGCTGAGGCCGCGATGATTCTGGGCGGACGGGCCGCGCCGTGTTCGGTGATAACCTGATCGCCGAGGAGTGGCGCCAACATGCGAAGAGCGTGATGGAAGGTTGTCTCAAAGAGACCCGAGAATGTGCCGAGGGACTCGTCCAGCAGATGGGCCTCGTCCTGGACTTCCAAAAGCGGGTAAGGGTCGAAAAGGAGCTTCTTGCCGTTCGAATAGAACGGAAAGACCGCCTCGCAACCATGGAGCTCAGGTCCTTTTCGAAATTGTTCGCGGGTGTAGGGAGAAACGAACCGGCCTGACTCAACATGGTGCCACGCAGGATAGCCAAACATTCCAAGAACCCGGACAAGCGTACGGGCGCTTTGTCCGATCAATGCGAGCTTATCGACCGTACCGAGCAGAATGGCAGGCGCATGCGCGTAAATGTCGGAATCCATAATGTGGATTGGCAAGGGGGACGGCTTGCCGTCGTTTGGATTTCGGCGGTTCCACTCGCAATCCTTGTTGAAGCAACAATGAGCTAGCCGCTCCTCCTGCGGCGGGCCCTCGTGAAAGCGTCGAAGACCCACCGATGAGGAACGCTTTCCTTCCGCATCGACGAGACTGCCGGTGCAATATGGGCAGGTCGCCAGCCGACGCCATTTCTTTAGATAGACGGCATAGTCGCCGTGACGCGCCGCCAACTCATCCCAGTCTTTGGCAAGCACCGGTATTTCAGATACGCCACGGTCATTTCGATTATTAGGCGTGTTGCCGCCCCCGACCCAGAAGCCGATCTCGAAACCGTTGCCCTTGAAATCAAATCCTTCTTTCGTCCAGGTCCACTTAACCTGATAGGCGGCTGCCAAGACCTGCGCAAGGCGTTGCGCCTGTTGACTCGTCAATAGGCGCAGCGGATACCGAACAAGCGCACTTATCCCGCGCGCCTTTCCCCGTAGCCTGTCAAACGCAAGGCAAAATACCAACAAGCCAAAAAAGCTTTCCGATTTTCCACCGCCGGTCGAGAAATAGAGAAGCGTCGCCTCGCGGTCGTCGTCGGCGGTTTGCGCAGGGGAATTCTTCCATGCATGGACGCGCGAAACTACGGCCGGAAGCTGGGAAAGGATGAATGCGACCTGGAACAAGCGCCATCCCGTGACACTCTTGTTCTTTCTTCTCCAGAATTCACCGAAGGTGTGGTTTGTGAATCGCCAAGCAGTCAGCGGCAATACGTCCGGATCGTCATAAGTTTTGCCGCTGGATTGCGCCTGAAAAGCTCTCTCAAGGATGGCGAGTCCACGCGCGATGGCTTCCCTTTCTGCCTGCCATCCGCGCAAATCGACTTCCTCAAACTGCCGCTTCTCGCGGGCGTAGTCGTCGGCATCTGCGATGGGATCTAGGGACTGTTCGTAGGGTCGGGATGCCACAACGGAAGCGAGCCAATCATCAAAAGCTTTCAGGAGGCTCCTGAGGACAGCAAGGCCACCGTCGTCCGAGCCGAGAGCGGCAAAGTCAGGCCCGGGTGTGATGTCAAATTGCCGGATAAGCGGTTGGCAATAAATTGGCAGTGAGGTGGTCTCGAGGATACGCGCATCGACGAGTCCTCGCCGACGGACACCGCAATTGATCCCTAAGGCGTCATACGACAGATGCTGATTGTAACGGTACGACGGTGTAATCCGCTCCAGGTGGATAGGACGATGCAAGTCAGGATCGAACTCGGCCGATATTTCGACCTGGTACAACGTCGCATCGGACTCACGTGCTGCTGCTTGCTTTGCGTCGATAAGGTCGGATTCGTTTACGAGAATAATCCGGACGGTCCGCTCGTCCGGATGAAGGGGATCTTCCAGATTTTCATATTCCAGTACGGGAAGAACAGTCGGCCTTGCAACTCGACGATTGGTCCGCAGCGTGGCCAATGTTTGGTCCCAAGCAACAACCTCCGCCGGGACGATAGTGCGGCTGTGCATGGCTCTGCCGGCCGGAAACCCCCAAACCAGCCCACCGGTCTCGGCGTTGTCATCGGCCTCCCACGCATCAATCGCGCTCTCCACGCGCCGCTGCATCTGGGCGTTGAATTCCGCAAGGGATCGATCGACTGCTTCGCGGCTCAATGAAAGGTCGATACGAAACGAGCCGAGCTCGAGCGGAAGGCGCAGCCATTTTTGCGGAATATGCTCACGCTCAATTAGCGCATCCGGGGGTGCATCGGTTGCTCCAGGCCCAACCTTGAACTCAAACGCTTTCAGCGTGTCGCTGTCCGCCGTGGCCGGGCCTCGCCCATCGGCATTGATCGTGTCAATTGCAGCATCAGGCAACGTATCACCGGAATGCTCATCGGATGAATTCGCCTCAGCAGCCTCCGGATCGTCGTTGACAGCAGGATCGTCTGAGCCAGGTGCTTCGTCCTCTTCCGATAGGATAGAGACGAGCGCGTCTTCGCGCGCCGGGGAACGCAGGACCGCAGGCGCAATCCCAAGTTCGAGCAGCGCAGCATTTTCCGCCTCCTCGGTAACGCGATTTTTGATGTGAAGCCATGCGGGGCTCTTGCGGCCCTCATCGCCTAGTATTGCTTTGTTGTCTTCTTCTGCCCGGCGGAGCGCTTCACGCCTATGCCTGAGAATGATCGAGCGAGCATTTTTAGCCAACCGGAAAACCACGTTCGACGAGGACAGGTCATGCGTCGACGGCAGCATGCGAAGGTAAATGCACGCGCGTAAGCCAACTGTTATCGCCTTGTCCTTCCGATCCGCGATCTGAAACGTCAGTCCGGCTGTGCCGATGTGAGCCGGAGACGTAACGTCATCTTTTTCCTCGTAGGTGGCAGCAGTCTCTGAAGGACGCCTGCGTGGCAGCAAATGCTGCGTATGAATGACTTTTGACGGTTTCTCGCGATAAATTATGTGGCCGGTAGGGCCGGCGCCTCGCAAGCGATCATAGACGGTATGCAAGATCGCGGAGGCAACAGCCTCTTTTGTGGTGTGGGATATGTCATTGTTGTCTGGGTAGAGAAGCTGTGTCATCGGGCTGCCGCCTCAAGACGAACGGCGTTGGCATTGGAAGCGCTCGGCGGGTCAAGGTGTTTCTCGATTACAGGGTAGACGCTGGCCAGTGCGTCACGACGTACAGCGCGTAATTTCTCGAATGATGCATTCGGCCCCCTCATCAAGCTATCGGTGTCGAGGAGGAGCCTGTCAAAGAGCCCACGATTGGTTTGTCCGTCGCGGCGAAGATCGCTGCGTACGATTCGGACGGCATCAGCGAGCGGCTGTGCCAAAATGCCGGCACCCATGAGACGTAAAAATGCCTCAATATGGACCGGATCAATTGCGGCGTGTGGCGTGTCGACCTCGTACCGTTCAGCGGCTTGCAACCAGTATTCAACTGAGGCTTTGCTGATGGTAGGCAGGCCAGGATTTTGAGCAAAGAGCATCCCATGAATCCGTTGTCCAAGCATTTTGGACCCATATTGCTTGGATAGGTCTTCAATGCCCTTTTTCACGGTTGCTTTGTACTGATCGACCAGCGCCTGTTCGAGCGTCCGGCCTTTCTCGTTCTTTTCGCGCAACGCCGCCTCGATCTCTTCCCGGATTATGTCCGACATCACGAACACGGCGTCACCACTATCAATGGCGCGGGCCTCGCGAGGGGCCAATTGATGAGTAACAGGATCAAGGACGTAAAATTGCGATCTTGGCCCCGCGGCGATTTTGCCATAGCCATCCAGGAGCAAGTAGCCTTGGCCGACGAAGGGCAGGGCTGCACGGGAACGGTCTGCATCCAAACCAAGGGCGGCTGATAGCCGGCCCATATCCTTAGCTACCCAAGGCAACGCTTTCAGCAGCAGCTCCGTTCGTTCGCTGTAAGCTGAGTACTCAGGCCCCTCGGGGACTGCGCTCAGCGTACGTTTCAGGGTCAGCGCATCATGCCCGGCGACGACAAGCCGAAATTCGGCTGGACAGAAGCTATCGCCCACATACGCACGCGCGCCCAGGATGGCCGAAGCGCCCCAAATCACTGCAGTGGGCAACCTGCGTTCAAGTTCAGCAGGATAGTTGCCGGGCGTCGTCACGCGTAGTTCAGGAACGGCCGCCACAAACGATCCCGGCTCTGTAAGAAAATCCAACAGGAGGTCACTAGCCAGTTGTGCGTCCTCAGGATGGCGCAGCACGATTAGCACATCATTGTTCTTATCGATTTCTGTCAAAATGCGCTTGAGGTAGCGCATGAGCGGTGTGGCAACGCGAAGTGTCGCCGCCAGCTCCAATGCTTCAGCGAGATCCGACTGGATCGCGGTACGCCGTGGCCCGGCGTGCCCTTCACCGATCAGCGCCAAGGCTTTGTTGTGATGAGGGTCAAAGGAATGACGCTCGCGCTTTATGCGATGGTAGGCGTCGCGCGTATCTGTGTAGGGGGCCAGGATGGCATCTGCTCCGGAAGCTGTCAGGCCCATGCCCTTGAGCGCCGCAGCGCCCTGGTCAAGTACCGACACAAGTGGATTGCCTCCATCCAGCTCTCGTGCATGGTTCCATAACCGCGTCGCAATGATGCATTCGTTGGAAGCGATTGTTTCGACAATCGGTCGCGTCGCGGCCGCTCGGGGCTGTGGTTCTTCAAAGCCCCGCCCGCGCGTTGGCCAAATCAGACGATGGTTTTCGCTTCTGACACCCAGGCTGCCAGAGTCCGGACGTCCCTTGAGCGAGTGGCGTATGAATGAAAACCGCAACGGACAATCGGTGACGATCAGCGTGTGGCTGGGGGGTGAACGTAATTCCTGTTCAAGCTCCGTCACCAGCATTCGGATCAAGGAGCTTGCATCGCGGCTGCGAAGGGCATGGGTCGACAAGTCGACGATGGCTAAATCGATACGGCCAGGTAACTGCCGCAATGCACGTTTTCGATCTGCGTCCGGAAAATGGGACGGCAGCATGAACGCGAACGCCGGACTGCGCTCTGCCGACGCCAGTACGTTCAAATGCTTACGGA
The DNA here is from genome assembly GCF_052115225.1 of Mesorhizobium sp. 2RAF45. Lineage (NCBI taxonomy): Bacteria > Pseudomonadati > Pseudomonadota > Alphaproteobacteria > Hyphomicrobiales > Phyllobacteriaceae > Mesorhizobium > Mesorhizobium sp. 2RAF45. Next base: position 187,059 of record NZ_JBFRGG010000001.1, on the reverse strand, counting down.
TCGAGTTGAGCCGGTCTGCCGGATAAAGCCGTTTGAAGCCCTTCAATGTCTTTTCGTCAAAATCTCTCCAGTAAATCCCATCATTCAATGCGACAGAGTGGGGGACAATCGAAATCAACGGGACGGAGGCAATGCCGCTTTCCCGCGTGTCCCCTAGAAACATATAGAAATGCGCGTCGGGGCTGATCGCGCCCAGAACGTTGTCCGCATTTGCCCCGCTTCGAAAAAGACCTCGCGCATGCAGTTTCGAGGTTTGAGCCTCGATGCCGGCAACCGCCTGAAGAGCCGGGCGCCCCATATTCAAGAAAAGTGTCCGCAAAGGCGGAGCAGCCTTCCCTCGGCCAACTTCGCGCAACATCCATGGCAGTATCGCTCGAGGAGGAATATGGGGCCAGAAAAGCGCGGTATGAAGTTTCTGGTCACTCGAGACGACAGTGTCGAGAAGTTCTGAATATTCGACCAAACTCCGCGAAGGGTTGGACGTAATGACGCTGAGGTCACTGTCCTCCAGGCGATCGATCCTATCTCCAATATTCACAGCTCCGAACTGAGTAGCGACCGGAGGCGGCTCCGCTTGCGCGTTTTGAGATTGGCGCTCTTTCATTTGAACGAGAAGCTGCCTAGCGCGCTCTTGCTTTGATGCGGCAGCCTCGGCAATTCGTTCATTCCAGGGCGTCTGGCGCTCAGCAATTCTATCGTTCCAAGGTGTCTGGCGCATGGGCAATCTCTATCGCCCTGTGAGCTTCGAGGAGATGCCAGCCCAGTCGCGGGCAACGTAACCCGCAAGCAGCCCGGCCTCACACTGGTACAGCTCGGCCACCAGGTCCAAAATGCGTGCCCAGTTCTTAGCCCGACGAGCCTCCCTGAATCTTTTCTTCCAGCTTGGCTCAATCTCTTCCCAGCGTGGAATGTGCACCGCCGAGAGTTGGCTCTTTTGAAAACGGTGGAAACCGGTGGCGGCTCCGGTGGACAGCGCTTTCACAAATAACCCAAGTACTCCAGCTGAAAGAAAAACGAGAAGGTCCTCTAGGGGCCAGCTGATGCTCTTGATCTGGTAAACGCCGCTTCCCGCACAATAGCCGACCGTGTCGATCCCGATTACCGGTGAGGCGGAGACGTCTACGACCAGCAGCTTGGGCGACGCATACCAATCGGGATGAAGGCTATCGATCGACCGCCACCACGTTTTTGATGTACTAGCCTTGGCCCGCGATTGCAGTGGCTTCTTATGTTTCCGGAGATAGGCCGCCATCCGAGGGTAATCGGCAAGCTTGACCACCTTCCCGTTGGCATCGAACACATTGACGATGCTCGTACCGCTCCAGTGGACTCTTCCATCCTGGATGGATCGCGCATTTACAAAGGGCAGCGTCCGGCTGCGCTCGACGGGTAACTTCTCAGTCGGGCCGAGGAAGACTTCGTTGCATCCTGTGGCAGAGCCTACGCGAATGACGCATCCTGCATCTTCAATTCTAGGAAATGTTCGGCGTGCGAATTCCAGCGTTTTTTCAGCAGCGGCATCGCGACTGAGAAGGAGCGGCGATGAAGAAGGTGCGAACGTCCGAACGGCCGAGCTACCTGACCGAATGATCGTATCAGTCCCGGCCATCGACGATATCTTTGTCGAGCCGGATGTGCCGTGCTCGAAGACGAAAAAGTGGGGATAGGCGTCAGCGGGAGTCTCGAAGCTATCGACGTCACTGAAATCTACAATCGCCTTTAGATGTCCCAGGGAGGTGAAAGCTTCCCTGATGGAACCGCCATAGACATTTCTCGTCCAGGTGCCGGGGCACAGAAAGGCAAGCTGGCCGCCTGGCTCGAGCAATTCAAGCGAGCGCTCGATGAACGCGATATATAGGTCTGCCCGCTGCTTGAACGAGGAAAACCGCTCTCGATACGAGGCGCGTAGCGGCGCAGGGATGGCGTCCCAGCGGATATATGGAGGATTGCCGACGATGTGGGTGAAGCAGGTACGGGGACGGGCTTCTAAGAAGTCCTCGTTCTTTATCCAGGCGCGGGCGATACCGCGCGCCGTCGGTTCTGCAACGCCAAGCTCATTCAGTTCTTCGGCACACCGATCGCGCAATGTCGCCGCAACATCGGGATCGATCTCGTACGCGCGGATAACGGGGCAAAGCTGGTCGTAGGATTTCCCTTGTTTGCAGCAGGCTTCGACCAGAGCACGCAGCAGGGGAAGAATGAAGGCGCCTTGCCCGGCAGCTGGCTCCAGCAGGCGTAGTGCCAGAGGATCTTCCGRAAAGCTGATATGGCGTAGGCATAGAGTCGCCACCTTGTCCCGAGTGAAAAATTGGCAGAGGCCCGCCTGCCACGGCCGGTCGGTCGCGACATCGCTGTCGACTCTCCCCTCCATTGATATGCCCCTAACCCTAGACCGGCTGCCTCGATTTTGTGCGTATTACTCGCCAATAGCGCGTGTCGATGCAATCGAAATCCTTGCGACGATAGGCGTCATCCGTGAAAGGCAGAGGTTTCAGCCAGTCCCGCGGCGACAAACGCTCACCACAAGGGTTTCGCCTCGGCATTTAATTAGTTTCGGCTAAGTTTGACTTAAGATCGACTGCAATAAATGGGTCATGGTTTGGGTTCCTGAAGACGATGCGGAAGCAAAAGACTAGCACTTTCGCGTGGGATGTCCCACTCACTGGTCAGGGGCCATCCTGCTTCGTAGAGCTCCGCAGGACCGAGCCGCGGTTCGGACCGCCTGGTGCAGCACCCCGAGGGAAAGCCCGCACTTGCGATCGACCAGGATCGTCCGCGCTCCGGCATCGAGATCGACGCAAGTGAGAGCGCGCCTTGGTTGATCGGTGGCGGAGTGCTGAGCGCGCCATCGCAAGAAATGCCAGGACTCCAACTTGCAGATGCACTTGCCTTCGGCCTTGGACGTCGGTTTCGTCGCCATGTGGAACATGATCGCGGTCAACCTTCGGACCTCGACGTAGCGGCTATTGCGCCGCTCGCTGCCCTGAACGGACGTTCGCGTCGCTACACGACGAAGTGTACAATAGCGCGCAAAGCCGTAATTCGAATTGAGCGGCATGTTTACAGTCCAACGTCCAGCGGCACCCACACAAAGCCGACGCAAGCCATCAAAAATGTGGGGCAATACGTGGGTTGACCTTCGTTACCGAAGAAATTTGTTAATTATTTCAGCTTGTTGGCCGAGCAACTGGCGGAGAGAGCTCCGCCAGTCGCGATTTGATTGCTATAGAATTTCAACAGCTTAGCTATTCAGAGCGAGCAAATTCCAGAGCAAAGGCGCGCAGTGAGGAACCGTCATTATCGACCACGACGCATCATTTCGGCCGCAACATCGTCCCAGAAACTCAAGGTTGGCAAAATGACGATGTGCAGGACCAACCATGTTGAATAGGTCACGTCCGGGCTCCAGAACTCGCCATCGGTCATTTTCCCGTGCGCAAGTTCATGGCGTATCGCAGGTCCGCCACGAAAATTGAACAAAAGGTCTATCTCCTCAACCAGGGCGGCAGGCATGAGCTGCAAAAGGGGCTCCCGGAAATCCCCTAGCAGACGGCTAAGCATGGCCTCTTCCTGTGTGCCATCCTGATTGATGCGATTGGTTTCTACACCCGACGAACTGAGGATGTAGCGAAGTGAGTTCTCCAGTTGCGGCAGGATTAAATGCGCGGCTTCGAGTTCGTCGCCGCCGACGAACTTGGCAGCACCGATTGCAAAGGTATACTCGTGGCGAGGTGGGACGAAGGGACTTGCCCGCATCAGCGGCAACAGCGTGTCCACAGAAACGGAATGCTCCTCCCAAAGGACCCGCCGGATAGGATGAATTCTTCCCGCAACAACAAGGCTACGACGAATTCGGTCATGCTGATTGATCATGAACCGGACCTGATTTTCGTCTGGCGGACCGTTGAGATCGAGACCAGGTGCAATGAAGCGAGTTCGGCCTTGGCTGTCGCTCACGGACGTTGAGAATATCGCGGCTAGGCCTCCATGGCTTGCTTTCAGAACTTGGTCGCGCAGCTTGTCAGGATCGGGTGAGTCCTCGCACATAAGAAGCTTACGAATGGCTTGCGCGAGCGGCTTGCCGCGGACGTCAGCTTCGGCCGCTTCCACAAGTTCTGTAATGTTGGTTTGATGTGAGAAGCTGGACATTTCGTCCATTATACGAGGCTGGATCGCACTCAATCGGTCTTGCAAAGCCCGCCGTCGATCGACAGTCCCCGGGATGGGTCTTAATGCTTGAATCGCATCGTTGAGGAAATGCACTTGCACGGCGGCCGAATCTTGTCGCGCCTCAGCATCCGCAGCGTATGTCTCGGCTGCTTCGACCAAACATCGATTGCTGTTTTCGGCATCTTTGGCGCTTAGGTAGGCGCGACCCGCAAGTTCCCATAGAGATCGGCGGGCCGGGTGATTACCACCAAGCTTGGCGCTTGCCGCGAGAATTTCAGCTGCCTGTGCTGTCTGGACCAATTCCCAAACGTGATTGCTTAGGTTGATAGGACCAATGTGAATGAAGCCCCATCCGTCATCGGCATCTAGAGCAAGTTGCGACACGTCAGCAATGATCTTTCGCAACGGGTCGAATTCACTTCGCTTCCATCCCATTGATCGTGCAATGATTGTTGCCCGCGTCAGATACTCAGCGGCCGGCACACTAGCGGGGTTGCTTTCATCGAAGTCGAATTTGGCTTCGCCGTTCAGCACCAACGTGACGCATTCGACATATGATGCGACGGCTCGCAGACCCGAGACCGCGTCCTTCTTGTTCAGCAACCAGCAAACATCAGCGACTCTTGCTCGAAAGGCGAGGTGACCGATTTCGGGCACCAACTCTGCCAGTATCGTGATCTGATCGGATGGGAGATCGGCCGGGATTGGCGACCTGCGTCCGTGCATGATTGCCAAAGGGCGAAACGGCTCAATTCGATCGTCTGGCACGAAATGGTAACTTGAAATTTGCCCAAGCACCTCTAACGCCGACAAGCTGTCAGCTTCCCCGGCTGCCTTGGCGGCGGCAATCGCTTCACGAATGCGACCGTAGATGTCCGTACTGTCAACCACGGCCGTTGCAGCGATCGCGCTTTTCACGGCCTCGCGCTGAAATGCATCTAAAGGGACCGCAAAAGTAACGCCGGGAATTTCTCTTTTCTCTGCGCGTTCCGCATGAGTCATTTGGTATAGACCTTCTTAAAAGCGTCACCAACCGTACTAGCACACCTGTTGTGCGGAAGTTTATCTTTGAGCCGCGAAATTTCCGTAGGTCGGTGGGGAAAGCTTGAAAAGGCTGATCGCCAGGCGCAAGGCTAAGGTCGTCGCGCTGGACCTTCCGACTTCATGGATGATGGCCAAGGCCGATCAGGACGATTTCACCACGCGCCTGTTCGATGCGATGAAACGCCATGATCCTAGACGTTCTCGCCACTGCCGTAGGTAAGACTACATCGACCGTCGCCGCCGACAGGCGCAAGGCATAGCCAGGGCTCAGACCGAAGGCCGCTACAGGGGCCGACAGCAAGACGAACGGCGCAACGCTGGGATCATGAAGATGCTAGGCAATGGACAAGGCTGGTCCAGCATCGTCGCCGCTACGAGCATCTAGAAGCACGTTGGCGAGACTGGCGAAGCCGATTGCAGCCTGCCGGCTAGGAGCACCCATGCGCGCCATCCTAGTCCTGTTAGAACTGTGCCTCTGAGGTACAGTCCTTCTGGTCGTATTTCACATGGGCTGAAAGCCAGCGCATGCTATGTCGCCGGCAGGGACTGGCGAGGCGCGTGGTTCGAACCGAGACGAAAAGGCGAAGTCGCAAGCTTCGCCTTTTTTATCGACACCATTTGCAAGAAGGTCGACCGGGGGACCCGATGACGGATGTACCCCTGGGCGGGCTCAAAGCCCTCATCGTCTGCACTCAACTTGGGCGCTTTGCCGTATTTATCTTATCCACCAAGTTACGAACTGATTTCTGATGTCCAACATAGAGGTCTTCAAGAAGAATCTCCAAAATATCATAAGCGTTAAATACGTCATTAACGGTAATATTCTCGGGATGACTTCCGAAATTACCTATCCATCGTAGAGCATCGACGCGATCGGCGTTATCCTTGTCAATTGTCTTGAACGAAACGATACGAGTTCCCAGTGGAACGAATTTTCCTTTCGCATCCGCTGCGGATATGCCAGAATTTGTCAATATTTCTTCTGCGGTTTGTCTCACGTGATTCGAAGCTGCCCCCGGGTCACAGAAAAAGACGTTAAACGACTTCTCTATACTCCTCTTTACACTCTTCGGGCATTTCGCAGGCACAGAGAAAATCCTCATGGCCTTAGAGAAGTACCTCACGTAGAATTCTTCTCTGTAATCCATGTTGAGGTCGCCGCTCTCATCTTGATATTGATCCGGCGCGTAACCTCCATTACCGCAGCACGCCACCTTGTCCTTGCAGTTGACGCACTCCAACATAGCCGAAAAGGCCAGGTCGATTAGTACTTCGTCAAAGCCCTCTTCGCCGTGCCTCGCTCGCGATTCAGCCGTTTCCTCATAGTGTAGCGTCTCGCGTTTCAGGCGCATTTTTCCGTCGCGGCATGACGGGCAAGGCCATGCTGGCGCATAGTTCTTAGACAGCGGTCTCTTCCAAAGGGCGCGGTCTATGGGCATCAGGCATCCGACCGGGAGGGGACATCTTCGATCTCAGGCGCAGCGCTTTTGATCGCCAGTTGAGCATGAGAAATCGGCTTCCGATGCCGTCGCCTAAACGTGGCCAGGCTGTCGAAAGTTTGCGATGACGTAAGCAATCGTTCAAAGGAAGCGGCGTAGGTCGAATTCTCAATGATGGCGATTGAGTTCACCAAATTGTCGGTGACCATGGCCTTGGTAAGTTTGGGAAAAAGACTCTTGTTGTGAGCGTAGCAGCACACTTCAAGATAGTTGGCGAATTCGACAAAGGTACTCTGTCGTTCACTTTCGGTGGCGCTGGATAGAAGCTTACCTTCCATACCGCGCATGTCCGCAAGATAACGGAACARCCACTCCAGGTCCTTGGATTTGGCTGACGCTCCGACATTGAGTGCGTTAAAAATCAACGCGCCAGCAGAAATCAATAAGGCTACCGTGGGAACAACCTCTGTCCACCAAGTAGGCACTAGCTACTTCTTCGGCTGTTGGCTTGTGGCGGTAGACGCCGGCTGTTGCTGCAAGGCTGTTTGCAGGTTCGCGCTGCTCAGGCCCTTTTCTTCGATATGGACCGGTTTCTGGCTGATTGGATGGACCGGCTGGGTTTTACCAGTTGACATGGGAGTGCTCTCCGTCGCGACGATTCGCGAATGAGCAATGTACTTCCTACCTGACCGCTAGGCTACTGGTTGGGACCCTGCAAGCCGTCAGCGGTATACGACCCGTCAACTCGATACGTGCAGTTTCAGCCCGGCTTTCGAGCACGCAAACCGTGCTACAGCTTCGGCCGGCTCAGCTTGGCTCCAGCCGAGTATTCTTTGCGCCCTGCATTGCTATCAACAGACTGCCAGTGGTCAACCGCTACTCGCTTAGCAATGGCCAGACGAGTTATATTCTGCTCGCCAAGCGCACTCGAGATGTTTCTACCAAGCCGCAACCTATTTTGAAGCTAGACCAGCCTCCACCAATCGCCGGAACGCTTCCGATCTGGTGGGAAGATCTGGCTGAGCGCGACGCCATTCGTCTACGCGAGCAAGTAAGTCGGTCGAGAGCCGCAACTCGAAGCGTTCAGTTTTGTTGTCGAGAGGATCAGGAACGTTTGACAATGGCAGTGTCCGTAATGTACGGTATGTACGTAATGTGGTTCGCTCTTCGTGGCCGAACGTCGTGCTCCAACACGTCGTTCGGCCTAGCCACAACCCAAGCTGTCTGGAGCTCGGATCATGGCTGATTCCGACAATACCACGACTTTGTCTCTCGTCACCCGCAGGAGAGCAACTCTGGGAACGACAATTGCAGCTGCGAGACCAAGCCTAAGCGCGTTTGCTTACAGCGATCTGGGCGCGAGCCGATCAGTTGGTCCTGCAGTAGCGCGTGGTGGGGATGTCGGCAGGCTCATGAAAAGACTGAATGGGTGTGCCGTCAGCAGCAGCGCCTGGAGCAGACTCATCGGAACGATTGGATATCCGTCTGCGACCAAGTTGTGTGCTGGTGCGCCCATGACGATCTGGCAACCCATCAGGCAGGCTCGGATCGCGCAGATAGGAAGGTGGTTCGCGCAGATAGGGAATTGGCTACTCCGCAACATTTGCCGGACCAAACGCGAGGCTGCCAATCGAGCAACCGCATCAAACAGAAATCATACCGCCAAATTCACTATCAAGCCCGAGGATTTAAGAGCCGGACACCTTCACCTCTCTGCCCTACGGACAGGAATTCGACGCCCGCTTTTGTCAGGGCCGCTTCAATGGCCTGCAAAGTGCTGATCCGGGAATCCACCTTGCCGTTTTCCAACCGGACCAGCGCATTCAGCGATACAATTGCCTTGTCAGCAAGCTCCTGCTGCGACCAACCAAGCAAAGCCCGAGCGGCTCGAATCTGTCGTGGACTGACCATGAGTCCACAATCGGCAGGGAGATTTTCTTTGCCACCAATAGGGTCATTTTCCACCCGATAAGGTACATTAAATGGCGATTCGGCTTTCAGATAACATCGACGCGAAAACCCGGAGCGATGAGACAAACTCTCTAGCCGGCTGACGAGTGGAGCATCGAAAGGCCTTGTTGAAACCGCAACGCTCTGTCCTCCTTCGGACGGGGCCGAAGCCAAAGATCGACAGTGACCCTCATCCCGCCGATCAGCATGTCGGCAGGCAGATTGCGACCGTTCGCGTCCAGTCGGACGTCTCGCAGGCCCAGCTTGCCCGATCGATAGGCATCAGCTTCCAGCAGCTCCAGAAATACGAGAACGCGCGCAATCGCGTGAGCGCGTCGATGCTCTACGAGATCGCCAGCTCGCTCGGCGTTCCTGTCGGCCGCTTCTTCGAAGGACTGCCGGGGAACGATGAGGCCCACGTCGACGCGCGGCCCCTGCCGGTGGATGAGCGCCTGGATTTCATTGCCAGCGCGGAAGGGCGGCGCCTGATTGATGGGCTGGTGAATCTTCCGCCGCGTGTGCGCGGTCGCGTTTCGTCTCTGATCTCAGCATTAGGAGAAGAACTGGCCCTGCTGGACACAAAGGCGGACAGCGAGACGGCCGGCGAATCCCCGCCGGCCGACTGCAAGATCGGCTGACCGCTCGTCGGGTCCGTCAGCCGAATTTTCGTGCAGCGGGCAGGGCGATGCGGCCGCAATCCGAGGACACTTCGATTTCGACGTCGAACGCCCGCGAGCGGGTCGCGAATCCCTCGAGGATGTCTCGCGCTGCGCTTCCCGTGACAGCTACGGGCACCAGTCTGCCCGTTGCTGATCCGCGAGACTGAGCTTCCGCGCCGATCGCGACGGGCAGAAGATCTATCCCCGCTAGGGTTCCGCCCGCATCATAGCGGCATGCGGCGACGATGCTTTGCCAGACTTCCGGTGGGTCCCATTCGTTTTCTTCGGGATGGACGTGGAAGAGGAAGTTTCCGAGGCCGTAGAAGATCGGCGAGCCATTGTAGATTTCCACCGCCTGCAGCACCGGCGCGCCGTGGCTGACGAAGAGGTTCGCGCCGGCGTCGATGCACATCCTGGCAAAGGTCTGCACCCAGCGCGGCACGTCCTGCCAACCTGGTTCCCAATGATGGTGGTGCAGATAGGCGATGACGAAATCGCCTTGCGCTGCTGCGTGCTGGATGGCGGACAGATGGACACTCGCGCTGTGCTGATCGACTTCGATCAGACGGCCGAAATCGGCGGCTTGCGTGAACACCGTGCCGTAGAAATTGATCTCGTTGCCGGCCGACACCTCTACGGGGTCCTCCGGTTGCGCATAGTTGGCCAGTTCAAAGGGCGAGCTTTGCAAATGAGCGCCCAGTCTTGCCAGTCTGCTGAAATGTCCGTCCGGCACCTCCATCTTGCGAACGGAGTTCAGACGATTGACGCCGGGCCGAGCCGGCCGGAAGGCCGTGCGGTCTTCGGCATACATGTTGGTCGGGCCTGGGCCTGCATCCAGCGCGAGAAGCGCGACCTCGCGCGCGCCCAGCCGGCGGCGGCCCGGTTTCCTCGCATTCGTCTCGTCGGCCCCGATGCCGGCATGGAGGAATCCCCGCGCTTCCACTTCCTCCAGCGTCGAGAGGATGCCGCCGGCACCGAGATCGAAGGCGTGGTTGTTCGCGAGCGCAAGCGCGTTGAAACCGATGCCCTGCAATGCGTCGAGCACTTCAGCCCTGGAATATCCGAAGTATTTGCCCTTGGTCGGCCACCCGCCGTGCTTGCCGAAGATCGTCGACTCGAAGTTCGTGAAGACGACGTCGCCTTGGCGCAGGAAGTCCGTAACCGCGATGAAGCGTTCGTCTTTGACGTCACGGATGTCGTGCCTGATCAGGGATTGGCCGGTAACGACCGCGCAGAACTGGTCTTTCATGGAACTCGCCTTGAAGGATGGGAGGCGCTGGCGTTCCGGCCAGCGCCACGTTAAATGTCGAAGTCGGTTGCCGGCTATTGGGAGACGGCGGGTGAGATATCGCTTTTGAACCATTTCAGGCTCAGCGCCTTGATCGTCCCATCTTTGGTGGCCGCGTCGATCGCCGCGTTGAACTTGGTCAGCAACTCGGTATCGTCCTTGCGCATGCCGGCGCCGACGCCCGGCCCCCAGAGCCCGCCTTTCAGTTCAGGGCCGAAAAACACCACATCCGAGCCAGCAGGCGTCTCCAGAAAATCCCGCCAGGTGAAATAGTCGGCGAGGCCGCCGTCGATGCGACCCGCGGCAAGATCGAGCTTCATGTTGTCCTGGCTGTCATAACTGCGGATGGTCACGACATCGCCCAGCATTTCCTTCACGACTGCTTCCGAATTCGACGAGCGCAAGGCCCCGATCGCCCTGCCGGCGAGTGCCGATCTGAGGCGTTCGATGGTCGCCTTTTCCTTGGCCCCGAGGCCCGAGAGGTTGACCTTCTGCTTGATGTCGCCAGGATCGAGACCCAGGTCCTTGCGCACAACGAACTGGTTGAAGCCAGTGGCGTAGGGAACTGAGAACACGATCTTCTGCTTGCGTTTTTCCGTGATCGCCATGCCAGACATGATCACGTCGAACTTGCCGACAAGCAGTGCCGGGATGATCCCGTCCCAATCCTGCGGCACAAAGGTACATTTGATTTCGATGCGACGGCACAGCTCCTGTCCAACATCGATATCGTAACCGTAGAGCTGACCGTTCGCGTCGGTGCTGTCCCAGGGCGGCGAAGCACCTTCGGAGGCGATCGTTATGACGCGCTCGCTTTGCGCGCCGGCCGGGAATGCCGACATCAGGGATGCGATAGAAACAGCAATAGCCAGGGGTATACGCATGATGCACCTCTTCGTTGGTTTGGATGGAATGGGCTGCCGAAAAAACCCGCGGGTTAGGGCAGGGGCGTCGTCGTGATCTCGTGATCAGGTAGGGCGGGGCGCAATCGCGCTTTTCGTCGACGCACAGGATGGCCGTCGGTCGAATGCCATCGCTCCAGGAGTTGGATGGCTTTTACGGCAATCGAGGTGAGCGATAGGTAGATCGCTCCGGCGACGATGAAGATCTCGTACGGTGCGAACGTGGTCGACACCATCTGTCTCGCCATGCCGGTGATCTCGAGCAGCGTTACGGTGCTCGCCAGGGACGAGCCCTTGATCATGCCCACGACCTCGTTGCCGTAGGCCGGGAGCGATATCCTGAAAGCGATCGGGAAGGTGACCAGGCGAGCGATCTGGAAGCGTTTCAAGCCGAGAGACGTGGCCGCCTCGGTGACACCTTTAGGCACGGACTGGAGACCGCGGCACAGGATCTCGGTGGTGTGCGCCGCGCTGTTCAGCGAAAATGTCAGAAGGGCGCACCAGAAGGGATCCCGCAGGATCACCCAGAAGATGCTGGCTCGCACCGCCTCGATCTGACCGAGGCCGTAATAGACCAGGAAGAGCTGAACGAGCATCGGCGTGCCGCGTATGAAATAGGTGTATGCCAGCACCGCGAGCGAGAGGCCGGGATGTCCAAACGCGCGGATGAACGCAAGTGGCACCGATAGAAGAAATCCGGCCGTCAGCGACAGGACCGTCAGGGTCAATGTGAGACCGACGCCCGAAGGCAGGACAACCATTGCGTCAAACATCAAGCCGAGGTTCATGGTCGCTCCCTCCTACCGGCCGAGGGCCGGATAGCGTCGCTCAGCCAGCCGGATCGACAGCAGCGTGACGGTGGTCAGCAAGAGGTAGAGAGCGGCGGCCGCAAGGTAGAAGGTCAATGGTGCGCGCAAGGATCCGGCCCCCACATACGCAACGCGCATGATGTCGGTCAGGCCGACGATCGAAACTAGCGCGGTGTCCTTGAAGAGCGAAATCCAGAGATTGCCATAGGCCGGCAGCGCCAGCCGCAGCATCTGCGGTCCGATGATAAACACCCAGCGCTGCCAGGCGTTCAGCCCAAGCGACTTTGCCGCTTCGGCTTGACCCGCTGGCACCGCCGCAATCGCGCCGCGAAACACTTCGGTGGCATAACCGCTGAAAACGACCGAGAGCGCGATAACGCCTGCAGTGAATGCGTTCACCTCGACATACCGGCCTGCGATCTTGCTGGCGAGCGTCGTTCCGCCGAAGTAGATGAGCAGGATAATGAGAAGTTCTGGTACACCCCGGACCACAGTCGTGTAGGCCGTAACGAAACTGTTGAGGCGCGGTTGTGCCGTGCCCTTCGAAATCGCCAGGAACAAACCAAACGCCGTACCCAGGCAGCCGCTGACAAGCGCAAGGCCCATCGTGACGGTGAGTGCGACAACAAACTGAGTAGTAAAACCACCCATGGAGCGCGTTCCTCGACTCGCAATACCGCAGGATACGCCGGTCTTTATCGCCAAGACCAAGTCGTATAACCCAGGGTTGCGAATTGCTATATTGGTAATTTGGAGTTAATTTGAGATACTTGCTAATTCTAGCACCTGAAATTACACACTCAATCTATAATTTTTATTCTTTTATCTATAACGTGCCGTTATATACTGAGGCGGTTCGTTGCTCCCCAGGTTGGCGGTTATCCGCTTCCTTCCCAGGTGGGCGTTATCAGGGAATGGAGCGCAGGGATGGAGTTGCTACAGAGCGACCTCAAGCTCCGTCAGTTGAAAGTCTTCCGAGAAGTTTTGCGGGCCGGTTCGACAAGGCGAGCAGCGGCTGCGCTCGGGATAAGCCAGCCTGCCGTCAGTCAACATGTGAAGCAACTCGAGACAACGCTCGGCATCACACTCTTCAAGAGATCGGCCAACCGCATCGTGCCCTTGCAGGAAGCCTGGGAACTCCTGCGAAACGTGGAACTCGCCCTGACGTCCCTGGATCGACTGGAAGCGTCGATCTTCGCGATGAAGAACGAGGAAAAGCAGCGGATTGCGATTGCCGCGCCTTCTGTTTTCGGTTTCGTGACCTTGCCCAAGGTCGTGGCGATTATCCACGCAAAGACCGCTTCGAATGTCCGCTCGATTTCGGGAAGCTACGAGCAGATCGGCGAGCACATCTTGGCAGGGCGTGCCGAACTCGGAATCTCGAGGTTGCCCCTGGATCCAAGTCTGTTTGAGTGGGCGCCGCTTGGGTCGGCACGAAACGTATGCATCTTCCATCCCGACCACCGTTTTTCAAAACAGACCTGTATCGAGGCTCACGACCTGGCAGGCGAAACGATCGTTGATATCGATCCGCAGTTCGCTGCCCACCAAATGAACTTCAATGCAATGCGCTTCGCCGGCGTTGAGCCGGACATATTGGTGGAATTCGATTGCTACGGTCACGAAGCCGGATACGTTTCGGCTGGCCTCGGCATTTCGATAACCAATGAGATCATTGCGCGCGAATACGCGGCGTTTCACTTGGGAATAAGGCCAGTGGAGCCGTCCGCGCTCTATCACTACGTTGCGATTTGGCAGAAGGGCAGGACCTTTTCCAACGCATTGAGTGTCGCGCTCGAGGCGATCATCGCTGCGTTTTCCACGGAGCCGCCTGCGCGAGGTTGATAGATATTCCTCCCGAAGCGGCAGAGATTGCGTTTGGTCCCGGAAATATTTCCAGAGAGATGATGCCTGATAGAGGAAACGGAGCGGCCGATGGGCAGATTCCATAATGTACCGGACCGGCGAGCCATCTCCCGGTTATTGCGCTACGCGGAAGTGCGACCCAATCCGCCAAGATGGTTGAATACCGCAGCGGGCGTCCGCCCTTGCGCTTTAGAAGTTGCCGATAATCGTCTGGCGCGGTTCAATTTTGTGCCGATTGTCGACACAATGGGGCGATGCGCGACAACATATTTCCATCGCCTGCCTGGCAAGGCCAGCTCGATCTCTATGACTACGCCCGCGGTAGCAGCGGTGTACCGGATGCCCCGCGTCTGCGCCGCGCAGGACGGACTGCCGAAGATGGTCGCGAGCTCAATGTCTCCGATGACTGGCCGGACCGAATCCCGGTCACTGACGTCGAACTCGATGTCTTCGAGGTTCAATTCGGGGCGTTGTTGGACGAACTGTTGCGCCAAATATAACAATTCTAAAAGGGGAGGTGTCACATGACCCTCACATTGACCAACGCCTTGCCGTCGTCAGGGCGCGCGGCTTTGTATTTGAGAGTTTCGACTGGTCGGCAGGCCGAGCACGATCTTTCGATTCCCGATCAGCGACGTCAGCTCCAATCCTATTGCACAGCGAAGGGAATATCCGTTGTTGCGGAGTTCGTGGAGGCCGGCGCATCGGCAACAGACGACCGCCGGCCGGAGTTTCAACGGATGATGGACGCAGCGGCGCAAAAGCCGGCGCCGTTCCAGTTCATTATCGTGCATTCATTCTCGCGCTTCTTCCGTGACCAGTTTCAGCTTGAGTTCTACGTGCGCCGCTTGGCGAAGAACGGCATCCGGCTCACATCCACCACCCAGGATCTCGGTGACGATCCGATGAGTGTGATGATGCGCCAGATCATGGCGCTCTTCGACGAGTATCAGTCGAAGGAAAACGCCAAACACACGCTCCGAGCAATGCGAGAGAATGCCCGGCAGGGCTATTGGAACGGCTCCCGCGCGCCCTTTGGCTACAGGATCGTCGCTGCCGAGCAGCGCGGCTCGCGGGCGAAGAAGAAGATCGAACCGGATCCCGCACGAGTCGATACCGTCCGCCTGATGTTCCGCCTCGCGCGCATTGGCGCGGGAAACGGACCCATGGGGGCGAGGCAGATCGCTGACTTCTTGAACATTCGAGGCATTCGGACCCAGACCGGTGGACGGTGGGGTGTTGGCGCGGTGCATCAGATTCTGACCCGCGAGACCTACATTGGACGCCACCGTTTCAACGTGGCCAGTTGGCGCAAGAAACAGCAGAACCCCGACGATCAGGTGGTTGAAGTGATCGTCGAGCCTATCGTCGACCCTGAGGAGTTTGCCGAGGTCCAGCAAATGATGCGGTCCCGAAGCCCGCAGTTGAAAGCGCCCCGATTCGTGAGCGGAGGCACCTTGCTGGGTGGCGTCTGCTTCTGCGCTGACTGTGGTGGGGCGATGACCCTGCGTACATCGGGTAGGGGGAAACAGTATCGCTACTACACCTGCTGCACGGCAGCGCGTCAGGGGAAGACCGGATGCCGAGGACGCACAGTCCCCATGGAGGAACTCGATACGAAGGTCGTTGCCTATATGGAGGATCGGCTACTGGAGCCAGCCCGCCTGGAAGAGCTATTGTCGGGGTTGATAAAGCGGCGCGACGAGCAAGCAGAGCGGCGAAAGGGCCGAGTCGCCGAGCTGAAGAGGCAGGCTGCGGACGCCGATGCCAAGCTCACGCGATTGTACGAGGCGATCGAAAATGGCCTCGCCGATTTGGGTGATTCCAATCTTAAAGGGCGAATCGGTGAGCTGAAGCAAGCCCGAGACGCTGCGCGTGCCGACGCTGAGCGTGCAGAAGTGCGCACGGAAAGCGGAGAAACCACGATTACGCCGGAGTTGCTTCACCGGTTCGGCCTAGAGGCGCGAAAGAAGATTCGAACGGATAATGGGTTCAGCCGTCACTACGTGCAGGCGCTAGTGCAGCGGATTGAAGTGGGAGATGCCGAAATTCGGATCACTGGCTCCAGAATCAAACTCCTGCAGACGCTTGCCACGGAGCAGGGGGGCTCGGGAGTGGAACCGCGTGCAAGCGGCGTTCGCAGTTTTGATCTGAAGTGGCTCCCCGGGCCGGATTCGAACCAGCGACCAACCGGTTAACAGCCGGTTGCTCTACCACTGAGCTACCGGGGAACGGATGCTCTTCAGCAAGTGGCGCAGCCTATAGCAAACACCTTTCGCCTTTGCAAAGAAGCATTTCGCTTTTTTCCGAGACTTTTTCGCGCGGCGGGTTTCTCGCAATCGGCCGCGTCCGCCCTCATATTAGCCGTCTTGGCGATGGGCGCGGAACCGAAACGGCGGTCGCGGCTTTCGTAAACAGGCTTTTTCGAGCGACCAGATGGACAGCCATTGGCGATGACCGCAGCAGACGAAAACCGGATACCGGCACGAAAGATCTCGATTTTCGGCCGCGAATTCACCATGCCGCAATCGCGCGGCCTCAGAATCACGATCGGCATTCTCTTGACCATCGGCGGCATTCTTGGCTTTCTGCCGATCCTTGGCTTCTGGATGGTTCCGATCGGATTGCTGGTGCTTTCCTATGAATTCGCCATGGTGCGGCGCCACCGGCGTCGCTTCGTCGTCTGGTGGGAGCGGCGGCGTCGGCCGGATGGAACGACGGGCACCAAACCGGGCGTTTGACCATGCCGTTCTTCCGCTGCGTTATGCCCTTGTTCGGGTTTCGGATTTTGGCGAATCCGCTTTTCGGTTCGCACCTCTTCCCAAATCCTCGCGGATTTCCCTGAGAACGGCGGCAGCCGAGGCCAGGCGCGCGCGGTCCCGCGGCGAAAGCCTGGCGGTGCCATCTATCGCCAGGCAGTCGATGGCATGGCGCAGCAACGCCTCGCATGCTGATCGCGACAAGCCGTCCCAGGCGTTCGTTCCGGTGTTGGGCGTTGCCGGCCGCATGGCGAAGTCCTCCTCGTTTCTCAACGGTGGCGGGGGGCGTGGAGTTTCTCGTGATCTCCTGGTATACTTAATGATCGTCTAATATGCGTCGTGACCCATTGTGACCACGGCGATCGATGTGGAGGGTCGGATTCTTGCAGAGGAAACCGCGCCGAATGCGTGGTGGCCGCTTGACGCCATTTTCGCCGCAACCTATTGGAACCGGGTGGAACGCCGGGAGCAACGAGGCCTCGTGGCGGAGTGGTTACGCAGAGGACTGCAAATCCTTGCACCCCGGTTCGATTCCGGGCGAGGCCTCCAATACCCGGGCTCCCGCGCGCTCAGCGCCGGAGCCTGACGTTCTCATCGAAATGAACCGCGGTTCTGGCGCGGCAAGCGGATTGGTTGGAACATGAGCGCTGATTTCTCCGAGCTTCGCGTCAAGATGGTCGACGGTCAGGTTCGCACCACCGACGTGACCAGCGCCCCGCTGCTGGAGGCCATGCTTACCGTGCCGCGCGAGGTCTTCGTTGCCGACCGCCAGCGCGATCTCGCCTATATCGACGAGGACATCCGCATTGCCGACGGCGCCGATGGTGCGCGCTATCTGATGGAAGCATCGCCGCTGGCCAAGCTGATGCAGCTGGCCGAGATCAATGCGACCGATTCGGCGCTCGACGTCGGCTGTGGCACCGGATACGCCTCAGCCATCCTGTCGCGGCTGGCGAGGTCGGTCGTGGCGCTCGAAAGCGATTCGACGCTGGCGCAAACCGCGGCATCGACGCTTTCCGGCCTTGGCTGCGGCAATGTGACCGTGGTCCAGGGCGCGCTGGCGCAGGGTCATGCGGCCAAGGCACCCTATGACGTCATCTTCATCGGCGGCAGCGTCGAGAAAGTGCCGGCGTCGTTGCTCGATCAGCTCGCCGAAGGCGGCCGACTCGTCGCGGTCGAAGGGCGGGGCAATTCCGGCGTTGCGCGACTTTTTTTCAAGGCCGGGGGGGTTGTAACCGGGAGAAGGGCATTTAATGCGGCAATTAAGCCACTACCTGGATTCGAACGTGAGCATGCTTTTGAATTCTGAATGATTTTGCCTTGCAGCAGAGGCTTTGTCATGGTCGCTTGCATTTGAACAATCGTTGCGATCCCAGACTGGGGGCACTTTGGGACCGAGCGACAGGGAATGAAACACGCCACTCCGGCTGCTCTAACGAGAAGCTGGAGCGGCGTAGTTCCCATGGGAAACGAATGAGGGATATACCCGTGCCGTCTGTATCCAAGAGCTTTTTTGCCGCCGTCCTCGTCTCCGCGACCGCGCTGTCCCCACTAACCGCTTCGGCGGAAACCATCACAGGCGCGCTCGCCAAGGCTTATCAATACAATTCCACGCTGAATTCATCCCGCGCCGGTGTACGCGTCACCGACGAAGGCGTGGCGATTGCCAAATCAGGCTGGCGCCCAACGATTACTGGATCGGCTTCCATCGATTATACAAACACGCGCCAGGCAAATGGCGGCGGTAATTCGAAGCTGACGAGTGGCGGTTACGGCATTCAGATCAACCAGTCGCTGTTTGACGGCTTTCAGACGAAAAACAACGTGGCGGCGGCTGAAGCCCAGGTAAAGGCATCGGTCGAGAGCCTGCGCAATACCGAAGAGAACACGCTGTTCAGCGCAGCCACGGCCTATATGGACGTGATCCGGGATCGGCAGATCGCGGTGCTGACGGAGCAGAACCTGCAGTTCCTGACCGAGCAGGCGCGTGCCGCGCGCTCGCGTTTCGAGGTTGGTGAGGGCACGCGCACCGATGTCGCGCAGGCCGATGCGTCGCGTGCCTCGGCGGTGGCCTCGCTGAGTGCCGCCCGCGCGCAGGCGCTGGCCAGTGCCGCGACCTACCACCAGGTCGTCGGCGACGAGCCGGGCAAGCTCAAGCCCGCTTCGCCGTTGGGCAGGCTGCTGCCGTCGAGCCTCGATGCGGCGATTGCGATCGGGGCTAATGAACACCCGGCCATTCTCGCTACGCAGCATCTGGTCGACGCGGCGGCGTTCTCGGTGAAGTCAGCGGAGGGCGCGCTGTTGCCACAGCTGTCCGCGTCGGCCGGCATTTCGGAAAACTACCGCAACGCCATCCCCGACCTTTCCGGTTCCAACGGCAATTCGACCTCGGCCAATATCGGTGCGACGCTGACCATTCCGATCTATTCGGGCGGTCGGACCTCGGCGGTCGTGCGGCAGAACAAGGAATCGCTTGGCCAGGCCCGCATCCAGGTCGACGTCAGCCGCGACCAGGTTCGCCAGGCCGTTGCCACCGCATGGTCGCAATACACCGCCGCGCAGCAGAGCGTCTCGGCCAACAAGCAAGTGATCGACGCCGCGCAACTGGCGCTGAACGGCGTCATCGAAGAGCGCAATGTCGGCCAGAGGACCACGCTCGACGTCCTCAACGCGCAGGCCGCCGTCATCACCGCCAAGATCAACCAGGCCAATTCCGAACACGATGTGGTGGTGGCGAGCTATGCCATCCTGTCGGCGATGGGTCGCCTGTCGGTCGATCGGCTTGCCTTGCAGGTTACCAAGTACAAGCCCGAAGAGCACTACAACGCCGTCAAGGACAAGTGGATCGGCGTGCGTACGCCGGACGGCCGCTAAACGCCTGAGGCTCGACTTGTGTCGGGCCCGTCTGAGCGGAACCTGGCTTGAAACCGGTTCCGCTCTGGTTTCCTGCTCTATTCCTTTGCATTGACGCAATTCCCGAGGGAAAGCGCTATGCGCTTTCCCGGGAAAGCCGTTTTCACACTTTTCCCGGAATTGCTTCTAATCTGTTGAAATCCCACATGTCCCCAGATTGGGGATTCTCGTGCAGCGATCCGTCGGTTACGCTGTCGCCATGATTCGAATCCGGCTTCTGCCGGAGCGGAAGACTAACAGGTCACAAGGGCGGCGGATGTGACGATGGCAACGGCAAGCAGCGCACAGCGCGAACCTTCCATGGAAGAGATACTGGCTTCCATCAGGAGGATCATCGAGGACAGCGACAACGGTCGCAAGCAGCCGGGCGAGACCGAAGAGCTGCGGCAGGATCTTGAGCCGTCGCCGGGCGAGGCTCCCGCCGCCGATGTCGATGCTTTTCGCGCCGAGTTGCATGCTGCCCCCGAAACCAGGAAGCCGGTCGCGCTCGCGGAAGTCCAGGCGCCGTCGCCCGAGCCGGTGATTGCGCGCATGGAATCGCAGACGCGCGCCGATCCCGTGCCGCTCAAGCCGTCGATGACGCTTGCCGAGGTCAGCGCCAGGATCGCCGCGGAGCCGGCGCCCGTCACAGCGACCGAAGCGCCGGCCGCCCCGCAGGCCAGCGCGACAAGCGATGCCATCGTTGCCGATTGGCGGCGCGAGATCGCGGCGGTCGGAGAGCAGGCGAAAGCGATACCGGGCATCCGCAAGCCGGTCGCCCAGCCCGAAGCGCCGGCGAGCGAACCGGTGGTGGAGGCTGCGTTCGAACGGCCGTCTTCAAACGAGGCTCCGGCAGACGACGCCCAGGCGCGCGCGGGGGCAAATGAGGCGCCCGCGGCGCGCCCGGCAATCCTCTCCGAACACACGGGCCGGCAGGTCGCGGCGGCCTTCGGCGAGTTGTCCGATGCCTTTGCCAGCCGCAGCAAGAAGACATTCGACGAGATGGCCGAGGAGATGCTGCGGCCGATGCTGCAGGACTGGTTGGACAACAATCTGCCGACGCTGGTCGAGCGCCTGGTGCGCGAGGAGATCGAGCGCGTGGCGCGCGGCGCGCAGTAATCTCCTCCAACGATCACTCTCGAAACGCCGCCCGTGAGGCGGCGTTTTTGTCGATGAGGTCAGCCCGCGCTGGTCGCGAAGCAGATGAGGTTGCCGTCGAGGTCCTTGACGATGAACGTGCGAGCGCCCCAGGGTTCGGTCCGCAATGTCTGGTGAAACGGGGCCGTGGCCGCCTGACACTCCAGAAACAGGGCCTTGATGTTGTCGACGACGATCGTCGCCGCCAGTAGGTCATCGGTCGAATTGGCGGCGAGTGGAGGCTTGTCGACATGGCGCAGGTTGAGCCGTGCGCCATCGCGGATGATTTGGGCGTAGAAGGGCGGCTCGCCATAGGTGAAGCGCGTCTCGAAGCCGAGCTTTTGCCGATAGAAATTACAGGCCGCTACGATGTCGCTGACAAACAGCTGTGGCTCGGCAAAGGCGAGATGCGGTTTCGCGGCGTCTGTTGCTGCATGATCGGTCACGGTTTGAAGGCCTTCCTTCAGCGCCTGCCAGCTCTCGAAACCTGACTTTCTGGCGACGAGTTCCTGGGCATCGGCAAGCTTGAAGCCGTGATCGAGGATCTGGCTGTCGCTGAGATCGTGAAAACGCGGCAAGAGCCATCCAATCACAGCGGCGACGGGATAGTACCGCTCGCGGTGCCATTTGAGATAGAGCTTGGCCTGTTTCTTGTGGTGTTCGAGGGTCGGCATGGGCGCATTGCGGGGTTGAGGTGGCGTAGGCGGGCAATGCCCCTCCGGCCGGAAGCCGATGCGCCCTACTGCAGCGTCCGCACGGTATGGCTACGACGGCCGGCGGTCAAGCTGCGAGTGCCGAGCGCCACGACCCTCCGTTGAAATGTGGGCGGGAGCGACTATTTGCTTCTGGTGAACCGAGGCGGCCCTTGCGGTTGACTTGGCCAAGACCTTCCGATTTACACCGAACCAGCAAAATCCCGACAGCGCGGACCGTTTCCCCATGCTTGAAAAGACCTACGACGCAAAGACCGTCGAGCCGAAGATCGCCAAAGTGTGGGAAGAGGCGGACGCCTTCCGCGCCGGCGCCGGGGCGGAAGAGGGGGCCGAAGCCTTCACCATCGTCATTCCGCCGCCCAACGTCACCGGCTCGCTGCATATGGGCCATGCGCTCAACAACACGCTGCAGGACATTCTGGTGCGCTTCGAGCGCATGCGCGGCAAGAACGTGTTGTGGCAGCCGGGCATGGACCATGCCGGCATCGCCACGCAGATGGTGGTCGAGCGGCAGCTGATGGAGAAGCAGATTCACCGCCGCGACCTGACGCGCGAGCAGTTCATCGAGAAAGTGTGGGAGTGGAAGGCCGAATCCGGCGGCACCATCTTCAACCAGCTAAAGCGGCTCGGCGCCTCGGCCGACTGGTCGCGCGAGCGCTTCACCATGGATGAAGGCCTGTCCAAGGCCGTGCTCGAAGTCTTCGTCACCCTCTACAAGGAAGGGCTGATCTACAAGGACAAGCGCCTTGTGAACTGGGACCCGAGACTTTTAACCGCGATCTCCGACCTCGAGGTCGAGCAGCACGAGGTCAACGGCAATCTCTGGCACTTCCGCTATCCCTTGGAGGGCGAGACCTTCGATCCGGAAAATCCGAAAACCTTCATCACGGTCGCGACCACGCGCCCGGAAACGATGCTGGGCGATACGGCGGTGGCGGTGCATCCGGATGACGAGCGGTACCGGCATCTGGTCGGCAAGAACGTCGTGCTGCCGATCGTCGGCAGAAAAATCCCAGTGGTCGCGGACGAGTATTCAGACCCCGAAAAGGGCTCGGGCGCGGTCAAGATCACGCCGGCGCATGATTTCAACGACTTCGAGGTCGGCAAGCGCCACAAGCTGCCGGCGATCAACATCCTGACCATCGAAGCCGCCATCAAGTTGAAGGACAATGAAGACTTCCTCGCCGGTCTCGATGCGACGCCGGAGCGCCAGGCCGTCTGGGACGAGTTTGACGGGCTCGACCGTTTCGTCGCGCGCAAGAAGATCGTTGATCTGATGGAAGAAGGCGGCTTCCTGGAAAAGGTCGAGCCACATCGCCATGCCGTGCCGCATGGCGACCGCGGCGGCGTGCCGATCGAGCCGTTCCTGACCGAGCAGTGGTACGCCAACGCGGCGGAACTGGCCAAGCCGGCGATCGCCTCCGTGCGCGAAGGCCGTACCAACTTCGTGCCGAAGAATTGGGAAAAGACCTATTTCGACTGGATGGAGAACATCCAGCCCTGGTGCATCTCGCGCCAGCTGTGGTGGGGCCATCAGATTCCGGCCTGGTACGGGCCGGATGGGCGCGTCTTCGTCGAGAAGACCGAGGAAGAGGCGCTGAGCGCGGCGATCGAATATTACCTGGCGCTCGAAGGCCCGTGGAAGGCCTGGGTCGAGGACAAGCTGGAAAACTTCCAGCCGGGCGAGATCCTGAACCGCGACGAGGATGTGCTCGACACCTGGTTCTCCTCGGCGCTGTGGCCATTCTCGACTTTGGGCTGGCCGGACCAGACGCCGGAGCTGAAGACCTATTACCAGACCGACGTGCTGGTGACCGGCTTCGACATCATCTTCTTCTGGGTTGCCCGCATGATGATGATGGGCTTGCATTTCATGGACGAGGAGCCGTTCCACACCGTCTATGTTCACGCGTTGGTGCGCGACAAGAACGGTGCCAAGATGTCGAAGTCGAAAGGCAACGTCATCGATCCGCTCGACCTCATCGATGAATATGGCGCCGATGCGTTGCGCTTCACCTTGACCGTGATGGCGGCACAAGGGCGCGACGTGAAGCTCGACCCGGCGCGCATCGCCGGCTACCGCAATTTCGGCACCAAGCTGTGGAACGCGACGCGCTTCGCCGAGATGAACGAAGTCGCGCGCAACGACGATTTCTGGCTGAATGATGCCAAGCTTGCGGTCAACCGCTGGATCCTGACCGAGTTGACGCGGGCCGCGCGCGAGATCACCGACGGCATCACTTCATACCGCTTCAACGAAGCGGCAGGATCTGCCTACCGCTTCGTCTGGAACCTGTTCTGCGACTGGTATCTGGAACTCTTGAAGCCGGTGTTCATGGGCACGGACGAGGCGGCCAAGGCCGAGAGCCGCGCCTGCGTCGCCTTCGTGCTCGACGAAATCTACAAGCTCCTGCATCCGATGATGCCGTTCATGACGGAAGAGCTGTGGGCGCAGACGGCGGGCGAGGGCAAGGAGCGCGATTCGCTGTTGTGTCACGCCGCCTGGCCGTCGCCCGACTTCGAGGACGCGGATGCCGCCGCCGACATCAACTGGCTGGTCGACCTGGTCTCCGGCATCCGCTCGGTGCGTTCCGAGATGAACGTGCCGCCGGCGGCGATCGCGCCGTTGGTCGTGGTCGGCGCCAATGATGTGACGCGCGAGCGGCTGGTTCGCGAGGACTCGGCGATCAAGCGGCTGGCCCGCGTCGGCGACATCTCGTTGGCCGACACGGCTCCCAAGGGCGCGGCGCAGATCGTCCTCAACGAGGCGACAATCTGCCTGCCGCTCGGCAGCCTGATCGATCTCTCCGCCGAGGCTGCCCGGCTGCAGAAGGAACTGGCCAAGGTGACCGAGGAGATCGCGCGCCTGCACAAGAAGCTGTCGAATGAAAGATTCGTCGCCAGCGCCCCGGCCGAGATCGTCGACGCCGAGCGCGAAAAGCTCGCCGAATATCGCGACGCGCAGGACAAGCTCTCGGTGGCGTTGACCAGGGTTCGCGATGCCGGTTGAGGATAGATTCGCTGGACCTTAGTCATCTGTAAAATGACGATCCTTTTGCCTCGAAAGTAGGCATTCCGTTGCGTTAATTTTGACGTAAACGGAAGTTTTAGCCCCATTGTTGCCATAATGTAACAATGGGGCCGAAAGCCCCTGAAAATGGCTATTTTTGAGCCTTTTGAAACGAATCTTCCTCATTTTTCGGTCGGATAAGCACGCGCAGGACCGTTTTTCGGCCTTGCGATAACTAACTGCATTTTGTCGAAAATGCCTTTGGCGAGCATGTACATGTACGCCCCGCGAATTCGTTATTGCACCGTTAACCTGAATTGGCTCTAGCTTGACGCACTAGTTATTCGGGGAGGACATCCATGAACAATTTGCGTCTGAAAGCACTGCTGGGGGCAGGGTGCTTTTCGCTGACTTTGATGGGCTCGGCGCACGCTGGCGGTTTTTCGCGCGGCACCGCCGATACCGATATTCTTTTTGAAGACGGCAATTTCAATATGCGCACCAGCGTGACCTATGTCGCGCCGACCCGGAAATATTCGGTGAACCCGATGAATCCCTATCTGGTCGGGGAGAACTACGCGGACAGTTACGCCATTCCATCGGCCGCCGTTAAGTTCAAGCTGTCAGACAGTCTCTCCTGTGCCGGCACTCTCACGCAATCATATGGCGGTAACGCGACGTGGTCGCGTTCGAGCGGCACGCTCGGCAAGCTGAATGAAGACTTCACCATGTATGAATATGGTGCGACTTGCGGGTTGAAGTTCGATCTCAGCAAAGGCCGTATCTGGCTTATTGGTGGCGTCTACAACGAAGTCACCGACTACCGGCTCGTTGCCGGTGCTCCTTTGGGGACAAGCATACCCGTCCTTGGCGTCAGCCTGCATGACAGCAATATCGGTTGGCGTGCCGGCATTGCTTATGAAATTCCGGAAATCGCGCTCCGCACCCAATTGATGTACCGCTCTGGCGTCGACATCAATGCCTCCGGTACGGCAAGCTTTCTGGGAGGGGCTCTTCCCGGCGGAGCAACGGGGGAAGCCAACTTTCCCCAATCAGTCGAATTCAAGGCGCAAACTGGTATCGCTCCGGGCTGGCTCGCCTACGGTAGCGTGAAGTGGACGGATTGGTCTGTTACGGAAACGCTGATGCTGAACGTGCCGGCGTTGGCGTTGAACAGCGGCAATCTGTATTTCTGGCGTGACGGTTGGACGGTCACCGGCGGCATCGGTCATAAGTTCAACGATCAGATCTCAGGGACTGTTTTTGCA
The DNA here is from genome assembly GCF_052115225.1 of Mesorhizobium sp. 2RAF45. NCBI lineage: Bacteria > Pseudomonadati > Pseudomonadota > Alphaproteobacteria > Hyphomicrobiales > Phyllobacteriaceae > Mesorhizobium > Mesorhizobium sp. 2RAF45. The sequence goes on along the minus strand of NZ_JBFRGG010000001.1, from coordinate 161,153 downwards.
TCCTATGACCGCGGCGTTAGCACTGGTTGGGACCTGACTGGCGACAGCTATACGATCGGCACGGGTGTTTCGATGAAGGACAAGTTGGGTGGCGAATTGCGCCTGGGTGTAGCGGCAGTCTATCTGGCCTCCGTTTCCGAGACCCAATACAACAACAGTTATGTTCCTGGCAGCCCCGACCCGCGAAATGGCTTCAACCGTTCCGTGGACGGTGATTGGGGCTATGCACTCTCGGCTGGTTACAGCATCAAGTGGTAACGCCTTTGATCTGTTGAGCAAAAGGCCGGGCATTGCCCGGCCTTTTCTTTTCGGCCTCCGACTCCCATGGATGCGCCGTCGCTCCAAAAGCAGTTGCTTAACTAAGGTGATCTTGACGTAAACGGAAGCTTTTTTGGCACGATGTTGCCATAATGCTACAGCGCCCAAATTGGCCTTCAGGACACCTTTTTGCGCGGTTTTGGCTGAGTTTCTCCGGATTTTTATGGGGATGCACTCGAAAATCGGCAATTTTACTTGGTTCATGCCGCCCGACACCGCGACGCAGAACGCAATCGCTGAATACGTACGTGTACGCCTCTTGAAATCGTTGTTGTGTTAGCCGTGCAAGTGGTTTTGCTTGAGGTCGTGCTCGAATTCGGGGGAGGCGATTCATGTACAATCTGCATCTGAAAGCACTGCTGGGGGCGGGGTGCTTTTCGCTTGCTTTGATCGGCACGACGATAATCGGGGCGCATGCCGGCGGCATTGAACGAGGCGGCTACGACATCGATCTGCTGTTCGATCCGGCGCCGTTTACCGTGAACACTGACGCGACCTATGTTTCACCACACCGCAAACTAAAGAACGCGGTCGACACGTCGGGAAACCCGGCCCCGCTTAGCGGCAATAGCTCGACGCGCAACACGGACGACTATTGGGTGCCTTACTTTGGCGTAAAGGCGTCACTCGGCCACGGCGTGGACTGCCTGCTTGATTACTCGCAGCCATGGGGGGCGAGTTCGAGCCCGGGTATTTGGAACGGCTCGTATTCCAACATCGAAACCAACATCAAGAGCAACAATTACGCTGGCACCTGCTCTTACAAGATGGATGTCGGCAAGGGCCAGCTTCGCTTCATCGGCGGCGCGTTCTATCAAGAAGTCTACGGCTTCAAGACAAGCTATATTGGCGGTGTTCCTGACCTGTCAGGCGTCTTCCCTGTCCCCGCCAATTTCGTCGGTCGTGTCGATCTGAAGGCAGACGGCTGGGGATGGCGAGCCGGTATCGCCTACGAAATTCCCGACATCGCTTTGCGTGCCAGTCTCGTTTACAATTCGCAGGTCAAACTCGACAACATTTCGGGCACGCTCGATACCACATCCTTGGCTCCGATCGCGGCTTTCCTGCCTCCTGGTTCTTCGGCTGTGACAGACATTTACGGTTCGGCGAAGATGCCGGATTCCGTGGAATTAAAGCTTCAATCAGGCATCGCTCCTGGTTGGCTCGCTTTCGGTTCGATCAAGTGGGTCAATTGGAGCGTGCTGCAAAGTATTCCGATCTGCTCAACGGCAAGCAAAGGTATCGCACCCTGTACGTCAGTTTCCCCCAGCCCTGTCAGGCTAACCTCGCTCGACTTGATGTACCGTGATGGCTGGACGGTCACCGGCGGCATTGGTCATCAGTTCAATGAGCAATGGAGCGGCGCCGTGCAGATTTCATGGGACCGGGGTACGTCGCATGGTTACGGTGATCAGAGCGATACCTGGACGTTGGGCGGCGGGGTGGCCTACACGCCGCGACCGAACATCGAACTTCGCCTGGCTGGCGCGATAGGTGTGCTGACCAGCGGCCATTCCGGGGTGCTCACGGATGAGAACGGTTATCCGGCCGGCACCGACGTCAGCTATGACTTCGGCAACGATCTGGTCACGGCGATTTCCGGGGGTCTCAAGATCAAGTTCTAAGATATTGAAAATCCTTTTAAAAGGCCGGGCATTGCCCGGCCTTTTTCGTCTGGGCCGGCATCGTCGGTGATTCCGGTATCCAAGCTGCGTTGCATATAAGCCGCACCGGGACCGCCTCGTGCGATTGTGACGTTTTGGCAACACTTTCTGAACAACCCCTGCGCTAGAAGTCAGGCCGGGGAGATTGCCTATTTCCCGCCATAAACCCGGCGCACCTCGAACTTGTCTCGGGACACGCGCCAAAAGGCTCGGCGATGGGGCAGGCCGCACCGCCCGCGGCAAGGATGAGAATGGACGCCAAGGTCATTTCAAAGGCTAAGCTCCCTAGCCGCTATGTGACTGTCGGTCCGGCGCGTGCGCCGCACCGGTCCTATCTCTATGCCATGGGGCTTTCCGCCGCCGAGATCGCGCAGCCGCTGGTCGGCGTTGCCTCCTGCTGGAACGAAGCCGCCCCCTGCAACATCTCGTTGATGCGCCAGGCGCAAGTGGTCAAGAAGGGCGTCGCCGCTGCCAATGGAACGCCGCGCGAATTCTGCACCATCACCGTCACCGACGGCATTGCCATGGGCCACCAGGGCATGAAGTCGTCGCTGGTGTCGCGCGAGGTCATCGCCGATTCGGTCGAACTCACCATGCGCGGCCATTGCTACGATGCGCTGGTCGGCCTCGCCGGCTGCGACAAGTCGCTGCCCGGCATGATGATGGCCATGGTGCGGCTCAACGTGCCGTCGATCTTCATCTATGGCGGTTCGATCCTGCCCGGCAGCTATCGCGGCCGCCAGATCACCGTGCAGGATGTGTTCGAGGCGGTCGGCCAGCATTCGGTCGGCACGATCGGCGATGCCGAACTGCTCGAGATCGAGCAGGCCGCCTGTCCGTCGGCCGGTTCCTGCGGCGCCCAGTTCACCGCCAACACCATGGCGACCGTCGCCGAGGCGATCGGCCTGGCGCTGCCATATTCCTGCGGCGCGCCGGCGCCTTACGAAATGCGCGACCGCTTCAATTTCGCCTCCGGCGAAAAGATCATGGAGCTGATTGCCAAAAACATCCGGCCGCGCGACATCGTCACGCTGAAGGCGCTGGAGAACGCGGCGACCGTGGTTTCCGCCACCGGCGGCTCGACCAATGCTGCCCTGCATCTGCCGGCGATCGCACATGAGGCAGGCATCAAATTCGATCTCTTCGATGTCGCGAAGATTTTCGAGAAGACGCCCTACATCGCCGACCTCAAGCCTGGCGGCAAATATGTCGCCAAGGACATGTTCGAGGCCGGCGGCATTCCGCTGTTGATGAAGACGTTGCTCGACCACGGCTATCTGCACGGAGATTGCCTGACGGTCACTGGCCGCACTTTGGCCGAAAACATGGAGCACGTTGCCTGGAATGAACACCAGGATGTGGTCCGCCCGGCCAACAGACCAATTACCCAAACCGGCGGCGTCGTGGGCTTGAAGGGAAACCTTGCCCCCGAAGGCGCGATCGTGAAGGTCGCGGGCATGGCGGAGTTGAAATTCTCCGGCCCGGCGCGCTGCTTCGATTCGGAAGAGGAATGTTTCGAGGCGGTGACGCATCGCAACTACAGGGAAGGCGAGGTTCTGGTCATTCGCTACGAAGGGCCGCGCGGCGGTCCCGGCATGCGCGAGATGCTGTCGACGACGGCAGCGCTCTACGGCCAGGGCATGGGCGGCAAGGTGGCGCTGATCACCGACGGCCGCTTCTCGGGCGCGACGCGCGGCTTCTGCATCGGCCATGTCGGACCGGAAGCGGCGGTGGGCGGCCCGATCGGCCTGATCCGGGATGGTGACGTGATTTCGATCGACGCCGTGAACGGCACGATCGAAGTGGCGCTGTCTGATAGCGAACTGGCGGCGCGGGCCAAGACATGGAAGGCGCGCACGACCGACTACCAGTCGGGCGCGATATGGAAATACGCACAGACGGTCGGGTCGGCCAGGGATGGCGCGGTCACCCATCCGGGCGGTGCGAAAGAAACACACTGCTATGCGGATATCTGAGTTGTTGAGGTCATCTGTCCTTCCGGCACTGGTCGCTGCGGCGATCTTTGGCGCCGTGGGCCAGGCTGTGGCCTTTGACGACAAGGTTTTCGACGACAAGACCGGCGTGAAGCCGCAGTCCAGCCCCTGGGCGGTGTTCCAGTTCGGCTTCTCCGCCTACAAGAACGGCCACAAGGAACAGGCCGCCGAAGCCTATAAATACGCCGCCGAAAACGGCCAGATCGGCGCCACCTGGAAACTTGCCCGCATGTATGCAGAGGGCGACGGCGTGGCGCGCGACGACTATGAGGCGTTCAAGTTCTTCTCCGAGATCGTCGACCAGGATGTCGAGCCCGGTTCGCCGGAAGAGAGCTACGTCTCCGACGCGCTGGTGGCGCTCGGCGATTATCTGCGCAAGGGCATTCCGGGCAGCCCGGTCACCGAGAACGAGGTGGCGGCACAGGAATATTACATGCGCGCCGCCGCCAACTACCGCAACCCGAACGCCCAGTTCGAGATGGGGCAGATGTTCCTGAAGGGCGAGGGCGGCGTGAAGGCCAGCGTCAAGCAGGCCGGGCGCTGGTTCCAGCTCGCCGCCGAAAAGGGCCATGCCGGCGCGCAGGCGACGCTTGGCCATCTCTTGTTCCAGAGCGGCAAGATCGTTCGCGGCCTGGCGATGATGACCGCCGCACTCGAGCGCGCGTCCCCTACCGATCAGCCCTGGATTCGTGGCATGCAGGAAGAGGCTTTTGCTGCCGCCGGCGAGGCCGACCGGCGCACGGCGATTTCGCTGGCCGATGACATCCTGACCAAGGGCACCACCAACGCAGACCAATAAGGTCGTCTGCCGTTCTCCTCCAACAGGGGGAGATCAGTCAGTCAGAAAATCAATTCTCGGTTGGCTCCGTCGGCACCATGCTGGGCGCGGGCGTCGAGATCGGCGTTACGTGCAGGTGCGGCGCCATCGTGTTTCCGGGGCAGCTGTCGCCGATCTTCGTCCAGGATGTGTTGTTGAGCACCATCTCGCAGCGCGCCAGATGGCTCTGGTCGGCAACCGTCAGGCAGGCGACCTGGCCGACCGGATAGGACTTTCCATTGGCAAGACATTCCGGGGCGGCGAAAGCAGGCACCATGGCGGCCGTGGCAAATGCCAAGCCGATCGGACAAGCAACAAATCGAATGGTCATGGGAACCCCAGCCGCCATGATGATTGTCCATCATGCGCCCGATTTGTGGCGATACAACGTCCAGACAAATCGACGGCAGAAGGACCCCGGTCAGGCCGGCTGCAGGGCGAGATCAATCGCCACCGGCACGTGATCGGACGGTTTTTCCCAGGCGCGCACATGCTTTTCGATCGAGGCCGACGAGAAGCGGTTGGCGGCTTCCGGCGACAGCAGCAGATGGTCGATGCGGATGCCGTTGTTCTTCTGCCAGGCGCCGGCCYGATAGTCCCAGAAGGTGTAGGTGTCGGGTGCATCGGTGACCGCGCGCACCGCTTCGGTGAAACCGAGATTGAGCAGCCGGCGGAAGGCCTGCCGCGTCTGCGGCTGGAACAGCGCGTCGCCCAGCCAGTTTTCCGGAAAGCGTGCGTCGATCGGCTCGGGAATGACGTTGTAGTCGCCGGCCAGCACAAGCGCCTCTTCCAGCCTCAGCCGCTCTTCGGCCCAGCGCTCCAGCCGCTCCATCCAGTTCAGCTTGTAGGGGAATTTTTTGTCGTCATCGATCGGATTGCCGTTCGGCAGATAGAGCGAGGCGACGCGCAACGCGCCCTTGTCGGTCGAGAACACACCTTCGATGAAGCGCGCCTGTTCGTCGGCCTCGTCGCCCGGCAGGCCTCTGGTGACCTCGTCAAAGCGCAGTTTCGATAGCAGCGCCACGCCGTTGAAACCTTTCTGGCCATGGGTTTCGACATTGTAGCCCAGCGCCTCGATCTCGGCGCGCGGGAACTGCTCGTCGACCGTCTTGATCTCCTGCAGGCAGACGATGTCGGGCGCGCTCTCGGTCAGCCAATGAGTGAGATTGCCGATGCGGGCGCGAACGCCGTTGATGTTCCAGGTGACGATTTTCATGGCGGCCTTATTCTTCCTGCGGCGGGTGGCGTTCGACCAGGCCGATCGTATTGCCTGCCGGGTCCTTTAGGAAGGCCATCCACTCGCTTTCCCCCGGCGGTCCGAAGGTGCCTTCGGTATCGCGATGCACGAGCGCCGGTGGCGCGGTGAAGGGGACGCCCGCGGCTTTCGCCTCGGCGTGGAAGGCTTCGAGGCCCCTAATGTCGAGATAGACTATGCCGGCCGGAACGCCGTCGGTGAACAGCAGCCTCACATTGCCGGCCATGATGAAAGCAATGCCCGGCGGATCGTAGCGGGCATGAACGCCCATGCCGAGCACGTCACGCCAGAAGGCCAGCGTCGAATCAAGATCGCGTCCGGCCGACAGCGCGACCTGACGGACCGCGCCGATGGCAGGCATGCCGTTAGACGGAGAAGCTCGTGCCGCAGCCGCAGGAGGCGACGGCGTTCGGATTGCGGATCTGGAAGGACTGGCCCATCAGATCGTCGACGAAATCGATCACCGAGCCGCCCATATAGACCAGCGACAAATCGTCGATCAGCACGGTCGCGCCGTCCTTCTCGATGGCGACGTCGTCGTCGTTGCGCGTGTCGACCAGATCGAATTTGTAGGAAAATCCGGAGCAGCCGCCGCCTTCGACGGAAACGCGCAGCGCCGTCTTGCCGGCCTCGCCAGAGACAATCTTGGCGATCCGCCTGGCGGCGGCCTCGGTCATGTCGACTTTCATCGCGGTCTTGGCATCAGCGCCCATGGGCGTCACCTTGCTTTCGGTTTCACATGATAGGTATGAAGCGCGAGGGGCCAAGTCAACTGCGGCAGCATCAGCCATGACCAATGAGTTGGGCGACATCGGGTTCGGTTATAGGCCGCGCGCGGCCTATGCCACAGATCCGGCGAAGTCGCGCGGACGGCTGTTCGACGAGGTCGAGAGCCCGACCCGCACGCCGTTCCAGCGCGACCGCGACCGCATCATCCACTCCACGGCGTTCCGGCGGCTCAAGCACAAGACGCAAGTCTTCATCGCCCATGAAGGCGACCATTACCGCACAAGGCTGACCCATTCGATCGAAGTGGCGCAGATCGCGCGTGCGCTGGCGCGGGCACTGCGCGGCGACGAGGATCTCGCCGAGGCGGTGGCGCTGGTGCATGATTTCGGCCACACGCCCTTCGGTCATACGGGCGAGGACGCGCTGAACGACAAGATGGCGGCCTGGGGCGGTTTTGATCACAACGCCCAGTCGCTGCGCATCGTGACGAGGCTGGAGGCGCGCTACGCCGAATTCGACGGGCTGAACCTGACCTGGGAGACGCTGGAGGGCCTGGTCAAGCACAATGGCCCGCTGATGAACAGCACTGGCAAAAGCCTGAAAGGGCCGGTGCCGCAAGCGATCCGCGATTATTCGCAGTTGCAGGATCTCGAACTCGACCGGTTCGCCGGCATCGAGGCGCAGTGCGCGGCGATCGCTGACGACATCGCCTACAACACGCATGACATCGATGACGGGCTGCGGGCAGGGCTGCTGACGCTGGACATGCTGAAAACCGTCTCGCTGCCCGGGAAAATCCTCGAGGGCGTGCGCCAACGCTATCCCAGGCTCGATGACGTGCGCACCGGTCACGAACTGATGCGGCGGCAGATCACCGCCATGGTCGAGGATGTCATCGTTGCCGCGACGGCAAATCTGGAACGCGTCGGGCCGCGCAGCGCCGACGCGGTGAGGGCGGCGGGCGAGACGATGGTGAGCTTTTCCGCTGGGATGGCCGCGGCCGAGAAGGAACTGAAGGCGTTTCTCTACAAGCACCTCTACCGGCACGAGGAGGTGATGCGGGTGCGCGCCGGTGCCGAGCAGATCGTCAGGGATCTGTTCGACGTATATTTCGCCGACCCGCGCGCCATGCCGGACGGCTGGCGCGAGGGGCTGGACCGGGCCGAGGATCGCATCAAGGCGCGCAGCGTCGCCGATTTCCTGGCAGGGATGACCGACACCTATGCGCTCAAGGAACACAGGCGTTTGTTTGACCGCACCCCGGATTTGAGCTAGGGCGAGCGCGATTTTGCCGGCCAGCGAGCCGGATTCGCCTAAAACCGCCAGAGCAGTACCCATGAACATCTTCGCCGATTTCACCGCGCGAGTCACAAAGGCTGTCGAAGCGCTGGATCTGAAAGACAAGGACGGCGTTTCGCCCGACCTGTCGCGCATTGCCGTCGAACCGCCGCGCGACGCCAGCCATGGCGATCTCGCGACCAATGCGGCGATGGTGCTGGCCAAGCCCACCGGCCAGAACCCGCGCGCTCTGGCTGAAAGGCTGGCGTTGGCGTTGCGCGATGACAAGGATGTCGCCGCCGTCGAGGTTGCCGGCCCCGGCTTTGTCAATCTGCGGCTCAAGGACGGCTTCTGGCAGGCGCATCTGTCGGCGCTTCTGGGAGAGGGGCGCAATTACGGCCGCTCGACGATCGGCGCCGGCCGGAAAACCAATGTCGAATATGTCTCGGCCAACCCGACTGGGCCGATGCATGTCGGCCATTGCCGGGGCGCGGTTGTCGGCGATGCGCTGGCCAATCTGATGGCGTTCGCCGGTTACGACGTGACCAAGGAATATGTCATCAACGATGCCGGCGGACAGATCGACGTGCTCGGCCGGTCGGTCATCCTGCGGTACCGTGAGGCGCTCGGCGACGACATCGGCGAGATTCCGCCCGGCCTTTATCCCGGCGATTATCTGGTTCCTCTCGGCCAGGCGCTGGCGAGAGAGTTCGGCCGCGGCCTGCTCCAGATGCCGGAGGATGAGGCGCTCGCCATCGTCAAGGACCGCGCGATCGACGCGATGATGGCGATGATCCGCGATGACCTGGCGCTGCTCAACGTGCATCACGACGTGTTCTTCTCCGAACGCACGCTGCACGCTGACAATGCCAGGAAGATCCGTTCGGCGATCAACGACCTGACGCTGAAGGGACATATCTACAAGGGCAAGCTGCCGCCGCCCAAAGGCGAGAAGCCGGACGATTGGGAAGATCGCGAGCAGACGCTGTTCCGCTCGACGGCGGTCGGCGACGACATGGACCGGGCGCTGGTCAAGTCGGACGGGTCGTTCACCTATTTCGCCGCCGACGTGGCGTATCTGAAGGACAAGGTCGATCGCGGCTTCGTCGACCTGATCTACGTGCTTGGCGCCGACCATGGCGGCTACGTCAAGCGGCTGGAGGCCTTGGCGCGGGCGATTACCGGCGACAAGGTGAAGCTCACGGTCCTGCTTTGCAATCTGGTCAAGCTGTTTCGCGACGGCGAGCCGGTGCGAATGGGAAAAAGGGCTGGGAATTTCGTCACGGCGCGGGAAGTCATTGAAGAGGTGGGCCGTGACGCGGTGCGGTTCATGATGCTGTTCCGCAAGAATGACGCGCCGCTCGATTTCGATTTCGCCAAGGTCACCGAACAGTCCAAGGACAATCCGGTGTTTTACGTGCAGTACGCTTCGGCGCGCTGCCATTCGGTGTTCCGGCAGGCGAGCGAGCAACTGGGCGAGGCGAATTTCGATCGCAAAAGCCTGGCTGCCGCGGCGGCTTCGCTGACCGACGAGGGCGAGATCGGCCTGATCCGCAAGCTCGCCGAATATCCACGCCTGATCGAATCCGCGGCTCTTGCGCTGGAGCCGCATAGGCTGGCATTTTACCTTTATGATCTGGCTTCCAGTTTCCACGGACACTGGAACCGGGGTACGGATAATCCGGACTTACGTTTTGTTAAGGTTAACGACCGACAATTGACGCATGCCAGACTAGGGCTGGTGCAGGCTGTTTCGGACGTTCTGACGTCCGGCCTGACGTTGATCGGAGCCGCTGCGCCCACCGAAATGCGTTAGGTTTGACTAAAAAACCTGTCACCTTTTGCCCACATTGCGCTGGTAAGGGCCAACCCTGCGCGACGTCCATGGCGTCCGAATGAGTGCGAGTTCGGGAACAATAATGGCAGACAGAACCCAGCTGAGAGTAGCCGACAACAACGACATCGCTGACGATGATCCGTTCGCGGAACTGACCAGGATCATGGGATTCGACCCACGCCAGCCAGTCAAGCAGCAGGCGCGGGTCGAGCCGCAGGCCGCTGCCGCCAGTCAGCCCGTGCAAGAGGACGATTTCGACATCGACCTCGAAAAGGAATTGATGGGCGAGTTCGACGCTGGCGACAGCGTCGCCGCTCCGGTTGTCGAGGCTCATGAGCCGGCATTCGAAACGGCCCCCACACACGCGGCCGACGACGAACTTGCGCTGTCGCTCGACGACGATTTCCATCTGGACCTCACGGGTGCCGACGAGCATGGGCCCGTCGCCAGCCATGCCCACCCCGGCGATGCCGAAGCCGCGCCGTCCGTCGAGCCTGCCTTCGACGCCGATTTCGACAATGCCGTTGCCAGTTCGCTCGAAGACGTTTCGCCCTTCGAGGACGACCTGCCGATGGAAGACGAGCTTGCCGCGTCGCTTGACCAGGATTTCCACGTCGAGGACCATGCCGCTGAGATCGAGGACGAAGCCGTCGAGCCCCAGCATGCGGTTGCGGAAATGCCGGTGGCTGTCGAGCCGGCCGGCGCGCACGAATTCGACGACGCGGTGGCGATTTCGCTCGAAGACGAGCTGATGCTTGACGACCATTCGGCGGATCAGCCCCATGCGGCTGCGGCCGCGGTCGACTATCCGGAGCCGGTGCTGGCCGTCGCGAATGAAGCTCCGGCGATTGCCGACGAGGATTTCGAGGGGCATTTCGACGACGCCATGGCGGATGTCGACACGGATTTTGACGTCCAGGCGGACGAGCCCGTGGCCTTTGACGCGGCGGAAGCGCACGAAGTGCCCTCTTATGCCTTGGATGCGAGGGACGAGTTCTCGGGCTCCGAAGCCGTTTCGGAAGATGATTTCGATCGGAACATGGACAACGCGTTCGCCGAGCCTGCCGAAGAGCCGGTCGCCGAGGTTGCCGCTGCCGCGGTCCAGCCGGTAGCTCCGGCAGCCATCATGGCTGAGCCGGCACCGGCCCCCGCGGCGGACGAACGTAGCCTCGAAGACGAGTTGAACGCGCTTCTGGGCGCCATGACGGCGCGCACGCTGCCGTCGGTCAAGGAGCCCGAGCCCGTCGCCGCTCAACCCGTTGCGGCTCAGCCGGCCGCTGCTCCCGTTCGGTCGTATGTTCCCGCGCCGGCAAAGGCCGCCGAGGAGCCTGCCGATCTCGACTGGGATCTCGACGAACATGCGACCGAGGATACGCATGCCTCCAGCGCGGCTCACGCCGCCGATGCCGATCTCGACGATCCGCTGGTCGATGAGCTTCAGGGTCACGAGCTGGGCGCGGACGCTGCCGATCATGGCGACATCGATTTCGACGATGATGCGTTCGACGCGGCCCTGGCCGAGAATCTCGATCCGCGCGACGAGGCAGCTTGGCGGCAGGATCAGGCCGATTCCGTCGATTGGCTGGCCGATCGCTCCGCGCCGACCGAGCCGACCCGTTCGTGGAGCCGTGTGACACCGGTTCCCCAGCAGCCTGCATTCGCCGCGCAGCCGGCCGCTTCCATGACGGCAAGGACGACCGCGCCTGAAATGGCCCCGGCGGCGGCTGTGGTGCCGCCCTATCGCGCGCCCGAGCCGGTTGCGGCCGCGCCCTATGCGGCGCCCGTATCGGCGCCGCAGCCGCGACCGTCCTCGCACTACGAAGAAGAGATGCCCGATGTCGAAACGGTGGATGTGCCGGAGCGCGTCGTGGCGCTGGCGGACGATCTCGACATCCCGGAACTGCATTTCGAGGAAGATGAACCGGCCGCATCAGGCTATGACGATCTCGACGCAGAGTTCGCCAGCCTGCTGACGGAAATGAATTCGGTGGAGGTCGCGCCAGCTCCAGCCGCGCCCGCAAGCAGCGCTGCCGATGCCGATGAATCCTTTGATGGCGGATTCAAATCGGCCTATCAGGCGCCGGCATATGAAGAACCCAAACCGGGTTATGACGGGGTCAAACCGGGTTATGGCGGGGTCAAACCGGCCCTTCAGCCGGAAGCGCGGACCTATGCGGCGCGGCCGGCGGAAATGCCCGCCCGTGCTGCAGCGAACACAGGCTATGCAGACGCCGCCGACGGCTTCGACCTCGACAGTCTGCCCGGCAGCCAGCCGGTCTCGCAGGCGGACGATTTCACCGTCGATGAGCTCGACTATGATCCTGAACTGGACGAGGCAATGTCCGTTCCGGGTCTCGGCGAGCGGGAAGCGGCCAGGTCGTCTGGCCGCCGTGGCCTGTTCATCGCGGCAATCGTCGGTGCCGTGGCGGTCGCAGGCGGTCTTGGCGCCTTTGCGCTGTCTTTCGGCGGCAAGGGCGGCAGCGACGCGCCTGTCATCGTCAAGGCCGACAATTCGCCGATCAAGGTCAAGCCGGAAAATCCGGGCGGCACCGTGGTGCCGAACCAGGACAACAAGGTCTACGACGCGGTGGTCAAGGGCGCGAAGCCGGCCGAGCCGGTGCAGCAGAAGCTTGTCACCAACACGGAGGTCCCCGTGGATGTGCAGGCCAAGGATCCGAACCGTGCCGTCGATCTTTCTGCCGGGCAGGGTGCTGTCGTCGGCGGAGCCGATGACGGCAATGCGGCGCCAACCGCCAATGCCGCGCCGGCCGCCAATGCTGCGCCGACCGCCAGTGCTGCGCCGGCTGGCAATCTTGCTCCGGCCGACAATGCGGCGCCCGCGCCCAAGTCAGAGGATCGCATCGCGCAGGTGCTGCAGGATACCGACAAGGGCAACAACACCGATGTCGTCGCCGTCGCACCGCGCAAGGTGAGGACGATGGTGGTCAAATCGGACGGCTCGCTGGTGCCGCGCGAGGATCCGGCGCCGGCCGCGCCGCAGGTGGCGGCCGCTGAGCCGAGCGATCCGGCGCCGCAGCATGTCGCGCCGTCCGCCGATGCCGACCAGACCGGCACCGTGGCGCCCGCCGCGGCCCAGTCGGGCGACGAGCCGGCCCTCAAGCCGGTGGCCAAACCGGCCAAGGCGCAGTCGGCCAATACTCCGGCCAAGGTTGCGATCGCGCCGCAGCGTCCGTCCGACCAGCCCGTCGACGTCGTCGGCGAGGTGAAGCCCGATCAGGTCGCATCCATCGACCCGGCAACGACGGCGACCGGTAGCGGTTCGTGGTCGATGCAGGTTGCTTCGCAGCCGACGGTGGAAAGCGCCCAGTCGACCTACCAGGACCTGCAGCGCCGCTATGGCAGCGTGCTTGCCGGCCGCACCGCCAACATCGTCAAGGCCGAGATAGCCGGCAAGGGCACGTTCTACCGCGTCCGCGTCGTGGCCCAGTCACGCAACGATGCCATCAATTTGTGCACCAGCTACAAGGCCGCCGGCGGCAACTGCTTCGTCTCGCGCTAGGAGCGTTCAACCCATCAAAGCCGGCGCGGCCCAAGGTCGCGCCGGCTTTTTCATGCGCCCAGCGCTTTTTCATGTGGAAGCATTTCCGGCGTTGGACCGCATGTATTTCCAGACGATTCCCTTTGGCCGCGTGAAGCCCTAGACTCCTGATATGACCGAATCAAAATCCATGATCCTCGGCTGTGCCGGGAAATCGCTCACCCGCGAAGAAATCAATTTCTATCGCAATGAATGCCCATGGGCCTTCATCCTGTTTGCCCGCAACATCGGCGAGACCGAACAGATCCGCGATCTCGTCGCCGAGATGCGCGATTGTATCGGGCGCCCGGACGCGCTGGTTTTCATCGACCAGGAAGGCGGCAGGGTACAACGCCTGCGGCCGCCGCTGGCGCCGAACTATCCGGCGGGCGGCGCGCTCGGCGCGCTGTGGCGCGACGATCATGACGCCGGTGCCCGCGCTGCCTGGCTGATGGCGCGCCTGCATGCCTTCGACCTGCTGCGCTACGGCATCACCGCGGATTGCCTGCCGGTGCTCGACGTGCCGATCGAAGGCGCCAGCGACGTCATCGGCGCGCGCGCCTATGGCAAGGAGCCGCGCGCGGTCATCGAACTCGGCCGTGCCGCCGCCGAAGGCCTGATGTCGGGCGGCGTGCTGCCCGTGATGAAACACATTCCGGGGCATGGACGGGCCTTTGCCGACACGCATTTCGAGCTGCCTGTTGTCGACGCCTCGCTCAGCGATTTGCAGCGGCATGACTTTGCCCCGTTCCGGGAGCTCAACGACCTGCCGATGGCGATGACGGCGCATGTGGTCTACAGCGCCATCGATCCCAAGAACCCGGCGACGACATCCGGCAAGGTCATCGACGAGATCATCCGCCGCGACATTGGCTTTGACGGGCTCCTGATGAGCGACGACACCTCGATGAAGGCACTTTCTGGGGATTTCCCGACAAAGGCGGCGTCGATCCTTGCGGCGGGCTGCGATCTGGTCCTTCACTGTAACGGCGTTTTCGAGGAGATGGCAGGCATTGCGTCGCGCACCACGGGGCTTGAAGGCAAGTCGCTGGAGCGTGCAAAGCGGGCGCTGACCTATATAAGGAAACGCGACGCGGCCGAGGAAACCGAGATACGGGCCGAATTCGCCACCTATTTCGATGCGGTGGCCTAACCAAGGGAAGTGACAAAGGCAGTGGCGGAAACATTGGAAAGCAAGGCCGCGAAGGCCGCACCGATGGACCGCCTGTGGGCCGAGAATGACGATTCACGCGTCACCGGCGACCCGTCGTTGGTCGTCGACGTGGCCGGCTTCGAAGGCCCGCTCGATCTTCTGCTGCATCTTGCCCGCACCCAGAAGGTCGACCTGGCGCGCATCTCGATCCTGGCACTGGTCGAGCAGTATCTAGCCTTTGTCGAGACGGCGAGGGCGCTGCGGCTCGAACTTGCGGCGGACTATCTGGTGATGGCGGCATGGCTCGCCTTCCTCAAGTCGAAGTTGTTGATCCCCAAGCAGCCGGACGAAGAGGGCGAGAGCGGCGAGGAACTGGCGGCCGTGCTGCAGTTCCGATTGAAGCGGCTGGAAGCCATGCGTGACGCGGCGGCGCGCCTGGTCAATCGCAACCGGCTCGGCCGCGACGTGTTCGCGCGCGGCATGCCCGAAATGGTCATCATCGAGAAGCGCAACGCCTATTCGGCGTCGCTCTACGATCTGCTGACCGCCTATGCCCAGCAGCGGCAGAAGCAGGCGATCACCAATGTGACGATCGCTAGGCGGGGCGTTTGGTCGCTCAAGGACGCGCGCGACATCCTGACCCGGCTGATCGGCTCGCTGCGGGACTGGACGGCGCTGGACAGCTTCCTCATCCAATACATGACCAGCCCGGAAGAGCGGCGCACGGCGATCGCCAGCTCGTTCGCGGCGACACTGGAACTGGTGCGCGAGCGCAAGATGGATCTGCGACAGGACGAGGTGTTCGCGCCGATCTATCTGCGCGATCACCGCGCACCGGCAATCAAGGCAGTCGAGGTGGCATTATGAGCGAACGCGCCAACGCTTCGGTTATCCCCTTCAAGGTGGACGATGAACTGGAAGGCGAGATCGACCAGACTTCGGCCGAGAACCCGGTGCAGAACCCGGCCGAGCGCCTGCATATTGCGGAGGCCATGCGTATGGCGGAGGCAATCGTGTTCGCCAGTGCCGAACCCGTCAGCGAAAAGCAGCTTGCCGCGCGCTTGCCCGACGGCATCAACGTCGCCCTTGCCATGGCCGAGCTGCAGCAGGTCTACGCCCGGCGCGGCGTCAATCTGGTGCGGGTCGGCGACGCGTGGGCATTCCGCACCGCCGGCGATCTCGCCTTCCTGATGAGCCGCGACACGGTGCAGCAGCGCAAGCTGTCGCGTGCGGCGCTCGAAGTGCTGGCGATCATCGCCTATCACCAGCCGGTGACGCGCGCCGAGATCGAGGATATCCGCGGCGTAGAGACGTCGAAGGGCACGCTGGACACGCTGCTCGAGACGGAATGGGTGCGCATGCGCGGCCGCCGCAAGACGCCTGGCCGTCCCGTCACCTATGGCACCACCGAAACCTTCCTCGACCATTTCGCGCTCGAGGAAATCCGCGATCTTCCCGGCATGGAAGAACTGAAGGGGGCGGGCCTGCTCTCGGGCCGCATGCCGTCGAATTTCTCCATCCCGCAGCCGCCGGCCGACCCCGATGTGCTGACCGAGGACGAGGATCCGCTGACCGATATCGATCTCGAGGAACTCGGCCTGCTGACGCCGCGCGTCACGGAAGATTGACCTGTCGGCCTCTGTCCAAGCGCGCCGATAGGTCGTAGATGCGCCGATTGGTAGCGGGCCAGCGAGTCGAAAAAGCGTGACATCCGTCACCCTTTCATAAACTCTGTCGCTGTTGTGTTTGAATCCCAACGCGAAAACGCATAGATCATCGCCAGGGAAAACATTCGAGAGAGATTTGCTATGGGTTCATTTTCGATTTGGCACTGGATGATCGTGCTGGTGATCGTGCTGCTGGTGTTCGGCCGCGGCAAGATTCCCGAGCTGATGGGCGACATGGCCAAAGGCATCAAGAGCTTCAAGAAGGGCATGGCGGACGACGACGTTGCCGACGACAAGCGCACCGTCGAACACCGTGCCGACGAGACCGTTTCGGCCGCGAAGGAAAAAGCCAGCAAGAGCTGAGCCAAAAAGTTCTAGTCGGAACAGAGTGCCATGTTTGAAGTCGGCTGGACCGAAATGCTGGTGATCGCGATCGTCATGATCGTGGTCGTCGGGCCGAAGGATTTGCCCAATATGCTGCGCACCTTTGGCCGCACGACGGCGAAGCTGCGCTCTATGGCCGCCGACTTCCAGAAACAGTTCAACGAAGCGCTGAAGGAAGCCGAGCTCGACGACGTCAAGAAGTCGGTCGACGAGCTCAGGGGCCTCAGCCCCGTGGCCGAGATCCGCAAGCAACTCAATCCGTTCGAGCAGGCCGCGGCCGATGTGCGCGCCGGCGTCGACGCCGCGATGAAGCCGAAGCCCGCCGCCGATCCGGCAACGCCCGCCGCTTCGACACCGCAGGCGGCCGAGCCGCTGAAGAACGGCGCAACGGAAATGCCTGGCGTCAGCGCCGCGGGAGCCGCGCCGCCAACGCCGATTTTCCCGGCCATGACCGATGAATCGGTGGTTGCGGCATCCACGGAACCTGCCGCTGCGCCGAAGGCATCCGCGGCCAAGAAAGCCGCCAAGTCCGCACCGCCGGCAAAGGCGCAGCCCAAGGCCTCGACATCCGCGAAGTCGGCGACAGCAAAAGCCGCACCTGTGGTGATGGCAAAAGCTACACCGGCGCCCAAGGCGTCGACAAAGGCCGTGACAGCAGCAAAGCCTGCCGCTGCCAAGGCGACTGCGGCAAAGACCGCGGCGAAAGCCGAACCGAAACCTGCGCCAGCGAAGAAGCCGGCGGCCAAGAAGACGGCGGGAGCCGCCAAGTGAGCGTTTCGGACAAGGAAAAGGACGAGATCGAAAAATCGTCGGCGCCGCTGATCGAGCATCTCATCGAGTTGCGCCGCCGGCTGATCTGGTCGCTCGGCGGCTTCTTCGTCGCCTTCCTGGTGTGCTTCTTCTTCGCCAAGAAGCTGTTCAACCTTCTGGTCGTTCCGTTCAAATGGGCGACGAAGTGGGCGGGGCTCGACCCGCACAAGGTCGAGTTGATCTACACCGCGCCGCAGGAATTCTTCTTCACGCAGGTCAAGCTCGCCATGTTCGGCGGCATGGTCATCGCCTTTCCGCTGATCGCCACGCAGATCTACAAATTCATCGCGCCCGGCCTCTACAAGAACGAGCGCAACGCCTTCCTGCCGTTCCTGATCGCGTCGCCCATCCTGTTCCTGATGGGCGCCTCGCTGGTCTATTTCTTCTTCACGCCGATGGTGATGTGGTTCTTCCTTGCCATGCAGCAGGCCGGCACCGACGAGCAGGTGCAGATTTCGCTGCTGCCGAAAGTGTCGGAATATCTCAGCCTGATCATGACGCTGATCTTCTCCTTCGGCCTGGTGTTCCAGCTACCGGTGGTGACCAGTCTGATGACGCGTGTCGGCATGCTGTCGTCCAAGGCGCTGGCCGAGAAGCGCAAGTGGGCGATCGTCATCGCTTTCGTCGTCGCGGCCGTGCTGACCCCTCCGGATCCGATGAGCCAGATCGGTTTGGCCATCCCGACCATCCTGCTCTACGAGGTCGCTATCTGGTCGGCCCGGCTGATCGAGCGCAGCCAGGAGCGCGAGCGCCTGGCGCGCGAGAAGCAGGAAGCCGGGGAGACCGTGGCCGACAAGGCACCGGACGAGCCTCCGGCGCCGGCTGCTTCGTAAGCCGTCAGCAGCGGCGGAAAACGACAACCGCCGCCCAGCCTCATCTTGCATCGGTCAAGGATGCGGTTTACGCCCTCGGAGCTTAGCTCAGGAGCGTTCAAACTATGCTTGACATCAAATGGATTCGCGACAACCCGAAGGCCCTTGTCGAGGCGCTGGCCAAGCGCTCGTGGTCGGCGGCAGAGGCGCAGTCCACGGTCGATGATTTGATCGCCAGGGACGAGGCGCGGCGCGAACACGTCACCGAGCTGCAGACCAAGCAGGAGCGCCGCAACGCCGCCTCGAAGGAAATCGGCAACGCCATGCGTTCGGGTGACGCCGCTCTTGCCGAAAAACTCAAGGCCGAAGTCGGCGATATCAAAACCTTCATCCAGAATGGCGAGGCGCGCGAACGCGAGCTCGACAAGGCGCTGAACGACGCGCTGGCGGTGCTGCCCAATGTGCCTCTAGACGATGTGCCGGTCGGCAAGGACGAACACGACAATGTCGTCAAACACATCGTCGGCAAGGTGCCGACGCGGCCGAACTGGGTGAAGGAGCATTTCGAGGTCGGCGAAGCGCTCGGCATGATGGATTTCGAGCGGGCGGCCAAGCTGTCGGGTTCGCGCTTCACCGTGCTGAAGAGCGGCCTGGCACGGATGGAACGCGCGATCGGCCAGTTCATGCTCGACCTGCACACGACCGAGCACGGCTATGAGGAAGTGATCCCGCCGCTGATGGTGCGCGACGAGGTGCTTTTCGGCACCAACCAGCTGCCGAAATTCGAGGAGGACCTGTTCTTCACGCCGCACGGCGAGGGCAGGCTTGGCCTGATCCCGACCGCCGAGGTGCCGCTTACGAACCTCGTGCGCGAGGAAATCACCGCGCATGAAAAACTGCCCCTGCGCTTCACCGCGCTGACGCCGTGCTTCCGCTCGGAGGCAGGTTCGGCCGGCCGCGACACGCGCGGCATGCTGCGCCAGCACCAGTTCTACAAGGTCGAGCTGGTGTCGATCACCGACCAGGAATCCTCGCTCGCCGAGCATGAGCGGATGACGCAATGCGCCGAGGAAGTGCTGAAGCGGCTTGAACTGCCGTTCCGCACCATGGTGCTGTGCACCGGCGACATGGGGTTTGGCGCGCGCAAGACCTATGACATCGAGGTCTGGCTGCCCGGCCAGAATGCCTATCGCGAAATCTCGTCCTGTTCGGTCTGCGGCGACTTCCAGGCGCGCCGCATGGATGCCCGCTACAAGGACAAGGATGGCAAGGGCAACCGCTTCGTCCATACGCTCAACGGTTCGGGCACCGCTGTCGGCCGCGCGCTGATTGCCGTCATCGAAAACTACCAGAACGAGGATGGCAGCGTAACCATTCCTGAAGTGCTGCGGCCTTACATGGGCGGTCTGGCAAAGATCGAAGCGAAGTAATGCGCATTCTTCTGACCAATGACGACGGCATTCACGCCGAGGGCCTGGCGTCGCTCGAACGCGTCGCGCGCACACTGTCCGACGATGTATGGGTGGTGGCGCCGGAGCAGGACCAGTCGGGCTATGCGCATTCGCTGTCGATCTCGGAGCCGCTGCGGCTGCGCAAGATCGGCGAGAAGCATTTTGCGGTGCGCGGCACGCCGACCGACTGCGTCATCATGGGCGTGAAGAAGATCCTGCCCGGCGCGCCCGACCTGATCCTTTCCGGCATCAATTCGGGCGCCAACATCGCCGACGACGTGACCTATTCGGGAACCGTCGCCGGCGCCATGGAGGGCGCGCTGCTCGGCATCCGATCGATCGCCCTCAGCCAGGGCTATTCCTATGTCGGCGAGGATCGCACCGTTCCCTACGAAACGACCGAGGCGCTGGCGCCGGCACTGCTGAAGAAGCTCGTCGCGACGCCGCTGCCGGATGGCGTTCTGCTCAACGTCAATTTTCCCAACTGCCTTCCCGAAGAAGTCGTTGGCACGGAGGTCACCACACAAGGCAAACTCGTGCACAGCCTGTGGGTCGACGAGCGCCGTGACGGGCGCGGCCTGCCTTACTATTGGCTGCGCTTCGGCCGCGAGCCGGTCGAGGGCAAGCAAGGCACCGACCTCCACGCGCTGCGCAACAGATTGGTGTCGGTGACGCCGTTGCAGCTCGACCTCACCGCGCATGAGATCCGTGACCAGCTGAGCAAGGCGCTTGCATGAATTTGCCAATCGATGACCGCGAAGGATTTGCCGCTTTCCTGTTGCGCCTGCGCGGCAGGGGAACCGTGCCGAAGGCGCTGATCGCGGCTTTCGAGGCTACACCACGGCGCGGCTTTCTGGCGCCTCACTTCCACCAGATCGCCTGGTCCGACCGCATGCTGCCGATCGAATGCGGCGAGGCGATCGAAGGCGCCGACATGCAGGCGGCGGTGATCGCGGCTCTTGCCATAGAAGCGGGAAACCGCGTTCTCGAGATCGGCACCGGCACCGGCTATTCGGCGGCGGTGATGTCGCGGCTGGCGGCGCGCATCGTCACCATCGACCGCTACAAGACCCTTGTCGAGCAGGCCAGGCAGCGTTTCGAGGCGCTCGGCATCGGCAATGTAGTCGTGCGCCAGGCTGACGGCTCCGGCGGCCTGCCTGCAGAAGGCCCGTTCGACCGCATTGTCGCCTGGGCGGCCTTCGACAGCCTGCCGCGCTTCCTGCTCGACCAATTGTCGAGTGGCGGCATCGTCATTGCGCCGATCGGGCCGGAGGAGGGCGAGCAGGTGCTGGCCAAGCTGACCAAGGTTGGCAGCCGTTTCGAGCGCGAGGATATCGGCCTCGTGCGGCTGCAGCCGATCCTACGCAGCGTCGCGGCGATTATCTAGGCGCATTGATAGTCAGGTGAGGCCGGCCTGCAAATGGCTGATACCTGCGCTCCGGTGCTCACGTACGAAAAGTGCGTTCCGCTCCGGTTCTCGGTATCAACCATTTTCGACTCGGCCTGACCTGAATCTCAACGCGCCTCCACGCACTCGAAAATGTTTTAAGAAAATTTTCGTCGGATTCTAATGGGTTAACCGACCAGTAACATTAACGCGCTTTAATCCGATCCAGTTGGTGCAGAGTTTGTGCGGGTTAGTGCGATGCAACTCAGTGTTTTGAAGACAAACGGTCGCAATCTGGCGCGGGGCTGCGCTGTTCTCATGATTGCAGGCGCGGCGGCCGGGTGCAGTTCCCAGGCCTCGCGGTTCAACAGCGTCGACGACGTCTTCACTTCCTCGACGAACAATCAGCGCGCCATCATCAACAAGCAGGACGCCGTGCAGCCCTATCCGGGCGATGTCTCGGCCGCGCCGCTCGACGGCAGCCACACGCAGTCGGTCAGCCGCTCCAGCCTCGAACCGGTTTCGAGCCGGCCGTTGCCGCCGCCCGTTTCAGCTCAGGCGCAACCCGCGCCGGCGCTCGCGCCTGCCGCCAATCCGGTGCGTGTCGCATCGGCGCCGGCCATGGTTCGGCCCGCTCCCCACGTCGACAGGACGACAACCGGCACTGTCGAGCCGGCCGCCAAGCCGTTCAAGAATGCCCAGCCCGACGCGCCGAAGGTGGCCGAGGCGGGCAGGCCGCACGCGACCGAAATCGTCGTCAGGGACGGCGAGACCATTTCCGGCCTGGCCGCGCATTACAAAGTGCCGGCCGATGTCATCATGAAGGTGAACGGCCTGAGCCCGACCAAGGGGCTGAAGACCGGTCAGAAGATCGTCATCCCGGCCTATGCCTATTCGAGCAAGGCCGAGCCGAAGGTCGCCGATGCAAAGCAGTTGAAGGACGGGCCTGCAAAGGATGGCAAGCACGACCTGCCTGCGACCGCGCCGGACAAGGTCGCCGTCTTGCCGCAGCAGCCTAAGCTCAAGGAAGGCAAGTCCGCCGCGCAGGTCGATGCTTCGGCCGCCGCGAGCCAGCCCAAGGAACCCAAGCCCGCGCAGGTCGCCAAGGCAACAGGCGCCGCCGGTACCTATACGGTCCAGTCGGGTGACACGATGTCCTCGATCGCCAGGAAGACCGGCGTCGGCGTCGTTGCGCTGAAGCAGGCCAACGGCATGAAGGACGGTTTGCTCAAGATCGGCCAGACCCTGAAGGTACCAGCCGGCGGAACCGCGACGGTCGCCAGCGCCAAGCCGGCAAAAGTCGATCCGGTGACCACGGCAACCACGCAGCCCCCGGCAAAGACCACGCCGTCGGAAACGCTGGCATCCTATACGCCGCCGAAGAAGGACGCGAAGGTCATCCAGCAGGCCGAGGACGACGAAGCGGTAGCGCCGGACGCCACGGGTATCGGCAAGATGCGCTGGCCGGTGCGCGGCCGGGTGATCTCCGGTTTCGGATCCGGCAAGGACGGCGTCGACATCGCGGTGCCCTCGGGCACGCCGATCAAGGCGGCCGAGAACGGCGTCGTCATCTACGCCGGCGACGGGCTCAAGGAATTCGGCAACACGGTGCTGGTGCGCCACGAGAACGGCCTGGTCACCGTCTATGGCCATGCCAGCTCGATCGAGGTGCAGCGCGGCCAGAAGGTCAAGCGCGGCCAGGAGATCGCTTTGTCGGGCATGAGCGGCACGACGGACTCGCCGAAGCTGCACTTCGAAGTGCGCAAGAATTCCGCCCCGGTCGACCCCTCTGGTTATCTCGAATAGTCCGGCTGTCTCGAATAGAAGAAGAAAGCGATTTTTGCGGGCCGTCTGACCTCCAGTCCGGCCCGCCGGCTCAGCCCGTTCCGCAAGGAGCGGGCTTTTTCAGTTGCTGCAAAGCCCGCCCGCGCGGGTCACAGTTGATCACGGAGCGTGTCGGCGATCATCTCCCCGATGCTGCTGGCCTTTACGCCCAGAAGCGCCTCAGTCTCGGAGGCATCAACCAGCAGAGGTCTCTCGAAGAGGTAACTCATCTCGATGGCCTCATGCATGCCCAGGGATTCGATCTCAGGGACGGAATAGGAACGTGTCCCTGAAACCTCTCGTGCGAGCATCGCCGCGGTTTTCTGGATGAGCTCCCTGGGTGAGGCGTATTGCGAGGGAACGTGAAACGCGCGTCCCCATTCGCCCTTGTAGCGGGCCGCCGCGACCAGCGTCCTCGCGACGTCCCTGGTGAAGGTCCAGGCATGGGTTGCGTCGAGGTCTCCGATGAAGGCGACAGGCTTGCCCTCGATGATGGCGGGCAGCGCGATCAGTGAGAAGTAGCTGATCGCGCCATGTCCGAGATAGTCGCTGGAGCGTATTTCGATCGCCGGTACATCGGCACGGACCGCCCGCTGCCACATGATCGCCCTGGCGGTTCCCTTCCTCGACGTCGGATCCAGGGGCAGGTCGGAGCGAAGCGGGCTATCGGCATTTTCCCCATAGCCATAGAGGTTTCCGAGCACGATGAGCTTGGCGCCGAAAAAGTCGGTCGGCCACCGATGATATGCGGCCATGGCACACATGAAGATGGCATCGGCGCCTCGGCAGATACGTGACAGTTCAGAGGCATCCGTGGCGTCGGCCTGTATGGTCCGCACGTTCGGCAACGCGTTCGAGCCGACGCTTCGGCTTGTGAGAACGACATCATGCCCTTCCTCACCAAGAAGGCGCGCGGTCTCGCGTCCAACCGGGCCTGCGCCGACAACAACATAGAAACTCATGGCAACCTCTCTTCCGAGTTTGATGGAGAGGCGTGCGTACAGGGTCGCGGCATTGAAAATCGCGCGGGAATTGCCAAATCTTGAACAGGTTTCGCCATGAATCGAGAGTGCATGCGTCCACAATTTGCTTCGGCCCGATCCCCATCCGACGTAGCAATGATCGCCCGGCGCATCGAGGCAGGTGTCCATCGTCTGCCGCGGGCGCCGCACCATCGCGTCATGGTGCATGCAAGCGCGGCGACACGCTCCTACTGCAATCAAGTTGGGCGCTATTTCGTCAGGCGCGCCGGCGATATCGACCTGGTGCCGGCTGGCGAGGAGGGTGGTTTCGAGGCTGAAACCGCGTTCGACACGATCGAGATTGTCTTGCAGCCAGCCCTGATGGAAAGGGTGGCGGCGGAACTTGGAGGCAGGGCGCTGGTATCGCGGCTCGACACACGCCATCTGCTTCGCGACCAGCGCATCGAGCATCTCGCTCGCGCGCTCCGGAGCGATCTCGATGCGGGTGCACCAAGCGGCTCCCTGTTTGCCGACAGCATTGGCGCCGCGCTGGCGGTCAGGCTGCTTGGCGTCGACGATATTGACGTCGAACGGACGAACCGCTTGTCGGATACCCAGCTCAAGCGCGTCCTGGAGCACATTGAGGCGGCTCTCCACGAGCCGCTCTCGGTCCATCGACTCGCCCGGGTAGCCGGCGCGAGCAGCTCGCATCTGCGGACATGGTTCAAGGTGGCGACGGGCGTCACCCTGCATCGCTACGTGTTGCGACGCCGGGTCGAACGCGCTCATGCCCTGCTGCAGCAGGGCGATCTCAGCACCAGCGAGGTCGCGGAATTGGCGGGCTTCGCACACCAGTCACATCTGGCGCATTGGATGCGCCGCGAGATTGGCCAAACGCCGCGCGACGTGCGACGGGCGCGACGCCTCAATCCTTGAGCGGCTTGCCGAGCCGGCCGGCCAGATCCTGCGTGAACTGCCAGGCGACGCGGCCCGAGCGGCTGCCGCGCGTCGTCGCCCATTCCAGCGCTTCCGCGCGCAGCTGCTCTGGGTCGATGTCGAGGCCATGATGGCTGGCATAGCCATTGATCATCTCGAGATACTCGTCCTGCGAGCATTTGTGGAAGCCGAGCCAAAGGCCGAACCGGTCGGAGAGCGAGACCTTCTCTTCGACCGCCTCGGACGGATTGATGGCGGTCGAGCGCTCATTGTCGATCATGTCGCGCGGCAACAAATGGCGGCGGTTCGAGGTGGCGTAGAAGATGACATTGGCCGGACGGCCCTCGACGCCGCCTTCGAGTGCCGCCTTCAAAGACTTGTAGGACGTGTCGTCATGATCGAAGGACAGGTCGTCGCAAAACAGGATGACGCGGAAGGGCGCGGCCTTCAGCAGACCCATCAGCTTGGGCAGCGTATCGATGTCCTCGCGGTGGATCTCGATCAGCTTGAGCGGCAGGTCGGATTTGGCCTTGGCGTTGATCTCGGCATGCACGGCCTTGACCAGCGACGATTTGCCCATGCCGCGCGCGCCCCACAACAGGACGTTGTTGGCGGCAAAGCCGGCGGCGAAGCGCTCGGTGTTGTCGACAAGGATGTCGCGGACACGGTCGACGCCGCGGATCAGCCCAATGTCGACGCGGTTGACCTTGCGCACCGGCTCCAGATAGCCGGGGTCGGCCTGCCAGACGAAACAGTCGGCCTCGCCGAGGTCGGTTTCAGGCACCGGCGGCGGGGCGAGGCGGCCGACAGCCTCGATCAGGCGGTCAAGTTTCTTGTTGAGGGCGTCGATGGTGCTGTCGGTCATTTCAGGTCTTTTGGCTCGTTTCCTGGGGCGGGCAGGTGGGACACGTTCGAATCCGTCGGGTTCGAAACCGGTCCCAACCTTTTGTTCGAGCGTGATCTTTTCGGTAAACCGGCTCTCGCATTTCGCGATCATGCTCTAACACGGGCGAACAGGCCGGAAAAGCAGCCGATTTGGTCGGTCGCGCAGTTGCATTGACAACTTTACCGACTATATTCCGGCCAAATTTCAAGGGGCCGCCAAACTCCGCAGGACGGTTGGCGGCTGTTTTCAAAATTCAGGAGTACCTCGATGTTCGTGACACCGGCATACGCCCAAGGCATTGGCGGCGCCTCTCCCGATATGTTCATCAGCATTTTGCCTTTTGTCCTGATTTTTGTGATCATGTATTTTCTGATCATCCGCCCGCAGCGCACGCAGCTGAAGAAGCGCGGCGAGATGCTGGCGGCGGTCCGCCGCGGCGACACGGTCGTCACCGGCGGTGGTTTCGTCGGCAAGGTGACGAAGGTGATCGACGACAACGAGCTCGAGATCGACCTTGGTGGTGGCACCAAGGTGACGGCGCTGCGCTCGACGATCGCCGATGTGCGCGTCAAGGGCGAACCGGTGGCCAACCAGAACGCCAAGAAATAACCCAATTCAAGGCGGAGCGATCCGCGGACACGCTCTGACGGACGACGCCATATGCTGTATTTTTCGCGCTTCAAGATGATCCTGATCTGGGTGGCCGTCGCCATCACAGTGATCCTCGCCGCGCCCAATCTGTTCCCCGCCAGCACGTTGGCCCAGCTGCCGAGCTGGGTGCCGAAGCGGCAGATGACGCTCGGCCTCGACCTGCAGGGCGGTTCGCACATCCTGCTGGAGATGAACCAGAACGATCTGATCAAGGATCGGCTGGAGACGACGCGCGACGAAATCCGCACGCTGCTGCGTGACGCCAAGATCGGCTATACCGGCCTTGCCGGCACCGGGCGGACCTTGCAGGTCCGCATCACGGACCCGGCCCAGCTCGACGCCGCAAAGAAGGCGCTGAAGACCTTGACCGATCCTGTCGCCGCCGGCCTGTTCAGTGGCGGCTCCATCCAGGAAATGTCGCTGGATGATTCCGAGCCGGGCCTGCTCAAGTTCACCGTCACCGACGCCGGTATCAAATACCGCACATCGACCGCATTGGCGCAGTCGATCGAAGTGGTCGAGCGCCGCGTCAACGAACTCGGCACCACCGAGCCTATCGTGCAGCGGCAAGGCGACGACCGCATCCTTGTCCAGGTGCCAGGCCTGCAGGATCCGCAGCGGCTGAAGGAAATCCTCGGCCAGACCGCCAAGCTGACCTTCCAGATGGTCGACCAGTCGATGCCGGTGCAGGACGCGCTCAAGGGACGCCCGCCCGCCGGTTCCTCGGTGCTCTATTCCCAGGACGACCCGCCGGTTCCGTATCTGATCGAAAACCGCGTCATCGTTTCGGGCGAAAACCTCGTCGACGCGCAGGCGACCTACAATTCGCAGAACAACGAGCCGGTGGTCTCATTCCGCTTCGATTCGAAGGGCGCTGCCCGCTTCGGCCAGGCGACCTCGCAGAATGTCGGCAAGCTCTTCGCCATCATCCTCGACAACCAGGTGATCTCGGCGCCGCAGATTCGTGAACCGATCCTCGGCGGGACCGGCCAGATATCAGGCAATTTCACCGCCCAGAGCGCCAACGATCTCGCCGTGCTTTTGCGAGCCGGTGCGCTGCCGGCCACATTGACGGTCATCGAGGAACGCACTGTCGGCCCAGGCCTTGGCCAGGATTCGATCCATGCCGGCAAGGTCGCCGGTATCATCGGTTCGATCCTCGTCGTCGCCTTCATGTTCGTCGCCTATGGCTTCCTCGGTTTCCTCGCCAACATCGCGCTGGCGGTGCACGTGGCGATGATCGTCGGGCTGCTGTCGCTGCTTGGGGCGACGCTGACCTTGCCCGGTATTGCCGGTATCGTGCTGACCATCGGCATGGCGGTCGATTCCAACGTGCTGATCTACGAACGCATCCGTGAAGAACGACGGGCCGGCCGCTCGGTGATCCAGGCGATCGACACCGGCTTCTCGAAGGCGCTGGCGACCATCGTCGATTCCAACGTCACCTCGCTGATCGCCACCGTGGTGCTGTTCTATCTCGGCACCGGGCCGGTGAAGGGCTTTGCCATCACCTACGCCATCGGTATCCTGACAACCGTCTTCACCGCTTTCACCTTCACGCGCCTGCTGGTGTCGATCTGGCTGCGCCGCGCCCGTCCGAAGGAATTGCCGAAGGCCCCGGTGACCTTCATTCCGCCGGGTACCAAGATCCCCTTCATGGGCATCCGCCGCTGGACGTTCGCACTGTCGAGCTTCCTGTCGGTGCTGTCCGTGGTGCTGTTCATGACGGTCGATATCAATTACGGCATCGACTTCAAGGGCGGCTCGATGATCGAGGTGAAGTCCAAGAGCGGCGATGCCAATCTCGGCGATATCCGCGCCAGGCTGATGGAGCTCAATATCGGCGAAGTGCAGGTGCAGCAGTTCGGCGCGCCGAATGACGTGCTGATCCGTGTCGGCACGCAGGATGGCGGCGAGAATGCCGAGCAGACGGTCATCGACAAGGTGCGCGGCGAGCTGCAGGACCAGTATGATTTCCGCCGCGTCGAAGTGGTGGGACCGACTGTTTCCGGTGAACTGGCCAAGCAAGGCACTATCGCCATGCTGGTCGCGCTGGTCGGCATCCTGGTCTATGTCTGGTTCCGTTTCGAGTGGCAGTTCGCGGTCGGCGCCATCGTGGCGACGGTGCACGATGTGGTCATGACGCTCGGCTTCTTCGTCATCACCGGGCTCGAATTCAACCAGTCGTCGCTGGCGGCGATCCTGACCATCATCGGCTATTCGCTGAACGACACGATCGTGGTCTATGACCGCGTCCGAGAAGATCTGCGAAAATACAAGCGAATGCCACTGCCGCAGCTGTTGAACAACGCCATCAACGAGACGCTGTCGCGAACGACGCTGACCTCGGTGACGACGATCCTGGCCTTGCTGGCGCTGGTGTTGTTCGGCGGCGAAGTCATCCGCTCCTTCACCATGGCGATGCTGTTCGGCGTCGTGTTCGGCACCTATTCGTCGATCTTCATCGCCGCACCGCTGCTGATCCTGTTCAAGCTGCGCCCGCAGGCCTCGGCCGACGAGGAGAAGCCGGTCAACGGCGGCAAGGCGGTCGCGACCTGACGCGCGGCCCCGAAGGGGTGACAACAGTGGTGACCGGCAAAGGCATCGTCATCCGCGAGGCGCATTTCCCCGGCCGCGCGCCGATCGAGGCTTATGGCAATGGCGGGTTCCGCTTTGCCGACATGTCGCATCGCGGCTCGCTGCTGTGCCTGCCATCCGGCATCCATGGCTGGGAGCCGGCGGACGCTTCAGCGCTGACGGTGGCGGATTTCGAAAAACTGCTGGCCGAAGCCGACAAGGTCGAGATCCTGCTGGTCGGCATGGGCAAGGATTTGAGGCCGTTGCCGGCAGCGCTGCGAGCGGCGCTGAAAGAGGCGGGCATTGCCTCCGACCCGATGTCGACCGGGGCTGCGGTGCGGACCTACAATGTCCTTCTGGCGGAAGACCGCGCCGTGGCCGCAGCGCTCATCGCCGTCGATTGATATGTCGCAAAATGCCAAAATCGTCATGGACGCGGTGCGCGCCGCCGACCATGACCGCTATTTGACGGCACTCTACGCGCCGGCCGAAAAGCGCGACGCACTGTTTTCGCTTTACGCTTTCAATGCCGAAATCGCCGGCATCCGTGATCGCATCCATGAAGCGTTGCCGGGCGAGGTGCGGCTGCAATGGTGGCGTGACCTCATCGCCGTCGACAATGATGATGCAGCCATCGGCCATCCCGTCGCCGACGCGCTGAAGGCGACAATTTCCGCCCACCGCCTTCCCAAGCTGGCATTCGACAACATGCTCGAAGCGCGCATCTTCGATCTTTATGACGACCCGATGCCGTCGCGCACCGACCTGGAAGGCTATTGCGGCGAGACGGCGGCCGCGCTCATCCAGCTTGCGGCGATGGTGCTCGATCCCGTCGAGGCGCCCCGCTTCGCTGAATTGGCGGGCAGGGCGGGCTGCGCGCAGGCCATGACCGGCCTCTTGCTTCTGTTGCCGCTGCACCGCAAGCGCGGGCAGTGTTTTGTCCCGGTCGAAATTCTGGCGGCGGCGGGATCGACGCCGGAAGAGTTTGTTGCCAGCGATGGCGGGCCTGGAGCGCAGCGCGCCGTGGCAGCGTTGATCGCGTTGGCGCGCGAACACCTTTCCGCTTTCGAGCGGGGCGCCGCGGCCCTGCCGGTGGCCTTGCATCCGGCATTCCTGCCGCTGGCACTGTCGCGTGCCTATCTCGACAGGATGGAAGGCTCGCGCCAATCGCCGCTCGACGGCGTCGCGCGGCTGTCCGCCTTGCGCCGGCATTTGTTGCTGTTGCGGCGAGCGAGCAAGGGCTGGCCGGCACTTTGACGTAAACGTCAATCGTGCTAAGGATTCGGCTGTGCCGGGAACTGTCGCCGGAGATGACAGGCCGGCCCGGAGGAAATCCATGAGCTTGCCCGTTCTGGTCGCGATCGTCGTCCTTGGCATAGCGCTGTCGGTTGCCGCCGTGCATCTCACCGGCGGCAGCAAGACGGCCACGCTGGCCGATCCGGATCAGGCTTTGCGTCGTTTCGCCGAGGATTTTCCCGACGAGATGGTTGCAACAGTTCGCCTCACGGCGGACGCCAAAACGGCATTTCTGGACCTTGGACGAGGGCGCACCGGCATCGTCCACAGCATTGGCGACTGCTTTTTGACGCGTATCGTCATGGCTGCGGACGTCTCGGTGTCCAGGTCCGAGGAGACGAACACAATTCAATTGCGGTTGACGGACTTCACCTGGAAGGGCGGCCTTTTCCGCTTCGCCAATGCCGGCGATGCGCAGGCCTTGCTGAAGGCTCTTGAAGCACGCCATGCCGCCAGGGAGGCCGCGTGATGGACAGCTATGATTTTCCGCAGGTCACCCAGCTGGCCATTCCGTTCTTCGTCGCCGCCATCCTGATCGAGCTCTGGCTGGTGCGCACCGGCCGCGCGAAGGGCTCGTTCGAGACGCGCGACACGCTGACCAGCCTGATGATGGGCACCGGCAATGTCGTCGCCGGGCTGCTGCTTGGGGTCGTCTCCTACTGGGCCCTGCTATGGCTGTGGCAGTTCCGCATCTTCAATCTCGGCCTGTCGGTCTGGGTGTTCCTGGCCGCCTTCCTGCTCGATGATCTGCGCTACTATGTCTATCACCGCATCGCGCACCGGGTGCGCTGGGTGTGGGCCGAGCACGTCAACCATCACTCAAGCCAGCATTACAATCTGTCGACGGCGCTCAGGCAGAGCTGGACGGGTCTGTTCACCTTCATGTTCGTGCTGCAGGCGCCGCTGGTGCTGCTCGGCTTTCACCCAGCGGTGATTGCCTTCACCTTCGGCTTCAACCTCGTCTGGCAGTTCTGGATCCACACCGAGACCATCGGCAAGATGTGGGGCTGGTTCGAATTCATCTTCAACACGCCCTCGCACCACCGCGTCCACCACGCCACCAATCCGCGCTATCTCGACGCCAACTATGCCGGCACGCTGATCATTTGGGATCGCATGTTCGGCACCTTCGTCGAGGAGCTGGAAGAGGACCGGCCGCGTTACGGCATCGTCAGGAATCTCGGCACCTTCAACCCGCTGAAGGTGGCGTTCCACGAATGGATCGGCATGTTCAGGGATGCCTTCGCGCCGGGCCTGACGCTCAGCTATCGCATCAATTACCTGATCAAGCCGCCGGGCTGGAGCCATGACGGCTCGCGCGAAACCTCGGAGAGCCTGAAGGCCGCTTATGTCAGGCGAAATCCCAGCGAAGCGGGCAAGCCAGGGCTGCCTATGGCAGGTGCCGGGCCGGCGGAGTAGCTGTTTTGGCTGCTAAGAGGGGTCGCTCGAACCGCCATCACGCATCAGCGCTTCATAGTCGCGACCGCCGTAAAAGATGTTGACGATGCAAACGAGACCGTCGTCGACAATATAAGCGATGACGGCGGAATGCTCGAACGGAACCGTTCGCAGTCCGGGCATGATGTCGTCGCGGGAGCGGCCGCCGTGAGGCGCATTGCCGATGGCAACGATCTTCAATACGAAGCACGAATCTCATCGCTACTTCGGGACTTCCGCCAGACTCAACTATGTATCTGAAAATGCTGCCAAGATCGTTGCTGGCGCTTTCGCGGTACTCAACGTTAAGCCGCCGAATCATCAACGCGGCTCGAATATTGCTCGGCGAATTTCTTAAGCCGGTCGCGAACCTCTTCTCCAGAGGTTCGGTCTCGTGTCCTCGATCGAAGCCTTCACCCGCGCCCTGATCGAGGCGATACGCTCGGCGTGTTCATCTTCCTCACGTTGGAAGGCGCGGAGCGCCGCACGAATGACTTCGCTCGCCGAGCCGAAGGAGCCGTCCTCGACTTTCTCGCGGATCATGCGCGCCATGGCGGGGGTGACGGTGATGGACAGCTTTTCTGCGGATTCCATGGAGCGGCTCCGGTAGATAGGAAAGTAGGATAGTATCCTACTTTCTGCTTCGGGTCCAATCCGGAGGTTTGCTATTCCGCTGCTTGTGCCGTCGGCGTCGGCAGCCCCAGCCATTGCCGGCAATCGCCCAGCGCCCGCGAGGTGATGGCATGGCGCTTGGCGACCGTCTTGTCCTTGCCGCGCAGGCGCTTGCCTTCGATCTTTACCGCTTCCACCGGCGGGAACAGGCCGAAATTGACGTTCATCGGTTGGAAGGAGCGCTTGCCCGGCTCGTCGTCGGAAACGATGTGGCCGCCGGTGATGTGGTTGAGCAGCGCGCCGAAGGCCGTGGTGAGCGGCGGCAGCGAATGTGCGTGGCCGAGCCGCTCGGCGGCGGCGAAGCGGCCGGCGAGCAGGCCGATGGCGGCGCTTTCGACATAGCCTTCGCAGCCGGTGATCTGGCCGGCGAAGCGCAGGCCCGGGCGCGATTTCAGCTGCAGCGAGGCGTCGAGCAAGGTCGGCGAATTGATGTAGGTGTTGCGGTGCAGGCCCCCGAGGCGGGCGAAGTCGGCGTTCTCCAGGCCCGGAATGGTGCGGAAGACGCGGACCTGCTCGGCATGCTTCAGCTTGGTCTGGAAACCGACCATGTTGTAGAGTGTGCCCAGCGCATTGTCCTGCCGCAGCTGGACGACGGCATAGGCCTTGACTGTGGGGTTGTGCGCGTTGGTCAGGCCCATCGGCTTCATAGGCCCGTAGCGCAGCGTCTCGACGCCGCGTTCGGCCATGATCTCGATCGGCAGGCAGCCGTCGAAATAGGGCGTGCCTTCCCATTGCTTGAATTCGGTCTTCTGGCCGTCGACCAGCGCCTGCACGAAGGCAAGGTACTGCTCCTTGTCCATCGGACAGTTGATGTAGTCCTTGCCGGTGCCGCCGGGGCCGACCTTGTCGTAGCGCGACTGGAACCAGCAGGTGTCCATGTCGATCGTGTCGAAATGGATGATCGGCGCGATGGCGTCGAAGAAGGCGAGCGCATCGGCGCCGGTCGCTTCGGCGATCGACTGGGCAAGCGATGGCGCGGTCAGCGGTCCCGTGGCGACGATTGCCTGGTCCCAATCTGCAGGCGGCAGGCCAGGCACTTCCTCGCGCTGGATGGTGATCAGCGGGTGCGCCTCGAGCTTTTTCGTCACGGCCTCGGAGAAACCGTCGCGGTCGACAGCCAGAGCGCCGCCGGCCGGCACCTGGTTTGCGTCACCCGCGCTCATGATCAGCGAGCCGGCCAGCCGCATTTCGGCATGCAGCAGGCCGACCGCGTTGTTCTCGGCGTCATCGGAGCGGAAGGAATTGGAACAGACGAGTTCGGCCAGGCCATCGGTCTTGTGCGCGTCCGTGCCGCGAACCGGGCGCATTTCATGCAGCACGACGGAAACACCGGCCTGCGCGGCTTGCCATGCGGCTTCGGAACCGGCGAGACCGCCGCCGATGATGTGTATGGGATTTTTGCTCATGAGCGCCGGAATAATCGCTTGGGGCGGCGATTGCAATTGCCGTGCTTGGTGCGGGCAAACCGCAGATGGTGAACCAGACGCTGAAAACAACAACACCCGCCGGGGGAGGAGGTCCGGCGGGTGTCGTTTTGGGGGTCGATCCTCGGGAGGAGGTGAAGATCGACCATATTCGTCATCGCCGGGGAGGAGGTCGGCTTTGACGAAATCTCTTTCGCGTCTTGAAAAGGGGCGAAACCCTTTGGAGCAAAATTCATTTTGCCCCGGAGAAACAACGCCCGCCGCGGGAGGAGGTGCGGCGGGCGCCGTTTGGTTGGCCAACCCTCGGGAGGAGGTGAAGGTTGGACCTATTCGTCATTGCCGGGGAGGAGGTCGGCTTTGACGAAATCTCTTTCGCGTTTTGAAAAGGGGCGAAACCCTTTGGAGCAAAATTCATTTGCCCCGGGAACAGCGCCCGCCGCGGGAGGAGATGCGGCGGGCGCCGTTTTGGTGGTCAACCCTCGGGAGGAGGATAAGGGCTGACCGTTCGCTGGAGGTCGGGGAGGAGGTCGACCCAGCGAAATTCCGTTAGATCGCCCGACGGGCGATGATCTTGATTTCGTCGCGGACGATACCCAGATCATGCAGCTGGCGGTTCGAAAGGCGACCCAGCTCGGTAACCGTCTCGCGATATACGCGCCAGTTACGATAGTTGCGGATCAGGTTCATTGTCGTTCTCTTTTCGGAAACTTGTTCGGACCATTTGCGGTCCGAAGAATTAGACCGCCTTGCGAGCGACGTAGGGAATGTCGCTGCGGCTGATGCCGAGGTCGGTCAGTTCGCGGTTGCTCAGGCGGCTCAGCTCGGACACGGTGTCCCGGTAGCGGCGCCAGTTGCGATAGTTGCGGATCAGGTTCATGGTAGTTCTCGTTTCGTCTTTCTTGCGGATCATTCCGTTTGTGTACGAACTATAAGTAGGCGGGCTCATATCGATTTAAAAGCGCTATGGCTGCATGGCAGCAATGCAAATTGTGCAATGCAACATTAACGCGCCTTCACGGACCTGACACAAAGGAGTCAGAATCGGAAAGTGCCGTGACGTCAACGGTTTGGCTGGTTCGGCTAAAAAAACGACCTTGCGGGGGATGCAGGACATGGCGGGCTATTCGACACGGGTCAGATCCGACGTTGCGCGGTGGCTCCAGGCAGGCCTGATCGACGCCGCGACGGCCGATGCTCTGACGCGTGACATCGAGGCGAATACGCGCAAATCACTGAGCTTCGGTTCGATCCTGGCCATGATGGCGGCCCTGCTGTTCGGCGCGGCCATCCTGATCTTCGTCGCTGCCAACTGGGATGCCATTCCGCGGCTAGCGCGGGTCGCGGCGCTGTTTGCCATCATCCTTGGCGGCTATGTCGGCGGCGCTGTGCTGAAGACGCGCGACCATGCGGCGATCGGCGAAGCCCTGTGGATCGTGGCTGCGGCTGCCTTTGGCGGTTCGATCGCGCTGATCGGCCAGATGTATCACCTGTCCGGCGACGAGGCTTCCGCGCTCGTCACTTGGGGCGCCGCTACGGCGTTGGCGGCGGTCGCGCTCCGGTCGAACCCGCTTACAGTCGCTTCGGTCGGCATCGCCGACGCCTGGCTGTTCCTGAAGGGGTTCGACTATTACAGCCGCAGCGCGTTTCCGCATGCCTTCGTCGTCATGGCGATCGTGCTGTTCGCCGTCTCGTTCTGGACCCGCAGCCAGGCCGCACGGCATCTGATCATCCTGTCGCTGCTCTTCTATCTCGTGCTGCTGGCCGGGAATCACGCGACGCTGCCGGTGGCGATCCCCCTGGTCATTGCGTCCGCCATGCTCTTTGCGGCTGCTGTCTTTGCACCGGAACCTGTCGACAGGATCGTTCAGCTCGGCGGCCGGTTGCCCCTGCACGCGCTGCTCGGCTTCCTTACCGGGCTGGCCATCATCCAGTTCGAACTCGCCGACGAAAGCACCTACAATAGCGGTTTCGGCATTGCCTCGGTCGTCGCGCTGGCCGGCATCGTCGCCGCCATCGTGCTGGCGGGACGGGAGAGCCGGGGCCTGCGCTGGCTTGCCTATCTCGGCTTCGCCTTCGAGCTAGCCATCATCTATGTCGTTACCTTGCAGTCGATGCTCGACACGGCCGGCTTCTTCCTTGCTGCCGCGGTGCTGCTCGGCATCCTAGCGATCATCATCATCCGCGTCGAAAAACGCATGAAGGGTCCGGCAACGGGGGGAGCCACGGCATGATGACCGGAAAGAGGCTTGTTATCTTGGCGCTGGTGCTGGCGCTCGTCCAGATCGGGTTCCTGAGCTGGATCATCGCCGGCCGGGCGGCGATCCTGCGCAACGGCAAGGAAGTGCTCTTGAAGATCGAACCCGTCGATCCGCGCGATCTGCTGCGCGGCGACTATATCATCCTCGGCTATGACATTTCGCGCATACCAGTGAAGATGATCGCCAACATTCCCGCCGGCAAGTTCTCCAGCGACGACACTTCGATCGTCGTGCGCCTGAAAAAGGGCGCCGACGGTTATTGGACACCGACCACCGCCTGGTTCGGCAAGGCGCCGACGCCGGCCGCGGCCGACGAGGCCGATATTGCAGGCCATGTCGCCGAAGGCTGGGATCTGCGCAGCGAGGGCATGACCATCGCGCCGGACTACGGCATCGAGCGGTTCTACCTGCCGGAAGGCGAGGGGATGGCGATCCAGGATGACATGCGGGTGCGCCCGTTCGGGATAAGGCTTGCCCTTGCCAGCGACGGCACCGCGCAGATCAAGGCGCTGGTGGACGGCGACAAGACGCTGTTCGAGGAGCCGCTATATTAATAACGATGGATCCCGGTCATCGGTGCGAATCGAGAGACCAGAACCCCCTAAATCAAGTGTAAGGTCTTTGCCGTACAGGCGTTGCGGCAGCGCGGCAGTCGTACCCCACTGGGGCGCCCGTGTGTGCCATTATACGAAATAGCCAAACAGATTTTTCGCAAGAAAGTTCATTGACTCAGGGATGGAGAACTCCACTGATCAACTCCGGACCTTACTCGTCTCGGCGACGATTTTGGGATAGGGACCAGTCGATATTGTGTAGCTAAAGTCTGCTACGCCTTTTTCCTGCTTGTGTATCGAGGGGCTGCGCACAACCCAGTCATACGCGCCAGAAACCATGCAGCGATCGTTTGCACAGGTGACCGCAATGCTGTCATTGCGGACGTTATATATGCGTTCAGGCCATCGCCGGTAATAGTTCCTCTTGTCCTGAAGGATCGAACTCAGGTTCGTCAACTTGCCATAATAGTCGACTGTGCGAGCGTAGGACGCCTGAACTTGAGCAAGAGCGAAATCGTCGTTGTCGCCATGATGCTCGATCAGATCCTTGACGAAAGCGACCGCAGCGCTCTCCGCCTGTTGCCTTGCGTCGGGCGCAGGCAGCGGCACGGGCGCAGGATCTGGCCTCGTCGACACCTGCAATGTATCCGCGGGCGATTGGTTCGCTGCGACATTGGTCACACGCAACTCTGCCATTTCGCTGGCCGATAGGTATCTTATGTCATTCTTGTCAAAGCTCGAAGCCAACTCAATCAGTTCGGGGTCCACTCCCATCTCGACTACGTAGGATGTGATTGCGGCCGTTCCGAGCTGGACACGGGCCTTGGCTTCTTCTCTGGAAATCCCGTCAGTCCATTTCAACCAAGCCCGATGAATGCCGATAGAATCTGGTTCGGCAACACGGTGGACGCCACCCAAGAAGGCCAGTGAGCAGGCTGAGGCGCACTGCAGTTGGCGAAGCTGAAGCGTATCCAACCCTGCCGCGCGGATCATACGCCCCAACCGAAGCGCGCTGCCGACGTTGCCGCCGGGGGAGTTGAATACGATCCTCCGGGCGCCGCTGCTCACAACCGCGTTGCTAAAGGCGTTCAGGGGTTCATTGTCTTTGAACTCGCCGGACACAACAAGAAACGGCTGCTGCCCTGGAGACGAAACAGCCGTGTACTCTAGGGCCTCAACCTTACATGTTGCTGCCGCGACAATTGACCCTACCGCCAGAACTAGAGAAACTACGCGCACAGCTCGACAGAGCCCCAACCTGCCCGCTGCAAGTAAGAACCTGTCAACGAACTATTTCAAGGGTCTTCCTTGAAAGTTGGATTTCATTCGGAGCAGTCATTGGCCGAAAAAATTGGTGCGGATGAAGGGACTCGAACCCCCACGCCTTTCGGCACTGGAACCTAAATCCAGGGCGTCTACCAGTTCCGCCACATCCGCATCGTCCGGCAATCCCATGTAGCCATCATTCTGTCAATGTCAGAGACGAGATGTCGGCCAGGGCCGAAACGTTGGTTATTCGCCTAAGCGCGAAGACTGTTGAAAATTGGGCTCGCCTGTGACAAAAGGCGTGTCAAATGTGACGGGACGCGACGATCCGCTTCTGCAGAATGTGATAAGAAGTAGGAAAAACAAGAACTTATTCACATTTTGGAACGCAGTTTGGGAGAGTTTGAGCCGTAATTTCGGTCAAATCGCCAGGTTCCGTACCAAAAGCCATTCCCGGCAAGAATATACCGGCAGGCTGTAAACGGCAGAGGCCGTGGCAGTCTCATTGGTGAAAACAAAGGTTTTACGATGCAGGTCACCGAAACGCTTAATTCCGGTCTCAAGCGCGAGATCAAGATCACCGTGCCGGCCGGTGACATGGAAGCCAAGCTGATGGCGAGGCTCTCGGACGCGCGCAACAAGGTTCGCATCAACGGCTTCCGGCCGGGCAAGGTGCCGGTGCAGCACCTGCGCAAGGTCTATGGCAAGTCGTTCATGGCCGAAGTGGTCAACGAGATCCTCAACGACTCCACCCGTTCGATCATTACGGGCCGCGGCGAAAAGGCCGCCATGCAGCCCGAAGTCATCATGACCGAGGACGAGAAGGAAGCCGAGAAGATCCTGGCCGGCGGTACCGACTTCGAGTTCCGCCTCAACTATGAGGTCATCCCGGCGATCGAGATCAAGGATTTCTCCGACATCAAGGTGACGCGTCAGGTGTTCGACGTGCCTGAGGCCGAGATCGACGACCAGGTCAAGCGCGTTGCCGAATCGGCACGCAGCTATGAGCCGAAGACCGGCAAGGCCGCCGAAGGCGACCGCGTCAGCATCGATTATGTAGGCAAGATCGACGGCGAGGCCTTTGCCGGCGGCGCCGGCACCGACCAGCCGTTGGTACTGGGCTCCAAGGAATTCATTCCTGGCTTCGAGGATCAGCTTATCGGCACCAAGGCCGGTGACGAAAAGCAGGTCACCGTGACCTTCCCGGAAAACTACCAGGCGGCACATCTGGCCGGCAAGGAAGCCACGTTCGACGTCACCGTCAAGGAAGTGTCGAAGCCGGGCGAGCTGGAAATCAACGACGAGACCGCCAAGAACCTTGGCCTGGAATCGCTAGAGCGCCTGCGTGAGATCGTGCGCGGCCAGATCGAGAACCAGTTCGGCTCGATGACACGCCAGAAGGTCAAGCGCCAGCTGCTCGACCAGCTCGATGCCGCCTATTCGTTCGAGGCGCCATCGAAGCTCATCGAGGCCGAGTTCAACAACATCTGGGCTCAGGTCACCCGCGACCTGGAAGCCGCCGGCCGCACCTTCGCCGACGAAGAGACGACCGAAGAAGAAGCCCGCGCCGAATATCTGCGTCTTGCCGAACGCCGTGTGCGTCTCGGCTTGGTGCTGGCGGAGATCGGCGAGAAGGCCGGTGTCACCGTATCGGACGAGGAATTGCAGCGTGGCCTGTTCGAGCAGGTTCGCCGCTTCCCGGCCAACCAGCAGCAAGAAGCTTTCGAGTTCTACCGCAGCAACCCCGAGGCGCTGAACGCGCTGCGCGCACCAATGTTCGAGGAGAAGGTGGTCGACCACCTGCTCGGCCAGATCTCGGTCACTGACGTCAAGGTCAGCAAGGAAGAGCTGATGGCCGACGACGAGGACGCGGAAACCACGACCAAGGCCAAGCCGGCGAAAAAGGCCGCGGCCAAGAAGGCTGAAGCCAAGGCGGGCGACGAGGCGGAAGAGCCGAAGAAGAAGG
Source organism: Mesorhizobium sp. 2RAF45 (assembly GCF_052115225.1). NCBI lineage: Bacteria > Pseudomonadati > Pseudomonadota > Alphaproteobacteria > Hyphomicrobiales > Phyllobacteriaceae > Mesorhizobium > Mesorhizobium sp. 2RAF45. Next base: position 121,350 of record NZ_JBFRGG010000001.1, on the reverse strand, counting down.
CCGTGCCGAAGAAAAAAGCCGCCAAGGACGCCGAATAAGTTCCCGCATTTGAGGGAATCGACGAAGGCCGCCCTTGAGGCGGCCTTTTTCGTTGCGAAACTGCAACAGCCGATTCGCTTTGCGGGAAATGGCACTTGGCGATACCTGGCGTTGATCATTATCTGCGCTGCTGTTGCAAACCGTGTGGTTCCTGGAGGGGGCGTTGAGCCTATTCTTCGAAAAGGTGCGTCCCGCCGCCCTGGCGCTCGTTCTGGCCTTCGCCTGCGATGTTGCCCAGGCCGGCGCGCTTGCCGGCGAGTGGCGCTTCGGTACGGACGACGATGGCCTTGTCACCGCTTCGCTTCATGGCACCAACAAGCTGATCACGGGTGGCGGTGCCTTGAGTTACAGCCCGGTGTTGACCATTGCCTGCCGGGCAGACGGCGAACCGCGCTGGACCGAGTGGCTGCAGTTGAATGACGGGGTTTCGGCCAGCCGCAAGATCACCATGTCGGTCGCCGTCGACGGCGGCGGCAAGTTCGACGAGAGTTGGTCGGTCGGGTCGCGCGGCCGAATGCTGGTGCGCGACGGCGCCGACGGCATCAAGCGCCTTTTTCCGGCAAGCCGGCTGTCGCTTTCCTGGCGGTTCGGCTTGTTGTCAGGCCGCGGCCAGGCGGATTTCGACCTTGCGGGGCTCGAAGAGGCGGTCGAGCAGATCGCCGGAAGCTGCCGGACCAAGCCGCCTTGAGCGCGGCCGGGTTCTAAACCTTCGCAATGCTTGGCTTTTTCTACCCGCCGCCTGGATTCCATGGTATGTTGGTACCGCAATTCCACTGGGGAGAGATATTCTGCCCAGGCGCGATCGTCCGAGGCATAAATGGCGATCAGGGAGGAAATGCCATGCGTGCTATAGCGTTTTTCGCTGGGGTGTCCGTTACGATCTTCATCGCGCATCCGTCGCAGGCACAGGATGCCGCGGCTGGTGAGAAGGTCTTCACCAAATGCCAAGTCTGCCACATCGCAAACGAGGACAAGAACAAGATCGGTCCATCGCTGCACGGCGTCATCGGCCGCACGGCCGGTACGCATCCGGATTTTAAATACTCCGATGCCATGGTTGCTGCCGGCAAATCCGGTGTCAAATGGGACGAGCCAACGCTGACGACCTACCTTCATGATCCCAAGGCCATGGTCAAAGGCACCAAAATGACGTTTCCCGGCCTCAAGAACGATGCGGACGTGGCCAACGTCATTGCCTATCTGAAAACGTTCTCCAAGTGACCTGGCTCCCTCGCCATCCATCGGTGGTCGTCCGAGATGTCGACTAGGGAAAGCCGCCTCAAGGATACCTCCATCCGCCTCTCGGAAGCGACGGCGGCCGATTTCTTCGCGCTTTTGAAGCCGCGGGTCATGGCGCTTGCCGTATTCACCGCTTTCGTCGGCCTGATGGTGGCGCCCGGCGTGATGAATCCGGTCATCGCCGTGATCGCAATCGGTGCGATTGCGATCGGAGCAGGAGCGGCGGGGGCCCTGAACATGTGGTACGACGCGGACATCGACGCGCTGATGTCACGCACGTCAAAACGGCCGGTTCCGTCGGGCCGCGTCACGCCGGGCGAAGCTCTCGGCTTCGGCCTTGTGCTTTCCGCGCTTTCGGTCATGACACTCGGCGTACTGGTAGGCTGGCTTGCCGCATCGCTGCTGGCCTTCACCATCTTCTTCTACATCGTCATCTACACGATGTGGCTGAAGCGCTCGACGCCGCAGAACATCGTCATCGGCGGCGCGGCTGGTGCCCTTCCTCCTGTCATTGGCTGGGCGGCCGCAACTGGCGCCATCGGCATCGAAAGCCTCATCCTGTTTCTGATCATCTTTCTGTGGACGCCGCCGCATTTCTGGGCGCTGGCGCTGTTCAAGGTTGGCGACTACGCCGCTGCCGGCATTCCGATGATGCCGAATGTGGCCGGCCCTGCTTCGACGCGTAGGCAAATCCTCGCCTATGCCTTGCTTCTGGCGCCGGTCGGCGTGCTGCCTTGGTTCTTCGGATTCACCAGCGGCTACTACGGAATCGCTTCGGTCGCATTGGGCGCCGGTTTCATCTGGCATTCCTGGAAGGTTCTGGCGGCTTCTGAAACGGAGTTGAAACCCGCCAAGGCGCTGTTTGCCTATTCGATCCTCTATCTTTTCGCGATCTTCGCCGCGCTGCTTGCCGACACCATTGCCATGCGCGCGCTGATCTCAGCCGGGGCCTGAGCGCAGATCGCCATCCGCGAACCGCTCTGGCCGGTCGGCGAGTGCTTTGCCGAAGACCCAGCAGTGCTGTCACGATGGCAGCGCACAGAATCCCAGCAACAGCAGACTGATTATGCCAAGGCCGAGTATGAGAAGCGTCCTTGCGTCCATGACCTTCGCCTTCGACCCAGTGCATGGTCCTGAAGATCGGGATCGACTCTGCTGCGCCGATCTCCGGTTCGCAAAGGATCATGCGCCAATCCAAGTGCTCCAGCGTGTTTACGTGTCCAAAAAAGAGACACGCGGCGCAGCGTGCGCATATCGAAGAAGGGTTTCCTGAGCCCGCCGTGCAGCCCAACAACGGGCGACAAGTCCCTCACAAGAGAGTATATTGGTGGCGGTGCAGGTCGCGGTTTTGCGTGGCCAGTCACGCAGACGGCAGCACCGCTAAATCGCGACCTTTCCGGACCCAGTCTGGAGGAACGGTCATGGCAAGTTTTCATGTGATAGCAGGCGCCAGCGAGACGCTGGAACATACCAAAATTCGAAAAATCGCTGTTTCCGACCTTTTTGACGCGCTCAGGCGGGGCGTCGATGATTTCATGGTTAAACCGTCGCATATCGTCTTTCTCTGCCTGATCTATCCGCTCGTGGGCGTCGTGCTCGCCGCATGGACTTCGGGCGCCAATGCTTTGCCGTTGTTGTTTCCGCTGGTTTCTGGCTTTGCGCTGGTTGGCCCCTTCGCTGCGATAGGCCTCTATGAAATCAGCCGTAGACGGGAAGCCGGGCTTGACACCTCCTGGAGGCACGCTTTCGAGGTCAGGAATTCTCCGGCGCTGCCGGCCATCGCGGCGGTCGGGATCATGCTGTTTGCAATCTTCATCACGTGGCTTTTGACGGCGAAGATATTCTACGAATATCTTTTCGGCCCGGCTCCGCCGGAATCGATATCCAGCTTCATCAACGCGATATTTGCCACCGGACGTGGCTGGACGCTGATCATATTGGGGCACGCCATCGGCTTTGTCTTTGCCGTGGTGGTGTTGTGCACGACGGTCGTCGCCTTCCCATTGTTGCTCGACCGCGATGTCGGCGCCTATGAAGCGATCCACACCTCGGTTCGCGTGGTCCTGGCGAACCCGATCGTGATGGCTGTCTGGGGACTGATCGTCGCCGTCGGCCTGATCATCGGCTCGCTGCCGGTGTTCGTCGGGCTCGCCGTCGTGTTGCCGATCCTCGGCCACGCCACCTGGCATGTCTACCGCAAGGTTGTGGAATCGCCCGCCAGACCGACGAGTTGAGGACGTTTTGCTTCACCGCACCGGCCAGAGCGTTTTACCGTTTCACGGAAACGGTAAAACGCTCTATCCGTTTGTTTTAACGCAATTCCCACGGGAAAGCGCTACGCGCTTTCCCGGGGAAAACCGATCACACTTTTCCTGGAATTGCTCGGCATGCCGGTGCGAGCTTGATCGAAGCCGTCAGTAGGCCCGGTGACTGAAGCGGGCGCGGTATGCGCCCATCGTCAAGTTGCGGAAATCCTCGCCGCTGACATGCACCAGCGTTCTGTGGTCGCCGCCTTCGAAGTAGATGTCGGCGGCATCGCCGAGGCTGTCATCGACAATCACTGGCACATCGTAAGGTGCGCCGATCGGCGGAACGGCGCCGGTGTCGCAATCAGCGAAGAGCGAAGTCACCTCGTCTTCGGAGGCTAGTCCGAGACGCTTGTCCATGACGTCCTGCAATGTGCCGAGCTCGATCCTGTGCGTGCTTGGAACCACGGCCAGCGCATAGCCGAGCTCGTGGTGAACAACGACCGATTTGGCCACTATGCTGCCGGGTATATGCGCCGCGATGGCGGACTGTCTGCTGGTGGACGTGCGATGGTGGGCGACTGTGTCGTATGAGATTCCCTTCCTGTCGATAAAGTCCTTCAGTCTGGTTGCGATCGTCATCTTGGCCTCCCTTTGCCGGAGTTCGCGACGCGTGCGGAAACGAGGGCAGTCATTCTCCTTATGTCGTTTCCGGTACTAAAATAGACCAGCGGCTGATGGTTTCGAGGCGCGGTGGCAAGATCGGAATGCGGTTCGTGCTTCAGGGTCCGGCTCCGAAAAATGCCAGCCGGGTGAAAAGCGTGTAGTCGGCTTCGAAGACCATCATTGTCACGAACACCAGCACCAGTATCGGCGGCAGGATGATCGCATAAGCCAGCGCCAGCCGTTCCCAGGCCATGTGCATGAAGACAGCGACGATCAGCCCTGCCTTGAGGATCATGAAGATCAGGATCAGCGACCATCTGAGATAGCCGTGAAGGCCGAAATAATCGACCAGGTAGGAGCAGGTGCTGAGGATGAACAGCCACGCCCAGACCACCAGATAGAGCTTGATCGGATGTTCCTGATGCACGTCGGCATGGGTGACGGCCGCCGGCGCTTCATGTGCATGACCCGCATGAAGTGCGTGTTGTCCGAGGCCGTTTGCGGTTGCTTCTGCCATGTCTGCCCCTCACCAAAGATAGAAGAATGCGAAGATGAACACCCAGACCAGATCGACGAAGTGCCAGTACAGTCCCATGATCTCGACGTTCTCGTAGCGACCCGTGCGGCTGGTGAAGAAGCCGCGCTGTCCGGTGTCGAAATCTCCGCGCCAGACCTTGCGCGCCACGATCATCAGGAAAATCACACCGATCGTCACATGGGTGCCGTGGAAACCGGTGATCATGAAGAAGCACGAACCGAATTGTGCGGCACCCCAGGGATTGCCCCAGGGCCGCACCCCTTCAGTGATCAGCTTGGTCCATTCGAAGGCTTGCATGCCGACAAAGGTCGCGCCGAGCGCCGCGGTCAGAAGCATGAGGATGGCCGTCTTGCGGCGGTCCCGGCGATAGCCGAAATTGACCGCCATGGCCATCGTACCGCTGCTGGAGATCAGCACGAACGTCATGATGGCAATTAGGATCAGCGGGATATCCGAGCCGCCGATGCGAAGCGCGAAGACCTCGCTGGGATTGGGCCACGGCACGCGTGTCGAAATGCGCGCGGTCATGTAGGAGAGCAGGAAGCAGCCGAAGATGAAGGTGTCGCTGAGCAGGAATATCCACATCATGGCCTTGCCCCAGGACACGTTCTTGAACGCGCGCTGATCCGAGGACCAATCGGCGGCAATGCCTCGCCAACCTGTGGGCCGTGGCTCCGTCTGGCCGATATGTGTCAGTGTTTCTGCCATCCGCTTAATCCCCTTAGGTCAGCATCTGCCGGCAAATGTCGATGAACGTCGCGGCCCAGCCGGCCAGCAGCGCGAAGATGGCAAGCCAGACGAAAAGCAGGAAATGCCAGTACATGGCGCATAGTTCCACGCCGAGGCGAAGTCGTTCCGGCCGCGTTCCAGCCCAGGCGCTCGTGGTGGTCCTGCCCAGAGCCACCAGCCCTCCCAACACGTGCAGCCCATGCATGCCGGTTATCAGGTAAAAGAAACTGTTGGCCGGATTGGAGGCCAGAAAATAGCCGTCGGCGGTCAGCTGCCGCCATGCCATGAGCTGTCCGACCAGGAAGGCGAGCGTCGTGAGCCCGGCCGTGGCAAGGCCGAGCCGTACGGTGTCGATCTGCCCCCTGCGCGCCGCCATCGAGGTGCACTGGAGGGCCACGCTGCTCAGGACCAGCACGCCGGTGTTGAGCCAGAGCAGGCGCGGCAGCGGCAGCGGCTGCCAGTCCGACACCGCCATCCGCATGAAATAGGCACTGGTGAAGAGCGCGAACAGACAGCCGACGACAGCAAGGAAAACGCCGAGGCCGATCTTGGCTGTTGGCAGGGCCGACCGGTCGAGGCCGACAAAATCACTGGCCAGACCTTGCTCGAGCCATGGCTTGGCCATCAGCCTCTGGTGCGAAAGCCACCATCCGGCAAATCCGGCAATGACGAGCAGGAAGACCAGGATGACGCTCATGCCGGCTCCCTTGAGGGGCCGAAGGAGCCCGGCATGTTCTGCGGGATGAAGTCTTCCTTGGCACCCGGTACGCTGTAATCATAAGCCCAGCGATAGACGATCGGCAGGTCCTTGCCGAAATTGCCGTGGGCCGGCGGTGTTTGCGGCGTCTGCCATTCGAGAGTCGTGGCCCGCCACGGATTGCCGCCGGCCTCGCGGCCATGGCGGATGCTCCAGATCAGGTTGAACAGGAACACCATCTGGGCGAAGCCGACGATGAAGGCCATGATGCTGATGAACGAGTTCAGGTGATGAGCCGACTCCGTCATGATCGTCATGTCGGTCAGTTCGGCATAGCGCCGCGGCACGCCCATCAGGCCGAGGTAGTGCATGGGGAAGAAAATCAGGTAGGCGCCGAGGAAGGTGACCCAGAAATGGAACCGGCCCAGCGTTTCGTCGAGCATCCGGCCGGTGACCTTCGGGTACCAATGGTAGATCGCGCCGAAAACCACGAGGATTGGAGCAACACCCATGACCATATGGAAATGGGCGACGACGAACATCGTGTCGGATAGTGGAACATCGACCACGACATTGCCAAGGAACAGGCCGGTCAGCCCGCCATTGACGAAGGTAACGATGAAGGCCAGGGCGAACAGCATTGGTATGGTGAGATGGATGTCGCCGCGCCATAGGGTCAGCACCCAATTGTAGACCTTGATGGCGGTCGGAATGGCGATGATCAGCGTCGTGGTGGCGAAGAAGAAGCCGAAATAGGGGTGCATGCCGCTGACATACATGTGGTGCGCCCAGACCACGAAGCTCAGCGCGCCAATGCCGACGATGGCCCAAACCATCATCCGGTAGCCGAAGATGTTCTTGCGCGCATGGGTGCTGATCAGGTCGGATACGATGCCGAAGGCCGGCAGCGCCACGATGTAGACCTCGGGATGGCCGAAGAACCAGAACAGGTGCTGGAACAGGATCGGGCTGCCGCCATTGTGCTGCAGCTGCTCACCCATCTCGGAAATCGCCGGCATGAAGAAGCTGGTGCCCAGCACTCGGTCAAGCAGCATCATGACGCTGGCGACGAACAGCGCCGGAAAGGCGAGCAGCGCCATGACGGTCGCGGTGAAGATGCCCCAGACGGTCAACGGCAGGCGCATCATTGTCATGCCGCGCGTGCGGCCCTGCAGTACGGTCACCACATAGTTGAGGCCGCCCATCGTGAAGCCGATGATGAACAGGATCAGCGAGGAGAGCATCAGGATGATGCCCCAGTCCTGGCCGCCTGGCGTCCCGCTCATGATGGCCTGCGGCGGGTAGAGCGTCCAGCCGGCCCCCGTCGGTCCGCCGGGCGCGAAAAAGCTCGACACCAGAACCAGCACGGCGAGCAGGTAGATCCAGTAGCTCAGCATGTTGACATAGGGGAAGACCATGTCGCGCGCGCCGACCATCAGGGGGATCAGATAGTTGCCAAAGCCGCCGAGGAAGAGGGCGGTGAGCAGGTAGATCACCATGATCATGCCGTGCATGGTGATGAACTGGTAGTAGGCTTCCGGGGTGATGAAGTCGAACGTGCCGGGAAAGCCAAGTTGCAGCCGCATCAGCCAGGACAGCACCAGGGCGACCAGGCCGATTGCCGTTGCCGTCGCCGAATACTGGACGGCGATGACCTTGGCGTCCTGCGAGAAGACGTATTTGGTCCACCAACTGTGCGGATGGTAGAGTTCGACTTCCGCGACCTCGGCCGGCGGGATGCCATCTGCAGGCGTGATGTCGACCATAGGAACACCTCCGTGTCCTTCTCAGCGAGACCCGACCGTTTCGAGCCTTGCTGCAATTTCGGGACCCAGCGCCGCCGTCTGTCCCGTCGTCTCGTCCGCCGACCCCGTCTGCTTGGGGGCCGACAATTGTGCAAAAGTCTGCTGCTGGCCAAGCCAGGCCATGTAGTCTTGCTGTGTGTCGACCATGACCACGCCATGCATCATCGGATGTCCCTGGCCGCAAAGTTCGGCGCACAGGACCTGGAAGGTGCCGGTCCTGGTCGGGGTGAACCAGAAATAGGTCACCGAGCCCGGGATCATGTCCATCTTGGCGCGGAATTCCGGCACATAGAAATCATGCAGCACATCGATAGAGCGCAGCAGCATCTTGACCGGTTTGCCGACCGGCAGATGCAGATCGGCCGCTTCGACCACGACATCGTCCTGGCCATTAGGATCCTTGGGGATCACGCCCAGCGGATTGTCGGCGGTGACGTCGCGGGTGTCGGATGTTCCAAGCTTGCCGTCCCTGCCGGGCAGGCGGAAACTCCACTGCCATTGCTGGCCAACGACTTCAACCTCGGTTGCGTCGCTCGGGACGTTGACAAATCGGCTCCAGACGAACAGGCCGGGAACCAGCAACGCCGTGACCCCGACCGCGGTTACGATCGTCAGCCACGATTCGAGCCGCTTGTTCTCCGGTTCGTAGGCGGCGCGGTTTCCCTCCCGATGACGGAAGCGGAACACGCAATAGGCCATGAAAAGCACGACGGCGGCGAAGACGACGCCGGTGATCCAGAAGGTAATGATGATGGTGTTGTCGATATAGGCCCAGTTCGAGGCAATCGGCGTCCACCACCATGGGCTCAGGAGGTGAAACAACACTGAGCCCACGACGATCAAAACGAGTACAAGCGCTACGGCCATGTCCCGTTCCTCCGGCATTCGAGGGGGGAGCGAAGCCGCCGCCAAGAAATACCAAGCGCATCATAGCTTAATTTGGGGTCAATTCCAGAGGCGACTATCCTGACGGGAAAAATCCCGTCTTTTGCCGCCGCGACCTATTTGAGCAGGTCGACCAGAACGTCGAAAGCGGCGTCGATATCGGCGCGGATCGCCTGGCGGACGGCCTCGGCGTCGCGGTTGCACAGCGCCGCGTACATCGCCTGGTGGTGCTCGTTGGCAGTCGAATAGTTTCCGGAATCATGCAGCATGTTGAAATAGGGGCTGATCTGCAGCCACAGATTCTCGATGATGTTGAGGATATTTTCCGAGCCGGCCGCCCGGTAGATGGAGAAATGGAAGGCATAGTTTGCGCGCAGATAGGATTTGACGTCTCCCGCCGCATTGGCCTGTTCGAGGGCGGCCAAGTGCTGGCCGAGTTGCGCGATGCCCCGATCGTCGATGCGCTCGGCAGCCCAGGCGGCGGCAATCGCCTCGATCTCGAAGCGGACATTCCTGAGATCGACGAGGCGCGCGCGGCTGAGTGCGGGAATGCCGATCGAGCGGCCTGAAACGACCATCAAGGCATTGGCCGCGGTCAGCCGCCGCAACGCCTCCCTGACCGGCATCGGGCTGACTCCGAAAGCGTCGGCGAGGCTCTGCACCGTCACCATTTCGCCGGGCACGATGCTGCCGTCGAGGATCAACTCGGTGACATGGCGATAGACCCTGTCCTGCAGGGTCTCCCTGGACAGGGGCACGATCTCGACACCAGGCTTCCTGAACGCCGCTCCGGCCATTTCCCATCAACCTTTCGGCGCAAAGGCCGCGCCATAACCGTTCCCGGAATGCAGGGTTCCGGCTGCCGCGTCAAGCGTTGGCGACCGTAGCCTTGACGTAAGGATATTTCATCATTGATCTTTGATCAAATCATGATACGGTCTCCGACATCGAATGACGAGGGCTACGGTTCGTGCCCTCGGGAGGCATTCGGTCGTTCGTATCGGGAGGAATTCACATGGGTATCGGATTGAAAGTCCGGCGGCTCGCGCTGCTGGCCGGCATGGCCGTATGCGCCTCTGGGCTGTCGGCTGCTGAAGCCGCCGAAAAGCACAAGATCTTTCTCAGCATGAGCTATATCGGCAATGACTGGCAGGCCGAGGCGGCAAACATGGTCAAGGCCATGGCCGCTCACAAGAGCCTTGCCGACAAGGTCGACCTGCAGGTCCAGGTCGCCGGACCCAACGCACAACGCCAGATCCAGCAGATCAACGCCATGGTGCAGAGCGGTGCCGAGGCGATCGTCGTCTATCCGATCTCGCCGACCGCGCTCAACCAGGTCGTGAAGAATGCCTGCGACAAGGGGGTGAAGGTCTTCGCCTATGACGCCGAGATCACCGAGCCCTGTGCCTACAATGTTCATATCGACCAGTTGGAAGCGGGCAGGGTGACCGCCGAATGGCTGGTGAAGAAGCTCAATGGCAAGGGCAACATCATCGCCATTACGGGTGTTCCCGGAACATCCGTCGACGATCAGCGGACAAAGGCCGCCAAGGAGGTCTTTGCCAAGTACCCCGATATCAAGATTGTCGGCGAGGCTGTCGGCATGTGGAGCCAGGCGGTTGCCCGCACCGAGCTCTCCAAGATCCTCGCCACGCGCAGCTGGAACGACATCAACGGGCTGTGGATGCAGGTTGGCTGCTTCACCGCGAACTCCATGCAACTCGAGGCCGGCAAGAAGGCCAGCGAACTCCTGCCTTGCGCCGGTGAGGGCTCCAATGGCGGCCGCATCCAGATGCTGCCTGCGAGCACCGAAGTAGAAGGAGCAGCTCCGCCCTATGCGCCGGCTGGTGCACAACGCATTTCCTATGCCTCACCGCCTTATTCCGGCGCGCTGGCGCTGAAACTCGCCGTCGAGGCGATCGAAGGCAAGGATGTGCCGAAGACCACGATCCTGCCGCTGCCGGTCGTCACCAACGAGACGATCAAGCTGTGCGACGAAGGCACCTGGGCGGAGATGAAGGCCGGCTGCAACGTCTTCAAGCCGTCGCTGGTCTCCAATCCCGGCTGGTTCGCTTCGATCTTTTCGGACCAGACGCCCGAGATCGGCCTCAACGCCGCGCTTGTCGGGCAGCCGGAGAACTGAGCCTCCCAAGGCAATCGCGACGATGCACGGAACCTTCTCCGCGCATCGTCGATCCGCGCCAATGCGCGACGTCCAAAAGTGCGCAGCCTGCGATCGAGGATATGACAGAACATTCCGCGCTCCCCGCCATCGAGATCGACGGCATCGGCAAGGCCTTCGGCCCGACCATTGCGCTAGACGGCGTGTCGTTCCGCATCGCGCCCGGCAGCGTCCACGCGCTGCTGGGTGAGAATGGCGCCGGCAAGTCGACGCTGGTCAAACTGCTGTCGGGACTGGTGCGGCCGAGTGCGGGTCATATCAGGGTCTTCGGCAAGGAGATCGGCTACGGCGCGCCGCGCGCGGCACATACGCTCGGCGTGCAGACGGCGTTCCAGGAGATGACCCTGGTGCGCGATCTTTCCGTCCTCGACAACATGCTTTTGCCCTACGCACCCGTTGGCATCTCCGGGCTGATCAGACGCGGCGCCGCGCGCAAGGCCGTCCGTCGCCACATCGACGAACTCGGTTTTTCCGTCGATCTCGATGCCGAGGTCGGCGAGCTCGAGCTTTCGGTGTGCCAGAAGATCGAGATCGCGCGGGCCGTCTACCGCAAGCCGCGCATCCTTTTGCTCGACGAGCCGACCTCGACGCTCGCCGGCCGCGACGTCGACTGGCTGGGCGACATCATCGCCAGGCTGAAGGCGACGGGCACCACCATCGTCTTCATCACCCATCGCATGCGCGAGGTGCGCGCCTTTTGCGACACGCTGACGATCCTGAGGAACGGCCGCCACATCGTCACCGCGCCGGTAGCCGATGTTTCCGACGCCGACGTCATCGAAAAGATCATCGGTCGCTCCATTGAGCAGACCTTTCCGCCAAAGCCGGACGGCGCCCAGGCTTTTGGCCCGCCGGTGCTGGGCGTGCGCGACCTGAAGGTCGGGCGCAAGCTCGACGGCGCGAGCTTCGACCTGCGCAGGGGCGAGATCCTCGGCATTGCCGGACTGCAAGGCATGGGCCAGCAGGATTTGTTCCTGGCCTGCTTCGGCATGGCTGAAATCACCCGGGGCGACGTCCTTGTCGATGGCCGCAAGGTCTGGCTCGGCTCGCCGGCGGATGCCTTGCGGCCCAACATGGCCATTGGCCTGGTGCCGGAAGACCGCAAATCCGAAGGCCTGTTCCTGAAACTGTCGGGCAGCCAGAACGCCACGCTGCCCGTCGTCTCGCGCTTCACGCGCTTCGGCCTTGTCGATGCGGCGGCCGAGATCCGCTCCGTCGAGGCGGCATTTGCCACTGTCGAAGTCGACCGCCGCGCCCTGTGGACGCGGGCCGGGGCGTTTTCGGGCGGCAACCAGCAGAAGATCGCCATCGCCAAATGGCTGGTGGCGCAGAGCCGCATCCTGCTTCTGTTCGATCCCACGCGTGGCATCGATGTCGGCACCAAGCATGAGCTCTATGTGATGATGCGAAACTACGTCGCCGCCGGCGGGTCGATCCTGCTGCACTCGACGGAAATTCCCGAACTGGTCCACCAATGCGACCGGGTCCTGGTTCTCTATGACGGGCGCATCGCGGCCGAGCTCGAAGTTGACGCCATCACCGAGCCTGCCATCATGCGGCCTGCGCTCGGCCATGCCGGGGACGTCGCCGCATGAGCAGCGCAGCAGTCCCATCTCCTGTTTCGGCTGGTTTCGGCCTGCGCCGTGCGCTGATGCGCCATCGCGGCGCGCTGATCGCCGCGGCCGTGCTTGCGACCCTGCTTTTCATCGTCGACTGGATCAGTGCCGGGCCACTGACCTATTTCGACGTGTCGTTCCTGTCGAGCGGCGGCGCGACCTCGGCGCTGGCGGCGGTCGGCCAGACCATCGTCATCTTGTCGGGTGGGTTCGACCTGTCCGCCGGCGCGGTGATCTCGCTGGTCAATGTCGTGCTGGCATCGAGCATGGATCCGATGGCCCCAGGCGCCAGCATCCTGTTGTGGACGGCGGTCGGCATCGGCGTCGGCATGGCGGTGGGCGCCTTCAACGGCTTTTTCATCGCGGTGCTGCGCATGCAACCCATCGTGGTGACGCTGTCCACCATGTTCATCCTGCAAGGCGTGACGCTGCTGGTGATGGACAAGCCCGGCGGCTTCGTGTCGCCCGATCTCGGAACCTTCTATCTGGGCGACGCGATCACCGGCTGGCTGCCAATGCCGCTGGTGGTGATCGGCGTGGTCCTGCTAGCCTGGTTCTGGCTGAAGGGAACCCGTTTCGGCACGGCACTCTATGCCGTCGGCAGCGATCCGGATTCGGCCGCCGCCGTCGGCATCAATGTCGTGCTGGTGCGCTTTGCCGTCTACGTCATCGCCGGCGGCTGCTACGGTCTTGCCGGCGTGTTCATCAGCGCGCAGACCGGCAGCGCCGACCCGCTGGTCGGCAATCCGCTGCTTCTGTCGATGTTCGCGGCTGTCGTCGTCGGCGGCACGCGCCTTGGCGGCGGGCAGGGCGGTCCGGTGGGCACCGTCTTCGGCGCCTATATCCTGATGATGGTGGTGAACATCCTGCTGGTGCTCAACGTATCGGCTTACTATTCGACCATTGCGGAAGGCACCATTCTGGTGCTGGCGGCCCTTGCCGGATCCCTGTCCCACGCATCGGTGCTTGCCGTGCAACTGCGCGCGGCCCGCGCCCGGCTCGCCGCCTGGCGCGCCGGCATATTGCCCTCGCAGCTCGAGCCGATCGACCGACGGCTCAAGCTCACTGGACCTTCGCAAGGCCAGCGCGGTCCAGCATCGCCGCGCCCGGCTTTCCGCCTGCGCAACGCCGAGACGCTGCGCTATGCGCTGCCCGCCTATGTCTGCCTGCTCATCATCGTCATCGTCACCCAGGTCTGGCTCGGCCACGCCATCCTCAACCCGGGGTATTGGAACTCGCTGCTGGTGCTGTCGTCCTTCCTTGCAGTTCTCGCGCTGGGGCAGGGGACGGTCATCCTGACTGGCGGCCTCGATCTTTCCGTGCCGTGGACGATCGGCATTTCCGGCATCATCCTGGCCGGCATGGTCAATGGCTCCGACGCCGCACTCCTTTACGCCCTCCCGGTCGTGCTGGTGATGGCCTGCGCCGTCGGATTCGCCAATGGCTTCGGCATCGCCTATCTCGGCATCTCGCCGGTCGTCATGACGCTGGCCACCAACGGCATCCTGCAGGGCTTCGCGCTTGTCTATTCGCAGGGAACGCCGGCAGGGTTTTCCTCGCCGATGCTGCGCTGGTTCATGACGGCCAGGCTCGGTTTCGTGACGCCTGTCGTGCTGCTGATGGTAGTCTTTGTGGCCGGCGCGGTGCTGCTGCTTGGACGCACGCCGTTCGGGCGTCGGGTCTACGGCATCGGCAATGGGCTGCGCGCGGCGCGCCTGTCCGGCATCGGCGTCGAGCGCACGCTGATCCTGGTCTACATGCTATCGGCCGTTTGCGCCGCTGTTGTCGGCATCATGCTGACCGGCTTTTCCGGCCAGGCAAGCCTCGGCATGGGTGACGACTATCTCTTGCCGTCGATCGCAGTCGTGGTGGTCGGTGGCGCGCTGATCACCGGCGGGCGCGGCCACTATCTCGGCATGCTCGGCGGCGTGCTGCTTCTGACGGCGCTGCAGATGCTGCTGGCCGGCACCACGCTGCCCTACGCCACCAGGGCAATTCTCTACGGGCTGGTCGTTCTCAGCGCCGTCATGGCGCTGCGCGAACGGCGGCTGCAATGAAAAGGACAGGACGATGAGCGCAAAGGCACCCGCATCGGCGGACGAATTTCTGGCCGGGCTGAAAGGGCAGCGCGTGCTGGTGACGGCGGGCGCCGGTGGCATCGGCTTCGCCATCGCCGACACGCTGTCGCGGCTCGGCGCACGCATCGTCGTCTGCGATATCTCCGACGTGGCGCTGGCTGCGGCTCCGGCCAAGATCGACCTGGTCGCGGCGGTCAAGGCCGATGTCTCGCGCGACGAGGACGTCGACCGGCTGTTCGAGACGGTCAAGGAAAAGCTCGGCGGGCTAGACGCGCTGATCAACAATGCCGGCATTGCCGGGCCGACCGGCGGTGTGGACGAGATCGAACCGGATGACTGGCGGCGCTGCATCGACATCTGCCTGACCGGCCAGTTCCTCTGCGCCCGGCGCGCCGTGCCACTGATCAAGGCAGCCGGCGGCGGCTCTATCGTGTCGATGTCGTCGGCGGCCGGCCGCCATGGCTACGCGTTCCGCACGCCCTATTCGGCCGCCAAATTCGGCGTCATCGGTTTCACCCAGAGCCTCGCCAAGGAGCTTGGGCCACACGGCATCAGGGTCAATGCCATCCTGCCCGGCATCATCGAGGGGCCACGCATCGAAGGCGTCATCGCGGCACGCGCCAAGCAGGTCGGCATCAGCCACGAGGAGATGACCGGCCGCTATCTGCAGAACATCTCGTTGCGCCGCATGACCAGCCCGTATGATGTGGCCTCGATGGTGGCATTCCTGCTCTCCGACGCGGGCATCAACATTTCCGGCCAATCGCTTGGCGTCGACGGCAACGTCGAAACACTTTGAGGATCGATCCATGGCCAATGTCGCGATTGTCGGAAGCGGGTTCATCGGGCGCGCCTGGGCGATCAGCTTCGCGCGCGCCGGCCATGATGTGCGCATGTGGGATCAGTCGCCGGCCGCGACGGGCGGTGCACGCGACTACATAGAGGGTGTGCTCGGCGATCTCGCCGCGAATGACCTGTTGCGCGGGCAGGCGGTCGACACCGTGCTTGCCCGCATCGCCATCGTTGCCGAACTGGCGGAGGCGCTGGCCGGCGCAACCCATGTCCAGGAAAACACCCCAGAAAATCTCGATGTGAAGCGGGAGGTGTTCTCACTGATCGATCGGCTTGCCGGGCCGCAAACGATCATCGCCAGTTCCACCTCGGCGCTGTTGCCGTCGAAATTCACCGACCATCTGCAAGGGCGGCACCGCTGCCTGGTCGTGCATCCGATCAACCCGCCCTATCTCATCCCGGCGGCAGAGGTGGTGCCGGCGCCGTGGACTTCCGCCGAGACGCTGGAGAAGACGCGCGCCTTCCTCATCGATGCCGGCCACGCGCCGCTGGTGATGAAGCGCGAGCTCGACGGCTTTATCATGAACCGCCTGCAAGGCGCCTTGCTGGAGGAGGCTTTCCGGCTTGTCGCGGACGGCTACGCCAGTGTCGAGGATGTCGATATCGGTATCCGTGACGGCTTGGCGCTGCGCTGGTCCTTCATGGGGCCGTTCGAGACCATTGACCTCAACGCGCCCGGCGGCGTGCGTGACTATGTCGTTCGGTACCAGGGCATTTATTCCACCATCTTCCCGCAGATGCTGCGCCGCGTCGACTGGGCGGGCGATGTCATGAAAACGGTCGAGGCCGAGCGCAGCAAGCGCCTGCCGAGGGAAAATCTGGGTGACCGGCAGGTCTGGCGGGATCGCCGGTTGATGGCACTGGCGGCACACAAGAAGAAATCGGATCAGGAGTTCGGACAATGAAAGAGACCAGCCGCAAATCAGGCGCATCGGCGGCCAAGGGCAAGGTCATCATCACCTGTGCGGTGACGGGCGCGATCCACACGCCGACCATGTCGCCCTATCTGCCGATCACGCCGGATCAGATCGCCTCCGAGGCGATCGCCGCGGCGGAAGCCGGTGCCGCGATCCTGCATCTGCATGCGCGAGACCCGGAAACCGGCAAGCCCGACCAGACGCCGGAGGCGTTCGCCCGCTTCCTGCCGCGCGTCAAGCAAGGGACCAATGCCGCCATCAACATCACCACAGGCGGTAGCCCCTACATGAAGGTCGAGGAGCGCGTACGCCCGGCCGCCCAGTTCAAGCCGGAAGTGGCCTCGCTCAATATGGGCTCGATCAATTTCGGGCTCTATCACCTCGCCGACAAATACGAGACCTTCAAGTTCGACTGGGAAAAGCCGCATCTGGAGGCGACGCGCGACCTCGTTTTCCGCAACTCGTTCAAGGACATCGAATACATTCTGGCGACTTGCTACGACAATGGCACGCGCTTCGAGTTCGAGTGCTACGACATCGCCCATCTCTACAACCTCGCCCACTTCGCCGACCGCGGGCTGGTGAAGCCGCCATTCTTCGTGCAGTCGGTTTTTGGCCTGCTCGGCGGGATCGGCACCCATCCGGAAGATGTCGCCCATATGAAGCGAACCGCCGACCGGCTGTTCGGCGACCAGTTCCGCTGGTCGGTGCTGGGCGCCGGCGCCAGCCAGCTGCGCATCGCCGCGCAGTCGGCAGCACTCGGCGGCAACATCCGCGTCGGGCTGGAGGACAGCCTGTGGGCCGGCAAGGGCAAGCTCGCCAAGTCGAACGCCGAACAGGTCTTGCTGGCGCGCAAGATCATCGAAGGGCTTGGCATGGAGGTGGCGACGCCTGACGAGGCACGCGAGATCCTGTCCCTGAAGGGCGGCGACAAGGTCGCCTTCTGACGCGGCCAAGCGCTGCACACCGACACACAGGAGGATGGCATGAAGATCGAAGTCGTGGTGGATGTGAAGACGACGTTGGGCGAGGGCCCGCTGTGGGACGTCGAACAGGAGCGCCTTTACTGGATCGACAGTTTCGACGGCCGCGTGTTCCGCGCTACCGCCGATGGGCGCGAGATCCGCTCCTGGGACGTGCCGATGAAGATAGGCTCCATGGCGCTGCGCAAGGACGGTGGCGGCGCGGTCGTCTCGCTGCAGCGCGGCTTCCACCTGCTCGATTTCGCCACCGGCGAGGTGACGCTGATCCATGATCCGGAGCCGGACAGGCCGATGAACCGCCTTAATGACGGCAAAGTCGACCGGCGCGGCCGCTTCTTCGCCGGCTCGATGGATACGATGGAGGAGGGGCCTTCAGGCGGGCTGTACCGGCTGGATCCGGATTTCTCCGTCACCAGGATCGATTCCGGCATCATCTGCTCCAACGGCCCATGCTGGAGCCCGGACGACCGCACCTTCTACTTCGCCGATACCTGGACAGGCGAAATCTGGGCCTACGACTACGACATTGCTACCGGCGCTGCCACCAACCGCCGTACCTTCGTGCGCGTCGACACAAGCAAGGGTGGCGCGGCCGACGGCTCGACCGTCGATGCGCAGGGGTATCTTTGGAATGCCCTGGTCTATGACGGCCGTCTGGTGCGCTACGCGCCGGACGGCACCGTCGATCGCATCATCGACATGCCGGTGAAGAAGATCACCAGCGTGATGTTCGGCGGGCCGAAGCTCGATACGCTCTATGTCACCTCGATGGCCAAGCCGCCGCTGCCGCGCTTTCCCGGCGACGGTGTCCTGCGCGGCAGCCTGTTCGCCATCACCGGCTTGGGCGTGACGGGCGTTCCAGAGCCGCGATTTGGCGGCTGACGGGCTGGGTCGTTCCCCAGGGCCGAAATTGACGGTCGGCATGTTGCCAAGGCCGGTCGGCAGGTCAATGTCGCTACGCGCGACAATCTGCATTTCGTGTCTGACAGGACCGAGGGTGCGAGTTTTTTCTCTATGCTCAAGAAATAGCAAGGCCGCCGGGCGGAGCTCGGCGGCCTTGGCTAATGTCGTTCTGGTCGATGCCTAAGGCGTCGTCTGCGCTTCGATCTTGGTGGCCATCTGGTCGATCTTGTCAGCAAGGACGCCTTGGGCCCAGGCCGTGACCTCGTCATCGACGGGCTTGTTGGCCATGTCCGTCAGCGCTGCATCGAGCGATGCCTGGTCGGTGCCGACAGTCGCCGTAGCCGCCGCCGCCTCTGCATCGTCGGCCGCTGCGTTGTCGGCGTCGACAACGGCCTTCTGGGCGGTGATCTGATCTTTCACAGCCTGGATCTGCGCAGCCGTGGCGTTCGGATCAGTCTGCAGCGCGGTCAGCTGCGCATTCAGCTTATCCAGTTGGGCCTGCGCGGCGGCGGCCGTGGCGGCTGCCGCTTCAGCCGCGGCCTGGGCAACCTTGGCTTTCGCGGACTGTGTTACGAAGGCCTGGATGGCAGCGAACTTCTTGCTCTTGGAATTCATATAGGCGTTGATGTTGCGCTGCAGCGAATTCAGCCGGCCGAGTTTGGCATGGATGTTTTTCTCCTTCGGCACGGATGCGACCTGGGTGGTCGTGTCGACTGTGGTGTCGGTCGTTGCGTCAGCGTCTACCTTGCCAACACGTCCTGGGGCCGACGCAGACTTGCCACGCGAGGCACCGCTGTTGCCTTTGCCATTGCCATTGCCGCCAGCATTGCCGCCGCCATTGCCATGGCCGCCACCATTGCCGCCACCGTGCCCGTTGCCGCCGGCCCCGGCCAGCGCCGGCGACGCCAGAAGCGCCAATGCGGCAAGCGCCGCGAACAGAGTTTTTCGGTTTGTCATGGTGTCTCCTCGGGGAATCGCCACCTCCGCCCAACCGCGCTAGATCAGCGTAATATGAGAATCCACTAATCGTACGGAGTAAACTTTAGACAAATGCGGTCGCACTGCTCGAGTCCGGCAATGGCCTGTGGATTAACTTGTTGATATTTCATGCAAATAGATGCCGCGAGGTCGCTGTGCTACTGAAGTCCCATACCAGCTAGGACCATGGTCCTGGCTGTTAGCCAATGTCGCCGAGCGGTCAGTCGGAAACGCGTTGGAATACAGGAAGTCGATGACGAAGGCCTGGCCGAATGCGTCACGCGGGGACGCCATGGCTTGCTCTCTGCGAAGGCGACGTGGTCGCCATATTGGTCGCCGCCCTAAATCAGCAGCAGGCCCTTCATGCTGGCGTATCCTTTACGCCCGATGATGATGTGGTCGTGCACGCCGATGCCCAGCCGTTTGCCCGCTTCGACGATCTCTTTCGTCATCTCGATATCGGCGCGCGATGGGGTCGGATCGCCCGACGGGTGGTTGTGCACTAGGATGATCGCGGTGGCCGACAGTTCGAGCGCGCGCTTGACCACTTCCCTGGGATAGACGGGCGTGTGGTCGACTGTGCCGGTCTGCTGCACCTCGTCGGCGATCAATGCGTTCTTCTTGTCGAGGAATAGGATACGGAACTGCTCGCGCGCCTCGAAGGCCATGGCCGAGCGGCAATAGGCGAGAAGCTGCGTCCAGGACGAAAGGACTTCGCGGCCATGCACTTCGCCATGCGCCATGCGTTGCGCCGTCGCAGCGACAACCTTCAGGTCGAACGCCACCGCCGGGCCGATGCCCTTGACCTCCTGAAGCAGGTTGACGGGCGCGCCAAGCACTTCGGCCAGCGTGCCGAAGCGCGCCAGCAATGCCTTGGCGGCCGGTTTGGTGTCGGCGCGCGGGATCAGCCGGAAGAGCAAGAGCTCCAGAAGTTCATAATCGGGCAAGGCGTCTGGACCCGCCGAGGCAAAGCGCTCGCGCAAACGGTCGCGGTGGCCAAGATATCCAGGCTTTTCAGCTGGAGCGGGCTTCGCCGTCGCGGCGGGCCGAACCGGCACTTCGCAGAAGAAACTCCGCTCGTCGTCGTCGCTGGCCTTCCCCATCAGCCCCCGCATCCAGCCAATCAGTCGGGCAAGGCGGCCGCCCGACGTATTAAAATATCAGGCCGGCAGGCCGGGCCGGTCGAGGTTGTTGGGCGAGAGCGTGAAAATCTCGCAGCCCGTGTCGGTCACGCCGATCGTGTGCTCATACTGTGCCGACAGCGAACGGTCCCGCGTCACCGCCGTCCAGCCATCCGACAGCACCTTCACATGCGGCCGGCCGAGATTGATCATTGGCTCGATGGTGAAGATCATGCCGGGCCGCATCTCGACGCCTTCATTGGCGCTGCCATAGTGCAGGATGTTGGGGGCGTCGTGGAAGAGCTGGCCGACGCCATGGCCGCAGAAGTCTCGCACCACCGAGCAGCGCTCCGCCTCGGCAAAAGTCTGGATGGCGGCGCCGATGGCGCCGGTGCGGGCACCCGGCCTGACGGCGGCGATCCCGCGCATCAGGCATTCATGGGTGACCTCGAGCAGGCGTTCGGCCGCGCGCTTGATGGTGCCGACCGGATACATGCGCGAGGAATCACCATGCCAGCCATCGAGAATGTAGGTGACGTCGATGTTGACGATGTCGCCATCCTTCAGCGGCTTGTTGTCGGGAATGCCGTGACAGACGACGTGGTTGATCGAGGTGCAGGACGATTTCGTGTAGCCGCGATAGTTGAGCGTCGCCGGCAGCGCGCCGTGATCCATGCCGAACTCGAAGACGAAACGGTCGATGGCGTCCGTGGTGACGCCGGGCGCGACCATCGGCACCAGCGCGTCCAGGCAACGGGCGGTGAGGTCACATGCCTTGCGCATGCCGGCAAAACCCTCCTCGCCATAGAGGCGGATCTGGCCGGTGTTTCTGAGAGGGGCCGTGGCGGCGTCGAGATAGGTGACCATTTTGTCCGTATAGAAAGGTGGGCGCTGCAGGAGTGCTGGCGTGAATATCCCGCCAGATTTGGCACTTGAGGGCAAAAGGTTCAAGGAAGAACTGGCTGATGCGGCCTTGGCCGGCGGGATATTCGTCTCGTTGGTGCAATTTCTATCGGTTTTGCACGGTTGCTTTCCTTTCCGGCCATCCTGCGCTAGGGCGGATATATGTTTTGGAGATCGCGACCATTACCCAAGCGTGCCAGATCGCTTGAAGCCTCGCTGACGGCAGCCTGGTCATGTCTGATGGGCTTGGTGCTGCTGACGATGCTGTGCCTCGGCAGGCCCGATGTTCCCACTTTCGCGGACCCGGCCCAGACCGGCGCCAGCGTTGGCCTGGAACGGTCGGGCGAGGTCGCGGCGCTGCTGCGTGTCACCAACAAGGCGCAGGCGCTGGAGGTTCGCACAGCCCGGCCGGTGCTGGCCAAGTTCGCCGGCTTCCATCCGACCTTGCCGGCTCCGCAAGCTGTTTTCCTTTATTTGGACCGGATTTCCCCGGCCGCACCCGTTGCCGGATCCGGCATGGTGTCCGCGCTCTGCGCGAGCACCAATCAGCCGCGTGCGCCGCCCTCCACGCAGGCTTGAGCGGTCCAGGACCGCACGTTCATCCCATTCCAAGCCATTCGCGTCGCGACCCGTGCGGCGGCCTTCAGCCGCGCATGGGTGGCGTGCCGCGCCATTTCCGGATCATTGCAATGCAACAACGTATCAAGACATTCAAAAGCCTGACACGTGCGGCCTCGGCTGCTTCCTTTCTGTCCGTTCAGGCCTTCATTTGTATCGGAACCGTCTATTGGGCGGTCGCCGAGACGCTCTATCTGTCAGGAACCGGGGCGCTCATCCTTGGTGCCCTGTTCGCCTTGCCGTCGGCCTATGTTCTCTTGACGGTGGTGCGCATGGCTTTCGATGCAGAGACCGACCCGGCCAATCAATAGCGGCGCCGTCGAGTGGAAAGTTCTGCCGGACCGTCTGGTGCCCGGCAGGACTTTCCTCGGCCTGTCTGCAAGCAAAAAACGGCCGTTTCCGCAGTCACGACACATTTGCGTGGCACTGAGCGGCCAAAGCAACTTTTGACGACGAACGGCGTTGCCTGGGCGACGCCAGTTCGGGAGATTGCGGATGGATAGATTGCAATTCGAGGTGCCGGTGCGCATTGCGCAAGGCCCCGGCTTGCCCGTCGAGGAGATTTACAGCGTCGAGCAGGCGCTGGATTTCCTCCAGGACTGGCCGGCGCGCCGGCAGGGACCGATGTATCAGAAAGCCTTCAATGCCTGCTTCGGCGCCACGGTGGACGTGGTCAAGACCGAGGATGCCTGCCGGGCGTTCATGGCGTTCTGCCGTGTCACCGGACTGATGGCCAGCGACATGATGGCGCCGCGCAAGCGTGGCGGCGAGGCAAGTCTGCTGCGGGCCTGAGGGGTGCTTCGCCTGTTCCGATCGACCAACTCCGTTTTCTCGACCAAGTTGGCTTGAGTGTGCGTGGTGATCTCGTGCCTGGATCATCATCTGCATTTCCTCGCACGGTGATGCATCGACAGCGGCGTTAAGCTTCCGTTTCCACCTTGGCGGCTACGCCATTGCTTGTTCAGCAATGGTTGATTCGTTGCGTCAGTTCAGGTTTGGAAGATGTCCCCAGAAAAAGTCCGTGCATTCCCGATCGACCGTCAGCTGTTCTTGATCAGGGAAGTTGCAGCCAAGCTAGACAATCTGCATGGCGAGCCTGCAGCCTCGTTCTGGAGGGCTAAAGCAGCCGAGTTGCTCGACCTGGTTGTCGGGTCGGGCAGGGACAGAGCAACCGCCAGTGATGAAGTGCGGAGGTTTTTCCTGGCCGTACAGAGAGAGCTTTCGGCTGGACTAGCGACTGAGTCGGCTCCAGTTCTTTCCGCCTAAAAGAAGATATTTCCTTCCAGGCAGCACCTGCCTACGCCTTCGTTGTCCAGGGGCCAGGGGTGGCTGAGGGCGCGGTCACCGTCAACGGGCGGAGATGGTGTTCGATGAGGCTGACATCGAAGCGACATTTGCGTGACCTCGATACATCAAAGTTAAATGCGGAGGATTCGCTTCGTTGCTAATAATAAGGTGGCGGGGGCTGCTCGGGAGGAGCGCCCATGGAAATACGAGACCTCGTTGCCAAGATTTCAGCCGGGCTGCTGAAGCGCCGTGGCAATGCACTATCGCTATCCATCAAGCCGATTCGCGCATCCTTGGCGGATATTCCCCTTAAATCGCGGCAAAAGCCCGCGCATCGCCCACCGCCTCCGATTCGTCCTGCCAGCAACATGTAGTTCGAAGGCTTTTGCCCAGGCGGAAGGTGCCGCACGGTGCTGACGTTCCAGCGCCGCGTGAGTTTCTTGCATATCGCGACCTCTGCGTGCACCGATCAGCCGACGGCCCACTGTCTGAAGTCAATCGAAGCCCTCATCAAAAATGAACCGAACTTTTTAGCCGTTCCTTCATATATGCATGTTTTCTAATTTAAGTTATGACTTTCAATTGCTTCGCCCGAATTCGGATCATGGCGACCGGTATAGGCCGGAGCCCACGGGCGAATGTTGCCACCATCTTCGCCCTCACCCTGCCGATCGTCGTCGGCGCGGCCGGCTTTGGCGTGGAGACCTCCTACTGGTACTACAACAGCCTGAGACTACAGGCGACGGCCGATGCCGCGGCCTATGCCGGCGCGCTTGAACAGATCTCGGGTTCCGACAAGCCGACGATCATCGCGGCCGCGACGCAATCGGCAGCGACAAACGGGCTGGGCTCGGGCACGGTCGTGGTCAATACGCCGCCGGCGTCCGGGCCGAATACGGCGAAGAAGGCGGTCGAGGTCATCGTCGCTCAGAACCTCAACCGGATGTTCACCTCGATCTTCACACAAGGTCAGGTGCCCGAGCAGGCGAGGGCGGTGGCCCTCATCACCGACGCCTCGAAGTCCTGCATGACCGCGCTCGATGCGACCGCCTCGCAGGCTGTGCTGTTTTCCGGCAATACCAGCGTGAAGGTCACCGGCTGCGTAGTGATGTCCAACTCGAACGCTTCGGACGCCATCAAGCTCCAGGGCTCGGCAGCACTGCAGGTCGATTGCCTGATATCGGCGGGCGGCGTTTCTCTCAGCAATCCGGTTACGACCGTCTGCCCGGCCCCGATCACCCAGGCGCTGCCTGTCGCCGATCCATTCGCCGACCTGCCGACCCCGGCCGCCTCAAACCCTTGCCAGAATGCCAACAAGTCGACATTGAAGCCCGGCACCTACTGCAGCGGACTCAGCCTTAGCGGTAGCGTTACCCTCCAGCCGGGCGTCTATGTCGTTCAGGGCAATCTCAAGATAAACGCCAACGCTTCCGTCACCGGCAGCGGGGTGACTATCTTCATGTCAGGCAGCTCGACGGTCAGCATGAATGGCAACGCCTCCGTGCAGCTCAGTGCGCCGACTTCGGGCGCCTATTCAGGCGTTCTGTTTTATGGCGACAGGGCCGGCAGCAGTGCATCCAGCACGTTCAACGGTACAGCCGACTCGCTGCTGACTGGGGCCATCTACTTCCCAAGACAGCAGATCAGCTATCTCGGCAATTTCTCGGGCAACGGCGGCTGCACCCAAGTCGTTGCCGATACGATACAATGGTCAGGCAGTTCAACCATCAATCAGGATTGCACCAGCCTCGGAATGCGCGACATTCCGGCCGCGCAGTCCGTGGCACTGGTCGAGTAGCCTCCCGTGGAACGCCGATCAAAGCCGATCCTTGGCGACCGTTCTGGCGTTGCCGCGGTCGAGTTCGCCATGGTCCTGCCCTTCCTGTGCGCGGCGCTGCTCGGTATCATCGACGGCTGGTCCTATGTGACGAGCTCGCTGTCGATGCGTGCCGGCGTCAAGACCGCCGCGAACCTGATCATGGAAGGGTCGACGAATGATACGGCGACGCAAGCCGTTGCCATTTCGAGCTGGGAGAAACGGCCGGCGGACGGCCAGGTCACGCTAAGCCGGATCTATATGTGCGGGACGACCGTGGTCGACGCCTCCACGCTGTGCAGCGGACCAAAGGTGCCGTCGGTCTATGTTCAGATCCAGGCATCGGCCACCTGGACGCCGCCCTTCACCTTCGGCGTCTTTTCCGCTTCCAGCGTCATCGGCCATCTGGAGGTGATCCGTGTTCGCTAGGGCGTCTCACCGCTTCGCGGAAATGGCGAAACGCCCTAGCTCTTTGTTTTGTCGCGATTCCTTGGGGACAGCGCTGCGCGCTTTTCCCGGGACAACCGGCTCACACTTTTCCTGGAATTGCGCCAGGCAAAGCGCCTTCCGGCGAGATCGATCAGGCGGATCCGGGTTGGAGTTCGCGCTGATCGCACCGTTCCTCATCATATTGCTGTTCGGGATCTTCGCCCTGGGCTGGTCGATGCATTCGGTGTCCAGCGTTCGCTATACGCTGGAGACATCATCGCGCTCGCTGCAGCTTCAGAACACGCTGACCCAGGCCGACATCCAATCGATCGCCACGCAGAAATTGCAGGCCTTGGGTTTGAAGGATGTGAACGTGACGATCGCCATCGACCCGGCAAGCGGCGGTTTCCGCATGGCGCATCTGACCGCCACCTATGCCTTCGTCGTCGATTTTCCTTACCTCGACACCTTTCCGATCAACTACGCCACCACTGTTACCGTGCCGCTGGTCGGCGGTTAGTCAATACGGCGCTGACGCGAGCTTCCGCGTTTCAGCCGGCATGGTCCAGCAGTCTTATGGTGGTGTCACGGCGATGTTCGGAATTGGCGCGATCGATGCCTTCCACGGTGATCGCGAAGGTTCCGTTCTCGATCCTTCCAATCCAGCCCTTGGCTTTCAGGTACCAGAGATGAAACTCAAGATGTTCTCGTGGACAGCCTGACAAACGTTCGATTTCTGTATCGCCAATGCCGGGATTGTTTACGTCTTGTCGGCGTTTGACGTAGAGCAGGGAGAGCAATTTTGCCTGAATGGCCACATCACGTTCGATGGTTGTGTTGTTGCTGGCTTCCCCAATCAACTCCGTTCGCAGATTCAAATGGTCCTTGTGCTGAATGTCATACCGCGCGCGCTTGACAGGGTCTTTGAGAACATTGTGGGCTTCCAGGATTTCGCTGAACCGTGATTCATCGCCGGTGTCCTGATTGTCAGGATGGTAGCGCATGGCAAAATAGCGGAATACCCGTTCTATCGTTTCCGAGTTGGCGTTCGGGCTGATTTCCAGGAGTTCGTAGTAGTCAACGAACAAGATGGCGCCCCCACAACATCGCTATTGCGCACACCGTCGAGAGCATGACCGCTGAAGCCAAGAAACAACGGTCCTCAACTTGCGGCTTCGATTGGCGCGAACTGAAGCCGATCGAGAGAATCCGCGCGTGACATTGCAATCAGCCGCGCAACGTCGAAGGCGGCCAGAATGATGAAAACAGCCGTGAGGTTAAGGAAGGCGGGTGATGCAAAAATGCTCCCGCTCGGATCATAGCTGCTCAGTTCCATGGCGCTCTACCCCTTCAGCGACCCGATGGTTTGAATAATGATCCGGCTTTATGAGGAACACAAGCGCATGCTAATAAGATGGTTGATGCGGTTACTCTGGGACTCAGCAAGGGCGCCTCGAGCGTGAGCGGGAGCAGGAGGCGGCAGTGCTGCGCTACCGCCTCGCCGCGGAGGAGCGCGCATTGACCACTCTGGCGCGCAGCGGGAGGCGTCCGAGCGGGCCGGACGATGCGGCCGCGTAACTTGCGGCGACCGGTCCTTCTTCTGTCCCGTAATGGATCAATTTGTCGCTGGCACAACAATTGCATTGTTAGCATAGCCGGCTGTTGGGACCGGCAATTGGGGCGAGGTTGGGGCAGGCCTCGCCGCTTCGCAAATGGAGCGGCGAGGTTTCTGCGTTCAAGCAGATTGCAGGTGCAACCGGAGACACAGCGACTGGCCATAGGCGGGCGCCAGGACGCGCGGGAAGCCTCTGCCGCGTAGGACAGCGCCAGCGGGAAACGCGCGCTCGTGACGCCAAATAGGCGGCTTAACGCCTCACCTAAGGATAAAGTACAGCGGAACGAGTATCGAGAATGCCGCGACAGCGGTCAGAAAAATGTCTGTAGTCATGAGCCCCCGCTCGGAATTTCATGACCATCTCACATTCAATTAGCTAAAATGCAAATGAACTCGCGGCCGGCCATTCGAATCTTGCGCGCTCGATCCTGTCGAGGAACATAATCTATCGTTGCGGCGACCCCTCAAAACGGAGATCGCCAATGGCCAGAACCATCCCCTCCAAGCAGCTATCGCAGGCTGAAGTCGAGCGCTTTCTGATGGCAGCGGAAGGCACTCCGCAAGAGCATCATGAAGCCGCTGATATCGCCCAAGCAGCGAGCACTTCCGAGCGCTCCAAAGGACACACGATGCGCCTTCGGCTGTGTAGGCCAACAGGCGCCCAGGGTTCCACGGCAGTGCGGCCCGGCACCCTATAGATTGGGATGTGAATAGGACGCCGGGCCTAACCGACGGGCTGTTTTGTGAGCAACAGCGACGCCGGCTGGTCAATATATGTGCTAATGCTAATATAATTGCAGCGTACGAATGAAGGAACAGCCGGGAGGAGATGATGTCGATCCGCGAGGAACTGCAGGAGCTTTGGGATATCTACGTTACGGCCTATCGAGACGGGGATGCTGCCGGTTGCGCAGCGGTATTCACACCTGATGCGGAATTGCATTCTCCCTATGCGCCGCCGGCTCGCGGCCGCGCGGCGATAGAGGCGCTGCATGGCGTCTGGACTCAACACGCCACCCCCGACAAAACACTAGCCATAATGGAGTCGGGGACTTCCGGGCACCTGGCATGGTCTCTGGCGGCCTATTCGGAGGGTGAGGCCACCGGAAATGGAACTTCACTCAGCGTCTTTGAGCGACACGCTGATGGCGGAGGCTGGTTGATCCGAATGTGCAGTCTCAACAGCACCGATCCCGGCCAATGACCGACAAGCCGGCCTAGATCGCCAGCGTCTTCGACAGGGCGCACTGGTGCACTATCCTGACCACATAGGATGAAGATGAAGCCCAGGCGCTGGAGCAGGCGATGCTTCAGGATGGCGCGGGGCGCGGGTCGAGGAGTTCACCCCGAAGGCGAAGAAGCGCTAAAGGGCTCGGCGCAGACGGCGATAAATGGCGAGTCTCTGAAAGTCCGCCGCATTCACGCATGCCGGATTCGGCGTGGGTGGCGTCCACCCTGCATGCGAAATTGTTTGCTTTGCCATTTTGACCGATTCCTTGGAATCGGCCGGCTCCGGGCGATATTGGCCAAAAATTGGACAGTAAGGACGGGGAGGTCGCCAAGTGTTTGAAAAGTCTGGTACGCCCAAGGGGAATCGAACCCCTGTTACCGCCGTGAAAGGGCGGTGTCCTAACCGCTAGACGATGGGCGCGCTCAGACGAAGCGGCTTATACTGACGTTGTGCGCAACCGGCAACCCGTCAGGTGCCGGCTTGGACAACTTTTTTCCAGTCCTTGGAAACGATGGGGTTTCGCCATGGCTGCACGGCTTGCCGGCCAGGGGAAACGCCCATCGTTTCGTCATTCTGGGCCGAGCAAGGAGCGCAGCGACGCGGCACGGGCCCCAGAACCCATCCCCCGACTCAGGGGCGCCGCAGCGGTGCAGTGGCGCTTTGGCCAATCTCGAAAGTTTTGAGAATTGTCCAATGGACCGATGTTGTCTGCCCGCAGGCTCCGGCCCGTCAAATCGCGCCGTTCAGCCGTCGTCACCGCCGCTGCGCCGGCGGCAGCGCCAGTTCCAGTCGCGCTCGGGCCCGACATCGACGTGTACCGATTCGGTGTGGCAATAGGTGCCGACGCCACCGCGGCCGGGCATGGTCCTGATGTAGTTCGCCAGTTCCCATTTGGAGACGCCGGGAACCTGGATGTCGGCGGCGGCGCAGTACATGTGCAGCGAGTTCTTGGCACCGTTGGCGCGGCGGTTGCGGGCGGGGTCGCGGTAGCCAGACGTGACCACCATCTTGCGGCCGTAATGGCCTTCGATCGTCTTCAGCACGCGCACCAGCGAGGGCTTCAGGCAGGCGACATCGACGCTTTCGTTCTGCTTCAGCAGGCCGTTGGGCGCGAGCCGGGCCATGCCGGCGGCGGACGCAACCTGATAGCTGCCGCCGATTGGACCCTCGTCCTCATTGAGGTCGACGTCGCTTTCGTCGTCGAGGCCGGATTTGCGCTTGATCTCGAACAGGGCGGTCTGGCGCACGCCAGGCAAGGCATCGCTGCCAGTGATATGACCGGCGTCGTCACCGGTCGAGGCCAACTGTATCGGCTTTGCCGTGGAGTCGGCCGAGGCCAAAGTGATGATCGGCTTTGCCGCCGCGGCGGGCGCGGGCTTGGCCTGTGCGGTCGGCTGTTCGCCCGATCGCGTGTTGATGAGCGGAGCCGGTGTGGCCGAAGCGGGCGTGGCGCCGAACATCGAGGCCAGGAAGCCCCGTTTCTTCGGCGCCTCGGCTTGTGGCGCCTCACCCGCGGTCACATAGACCGGATTGTTCATCACCGGCGCCGCGGCTGGCTTCGGCGTTGTCACCGCGGCATCGGCGGCAGCGATCTTCTGGGCGACCGCGTCGGTCTGCTGCGCCGTCTGGGCCGGCTGCTGCAAGGCCTGCGGCGTTTGTCCCGCGATCGTTTCAGCGCCGGCCGGCGTTATCAGCGGAAAGGCTGCTTGCGGCTTGGCCATCGGTACGTAAGCGACTTTTTCGGGGAGCGCGGTATCGCCTTCGCTCATCACGGTCGTTTGCATGGCCGTTGTCTGCGATGTCGAATCGGCGGTGGCGACGGACTTGCCGGTGGCGGCCGCATTGATGTCAGAGGCTGAGGCATTGTAGCCGGGCATTCCGACCGACATTGTCGGGTCGCCGGCCGATGTGCAGGAGGCCAGGAGCACAGAGCAGAGCGCTGCCAAGATGGCGCTGCGTTCTCCCTTTGCGAGGCTCCATCCTGCTGATTTCAAAGTCAAATTCCCCCTCGATGTCCGGTCGGTACGTCCTTGGCTCAGCACTGGAAGTCGCTGTCCAAGGTGACCTTTGTCTCCGATCCGGAAACGAGACCTGTGTCAAATCCGCAAGCCTGGAAGTATTTTTGCAGTGATTGCCGAATTATGGCTGCTTGACGGTTGACGACACCATTTCGCCCGCTTTTGCCGGGCCGTCAACTCACCACACATTACAGTCCGTTACACACGCACCTTCACATAGCTGCCGGGAGCATCGCCCAAGGTTTTCATATGCTTGCCGGGTTTGCGGGCAGGCACGCGGGTGTTGTCCTTGGCCTCGATCCAGCCTTGCCAGTGCGGCCACCACGACCCGGGATGCTCTACGGCCTTGGCAATCCATTGGCCGAAATCGCCTTCCGGTTTGCCGCCGGTCCAATACTGGTACTTGCCGGAGGCGGGCGGATTGACGACACCGGCTATGTGGCCCGATCCCGCCATCACGTAGTCGACCTTGCCGCCGAAATATTTCGAGCCGAGGAAGACGGACAGCGCCGGCGCGATGTGATCTTCCCGCGAGGCGAGGTTGTAGATCGGAATGGTGATATCGCCGAGCGAGACCGTATGCCCGGCCAGCTCCATCGTGCCGCGCGAGAGGTTGTTCTCGAGATAGCAATTGCGCAGGTAGAAGGAATGGTTGGCTGCCGCCATGCGGGTCGAATCGGCATTCCAGTAGAGCAGGTCGAAGGGCAGGGGGTCCTTGCCGCGCATGTAGTTGTTGACGACATAGGGCCAGATCAGGTCGCCGGAGCGCAGCATGTTGAAGGCGGTCGCCATCTTGGTGCCGTCGAGATAGCCCTTCTCGTTCATCGATTTCTCCACCGCCGCGACCTGTTCCTCGTCGACGAAGACCTTGAGGTCACCGGCATAGGTGAAGTCGACCTGCGTGGTGAAGAAAGTGGCTGACTTGATGCGGTCGTCGCCTTCCCTGGCCATCAGAGCCAGCGCGGCCGCCAGCAGCGTGCCGCCGACGCAGTAGCCGATCGCGTTGACATCCCGCTCGCCGGTCGCCTCCGCGATCGTGTCGAGGGCGTATTGCAGGCCTTCCCTGATATAGGCTTCCCACCCCTTCGCGCCGTGGCGCTCGTCCGGATTGATCCAGGAGATCACGAAGACGGTGTGGCCCTGCTCGATGGCCCAGCGGATGAAGGATTTCTGCGGGTTGAGGTCAAGTATGTAGAACTTGTTGATCCAGGGCGGGCAGATCAGCAGCGGGCGCTTCAGCACCGTCTCGGTCGCCGGATCATACTGGATGATCTCGGCGACATCGCTGCGGCCGACCACCTTGCCGGGTGTGGTGGCGATGTTCCTGCCGATCTCGAAAGGCGAATAGTCGGCCTGACGCAGTTTCAGGTCGCCCTTGCCGGCGGCGATGTCCTCGGCCAGCATCTTCATGCCGCGCACCAGGTTCTCGCCGTTGGAAGCGACGGTCTCGCGGAAAAGTTCGGGGTTGGTCAGGATGAAATTCGACGGCGAGATGGCATTGGACACCTGCTTGACGTAGAAGCTCGCCTTGTGGCGGGTGTGCTCGTCGAGACCTTCGGCGTGCTCGACCAGTTCGGACGCCCAGCGCGAGGTGACGAGATAGGCCTGCTTGAGGAAATCGAAGAAGGCGTTGCGGCCCCATTCCGGATCCTGGAAACGCTTGTCGCCGCGCTCCGGCTTGATGGCGTCGTCTTGGCCTTCGGCGTTGGGGCTGACGCGCTGGATGGCGTTCGCCCACACGGTCATGTAGCCGGCGAACAGCCGCGTCTGCGCTTCGAGCGCGCGCTGCGGGTCGGCGAGCCAGTATTCGCTCAGCTTGGAAAACGTCTTGACCATGTCGACGACCGGTTCGGCGACGTGGTCGCGCACTTCGCCGCGCTCGCGCGGTTCGGCCCAGGCGGACGCCGCCTTGCCGGCCTGCTCGATCATGCGCGCCATGTTCAACGCGAAGCGCTCCGGATCCTTCACCAGATATTGCTCGACGGTCGAAGGCTCGTCATCTTCCGTTTTGCCCGAATCGGGTGTTTTGGACATGGTTCGCGGGGTTCCTCCCGAAGCGTTTTCTTGACATATTAACATGGGACATCCGACAGGGTCCAATCTCGCTCTACCTCGGCTGCCAAGGAAACAATATGACGATTAATATTGGCGAGACTGTTTTTTTTGATGCCGCACGCTTTTGCCGCATCGGCGCGGCGATCGTCCTTTTGGGGATCGCCGGGTGTTCGAGCACGAATACCGGCGCTCCGGTGCCGATGGCCGAGAATGCAGGTCCAAAGGATACCGGCACCTTTCCGAACCTCAACATCCCGCCCAAAGTGGCGAACAAGCAGCTCACGCCAGCCGAGACGAACGCCAAGCTCGCCGAACTCAAGGCTGACGGCGCCGCGCAGGGCGCCAAAAGCAGCGGCGGCGCTGCGGTCGCCAATCAGGCGGCACTGGCGGACCTGGCCGCGAAACATGGTCCCCAGGCGCTGAGGCAGATCGAAGGCAAATGCGATCCCGCCCTCGACCCTACCTGCAAATGAGTATATAGCGCGCGCCCAATAGCCCCTTTTGCTGTCTGGAACTGCCATGGAAGAGTTTCACAAGGTCCGCCGGCTTCCGCCTTACGTGTTCGAGCAGGTCAACCGGCTCAAGGCCAGCGCCCGTTCGCGCGGCGCCGACATCATCGACCTCGGCATGGGCAATCCGGACCTGCCGACGCCCAAGGCCATCGTCGATAAATTGTGCGAAGTGGTGCGCGATCCGCGCACGCATCGCTATTCCTCCTCGCGCGGCATTCCCGGCCTGCGCCGCGCCCAGGCCGCCTACTATCAGCGCCGCTTCGGCGTGAAGCTCAACCCCGACACGCAGGTGGTGGCCACGCTCGGCTCGAAGGAAGGCTTCGCCAACATGGCGCAGGCGATCACCGCGCCTGGCGACGTCATCCTGTGCCCGAACCCGACCTATCCGATCCATGCCTTCGGCTTCATCATGTCGGGCGGCGTCATCCGTTCGCTGCAGGTCGAGCCGGACGATGGTTTCATTCCAGCGCTGGAGCGCGGCGTTCGCCACTCGATCCCGAAGCCGCTGGCGCTGATCCTGAACTATCCGTCGAACCCGACGGCGCTGGTCGCTTCGCTCGACTTCTACAAGGACGTGGTGGCGTTCGCGAAGAAGAACGACATCATCATCCTGTCCGACCTTGCCTATTCGGAGATCTATTTCGACGGCAACCCGCCGCCTTCGGTGCTGCAGGTGCCGGGCGCCATCGATGTCTGCGTCGAATTCACCTCGATGTCTAAGACGTTCTCCATGCCCGGCTGGCGCATGGGTTTTGCCGTCGGCAATGAGCGGCTGATCTCGGCGTTGACCAGGGTGAAGTCCTATCTCGACTACGGCGCCTTCACGCCGATCCAGGTGGCGGCGGCCCATGCGCTCAACGGCGACGGCGCCGATATCGCCGAGGTGCGCGAGGTCTACCACAAGCGCCGCGACGTGATGGTCGATTCCTTCGGGCGCGCCGGCTGGAACATTCCAGCTCCCGCCGCCTCGATGTTCGCCTGGGCGCCGATCCCCGAACCGTTCAAGCATCTGGGCTCGCTCGAATTCTCCAAGCTGCTCATCGAGCACGCCGATGTGGCGGTGGCGCCCGGTGTCGGCTTCGGCGAACATGGCGACGATTTCGTGCGCCTGGCGCTGGTCGAGAACGAGCACCGGATCCGCCAGGCGGCGCGCAACATCAAACGCTTCCTGTCGACCAGCGCCAAGCAGCCCAACAATGTGGTGCCGCTGTCCGCCCACCGGTAAGCAAAAATTCGATCTGATTTTGAGGGACGTCGCCTTCCATGGCTGAAGCTCTGCGTGTTGGAATTGCCGGACTTGGCACGGTCGGTGCATCGGTGGCGCGGGTGCTGCGCGACAAGGCGGCCGAGCTGACCCGGCAATGCGGGCGCGACATCGTCGTGTCGGCGGTTTCGGCGCGCGACCCGAAACGCGACCGTGGCGTCGATGTCAGCGCCGCAAAATGGTTCGACGATCCGGTCAAGATGGCGCAGACGGCCGAGATCGACGTGTTCATCGAACTGATCGGCGGCGACGAGGGGCCGGCGCGCCTGTCGGTGAAGGCCGCGCTCGAAGCCGGCCGCCACGTCGTCACCGCCAACAAGGCGCTGCTCGCCAAGCATGGCGTGGCGCTGGCCGAGATCGCCGAGAAGAAGGGCGTGCTGCTCAACTACGAGGCGGCGGTGGCGGGCGGCATTCCCGTCATCAAAACGATGCGCGAGGCGATGGCCGGCAATTCGGTCAATCGCGTGTTCGGCATTCTCAACGGCACCTGCAACTACATCCTGACCCGCATGGAGGCCGAAGGCATTTCGTTCGATGCCTGCCTGAAGGACGCGCAGCGACTGGGTTACGCCGAGGCCGATCCGACCTTCGACATCGAGGGTCACGACACCGCGCACAAGCTGTCGATCCTGACCAGCCTTGCCTTCGGCACCAAGATCGCCGCCAACGACATCTATATGGAAGGCATTTCCAACATCACCCAGGCCGACATCCGCGCGGCCGGCGATCTCGGCTACCGGATCAAGCTGCTCGGCGTTGCTCAGCGCACCGAAAGCGGCATCGAGCAGCGCGTGCATCCGACCATGGTGCCGACCGCTTCCGTCATCGCGCAGGTGCATGGCGTCACCAATGCGGTGGCGATCGAGACTGACATTCTCGGCGAATTGTTGCTTTCAGGCCCCGGCGCCGGCGGCAACGCCACTGCCTCGGCCGTCATCGGCGACATCGCCGACATTGCCAAGAGCCGGCCCGGCTTCCAGCATGGTCCGGTCTTCGGCCTGCCGGCGAAGGAGCTCAGGCCCTACAAGAAGGCTCAGATGCGCAGCCATGCCGGCGGCTACTTCATCCGGCTGACGGTGCATGATCGCATCGGCGTCTTCGCCGCGATCGCCAAGCGCATGGCCGACAACGATATTTCGCTGGAATCGATCGTCCAGCATGCTGTCAGCGGCGAGGCGGCGGCGCAGAAGACGGTGATCCTCGTCACCCACGAGACCACCGAGGCCGCCGTGCGCAAGGCCGTCGACGGCATCACTAAGGACGGTCACCTGACCGACAAGCCGCAGGTCATCCGCATCGAGCGGGCAGGGTAGCTTCGTCCCGGGGTAACAATCCCCGCCGACCTTTCGGTCGACCCGATGGCGATCAGCCCCAACTGGGCGGAACGAATTCGTTGCGGCGCCGTTCTCTTGGTCAGCAACCAAGGGAGCCGCTTCATGGCCGATACCAACAAGTCCGACACCCCAGCCATCGACGATATCCAGAAAACGCTGGAAAAGCAGATTGCTGAACTGCGCAAGGAGATCACCAAGATCAACAAGAGCATTTCGGCAAGGGGCGCGGAAATGCTCGATGATGCCAGCGAACAGGCTTCGGATTTTTATGAGACGGCTTCGGCACGCGCGTCGCGCACAGCGCAGCAACTGCGCAGTCAGGCCCAGGCGGTTTCGGAAGTTGCGCGAGAAAACCCGGGCACGACGACCGCCGTGATCGGCGTGATCGGCCTGCTCGGTTTTCTGGCCGGGATTGCCGTCGGCCAGTCGATGAACAACGACACGTCGCGCCGCTGGTATTGAGTGCGCCGGCCTTGAGCCGGCTTTGCCGGCTCGTCTTCCCGTTTCAGGAAATCATTTGAAGGAGGGCGTCGTGGCTTCATCCGTGTTGATCGGCATCTTGATCACATTCCTTGTCATTATTCTCGTTCTCTATCTCGTGCAGCGCCTGCCGCTCGACGCCAGGATGCGGCAGATCGCGCAGGTCATCGTCATCATCATCGGCATCATTTCGCTGCTCAGATATCTCGCGGTTTTCTAGATCTCGAGAGCCACCTTTTTTGCTTCTTCAAGGCGGCCCGGTCGTTTCCGACCGGGCCGCGATCGTATCGGAAATGCGGTTCAATCGATTGATATTGCTGGCCTTTCGATAAAACGTTCGGCAGGTCTTGCCGTTGTCATGCTCGTTTGACAAAACAGGCCCGCCTCCGGCGGGAGGCGTATGCCAACGAGGATTTGCCGAACATGAATGTGGCCCAGAACATCGTCGCCGGCCTTGACCGGATACTCACCATGGAACTGGTGCGCGTCACCGAAAGGGCCGCCGTGGCCGCCGCCAGGCTGCGCGGCCGTGGCGATGAAAAGGCTGCCGACCAGGTCGCTGTCGACGCCATGCGCCAGGAGCTCAACCGCCTTGCCATCAAGGGTACGGTGGTGATCGGCGAGGGCGAACGCGACGAGGCACCCATGCTTTATATCGGCGAGGAGGTCGGCACCGGCAAAGGACCGGCAGTCGACATAGCGCTCGATCCGCTTGAGGGCACGACGATCTGCGCCAAGAACCTGCCCAACGCGCTTGCCGTCATCGCCATCGCCGAGAAGGGCAGTCTGCTGTTCGCGCCAGACGTCTATATGGACAAGATCGCCATCGGTCCGGGCTATGCCGAAGGCGTCATCGACATCGACGCGTCGCCGGCCGAGAACATCGCGAGTCTGGCGCGAGCCAAGGGCGTTGCGGTTTCCGACATCACCACCTGCATCCTCGACCGGCCGCGCCATGCCAAGCTGATCGATGCCGTGCGCGCCACGGGAGCGGCGATCCGGCTGATCGGCGACGGCGATGTCGCCGGCGTCATCCACACCACCGACCCGGAGGAAACCGGCATCGACCTATATCTCGGCACCGGCGGTGCGCCGGAAGGCGTGCTGGCCGCGGCCGCATTGCGCTGCACCGGCGGCCAGATGCAGGGCCGGCTGATCCTCGATACGCCGGAGAAGGTCGCGCGCGCCGCCAAGATGGGCATTTCCGATCCGAAGCGGGTCTACCATGCGGAAGACATGGCGCGCGGCGACGTGCTTTTCGCGGCCACCGGCGTCACCGACGGCAATATGCTGGCCGGCGTCAAGTTCGGCCGCACCTATATCACCACCCACACCATCGTGCTGCGCTCGTCGTCACGGACCGTCCGCGAGTTCAAGGCGCGGCACCAGGATCTGGATAAGTTCTAGGCCTGCTTGCGAAGCCGCACCGCAGTTGCTAGCCCTTGGCTGCATCTGAACCCTGGCGGCGCAAGGATTGACGATGAATGCGTTCGACTGGCACGCGGATCCGATTTCGCGTGCCACGCCCATCACGAAATCCTATCGCAACACCCAGAATGTGCGCCGCTTTTTCACGCGCGAATGCGGCGATACGTTCAGGTTCGATCGGACTTTCATGGCCTGGCTCAAGGACGGCCGGGAAAAGACGATGGGGGACGCGGCCGACGAATGGATCCGGCGCCAGGCTGAAAAGCGGAAAGCGTAGTTTTTCTTGAACTCTCCTGCGACGCCACCCGCCGCGAACCGCCTGGTTCTGCCTGTCTTTGGCCCTAAAGCGCGTCGCGTTCAAGCGCAGCACTTTAGGCTGTTGTTCGCGCATGTCGTTAAGCCCAAAACCGCTGCCCATTTTTGGGCGACATGCTCTATCCTGCGGCCAACCATGAATTGGCAAAGCGCATAATGGGCGAAAGGCGCCTGTTCCTCGATGTCAGGCAGTCGGCGACCGGTCTCTCCTGGGAGCACCGGCTGACCGAACGGCAGGACATGGTCGCGCTTGCCATCGCGCAAGGTCATGGTGTGCCCGACATCGTCGCGCGCGTTCTGGCCGGACGCGGCGTTACCGCCGACGAGACCGAGCGGTTCCTCGATCCGACGATCCGCGACCTGTTGCCCAATCCGGCGTCGCTGACCGACATGGACAAGGCCGCCACCCGCATCGCGGCGGCGGTGATGGCGAGGGAAAAGGTAGCGATCTTTGGCGACTACGATGTCGACGGCGCCGCCTCGTCGGCCTTGCTGAAGCGGTTTCTGGCGCATTTCTCCATACCGTCGGAAATCTATATTCCGGACCGTATCTTCGAGGGTTACGGTCCCAATCCCGATGCCATGCGCGAACTGGTCTCGCGCGGCGCTACATTGATCGTCACCGTCGATTGCGGCACCAACAGCGCCGTGTCCGTCGATGCCGCCAACGAAGCTGGCGCCGATGTCGTGGTGCTCGACCACCATCAGGTCGGCGGCGCGTTGCCGGCGGCGATTGCGGTGGTCAATCCAAACCGTGACGACGATCTTTCCGGGCAGGGGCATCTGTGCGCTGCCGGTGTCGTCTTCCTCGCCCTGGTGCAGACCGCGAGAATCCTGCGTGGCCTGAGCGATGTCGCGCCGCCCGATCTGCTGTCGCTGCTCGATCTCGTTGCGTTGGCGACCGTTTGCGACGTGGTGCCACTCACCGGCGTCAACCGTGCCTTCGTCGTCAAAGGGCTGCAAATGGCGCGCCAGCAGAAGAATGAAGGCTTGGCCGCATTGGCCCGGGTATCGCGCATTGGCGAGCCGATCAGCACCTTCCATCTCGCCTATCTGATCGGGCCGCGCATCAATGCCGGCGGGCGCATCGGCGATGCGGCACTTGGCAGCCGGCTGCTCGCGACGGACGATCCGGTCGAGGCGCGGACCATCGCCGAGACGCTCGACCGGCTGAACCAAGAACGGCAGTTGATGGAACAGGAGATGCTGGCCGCGGCGCGTGCCGAAGCCGATGCCGAGCTTGCCGGCGGCAACGGCCCGGCGATCGTCGTCACCGCCAGCAACAACTGGCATCCCGGCATTGTCGGCCTGCTCGCCTCGAGGCTGAAGGATCATGCGCGCCGGCCGGCTTTCGCCATCGCCTTCAACGCTGTGGGCATCGGCACCGGTTCGGGCCGTTCAGTGTCGGGTTTCGACCTCGGCCGGCTGGTGCGGGAAGCCGCCGATGTCGGGCTGATCGTCAAGGGCGGCGGTCATGGCATGGCGGCCGGCATCACCGTGGAGCGCGCAAGGCTGGGCGAGCTCAGGGCGTTCTTCGAGGAACGGGCGGCTGCCGACGTGTTTCGGCTGCAGGACGAGGAGAGCTTGGCGATCGACGGCGCGCTAGCAGCCGAAGGCGCGACGCTCAGCCTGCTCGACGCGCTGGAAAAGGCCGGCCCCTTTGGCGCCGGCCACGTCGCGCCGGTCTTCGTGCTGCCGCGCCATCGGCTGGCCGACGCCCGGCCGGTGGGCACCAACCATATACGCTGCGAATTGCAGTCGGACAGCGGCGGCCGCATCCAGGCGATCGCCTTTCGAGCCGTTGATACGGTGCTTGGCGAATTCCTGTTCAAGAACCGGGGCAAGAGCGTGCATGTCGCCGGCTCGCTGTCGGGCAATTACTGGAACGGCAACCGCACGGTGCAATTCCGGATTGTCGATGCGGCGCGGGCGTAGCTGCGCCCCCGGGGCCACGGCATTCAGCTGGCCGGAGCGTAACGCATTAGCGTCACGTCCTGGGGCAGGCTTTCCGTGCCAAGCGGTTTCAGCGTCAGCGCCAGGCCGGACTGGAAGTACGGCTTGCCGCCCCCCAGCACGACCGGGTGCATGTACAGCCGGTATTCATCGATAAGCCCTGCTCGTGCCAGACCAGCGGCAAGGGCTGCGCCGCCGAGGATGACGAGGCCATCCGTCTCTGACTTGAGCGATCTCACCGCGGTCTCGGCATCGCCATTCACCAGCCGGGCATTGGGCCCGACCTGCCGAAGCGTGGTCGAGAGGACGATCTTCGGTGTCTCTCGCCAGGCGCGGGCAAAGTCCCGCTCGACCTCGGTCGCACCGGTCTCGCGGTCTGGGCTGTCCCAGAAGCGCATCGTCTCGTACATCCGCCGCCCGGCAAGAACGACTGAGGCCCGCCGCATCATGTCATTGAAATGCTGATGCAATTCTGTCTCAGGAACCGGCAGTGCGATGTCCTCGTCCGATCGGGCGATATAGCCGTCCAAAGAGGTGAGCATGGAATAGACGATTTTGGCCATCGGTGTGCCTCCGTATAGTAGGCACAGACCAGCATAACCAATTGCGTTTTGCTATCGGTTATCGCGGGGCATGGCAAATTGCCGCCGCGCTTCAAAGAGCGGCATCGCTCCGTCGATGGGACGCAACGCACGGTGTTTTTCAGAGGGTTGCTGGCCTCAGGCGAGAACTGTCTGCAGCCGGGTCAGTTCGCCGATCTGGGCCATCGTCGCCTGATAGCCGAGTTGGATTGCCTCGTCGGCGCGATGGAATTCGGTGAGGCCGATATGGCTGAGCTTGGGCTGCAGCGACATGTCGGGCGGATCGCCGGCCAGCCTAGCGCGCGAAATGCGGTCCTGGATGATGTTGAAGGCCTCGACCATGACACCGGTGATGCCGAGGCGGGTCTGATGCGACTGGTGCTCAGCGTCAACACGGCCGGCGCGCGGCGCGTCCTTTTCGACAACCAGTTCGCCGGCGCTGTGTTTGATCACGGCGGCGCGGCCGAACAGGTCGTAGTGAAGGTTGACCGCCACGACGAGCGGCTGCTCGTAGGCGCGGCAGACCGATACCGGCACCGGATTGACCAGCGCGCCGTCGACCAGCATGCGGCCGTTGCAATTCACCGGCTCGAACACGCCAGGCAATGCGTAGGACGCGCGCATGGCCGTGATCAGCGAGCCGTGCGACAGCCAAATCTCGTGACCGGTGCGGATTTCCGATGCGACGCTGACGAAAGGTTTTGGCAAGTCCTCGAAACGGACGCCCGCCACATGCTCGCGCAGACGGGCATCGAGCTTCATGCCGCCGAACAGGCCGCTGCCGCGCAGATTGAGATCGAGCAGGCCAAAAATGCGCCGCTTGGTCAGGCTGCGGGCGAACTCTTCCAACTCATCCAATTTGCCGGCGAGATAACAGCCGCCGACCAGTGCACCGATCGAGGTGCCGGCGATCATCGAAACTTCGATGCCGGCTTCATCGAGCGCGCGCAGCACGCCGATATGAGCCCAGCCTCTGGCGCAACCGCCGCCCAAAGCGAGCGAAATGCCTGTTTTCTTGGGAGATTTCGTTTCGGACGCGCCGCCGGAAGAGGTCAGGCCGTTGGCCTCCCTGACATCTGGTCTGCTACGCAATGACGCCCACTCGAGCATCATGATCTCCCTTGTCCCACATCATTCGTATCAGAAGGATGTTTGAGAATAGTGAACATGAGTGGTTTGTGAATATGGAATGGTTCACAGAGGCTTCCGATACGTGACTTCCGCATCGAACAGCGGCTTGCTGCCGTCGTCAACAAGCGTTCCCTTGCCGTCGACAAGCCCCACCGTCCGATAAAAGCATGAACGCCGGCCGGTGTGACAGGTTGCGTCGTGGCCCAACACTTTGACGCGCAGCCACAATGCATCCTGATCGCAGTCGGTGCGCATCTCGACGACATGTTGGAAATTGCCGGAGGTCTCGCCCTTCTTCCAAAGCGCTTTGCGCGAGCGCGACCAGTAGTGGGCGATGCCGGTTTCCAGTGTCAGCGCCAAGGCCTGCGCATTCATATGCGCGACCATCAGCAGCATGCCGTCTTCGGCATCGGTGACGACGACGGTGACAAGGCCGGCGGCGTCGAAGCGCGGCGAGAACACCGCGCCTTCCTCCAAGGCCCTCTTGTCTGATGGAGTTCTGGGAAATTCCAGTGCCGACATCGCCGGTGTATCTTCCTGTTTGACCATAATCTCTGGACAAGCGTTTTCGTTTGTCCGCGAAAACCGATCCGCGTTTGTCGGGATCATGGCCTAGCGATATCGGCCTAGACGTTATGCCCCGCCGCCGCGAACCATGGTGACGAAACGAACCTGCTCCTCGGGCGTGTCCTTGAAAACGCCGGTGAAGGTGGAAGTGAGGGTGGTGGAGCCCTGTTTGCGGATGCCGCGCATGGCCATGCACATGTGCTCGGCCTCGATCATGACGGCGACGCCGCGAGGGTTGAGCACATCCTGGATGACGCCGGCGATCTGCGCGGTCAGTGCTTCCTGCGTCTGCAGGCGATGGGCGAAGATATCGACGACGCGCGCGATCTTGGACAGGCCGACGACCTTGCCATCCGGCAGGTAGCCGACATGTGCCTTACCGATGATCGGCACCATGTGGTGCTCGCAATGCGAATGGAACTGGATGTCCTTGACGATGACGAGATCGTCGTAGCCGGCGACCTCCTCGAAGGTGCGGCCGAGTTCCTCTGCCGGGCACATGTCGTAGCCGCCGAACATTTCGCGGTAGGCCTTGGCCACGCGCTTGGGTGTGTCGATCAGCCCCTCGCGGTCCGGATTGTCGCCGGTCCAGCGCAGCAATGTGCGCACGGCGGCCTCGACCTCGGCTTCGCTCGGCCGGTCGGTGACCGGCTTTTCCATGTAGGCGGCCTGGGGCATGAGTTTCTTGATGACGGCATCCATAAAAGGCGTCTCCCGTAGTTCCTCTCCAAGGAGGAACGAGTTGAACGGACCACGACCTTTCGGTGTCGGAAACTCGCCCCGTTTCCAGCCCCGTAAGCGGCGTGAACTTCCCGGCCAGGACAGTGGCGCTCATCGCCTTGTCGTTACCGGACTGCCAGCATTATATAAGGTCGTAGCGAGCGAAAGGAAGACGCAGCAGCGGCAATCGCTGTTCGCTTGGCGGCGACGGATTGGAAAATAATGATCAACGATGTCTACAACGCGAAAATTCTCGGTTTTGCCGGAAACATCGCCCGCATCGGCCGGCTCGATCATCCGGATGCGACCGCCAAGGCGCATTCCAAGCTGTGCGGTTCGACCGTTACCGTCGATCTCAAGATGGCGGACGGGGTGGTCACCGACTTTGCCCATGACGTGAAGGCCTGCGCGCTCGGCCAGGCGTCATCCTCGATCATGGCGCAGCATGTCGTTGGCGCGAGCGCCGAGGAATTGCGCACGGTGCGCGACACCATGCTGAAGATGCTGAAAGAGAATGGCGCGCCGCCGGAAGGGCGCTTCGCCGACCTCAAATATTTGGAGCCGGTGCGCGACTACAAGGCACGGCATGCCTCGACCATGCTGACCTTTGACGCCGTGGTAGACGCCATCAGCCAGATCGAGAAGAAGCGCGCCGAACAAGCGGCCTGATCTTGCCATTTTCCGTTCTCGCGATGCGCGGACTTCGCGGCACCCCGCGACACCGACCCTTCCGTGGCGTGGTGTTCGTCTGGTGCCTTGCCGGCGCACTCATGTCGGGCTGCGGCTCGAGCCGGGCCGACGTGGCAGTCGCGCGGGATATCAACGACTATCTCATGAAGGCCATCCAGGCCTGTTGGGCCACCCGGCACAGGACACAACGGGCGGGCCTCCGGCAGTCGGGATAAAACGACATCGACAAGTTTCTCGAAAAACACAAGCAGGCAAAGTAGCGGGGGCCTCGGCCCGGGACCGGCCTAGACCTTTGCTTCCAATGTCTGTCTGCTTTCAGCAAATTCACTTCGGACCCAGTCGGCGAACGCGGCGGCCGGCTCGGAAAGCTCCTCCAAGCTCCTGGCAACAAGCCAGTAGCCGCCGGATGCAACGTCGATGTCGAACGGCTTGATCAGTGCGCCGGTTTCGAGCTCGTTGCCGATCTGCAAGAGATCGCCCAGCGCGACGCCATGTCCGAGCAGGGCGGCCTGCTTTGAGAGCGATATATCCGCCAGCAGCGGCCCCCGCGCGGGCACGGCATCGGCCGGCACGCCGGCGGCTTCGAACCAGCGCGTCCAGCCCTGGCGATTTTCCTCATGCAAAAGTGTGTAGCGGGCAAGGTCGATTGGCTTCTCGAGGGGAGGGCCCGAGGCGAGCAGCGCCGGCGACAAAACCGGTGAATCGACTTTGGAGGCAAGCCGCTCTGCCTGGCTGCGGGGCCAGGAAGTTGCGTTGGCGCTGAAGCGCAAGGCAAGCTCAGGTTGATCGCTGCGGAATTCGATCAGCCTGGCATCGACTTCGAGGGACACGTCGATATCGGGCCGCAGCTGGCGAAACCGGTTGAGCCGAGGCACCAGCCAGACGGAGGCAAGCGACGGCTCGACGCTGACACGAACCACGGACTGCGCCGGCGCTGCCACCAATTCGCCGAGCAGCCGATCGATGGCGTCGAAACTTGTGACAAGCTGATCAAGCAGCCGGCGGCCGGTGTCGGTCAGTTCGACGCGGCGATGGTGACGTTCGAACAAGGGCTGGCGCAGGAAGGTTTCAAGTTCGCGGATCTGGCGGCTGATCGCCGCCTGGGAAACGAAAARCTCCTCGGCGGCCTTGCTGAAGCTAAGGTGCCGGCCCGCCGCCTCGAAACTCCTCAATGCCGTCAAAGGCAGCCGCCCGCGCTTCATTCGCATAACCCAGGATTATCCGAAGTGGAAATTATACTCGTTTGAAGGCCAAGGCCAGCGGCGGTCTAATCGCGTCAAAGGAGACCGACCATGATCCAGTTCCTGAGCATCTTTGGCGATGTGATGCGGGTCGCAACGTTCCAATGGCGTGACGAAAGACACCACGCAAAGTGTGGCGAAGAGCCTGTCCGCCACGGCCGCTGGGCGCCTCCGGTTGACAGGCTGCC
Source organism: Mesorhizobium sp. 2RAF45 (assembly GCF_052115225.1). Taxonomy (NCBI): domain Bacteria; kingdom Pseudomonadati; phylum Pseudomonadota; class Alphaproteobacteria; order Hyphomicrobiales; family Phyllobacteriaceae; genus Mesorhizobium; species Mesorhizobium sp. 2RAF45. The sequence goes on along the minus strand of NZ_JBFRGG010000001.1, from coordinate 76,500 downwards.
GTCTCGTCGCTGCCGCCCATGACGGCGCAGGGGACACGGGCGGGGATTGCGTTCTCCCGACGAAGCTCACATCTATCGCGGAGAAGTACGCGACACGGAGACTGCGGTGCACGACCCGCATGGGCAGGCCCATACTGTCAGACCGCCAGGGCGCGGGCGCAATTGGCCCGGCCCGTGGCGCAAGACGCCCGGCCGTGTCCTCGGCACGTCTTTCGTGCGGCTTTACCAGCTGACGCTTTCCGGTTTTGTCGGCAATTCCTGCCGGCATGTGCCGACCTGTTCGGAATACGCGCATGAGGCGATCGCCCGCCATGGCCTGTGGGCCGGCGGCTGGATGGGGTTTTTCCGCGTTCTGCGCTGCGGACCGTTCGGCACGCACGGCATCGATTTGGTACCGGAAGTGCTGGCGGACCGTTATGTCTGGTTCATGCCCTGGCGGTACTGGCGGATCGGCCGGAAACGCGGCAAAGCCCAGGCCTGACGGTGGCCTAACTTCAAAGTCGGACTATTTCGTACCATTCAGCATCATGCTGGGTCGCCGTTTTGATACATGGAATCCTCCAACCACGACGCGACTTCTGTCCAAAACCAGTTGCCGATAAAGCGATCGTCACAGGCGAGGCCCAGTCATTTTTTTATATTCTCTCCAGATTCTGATTGCCATATATACTATGTAGCGCTTATGATGGTATATCAGATACATAATAATAAACAAAACAACAGTGAAGGCGACTGTTCCAACTAAAGATAGTATGAATTCTATCGGGTGTTTTTCGAATTTAATCCAGCTGAATTTATCTCTTATTTCTCCAGATGCCAGCGCTGATGCTGATATGCCGATCGTGTACCCGATCAGGCTCGTTAACGCGATATAGGCTATAACTTTTTTCCAAACACTCATGGAGAGCAAGGCCATAATTTCATTTCTGATCGGCATTCGAGCAGTCGACGCAGACATTGTCCAGACGGGTTAACCGGCGACGATATGAGCTCCTCAGATTTGAAGTGCAACACGCGTTGAATTAACGCGTGTTTGATGGGCCAGCATTATACGGATATCGATTTGAGGGCAGATTTTTAGAATTCGGTAGGGTTAACGCAAGCCTGCACAAAGACTGCGCATTTGAGACAAAATCGAGACAAGAGACCTCGCTAAGTCCGCTGGCGAACACCCTACTGGAGCGAGCATCAATGCGTAACATCGACCGTCTTCCCTTTATCCTGGCTGGAGTCCTCTTCCTGCTCGCCTGGCTGCTGGGGTTCCCGATGCGCGCGCAATCTGCGCCGCTTGGGGATGTGCAGTGCACACTGATCGCCGAAGCGGCGAGCGGCAAGGTTCTTTATCAGGACGGCACCTGCGACCAGCGGTTCAGCCCGGCCTCGACGTTCAAGGTGCCGCTTTCGCTGATCGGCTATGACGCCGGTATCCTGAGCGACGAGCACACGCCGAGCTGGGACTACAAACCCGAGTTCGCGGCGGTGAAGCGGGACCAGAAGACAGTCGACCCGACGATCTGGGAAAAGGATTCGATCCTCTGGTATTCGCGTGAACTCACCCGCAAGCTTGGACCGCAGAGCTTTGCCGGCTATGTCTCGAAACTCGACTACGGCAACAAAGACGTTTCCGGTAATCCCGGCAAGAATGACGGGCTTACCCATTCCTGGGTCAACTCCTCGCTCAAGATCACGCCGGTCGAGCAGGTCGATTTCCTGCGCAAGCTTCTGGCGCACAAATTGCCGGTCTCGGCCAAGGCCTACGACATGACGTCAGCCATCATCCCGACATTCCAGGCCGGAGGCTGGACGGTGCAAGGCAAGACCGGCAGCACGAGGCTGGCCAATGATGCCGACAAGATCAGGGATAAGCGTTCGCTCGGCTGGTTCGTCGGCTGGGCGAAAAAGGACGGACAGCAGATTGTCTTTGCCCGCCTGGTCGTCGATGCCACCCGCACTGATATGCCAAAAGGTCTCAAGACGCGCGCGACGTTCCTGAAAGACCTGCCGCTGCTGGTGAAGTAACCCGTCAGGCGGTTCGGCGCGCGCGGATGATGTGGCCGCCGGAAGTGTTCGTCATTCCCTTCGGGGCTTTGGAAAAGCGAGCGGCGATATCGCCGCTCTCGATATCCTCGATCTCGTCGAAGCCGCGCTCGCCCAGGGATTTCGCCAGCTCGGCCGGAACGAAGAAGCTGATCCATGGCTCCCCGACAGATGCGACGCGGGCTGCGTGGAAGGCCAGCGCAGCCTGTCCCGCCGTATCGCGGTTCTCAGCCGGCTCGCTGTAGTCGAACACAACCTCCGAGCCGGGAAAGCCTGCGATCCAGGACAATGTGTTGAAGATCGCTTCCTTCGTCAGGTAGGGCACGACCCCCAGCCAGATGAAGAAACTCGGCTCGCTCGACCGCAAACCGGCGGCAGCCAGTTCGGCGGAGAGACTCTGCCGCTCGAAATCGACGGGCACGAATCTGGTGGCGGCTGGCTCGGCAAGTCCGCTATCGGCAATGCATTTGCGTTTCCAGGCTTGCGTGGCCGGGTGATCGACTTCGAACACGCTGAGGTCGGGATACGGATTGCGCAGCGAAAACGTATCGAGGCCGGCGCCAAGCACGACGAGTTGGCGGACACCGCGACGCACCGCGGCCGCCAGCCAGTCCTCGGCGAAGCGGGCGCGCGCTGCCACGAACAGACGCATGCGCCGGCGGCGCTCGTCTTCCTGCTCAAGCTCGCGCGCCGCGGGAGCGGCTTCACCCAGAATCGCGATCGCGTAGGGATCGCGAAACAGGCCCGCCTGCGGTGAAAATTGATGCAGGGCCCTCATGCGGGCGACGCCAAGGGCGGTTCGGCTGGGTGTTGCGTTTTCCATATCGACAATTCCAGACGATTGCGGGGATGTTCGCAAGCCTGAGCGGTGGGCTGCGACATCTCTGCCGACATTTCCTGACGGCCGGCCAGCCAACACTCTTTACCTGGCCCGGCACTGCCTCTAAAACCCGCGCGCTGCCGTTTGTCCATGTGATTGGCGCATCCGGCTTTATCTTGTGCATGTCGCAACCCCAGGACTGTCATACACTTTTGGGCGACATGCATTTCAACCACCCGCGCTCGTTTGCGGGACTGGATAGGAGAACCATATGCTGAATTCCGTTTCCCTGACATTTCCCGACGGCTCCGTCCGCGACTACGACGCGGCGATGACCGGCGCCGGCCTTGCCGAATCGATCTCGAAGTCGCTGGCCAAGAAGGCCGTCGCCTACGCCATTGACGGCACCGTGCGCGACCTCTCCGACCCGCTCGGCAAGTCCGGCAAGGTCGAGATCATCACCCGCGACGATGCGCGCGCGCTTGAGCTTATCCGTCACGACACCGCGCACGTGCTGGCGGAGGCCGTGCAGGAATTGTGGCCGGGGACGCAGGTGACCATCGGGCCAGTGATCGAGAACGGATTCTACTACGACTTCGCCCGCAACGAGCCGTTTACGCCGGACGATTTTCCGGTGATCGAGAAGAAGATGCGCGAGATCATCGCGCGCAACAAGCCGTTCACCAAGGAAGTCTGGTCGCGCGACAAGGCGAAAAAGGTCTTCGCCGACAAGGGCGAGCGCTACAAGCTTGAACTGATCGACGCCATTCCCGAGGATCAGGACCTCAAGATCTACGCGCAAGGCGACTGGTTCGACCTCTGCCGTGGCCCGCACATGGCCTCGACCGGCCAGATCGGCAACGCCTTCAAGCTGATGAAGGTGGCCGGTGCCTATTGGCGCGGCGATTCGAACAACCCGATGCTGACACGCATCTACGGCACGGCCTGGGCCGACCAGGCACAGCTCGAAGCCTACCAGACGATGCTGGAGGAGGCCGAGAAGCGCGACCACCGCAAGCTCGGGCGGGAGATGGACCTCTTCCATTTCCAGGAAGAGGGGCCGGGCGTCGTCTTCTGGCACGCCAAGGGCTGGAAGATGTTCCAGAACCTGGTCAACTACATGCGCCGCCGCCTCGACGAGCAGGGCTACCAGGAGGTCAACGCGCCGCAGGTGCTCGACAAGAGCCTGTGGGAAACGTCAGGCCATTGGGGCTGGTATCGCGACGCCATGTTCAAGGTGACGGTCGCCGGCGACGATACCGACGACGACCGCGTCTTCGCGCTGAAGCCGATGAACTGCCCGGGCCACGTACAGATTTTCAAGCATGGGTTGAAGTCTTATCGCGATCTGCCCGTAAAACTTGCGGAATTCGGCAATGTGCATCGCTACGAACCGTCGGGCGCGCTGCACGGTCTCATGCGCGTGCGCGGCTTCACGCAGGATGATGCGCATATCTTCTGCACCGAGGAGCAGCTGGCGTCGGAATGCTTGCGCATCAACGATCTGATCCTGTCGACCTATGCCGATTTCGGCTTCGACGAAATCAGCGTCAAGCTGTCGACGCGGCCCGACAAGCGTGTCGGCACCGACGAGGCCTGGGATCATGCCGAGGCGATCATGGGCAGCGTGCTGGAGACGATCAGGACGCGGTCCGGCAACCGGATCAAGACCTCGATCAATCCAGGCGAGGGCGCTTTCTACGGGCCGAAGTTCGAATATGTGTTGAAGGATGCCATCGGCCGCGAATGGCAATGCGGTACCACGCAGGTCGATTTCAACCTGCCGGAACGCTTTGGCGCCTTCTATATCGGCTCGGATTCGGAGAAGAAGCAGCCCGTCATGGTACACCGCGCCATCTGCGGTTCGATGGAGCGTTTCCTCGGCATCCTGATCGAGAATTATTCCGGCCATTTCCCGCTGTGGTTCGCGCCGCTGCAGGTGGTGGTGGCAACGATCACCTCGGAGGCGGACAGCTACGCGACCGAGGTGGTGGCAAAGCTGAAGGCAGCCGGGCTGCTGGCGGAAGCCGATCTGCGCAACGAGAAGATCAACTACAAGGTTCGCGAACACTCGCTAGCCAAGGTGCCCGTCATCCTCGTCTGCGGCAAGCGCGAGGCGGAGGAACAGACGGTCAACATCCGCCGGCTCGGCTCGCGCGACCAGGAATCGCTTGGCCTTGCCGAGGCGATCACGCGACTGACCGAAGAGGCCGTTACACCGGACCGCAGGCGCAAACGCGCGGCCTGATCCGATAGTTCCCAGGAATGGCGGTGGAGCGATCCACCGCCATTTTCATATCCCTGTCACGCCAACCTTGTAACGAGCACTCATGCTCAAGCTGAAGACGCGCGAAAAACCGTTTCCCGAGCTTTCCTATGCCAATCCGCGACAGCCGGCGCTGACGCGCTGGGTCATTCATTCCATTGAAGGCCTGTCGGGGCGCGACCGCTATGCCGCGCTCTATGATTTCTGGCGCCGCCAGGTGGTGCCATCAGGCGAGCGCGTGTTCAGCCGCATGCTCGACTTGATCGATGTGCGGATACGCACCGCCGACCAATGGCCGCCCGCGCCATTGCCGGACACACCGCTGGTGATCGTGGCCAACCATCCGTTCGGCATTGGCGACGGCATTGCCGTGCTGTCGCTGGCGGAGCAGTTGGGGCGGCCGTTCCGGGTGATGATCCACAAGGATCTGCTCAAGATCCGCGAGATGGAGCCCTATTCGCTGCCGATCGACTTTTCCGAGACCAAGGAAGCGCTGAAGAACAACATGGCCGTGCGTCACGAGGCGGTGCGGCTGCTGAAGGAGGGTGTCACCATCGTGGTATTCCCCGCCGGTGGCGTCGCCACCGCGCCGAAAGGCTTTGGCCGGGCGCGCGACCTGCCATGGAAGATGTTCCCGGCGCGTCTGGTGCAGGAGGCCAAGGCATCCGTCATTCCGATGCATTTTTCCGGACAGAATGGCAGGCTGTTCCATTTGGTCAGCGGGCCGATGAACATGGCCGAGCGCGATGGCCGCGTGGCCAAATTCGTCGGCAAGGCTTCGCTGACGCTGCGGCTTTCGATGCTCATCCACGAATTCGCGCGGCTTTCCGGCAAGGCGATCGACGTGCGCGTCGGCGATGTGCTGAGCTGGAGCGAGTTGGAGCCGCTGCGCGATCGCAAGGCATTGCTCGAGCGTCTTTACCGCGGTGTGTTCGACCTGGCGCCGCAAGTGCCGCGCCGCCGGATTCCGTTCCTGCCCGCGCGGACGAAACTGGCCGCCTAAGGCTAGTCCGCGCCTTCTTCTGGGTCCATGGCCGCGGCTTCGGATGCCAGAACCTCGATTTCCTGGTTCTGCCCGGCCACGACCGTGAAATCCTTCTGGTAGATACGGTCGCGGTTCTTGGCGATGATGGTGTAGTCGCCCTCGGCAAGCACCATCGAGGCGAAGGCGCCGACGGTCTCCTTGATCGGATCGCCGGATTCGTTGAGCAGCGACCATGACGTGTCGGCGATGGCTTCGCCACCGGCTTCGCGCACCAGCTTCATGGTGATCTCGGCGGCGTGATGCTCGACGGTGGCTTCGGTCAGCTTGCCGGCCTCGACGCGGATGTCGGAGCGGATCACCGCGTTGACCGCACCGTAGGTCGAGACGACATGGTAGATGCCGGCATTGAGCCGCACGACGCTGTTGGGCTCGACATCGGGAATGATCAGCGCGCGGTCGCCATTGGCCTCGGCGGTGCCCTCATAGATCGAGAAGCGCAGTTTTTTCGGCGGAATGCGCACGCCGCCGGACAGGACCGCGTCGAGCTTCAGGCCGCCGGCATCGAGTACCAGGCTTTCCCGCTTGGCTTCCTTGCCGACAGTGATGCGCTTGGTGGCGCCGGCGCGGCCATAGGAGGCATGGACCAGATAGCTGCCGGGCTCGAGTTGGAAGACGGCGCTGCCGCCATGCGCGGAGGCGACCATCGGCAATTTGCCGTTGACGGGCTCAGGCTTGAAGACACGCCATACGAGGCCGCGGGTGATGTCGGTGCCCTTGTCGGTCAGCTGCGCCGACAAAGTGATGGCGCCACCGCCGCCAAGCGCCAGCGGGGCTTCGCTCTTGGGCGTCGCATAGCTCGATATTCCGGGGAGTTTCAGGTCGCCCACGCCATCCTTTTGCTGCGCAGCAGCCAGGGAGACCGGCAGCAGGAACAGCGCGGCGCAGAGCCAAACCAGGAAAAGACGCAGTCGCCCCTCAAACATGCCTTGCGTTGAAGCCCATGGCGGTGGCAATTTCAAGGCTTAAGAGTCCGATCCATGGACTCTTCAGCCCGGCGCTCGCGCGCCTTTGCCCGAGCCGCCCGAATTCCCGATGGTGCGCTTCAGCTCAAAACAGAGTGTTCAGGAGACTTGCGCCCATGGCGTCGCCGATCATCGACTTCCTGCTGACCCGAAATTCCGCGCCGATTCCGGACCTCAAGGAGCCGGCGCCCAGCGACGCCGATATCGCGACGATGATCGCCGCCGCCACGCGCGTGCCTGACCATGGCCGGCTCGAACCCTGGCGCTTCATCCTTTATCGCGGCGATACTCGCATCGAGATCGGCAAAAAGCTGGCGGCGCTTGCCGAACAGCGGGAAGGGCCGCTGCCCGAGGGCCGCCGCAACCAGGAACTGGCGCGCTTTTCCCGTGCACCGCTGGTGATCGGCGTGGTGTCGGTGCCGAAAGAGAACCCCAAGATCCCGCAATGGGAGATGTTCCTGTCCGGCGGCATGGCGGCGATGAACCTGATGATATCAGCCAATGCGCTGGGCTATGGCACAAACATGATCAGCAACTGGTATTCCGACGTTCCGGAGGGCAGGGCGATCCTTGGACTGGCGCCGCAGGAGCGCGTCGTCGGTTTCATCCATATCGGCTCCTATGCCGGCCCGGCGCCGGAGCGGCCACGGCCCGATCCGGCAAAGCTCTATGCCGACTACACGGGACCCTGGGCAGGCTGAATGTTCTACGAACCGTCAAAGGGGCACGGGCTGCCGCATGATCCGTCGAAGGCGATCGTGGCGCCGCGGCCGATCGGCTGGATATCGACGCTGAATGGGGCAGGCGAGATCAACCTGGCGCCATACTCCTTCTTCAATGCCGTTTCGACGCGGCCCTTCATCGTCTGGTTCTCCTCGGAGGGCGAGAAGGACAGCGCTTCCTTTGCCCAGGAGACCGGCGAGTTCGTTGCCAATCTGGTCAGCCGCGATCTCGCGGAGAAGATGAATTATACGTCCATCAACGCGCCGCGCGGCGTCAACGAGTTCGTCTATGCCGATCTCGCCATGGCGCCTTCGCGTCTCGTGAAGCCGCCGCGCGTCGCGGCCGCGCCTGCCGCGCTGGAATGCCGGGTGACGGAGGTGTTTCGCCCGAAGGCGCTGGACGGAACGCCGACGAGCGCCGTCGTTGTCGCCGGCGAAGTGGTCGGCGTGCACATTGACGACGCCTTCCTGAAAGACGGCCTGTTCGACACCACCAAGGCTGGCAATGTGGCTCGGCTTGGCTACATGGACTATGCCAGCGTCGACGAAGTCTTTTCGATGCGCCGGCCACGCTGGGGCAAGGATTAGGTTTCAGACCTGGCAGATCACCGCGCCTTGTCGGCTTTCCGTCGGGCCGTCATGACGGCTCTGATATAGCCGGGCTCCCCGATCCGGATGCTGCCGTCGGGAAGGCCGAGAATGCGGTCGAGAGCGATTTCGTAGAGGCTGACGCGTTTTTCCAGCACCTCGATCGCGACCTCCATATCGGCGTCGCTGCCGCCGGCGATCGCCTTGGCGACGACATCATGCGTGGCCAAGCCGAACTGCATGACGATGTCGGCGACACCTTCCGGATCGAAAGTCCTGAAGGTGCCGTCTTCGACACCTTGCCGGATGACCTTGACCAGCAGGGGCGAAAAAGACGCGTGAGCCGCCAGGTTGATGCGGTGGAAAAGAACCAGATTCTCCGGCCGAAACATCGTTTCGAAAAGAGCCCAGGCCTCCGCTGCGGTCTCGATCTTGGCCTGTCGCGACTGGCTGAGCAAGCTGTTCAGCCGTCCAAGCGGGTCGAGGTCGGGATCGTCGAGTACACTCTGAACCGCAGCCAGCGCCTGCCGCGCGAAACGGTCGGCCAAGGCTTCCAGAAGAGCCTCCTTGGAGGGGAAGTAGTGATAGAAGGCGCCCTTCGAGATGCCGGCTGAGGCAATCACGTCGTTGAGGCTCGCTCTGTCGTAACCCTGCGTCAGGAACAGGGCCTGGGCATGGTCCAGAATGTCTTCTCGCCTGATCTCTGGATGCTTGATGACACGGGGCACGACGAAACCTTCTGCACGCGCCGGCCGCTCCCGTCCAGCACGGATATCAGACAGTCCGCTTGAAGCACAGACCACTGGTCTGTATGATAGACCATTGGTCTGTTTCAGCCAATGCAGGCGAGGGGCATAATGTGGAAGGTCGGTCATGATCGCGAAATTGCTTCTTCAGACATTCATCTGGTTCGGCGTCATGGGCGCCTTGCTCTTCCTGTCGGCGGGCACCTTTGCTTGGCCAGCAGCCTGGGTCTATCTGGTGGTGATGGTGGGGCTGAGCCTCACCATGGGCGTGGCGCTGGCGCGGCGCGATCCGGGCCTGATGAATGAGCGGCTGAGCCCTCCGATCCAGAAAAGTCAGACTCCGGCCGACAAGGTCCTGCTCTCCATACTTCTCATCGGCATCTTCGGCTGGCTGAGCTTCATGGGGTTCGACTTCCGTTTCGGCTGGTCGGCGGTCCCCTTCTGGGCGCAGGCGGTCGGCGCGCTGGTCCTGCTGGTCGGAATCTGGATCTGCTACCTGACTATGCTGGAGAACAGTTTCGCCGCACCCGTGGTGAAGATCCAGGATGAGCGCGGACAGCGCGTGATCACCACAGGCCCCCACAGCTACGTTCGCCACCCGATGTATGCCGGCGCCATCCTCTTTTTCGCCGGCACCGCACTCCTGCTTGGCTCTTGGTGGGGGCTGGTATCGGTGCTCGTGTTCATCGTTCTCCTGGCCATCCGCACCTTCATCGAGGAGAAGACCCTGCGCACCGGCCTGCGCGGCTATAACGACTACGCAACCCGGGTCCGCTATCGCCTGATCCCGATGGTCTGGTAGCCGCCGCACCAGACGCGCGCGGCAGCTTCGCCATCACGGAAGGAATCCTTCACGGTGACCACGCGAAAAGCGATTCCCCTTCCTCTGAACACACGCTAAGAGAGCGGCTTCGGCGATGCGTTGGGGTTAGCGTATCGACCTTGGGGATAGTGCGGGGGCACCACTGGCATGAAAAAACGCGACTCGCTGGGAGCGCGGCTGCGCTACGGCTTCGACAAGAGCATGGCCGCCGGCCCGATCGCCCTGATCGGCTGGCTTGCCGTCGTTTCCCTGCTGATCATCATCGCCGCCGCCGCTTTCCTTGCCGTGACCCGTATCGCGCCGGAAGGCGGCGAGCCGCTGAACTTTTTCGAAGCGTTCTGGGAATCGCTGATGCGCACGCTCGATTCCGGGACGATGGGCGGCGACACCGGCTGGGCCTTCCGCATCGTCATGCTGGTCGTCACGCTTGCCGGCATCTTCGTCGTGTCGGCCCTCATCGGCGTGCTCAGCGCCGGTGTGGACGGCAAGCTAGATGAATTGCGCAAGGGCCGTTCTCGGGTGCTGGAGAGCGACCACACCATCATCCTCAACTGGTCGCCGTCGATCTTCGACGTGATTTCCGAACTCGTCATCGCCAATGCCAGCCGTCGCCGTCCGCGCATCGTCGTCATGGCCAATATGGACAAGGTCGCGATGGAGGACGAGATCGCGGCCAAGGTCGGCAAACTGGGCAACACGCGCATCATCTGCCGCAGCGGCGATCCGACCGATCTCTATGATCTCGCCATCGTCAATCCGCAGACCTCGCGGTCGGTGATCGTGCTTTCGCCGGACGGCGACGATCCGGATTCGCAGGTCATCAAGACGGTGCTGGCGCTGGTCAACGACCCGAGCCGGCGCACCGACCCCTATAACATCGCCGCTGAGATCCGCGACGGCAAGAATGCCGAGGTCGCCCGCGTCGTCGGCGGGGCCGAGGTGCAGCTCGTGCTGGCCGACCAGCTGATCTCGCGCATCGTCGTGCATTCGAGCCGGCAGTCGGGTCTCAGCGGCGTCTATTCGGAACTGCTCGATTTCGACGGCTGCGAGATCTACACGACAGCGCAGCCAGGGCTCGCCGGCAAGACCTTCGGCGAGGCGGTGATGGCCTATGAGCATTGCGCGCTGATCGGGCTTTGTGACCAGGACGGGCGTGTCAATCTCAACCCGCCGTCAGATACCGTGGTCGGTGCGGATATGCGCGCTATCATCATCGCCGAGGACGATGCCGCGATCAGGCTCGGAAGCACCACGATCAAGATCGATACGGCGGCGATCCTCGGCCCGCGGTCCGTCGAGGCGAAGCCGGAGCGAACACTGATTCTCGGCTGGAACCGGCGCGGTCCGATCATCACCTATGAACTGTCGCGCTACGTCGCGCCTGGTTCGATCCTGACCGTCGCCGCTGATACGCCTGGCCTCGAGCAGGAAGTTGCCGGACTGCCGGTTGCCGGCGACAATCTGTCGGTTTCCTGCCGCATCACCGACACCTCGAGCAGCACGGCGCTGGCGAGCCTGGACGTGCCTTCCTACGACCACGTGCTCGTCCTCGGCTACAGCGAAGCCATGGCTGCGCAGCCGGCCGACACGCGCACACTGGTGACGCTGCTGCATCTGCGCAAGATCGCCGATGATGCCGGCCTGCACATCTCCATCGTCAGCGAGATGATCGACGTGCGCAACCGCGAGCTTGCGGCGGTGACCAAGGCCGATGATTTCGTCGTCAGCAACCGGCTGGTCAGCCTGATGCTGGCGCAGGCCTCCGAGAACCAATATCTCGCCGCGATCTTCGATGATTTGCTCGACGAGCAAGGCTCCGAAATCTACATGCGCCCGGTCGCCGACTATGTCGCCATCGACCAGCCATTGACCTTCTGGACGATCGCGGAATCGGCGCGGCTGCGCGGCGAGATCGCCATAGGCTACCGGCGAATCCGCGCCGGAGATGCCGACCAGCGGGCGCTGGGCGGCGTTACCGTCAATCCTCCGAAGTCGGAAGCGCTGACCTATCTGCCGGAGGACCGGATCATCGTGCTGGCGCGGGACTGACGAGCAAAGGCTCGCCAGACTAAACGGAGATCCCGGCTGCCTTGGCGCGGGCCAGCAGCCGTTCGGCCAGCCGCAGATGCGGGCGGTCGAACATCTTGCCGTCAATGCCGACGACGCCGGGATTCCCCGCCGCCTCGAACGCCGCGACGATCGCCGCCGACTGTTTCACCGCCTCGGCCGAGGGCGTGAAGGCGGCGTTGATGACGGACACCTGGTCGGGGTGGATCGCCATCTTGCCGGTGAAGCCGTCGCGCTCGGCCTCCGCGCATTCCGCGGTGAAGGCCGCCATGTCACGAAAGTTCGGGAACACGGTGTCGATCGCCGCGACCTCCGCGGCTGCGGCCGCAAGGATGGTCGTCAGGCGAGCGTGGCGGAACAGGTCGATGTAGCGGCCGTGCTCGTCGCGTGCCGCGCGTGCGCCGATCGCCGCAGACAAATCCTCTGCGCCCCAGGTCAGGCCGGCGAGCCGCGCGCTTGCGCCGGCATAGGTCGCGGCGGCGAGCACACCCGCCGGGGTTTCGGTGATGATCGGCAGGATTTTGATCGAGCCGTCGGGCAGGTCGTTCTCGGCCTCCCAGACCCTGAGCTTTGCCGAGAGCTGCTGTACATCCTGGCCGCTGTTGGACTTAGGCAGCATGATGCCGACCGGCTTTGCCGAAACGAGCGCGGCAAGATCGTCATCCGTCAACCCGGTAGAGAGGTCGTTGACCCTGATGTAGATGGCCGAGCTGGTTAGCCCCCTGCGTTCGGCAATAAAGCGTGCCGCAATGTCTCGCGCGGCTGCCTTGTTCTGCGGCGCCACGGAATCCTCGAGATCGACGATCACGACGTCGGCGCCCGCGCCAAAACCTTTTTCAAGCTTGCGCTCGGAATCGCCGGGGACGAACAGCAGCGAGCGCATCAGGCGGCCTTCTTCAGCATCATCGCTTGCCTGACGCATTTGGCGACGAGGTCGCCATGCTGGTTGTAGGCGCGGTGTTCGAATTCGACGATGCCGCGATCGGACTTCGATTTCGATTCCCGCACCGAGATGACAGTTGTCTCGACGCGGACGGTGTCGCCATGGAAGACCGGGTGCGGAAAGGTGGTTTCCTTCATGCCGAGATTGGCGACCGTCGTGCCGACCGTGATGTCGTTGACCGAAATGCCGATCATCAGGCCGAGCGTGAACAGCGAGTTGACCAGCGGTTTGCCCCATTCGCTCCTGGCGGCGAAATCGAAGTCGATATGAAGCGGCTGCGGGTTCAGCGTCATCACCGAAAACAGCATATTGTCGCTCTCGGTCACGGTCTTGCGAAGCGTGTGCTGGAAGACGTGACCGACGACAAACTCCTCGAGATATAGGCCGGCCATTTTCAGTCTCCTGCACTGATTGACGGTTGATAGGCGCTGCATTCAGCGGTCGCAAGCCAGTTAATGAACATGGTGAACCGTTCGTAAACCATTTCTGCCTACCGTCTCCAGCGGGGCCGGAAACCTTCCGGCATGGGGCGTAAGCAGACGGGCATGGTTGTTGTTTCGCATTTCCTGAAATGGATCTACACGGCAAGAGTGTCCGAGCGCGCCGCCGCGGCCAATGCGCTGGCCCGCGCCTATGTCAATTCCGAATTGCCGTTCGAGGACCGATGCGCCGCCGAGGCAGCGCTGACGCTGCTGCTCGACGATGCTTCGTCGAAAGTGCGGCTGGCGATGGCCGAAGCGCTCTCGATGAGCCACCACGCGCCGCTGCAGATCATCAGTGCGCTGGCGTCTGACCAGCCGGAAGTCGCCGGTGTGGTGCTGGCGCGTTCGCCGCTGCTCACCGATGCCGATCTGATCAACCGCGTGGCTGCGAGCCAGAAGGCAACGCAGAAGCTGATCGCCGACCGTCCTGTCGTCTCGATGGCGCTGTCGGCGGCCATCGCCGAGATCGGTGAGGCGGAAGCCTGCGCCGTCCTGCTCGCCAATAGCGGCGCCAGCATTGCTTCGCTGAGCTTCCGCCGCATGGCCGAACGCCATGGGCACCTGCCGCAGGTGCGCGAGGCGCTGATATCGGACATCAGGCTGCCGGCCGACTGCCGGCACATGCTTCTGATCAAGCTCGGCGAGACATTGAAGACATCGCCGCTGGTCATGGCACTGATGGGCGCCGCGCGGGCCGATCGTGTCCTGCGAGACGCCTGCGTCAAGGCCTCTGTGACGCTGATTGAGGGCACGCGCCAGGAAGAACACGCCGCGCTGATCGAACATCTCAGGCTGCGCGGCGATCTCACCGCGAGCTTCCTCATCCGCACCATCGCGCATGGCAAGGTCGATTTCTTCGGCTCCACGCTGGTGGCACTCGGCCAGCAATCCGAGCCACGGGTGAGGGCGCTGCTGGCAGGCGGCCACGACGTGGCCTTGCAGGCATTGTTCCGCAGCGCCGGCCTGGCTGCCACCACGCATGCCATCATCTTGCGTGCGCTGAAGATCTGGCGCGAGGTTGCCAATGGCAAGCGTGTTGCCGGCGTGCAGGAAGTCAGCTGGCTGATGCTCAAGGAGTTGGGCGGGCAATCCGCGGAAGGCGATCTCGCGGCCTTGGTCAAGTCGATCCATCTCGACGCGCTGCGCGAGAACGCGCGGGGTCACGCGCTGGCGATTGCAGCGGCCTAGCCTCGGTCTTTCGCGAAAAAGTCCGGAAAGTCCTCCATCGCGGCGGCAATGATGCGCAGGGATGCCGCGATCTGCAGCATGTCGCCGGTGGCGTTTCGCTGGGCGATACCAGCCGCATACTGCCGGGCGACAGCGACGGTCGCTGTCTGCGGATCGCCGGGGGAGCGGAACAGCAGTTCGCGCGCCAGCCCTCTCAGGAAATTGGCGATCGAAACCGTGGTTTCCGGTGGGATGGCATGGTTTTGGCTTGCGCCGCGTAGCCTGAGGATCTCCAGGCCGACCGTCGCGGCGGCGACGCTCCCGCCCAGCACCGCCTCGCCCTTCCTGCCGGAGTTCTGCACCAGCGGCATCAGCTGGTTGATGCGGTCATAGGCGAGGCTTTCGAAGGCCGAACGCCTCGGCACGCGCTCGTACAGGCAAAGCCGTGCCAAATCCTCGCGCATGGCCCGCACGATCCGGTTTGCCGCGAGCCACGGATCAGCGGGCAGCACGGCAATGAAGACGCCGATCGCCAGCAGAATGCCGACCAGCACCGATGCCGAGCCGGCGAAGAACGGGCCAGGATCGTAGGCCATCGCCTGATGCGGGCTGAGGAAAGCGAGGAAGTTGATGGCGAAGGCCGTGGCGACGCCGACATAGCGCGGATTGGCCATGCCCAGCGCGGTCGGCACCAGGATCGGCACGACAAACAGGACGAACCAGCCGAAGCCGGGCAAAGCAGGCAATGCGATCTGGCCGACGAGGAAGGCAAAGGGCAAAGCTAGCAGCGTGCCCTTGAAGAAGCCCCAGGACACCTGCACCGGATCGGGGCGAGCGGCGAAAAGGCTGGATACGACGGCGACGAGAATGACCGTGCCCGCCGCCTCGGACCACTTCGTCGTCAGCCAGAAGGCCGCGACCAGCAAGGTGGCAAGGGCCGCACGCACGGCATTGCGCGATGCGCCAGGGTAGTCGCGGTGCACCACCAGGGCAGGCTGCCTGCTGGCGCGGCCCGTGCGGGTGACCGGTGAACGCAAGGCATCGAGCCCGCGCAGCACCTGCTTGAGCGCCTCGGCAAAATCGGCGGCGATGGTGAGGCGGGTGATGGTGCCGACCCTGTCGTCACCGTGGTCGACCGAGGCATCGGGCAGTTGCCGGGCCTTGGCCGAGATCGCGTCGAGCTGTTTAACCCAGGGTGCCGTATCGTCCAGTGCGCCGGGCTTTGCCGCCAAATCGCCGACAAGGGCCTGCAATTGCGAACGCACCGGGATGAGGGCGGCGTTTTTCGGGGCGGCGTGCGAATGCAGCGCGCGTGCCGCCGACAGGGCCGAGAGCAATTGTCCGATGGTGCGCCGCACCGGGTGGGCACGCGGCGCGAAGCTCGGCGCTTCCAGCCTGGCATAGGCGCGCATTTCGCCGAGTGTCTGGGTGTCCGCGACGAGTTTGCGATGCAGTGCGGAAAGTGTCGCTGTGTCACCGCCCGAGAAGGCGCCCGCGGCATAGGTGGCAAGGTCGAGAATGCAGCGCTTCAGCCGCGAGATGATGGCATCGCTGGCCAGTTTCGGCAGGATCAGCCGGCTGGTCACGCCGGCGCAGACGATGCCAAGCACGATTTCCGCGCAACGCGCGACAGCAAGATCGACGATCAGATGCGGCTGTCCGAAGGCAGGCAGGCCGATGATCATCGCCGTGTAACCGGCAAGTGCCGCACCATAGGCTTCGGGATTGCGCAGCAATGATGAAACGAAGGTGCAGATGCCGATCCAGACGGCGAGCACGGTCACCAGAACCCATGGGTTGGTGCCGAAGATAGCGGTGATACCGATCGCCGCCAGCCCGCCGGCCAGCGTGCCGAGCAACCGGTAGAAGCCCTTGGCCAGCACCATGCCCGCGACCGGCTGGGCAACGATAAACACCGTCATCATCGCCCATTGCGGGTGGTCGAGCTTGAGGGCATAGGCGGCGAGCAGCGCGATCAGGCCGGCCGAAACGGTGCGCAGGGCGAAAATCCAGTCCGAGCGCGTCGGCTGCGTCAAACCGGCCAGGCTCGTCTCGAAATACGCTTTCAGCCGCGCCCAGGTCACATGCCGGTCTCCATATCGGAAGCGCAAGCTAAACTGGCCAGCGGCTAGATATCCAGCACTTCCGTCTCGGCGAATTCGGCACGTTCCTGGATGAAGCGGAAGCGGGCTTCCGGCTTGGTGCCCATCAGCGCGTCGACCGCGTCCTTGGTCGCTGCCTCGGCGTCGATCACATCGACCCGCAGAAGCGTGCGCTTCCTCGGATCCATTGTGGTCTCCTTGAGCTGAGAGGCCATCATCTCGCCCAGGCCCTTGAAGCGGCCAAGCTCGACCTTGCCGCGCCCGGTGAATTCGGTGCGCAGGAGCTCGTCCTTGTGCGCGTCGTCGCGGGCATACGCAACCTTGCCGCCTTGCCGGATCGAATAAAGCGGCGGCACCGCCAGGTAGAGATGGCCGCCACGCACTAGCGCCGGCATTTCCTGGTAGAAGAAGGTGATCAGCAGCGAGGCGATATGGGCGCCGTCGACGTCGGCGTCGGTCATGATGATCACGCGGTCGTAGCGCAAATCCTCATCGCGGTATTTTGAGCGCGTACCGCAACCGAGCGCCTGGATCAGGTCCGATATCTGCTGGTTGGCGGCCAGCTTGTCATTGCCGGCACTGGCCACGTTGAGGATTTTTCCGCGCAATGGCAGTACGGCCTGACTGGCGCGGTCGCGCGCCTGCTTGGCCGAGCCGCCGGCGGAGTCACCTTCGACGATGAACAGTTCGGCACCGGCCGCCGCATTCTGCGTGCAGTCGGCGAGCTTGCCCGGCAGGCGCAATTTGCGCACCGCGCTCTTGCGCGACACTTCCTTTTCCTGACGCCGGCGCACCCGCTCGTCGGCGCGCGCGATCACCCATTCCAGCAGCTTCGAGGCTTCCTGCGGATTGTCGGCCAGCCAATGGTCGAACGGATCGCGGATCGCGGTCTCGACAATTCGAATTGCCTCGATCGTCGCCAGCCTGTCCTTGGTCTGGCCAACGAATTCAGGCTCGCGGATGAACACGGACAGCATGCCGGCCGCCGAGATCATGACGTCTTCGGAGGTGACGATCGAGGCGCGCTTGTTGCCGACCAGATCGGCATAGGCGCGCAAGCCGCGCGTCAGCACGTTGCGGAAGCCGGCCTCATGCGTGCCGCCTTCGCCGGTCGGAATTGTGTTGCAGTAGGAATTGATGAAGCCGTCGCCGCCGAACCAGGTCACCGCCCATTCGAGCGAGCCATGGCCGCCTTGCTTTTCGCTTTTTCCCGCGAAGATTTCCCGCGTCACCTGAAAGTCGTCGCCGAGCGATGCCTTGAGATAGTCCTTCAGGCCGCCGGGGAAATGGAACTCCGCCTTGGCCGGGGTCTGGTCCTTTTCCTTGATCAGCGAGGGATCACAGGTCCAGCGGATTTCGACGCCGCCGAACAGATAGGCCTTCGAGCGCGTCATGCGGTAGAGCCGCGCCGGTTCGAAGGCCGCGCCCTTGCCGAAGATCTGCTCGTCGGGATGGAAGCGGATTTTCGTTCCGCGCCGGTTGTGGACCTCGCCAAGCTGCTCCAGGCCGCTTACCGGAATGCCGCGCGAAAAGCGCTGGCGATAAAGCTGGCGGCCACGCGCGACCTCGACCTCGAGATGGTCCGACAGTGCGTTGACCACGGAAACGCCGACGCCGTGCAGGCCGCCGGAGGTTTCATAGACCTTGGAGTCGAATTTGCCGCCCGAATGCAGCGTCGTCATGATGACTTCGAGCGCCGGCTTCTTGAATTTCGGATGCGGATCGACCGGGATGCCGCGGCCATTGTCGGTAACGGTCAGAAACCCGTCGGCCGAAAGCTCGACATCGATGAAGGTGGCATGGCCGGCAACCGCCTCGTCCATCGAATTGTCGATGACCTCGGCGAACAGATGGTGCATCGCCTTGTCGTCGGTGCCGCCAATATACATGCCTGGCCGGCGGCGCACCGGCTCCAAGCCTTCGAGCACCTCAATGTCGGCGGCGCTATAGCCCTCGCTGCCATCCTTGGTCGCGGCTGGGCGCTTGGCTGCTGCCTGCACAAGCGGGTCGGCCGGGCGCGCCGGTGAGCGAACCGGCTGCGGCTGCTTGTCCATATTGCCGAAGAGATCGTTGTTGTCGTCCATGCCTGCCAAAGGGTCCGGTGCTGCGAATCACTCGCCGATACTGCCACGCTTTTCAGCGCCAAGCGACGGAGGTTCCTGTTACGTTCGGGGATTTGACCCGTCTTATCCTAAAACCATTCGATAACCAAGCGGGCGGAAATAGGTCCAATACCACCGTTCTACATTCCTGATTCTTTAACAAAGCGGCCTAGCGTGAGCCCAACATAACAAGAAACGACGGCATCAGGGGTTTTCGGCGTGAGGGGCAAGGCCATAACGATGATCGGTATCGCCGCCGTTTTCGGCGCGATCTCGATCTTTGCCGCGGATTTCTGGGTCAAGAGCCAGGCCAAAGCCGATGCCGAGGAGAAGACGGCGTCGATCGCCGCTCCCGCCCCGCCCAGGATCGAGTTCAAGACCATCGTGGTGGCGAACGCGCCGCTGCGCTACGGCCAGGAACTTGACCGCGCCAAGCTGATCGAAATCCCCTGGCCACAAGATTCCCTGCCGCAAGGTGCCTTTGCCACCATCGACGGATTGCTCGGCGAGGGCAATCGCATCGTGTTGTCGCCGATCGAGGTCAACGAACCGGTGCTGCTGACCAAGCTGTCGGGGCCGAACGGCCGCGCTACGCTCTCCAACATGCTTACGCCCGGAATGCGAGCGGTGACCATCCGCACTGACGAGATCGCCGGCGTCGGCGGCTTCGTCACGCCGGGCGACCGCGTTGATGTCGTGCTGACGCGCGATGCCGGCGAAATCCAGGAGGTCGCCAAGAACGCGCAAGGTGCTGCCGGTTCAACCGTCACCTCCGAGATCGTCGTTGCCGACGCCAAGGTGCTGAGTGTCGGCCAGGGTGCCGACGAGCGCCAGACGACGCCGCAGATCACGAATTCCGTGACCATTGAAGTGACGACCGAAGGCGCGCAGAAAGTGGCGCTTGCCCGCACCGTCGGCACGCTGTCGCTGTCGCTGCGCTCAGCCTCCGAAGGCGGCGACGGCAAGAACGGCGTCACCACCATCTCGTCTTTTGGCGGATCGGTGGCGGCCAAGGCTCAGGCCGCGGCCGGCTCGCTGTTCGATGCGATAACCAAGGAGCCGGAGAAGCCGAAATTCAAGACGGTCATCGTGACGCGCGGCACGAAGGCCGAGGAATATCAGGTTCCTGCGCCGGACCAGAAGTAAAGGCCGGTGGGGACCGGACGGGACAGGGCAATTGTGATGCGTACCCTATATCGAATGATGGATCGATCGCGCTTTGCGCGCGCTCTGGCGATGGCTGCTGCGCTGGTTGCGGGCGGAATGCTCGCCTTGCCCGGCGTGGCCAAGGCGGACAATGACATCGTCTATGTCTCGGCGGCCAAGAATGCGTCGATCAAGGTTGCCAAGGGCAAGCCCAAGACGATCGTGACGAGTGCCGCCTTCTACCAGATCGTCATCGGCGATCCTGAGATCGCCAACGTCAATCCATTGACCGACAAATCCTTCTATGTGCTCGGCAACAATCTCGGCACCACCGGCGTTGCGCTGTTCGACGAGAAAAAGCAGCTCGTCGGCACCGTCGACATCGAGGTGACGCTCGACACGGATCAACTGGCCAGCACCATCCGCGCCAGCGTGCCGGACGCCAAGATCAAGGTCGGGTCGGCCAATGGCCGTGTCGTGCTGTCGGGCGAGGCCGACGACGCGGTCGCCGCTGACAAGGCAAGCAAGATCGCCAGCCGCTTTTCCGGCAATGAGGAGGTGATCAATTCGGTCAACATCTCGTCGTCGCAGCAGGTTCAGCTCAATGTCCGCTTCGTCGAGATCAATCGCCAGGCGGGGCAGGATCTGGGCGCCAAATACAGTGCCAATTTTGCCTACGGTTTCGGCGGGCGCGATGTTTCGCTCGACCCCGGCACGGTGCCGGCAGCGGGAACCGGTGAAATCATCGGCCGGCTGCTGTCGAACGGCGTGTCGATCGACATCGCTATCAAGGCGCTGGAAGAGCGCGGCCTCGCCCGCCGTCTGGCGGAACCGAACCTTATCGCCCGCTCGGGCGAGACGGCGAGCTTCCTGGCCGGCGGCGAATTCCCGATCCCGGTCTCGGAGGACAACGGCAAGATCTCCGTCAGCTACAAGAAATACGGCGTCAGCCTGGACTTCACGCCGACCGTGCTCAAGGACGGGCTGGTGAGCCTCGACATCGCGCCGGAAGTCTCTTCGATCGATGCGTCGTCCTCCTACAACATCGGCACTATCTCCGTGCCGGGATTCATCGTGCGCCGCGCCAAGACCTCGGTCGATCTCAAGAACGGCCAGAGCTTCATGATCGCGGGACTGCTGCAGTCGCAAAACGACATCACCACGTCGCGCATTCCCGGCCTCGGCAAGATGCCGGTGCTCGGGGCGCTGTTCTCGTCGAAATCCTATCAGCGGCGCGAGACCGATCTGGTCATCATCGTCACGCCCTACCTGGTCAAGCCGGTCGATCCGTCGAAGAAAATGCTCGAGCCGACCGATGGCACGCGGCCGGCCAGCAATGTCGACTATTTCCTCAACAACACCGAGGAAGTGAAGGCATCGGACACCGGCCGGGCGCTGGCGCTGGCCGATGGCAGCGCCGCACGGACCGCTCCCGCCACCACGGTCGGGCACTTCCTCGACCTGCCGAAGGACTGAAACCATGCGTCTGGTCCTGACATCAAGTGTCGCCTTGCTTCTTGCCGGTTTGGCCGGCGGCTGCACCAGCGACGATTACATACGCACAGAAGGGGTGACGCCGGGCTCCGGCGACGCCCAGGCCGCCAACACCGTCATGCAGATGGTCGATCCCTGGAAATACGGCGTCCAGAACACAAGGCTTCTCGTGCCTGCCAAGCGTGGCGATGCCGGGCCGGTCACGCCGGATCAGGCCGCCGCTTCGAAGGCATCGCAGACGACCACGGGCAACTGACCCCAAAGGGCGATCGCGCTCACAGGCTGACAAAAATGGCAAACGGCATCAAGACCAAGAAGATCCTGCTCGTATCGACGGACAGGACCTTCGTGCAGGACACGCGGACCGCATTCGCCGCCTCCGAGATCATCCAGCTCTCGACGGTGGAAAAGAATGTCACCGAACTGCGCGGCGAGATCCAGGAGGCGGACTTCGGCGCCATCATCGTCGACATGGACGCGGCGAGACTGGAGGAAGTCGAGTCGCTGCAGCGCGTCATGCGCCGTCTGGAGGGCAAGGCGCCGGTGGTTGTCGTCACCCAGGAATTCAACGCCGCCGCGGTGCGCATCCTGGTGCAGCTCAAGGTCGCAGACTTCCTGGTCAAGCCGATCACCACGGCCGATCTGGTGCGCTCGGTGGTGCGGGCCCTGCAAGGGCCGGGGCGCGAGGAAAACACCGAATCGCAGATCTACACCTTCATGCCGGCCGCCGGCGGCGTCGGCACCACGACGCTGGCGCTGCAGACCGCATTCCAACTGCATCACTCGGTGACGCGCGGCGCCTCGACCTGTGTGGTCGACCTCAATTTCCAGCAGGGCGCCTGTGCCGAATATCTCGACCTCGAGCCGCGTTTCGACATCACCGAGATCGAAAACCAGCCCGAACGCCTCGACCGGCAATTGCTCGACGTGATGCTGTCCAAGCATGCCAGCGGGCTTTGCGTGCTGGCGGCACCGACGCATCCGTCGGAGATGCGCTCGTTCAAGACCGATGTCGTGGTTCGCATGCTGGACCTCGTCTCGGCCTATTTCGACAATGTCGTCATCGACATGCCGCGCACCTGGTTTCCCTGGACGGAGACCGTGCTGCTGGGCTCCAACAAGCTCTATATCGTCGCCGAAATGACGGTGCCGTGCCTGCGCCACACGCAAAGGCTGATCCAGGCGGTCTACGAGACCGCCGGCAAGGAAGTGAAGCCGAACGTCATCGTCAACCGTTTCGAGCAGAAGATGTTCGACAACGGCATCAAGCAGGCGGATGTCCAGGAGATCCTTGGCGAGCATTTCGTCGGCGGTATCGCCAACAATTACCGGCTGGTGCGCGAGGCGGTCGACCGCGGCGTGCCGCTGCACGAGATCGATCCCAACGCCAATGTCGTCAACGATCTGAAGAAGATCATCCTGCCGGAGGAGGCCGTCGCGACCGGAGCCAAATCGAAATCGCTGTTCGGTCTCGGCAAGGGCTTCTTGAAGAGGAAGGCCGGATGACCAGCCGTTTTTCCACCCTGCAGAACCGCGATACGCGTCCGCAGCGCCCGGCTGATACAACGCCGGTAGCGCATCATGCGGTCGTCATCCCGACCAGCCGGAAGGCTTTGCCGGCAAAGCCGGATGTCGCGCCGGCAAAGAACGCCAACAAGGTGCTCGATGCGCGCGTGCGCATTCACCGCATGCTGCTCGAGGAAATCAACCTGGTGGCGCTGGAGCGTTTGCCCAAGGAGGAGATGCGCCGGCAGGTGCATGATTTCGTCTCGGAAAAAACCCGCCAGGAGCGGATGGCGATCAACACCGCCGAACTTGAAGCGCTGGTCGACGATATCGTCGACGAGATGGTCGGCCTTGGTCCGCTCGAGCCCTTGCTCAAGGATCCCGACATCAACGACATCCTGATCAACGGCCACCAGAACTGCTTCATCGAAAAGAAGGGCAAGCTGCAGCAGGTTCATATCCCGTTCAAGGACGAGGCGCATCTGCTTAGAATCATTAACAAAATCGTCGCCGCGGTTGGCCGCAGGGTCGACGAATCGCAGCCGATGGTCGATGCCCGCATGCTGGACGGCTCGCGCTTCAACGCGGCCATCCGCCCGGTCGGCGTCGACGGGCCGCTGGTGTCGATCCGCAAATTCTCCAAGAACAAGCTCGGCCTGCACAAGCTGGTCGAATTCGGCGCCATCACGCAGAACATGGCCGAAGTGCTGGCGGCGGCCGTGCACGCCCGCAAGACGACGATCATTTCGGGCGGCACCGGCACCGGCAAGACGACTATGCTCAACGCACTGTCGGCCTTCATTCCCGAAGACGAGCGGCTGATCACCATCGAGGACGCGGCCGAACTTCAGCTGCAGCAGCCGCATGTCGCGCGCATGGAGACGCGTCCCGCCAACATCGAGGGCCATGGCGAACTCAAACAGCGCGATCTCGTCAAGAACGCGCTGCGCATGCGCCCCGACCGCGTCATCCTCGGCGAGTGCCGCGGCGAGGAGGCCTTCGACATGCTGCAGGCGATGAACACCGGCCATGAAGGGTCGATGGCGACCATCCACGCCAACACGCCGCGCGATGCCATTTCGCGCCTCGAACAGATGTTGGGCATGACCGGCATGCCGATGACGGTGCAGTCGATCCGCAGCCAGATCGCCAGCGCCATCGACATCATCGTGCAACTGACCCGGCTTTCCGATGGCAAGCGCAAGGTGACAAGCGTTGCCGAGGTGACCGGCATGGAAGGCGACGTCATCCAGATGCAGGAGATCTTCCGCTTCGTGCGCACCGGCATGGATGCCGATGGCGGCATCCTCGGCTATTTCGAGGCAACCGGCATTAGGCCGCGCTTCCTGGAGGATCTGCGTGCCATGGGCATCGAGTTTCCCGGACGGTACTTCGAACCCGGCCGGCCGCAGGAGTAGCCGGGTGTTCGACGGGCTAAGCGCAATCTATGTCGTCTATGCCGGGGCAGCACTGACCGGCATCATGATCGCCGAGGCCTGCTATCTCCTCTATGCCGGCCGCAGCGACAAGCGCACCGCCATCAACCGGCGCATGAAGCTGCAGGAAAGCAAGATCAGCCAGGAGCAGGTGCTGATCCAGCTGCGCAAGGAGCGCGGCCTCGACGCGGGCACCTCGCTGTTCTCGCCAGACCGGTTCCGCGCGCTGCGTACGCAGTCGGGCATGATCATGCCGCTGTCGAAATTTCTGATGATCACCTCGGGTGTGGCGATGGCCATGACCCTGGTCGCCATCTGGTACGGCTTGCCACTGCTGATGGGGCTTCTCCTGTTCGTCGTGCTGTTGCCGCTGGTGCCGGTGATGGCGATGCGCTCCATGCGCAAGCGTCGGCTTAAGCGCTTTGGCATGCAGCTGCCCGAGGCACTGGAACTGATCACGCGCGGCCTCAAGGCCGGTCACCCCGTGCCGGTGGCCATCGCCATGGTGTCGCGCGAAATGCCCGATCCGATCGGCACCGAGTTCGGCGTCATCGCCGATGAGGTGACCTATGGTTCCGACCTGGTCTCGGCTTTGAATTCGCTGTTCGACAGGGTCGGCCATGAGGATCTGCCGCTGTTCATCACCGCCGTCTCCATCCAGTCCAGTTCGGGGGGCAATCTGCGCGAAATCCTCGACGGCCTGGCGCTGACGATCCGCGAGCGCGGCAAGCTGCGTCGCAAGGTGCGCGCCATCTCGACCGAAGGCCGCATGTCGGCCTACATCCTGACGGCGATACCGGCGCTGCTGTTTGCCGCCATCATGGCGCTGATGCCGGGCTTCTACCGTGATGTCTGGGACGAGCCAAAGACCTGGTACCTGATCGGCGGGTCCGTGACCTGGCTGATGCTGGGCAATCTGATGATGTTCAAAATGTCGAATTTCAGGTTCTGACATGCAGGGCTTCATCGAATTCCTCGCCTCGCTCGCACCGACCTCCCTGATGCCGGTGGCGATCCTGCTTCTGGCCCTGGGCAGCGTCGCCGTCGCCTGGCCGATGGTGGCGGCGAAGGGCGACCGCAACGACGTGAAGCGCCGGCTCAAGGTCGACCATGGCGCGGTGGCCGCGAAGCCCGAGCCGCTGCAGAAGAAGAACGCCAATGTCGTGCGCGAAAAGGCGGTGAAGCGGGCGCAGGAATTCTACGCCAAGAGCGATCCGGAAAATGTCGCCCGGTTGCGCATGAAGCTGATCCAGGCCGGCTATATGGAGCCGCGCGCCGCCGGCACGTTCTTCATCATACGCTTTTCCGCGCTGGTCGGCGGCGCGATCGGCGCCTTTGTCCTCAACCAGTGGCTGGCCAGCGCCGAAGCGACGATGACCAGCCGCTGGGCGTTCGTCATCCTGTCGGGCGTGGCCGGTTATTTCCTGCCCGGCCTGGTGCTGACCCAGCAGGTGCGGGAGAAGATGCGCGAGTACCGCAACGGCTTTCCCGACTTCATGGATCTGATGATCGTCTGTTCGGATGCCGGCATGAGCATGGAAGCCGGTATCGAGCGCGTCTCGAAGGAGCTCGCCAAGACCTATCCGGCGCTCAGCCAGAATTTGCAGCTGGTGTCGCTGGAACTGAGGGCAGGGCGCAGCCTCGACGATGCGCTGAAGGCTCTCGCCGACCGCCTCAGCCTGGACGAGGTTCGCTCCTTCGCCACGCTCTTACAGCAGTCGAAGGAACTCGGCACCAGCCTGTCAGGCGCGCTGCGCGTCTTCTCCGACGAAATGCGCCACAAGCGCATGTCGCTGGCCGAGGAAAAGGCACATGCCTTGCCGGCCAAGATGTCGATACCGGTGACGGTGTGCATCCTGCCGGTGGTGCTGATGATCGCGATCATCCCGATCATCGTCAAAATGACGGGTAACCACTAGGCGACATCGATGTTCAGTGGCAAGCCTGCGCATCGCGGCTTGCCGAGCTTGATACGGAGCTTGGCCAACAAGTTGCTGCCCGAACTCGGCCCTGCGACATGAGGATCCCCATGCGAATATTGTTGTGTGCCGCCGCTCTTGCCGCGGCCAGTCTGTGGCCCGCCCTGGCCGCGGCCGATGATTGCGGCGATGCCGCCGCGCTGTTGCGGCAGGCTTATCCCAAGATTCAAAAGAGCGCCGACGGCCGCTCGTTCACGCTCGAACCGCATACCAGCATCCCGCTTGCGGTCCCGCAGGACGGTATGCCTGGCCTGCTCTGCAAGGTCTGGCCTGCCCATGACGATCTGTTGCTGGTCGCGGTGCCGCTGATCGACAGCGTCCAATCCGCCGACGGCCAGCATGTTGGCGACATCGAGCTTCTGGTCGTCGACAGGAAGACCCTGCAGGTACGCCAGCGCCTGCTCCAGCCCAGGCTGATGAACGACGATGCCGTCGCCATCCGGGGAATCGAATTCGATACCGCCCGTTATGGGCTGGCGCCGGGTGTCACCGCCTTCGGCCTGCGCATCGACATGGCCAATCATTCACAGCCCAATCCCTTCAACGAAACCGACCTGCGGCTCTACGCCATATCAGGCAATGCGCTGCAGGCGGTGCTCGACGGGCTTGCCGTAGCCGGCCATGGCGGCGAAGGCGACACCAGTTGCGCGGGATCCTTTCATTCCAGCCAGGTCAGCCTGGCGATGAGCCCGAGGATCCATCGCGGCTACCATGACATCATCGCGGTAGAGCGGAAGGATACCGACGAGCCGCTCCCCGACAAGGATGGCGAGTGCCAGTCCCACCCCGGCAAGTCGATGAGCCGGACCTACCGGCTGCGCTATGACGGCCACCGCTATCCGGTTCCGGCCGAGCTCAAGGCAATGGATCCGCCGTGAGACCGTCCCCCGCGTCCGCTTGAGGCGTTGGGGTCCGGTGGTTAATGGCTGGTAATTGCGGAAACCAAATCTTAGCTGCATTTCGGTACCGAAGCTTAATCGCTTTGCTCTAATGTCTTTACCTGAAGAACGACCCGGCAAATCGGGCGACGGGGCAGGGCATGCGTCAGACACAATTTGCGGCGATGGCCACGATGGCGGCCGTCCTGATGATCACCGGGTGCACGACGAACAACAACGTCGACACGACCAAGACGACCGCGATCCAGCCGGCGGCCAAGGATGTCGACACATCCGACCTGGCGCAGGGCAAGGCGCAGTTTCGCGACGCCAATTATGGTCTCGCCGAACAGCATTTCCGCAAGGCCGTCGAGCTGAAGGCCGACAATGCGGAGGCCTGGATGGGGCTGGCCGCCTCCTATGACGAGCTCGGCCGCTTCGACTTCGCCGACCGCGCCTATGGCCAGCTGTTGAAGGTCGCCGGCCGCAAACCGCAGATCGTCAACAATATGGGCTATTCGCAACTGCTGCGCGGCAACAAGAAGAAGGCCAGAGCGCTGCTGCTCGAGGCGAAGGCCGGCATGGCCGACCCGACGGTCGTCAACGCCAATCTCGCCTTGCTGAACAAGGGCTGATGCGCGTTTGATCCTCGCGCCGCCCAAGGGTCGATTTCCACACAAGCACTGTCGACGCTTTGTAAACCCTAAACGCAGCCTGGGTCGAAAGATCGGCTGAGAACCATGTTCGAGGGCTGCCGCTGACCTAGAATGCGGCGTAACCGCCGACGCTCGAGAGGCCCCCGCCTGATATGCTGGATTTCAGTTCGCTCCTGCTCGCGGCCGCGCTGTCGGGCACATGCCTTGCCGTCACCATGTTTGCCATCTGGCTCACCGCGCCGCGGGCGCGTTTCGTGCTGACGGTCGCGTGCGGCATTCTCGTGCTTGTCGCGCATGTGATCCTGTTCTGGCGCTACACCAAGGAGCCTGATCCGCTGCTTTGCCAGATTGCGCTGGCGCTGCTCAGCCTGGGCTTCCTGATCATCTGCCTTTCGGCCATGCAGTATCTCGGCGTGCCGGACCACAGGCGTGCGATCATGCCGACACTTGCCGCCATGGCTGTCTGCGCGGCCTTCACCTTCCTCGGCCTTGACGGTGTCGGCTTCATCGTCACCTACGCGACGGTGACCGTGCTGCTGTCGACGATCGGAGCCATGTTCTGGGTCAATGGCAGCCACGATCGCCGGATCCTGCTGGTGGTTTCGTTCCTGAGTGGCACCTGCGCGGTGTCGTTTGCCCTTTGCGGCGTGGTTCTGATGGCCAAGGGGCAATGGACGCTCGGGGCGGCGCCCGACAATTGGGCCGAACGTCTGAATTCCGTCGTGGCGGTAGCCTGCATGACCGGTCTGGGCGCCTTGACGCTCTCGCTTCATCATCTGCAGGCGCAGATCGAGCTGAAGGCCGAGACCATGACCGATCCATTGACCGGGCTGATGAACCGTCGCGGGTTGATGTCCCTCCACGGCGAGCGGCCCTTCGGTCCCTTCATGGCGGTCGTCATGTTCGACCTCGATCACTTCAAGAGGACGAACGACATCTACGGTCACCCGATCGGAGACCAGGTCCTGTGCCGCTTCGCCGCCGTCATCCGGAAATATGCCAGGACCGGCGTCGACGCCTTTCGCCTGGGTGGCGAGGAGTTCGCCATCGTCATGTCGCGGATGACGGAAGAGCGAGCCCATGATCTCGCCAGCAAGATCGGCGTCGCCTTCGGCACCGAAATCGTTCCTACCCCGCTCGGTCCGTTGCGCAGCACGGTCAGCGGCGGCATCGGCTTCGGCGGCGCCGACGGCAGCAGCCTCGACGAGGTGCTGGCCGAGGCGGATGCCGCGCTCTACGCGGCCAAGCGCGCCGGCCGAAACTGCGTCATCAGCGGCAAAAGAATGGGCCAGGCCGAACCGGTCAAGCCGGCCTTGCGCTCAGCCTAGTTATTCAGCCGCGCCCAGGTAATCCGACAGCGGCGGGCAGGAGCAGACCAGATTGCGGTCGCCGGCCACATTGTCGATGCGCGACACCGGCGGCCAGTACTTGGCCGCCGTATCGGCGTCGCCCGCGGGATAGGCCGCTTCCAGGCGCGAGTAGGGGTGGGTCCACTGGCCTGCCAGCGTCTCGGCGGCGGTGTGCGGCGCGTTGACCAGCGGGTTGTCGGCCAAGGGCCAGTCGCCCCTGGCGACTTTCGCCGCTTCGCCGGCAATGGCGATCATCGCCTCGCAGAAGCGGTCGAGTTCGCGCTTCGGCTCGGATTCCGTCGGCTCGACCATCAGCGTGCCGGCGACCGGAAACGACATGGTCGGCGCGTGGAAGCCATAGTCGATCAGGCGCTTGGCGATGTCATCGACACTGATGCCGGCGCTGTCCTTGAGCACGCGGGTATCGAGGATGCACTCATGCGCGATGCGATCGTGCCGGCCCTTGTAGAGCAGCGGGAAGTGCGGCGCGAGCCGCGTCGCCACATAGTTGGCCGAGATGATGGCGGTCTCCGTGGCCTGCTTCAGTCCGGCGGCGCCCATCATGCGGATATACATCCAGGTGATCGGCAGGATGGAAGCGCTGCCGAAGGGTGCCGCCGACACGGCATGCGCCGAGCCTTCGGTGACATGGCCCGGCAGATAGGGCTTCAGATGCGCCTTGACGCCGATCGGGCCGATGCCGGGGCCGCCGCCGCCATGCGGGATGCAGAAGGTCTTGTGCAGGTTCATATGGCAGACATCGGCGCCGATATCGGCGGGCCGGGCGAGCGCGACCAGCGCGTTGAGGTTGGCGCCGTCGAAATAGACCTGGCCGCCATGCTCGTGGATGAGGGCGCAGAGGTGGCGCGCGCCTTCTTCATAGACGCCATGCGTCGAGGGATAGGTGAACATCAGCGCCGCGAGATTCTTGGAATGCTCGTTGGCCTTGGCCCGCATATCGTCCATGTCGATATTGCCGTCTTCCAGGCAGCGCACGACGACGACGCTCATGCCGGCCATCGCCGCACTCGCCGGATTGGTGCCATGCGCGGAAGAGGGGATCAGGCAGACCGTGCGATGGCCTTCGCCGCGCGAGCGGTGATAGGCGCGGATGGCGAGCAGGCCGGCATATTCGCCCTGGCTGCCGGCATTGGGCTGCAGGCTGACCGCGTCGAAGCCGGTGATTTCGGACAGCCAGCCTTCCAGCTCGCCGATCATGGCGCGATAGCCGGCCGAATGGCTGGCCGGTGCGAAGGGATGCAGATTGGCGATGCTTGGCCAACTCACCGGCATCATTTCGGCCGCCGCGTTGAGCTTCATGGTGCAGGATCCGAGCGGGATCATGGAGCGGTCGAGCGCCAGATCCTTGTCGGCCAACCGGCGCAGCAGGCGCATCATGTCGGTCTCCGACTTGTTCTCGTTGAAGACCGGCTGGGTCAGAAACTCCTTTCCACGCGGCTTGCCGGGAACGGTGCTGTCGGCCGAGGAGGCAGCCTTGGCGCCGAACAGGGAAGCGATCGCGTCGAGATCGGCGTCTGTCGAGGTCTCGTCGAAGGCGATGCCGACATGGTCGGTGTCGAGGACGCGCAGCAGCCGGCCGGTCTTTTCGGCAGCCTCGGCGATTTGCGCGGCCTTGCCTTTCGCCTCCACCGTCACCGTGTCGAAGCGGCTGGCGCCGAGCACCGAAACGCCCGCCGCCTTGAGGCCGCTCGCCAGACGGTTTGCCAGAGCGTGGATGCGTCCGGCGATCGCCTGCAGCCCGGCGGGGCCGTGCCAGATGGCATAGGCCGTCGCCATGTTGGCGAGCAGCGCCTGCGCGGTGCAGATGTTGGAGGTCGCCTTGTCGCGGCGGATATGCTGTTCGCGCGTTTGCAAGGCAAGGCGGTATCCGGGCCGGCCCTTGCTGTCGGTCGATTGGCCGACGAGGCGGCCGGGCATCAGACGCGTCAGCTTATCGGAGACGGCGCAGTAAGCGGCATGTGGGCCGCCAAAGCCCATCGGCACGCCAAACCGCTGCATCGGGCCGACGGCGATGTCGGCGCCGAGTTTCGCCGGCGCATCGGTCAGCGTCAGGCCCAGCGGATCGGCGATGAAGACGACGATGGTACCGGTGGCGCGGGCCTTGTCGATCGCGGCCTTGTGGTCGCCATAGACGCCAAAGGTGTCGGGCCAGGAGACGAGCAGGGCAGCGGTGTTGTCGTCGATGGTCTCGCCGTCGATCTCGATGCCGAGCGGTTCGGCGCGGGTGCGCACCACATCCAGCGTCTGCGGATGCGGCGTGCCGGCGAACGCCACCTTGCTGCGCTTGTCACGGTGGTGGCGCAGCGCGATGCCGACCGCTTCGGCGACAGCGGTTGCTTCATCGAGCAGCGAGGCGGATGCCACCGGCAGTCCGGTCAATTCGGTGACCAAGGTCTGGAAATTGAACAGCATTTCCAGACGACCCTGGCTGATCTCGGCCTGATAGGGCGTGTAGGCCGTGTACCAGGCCGGATTCTCGAACAGATTGCGCTGGATGACCGGCGGCACGTGGACGCCGTGATAGCCGGCGCCGATGAAGCTCTTCAGCACGGTATTCCCAGCCATGGTCGCCGACAATTCGGCCAGCGCTTCGGCTTCGCTGGCCGGCGCGGGCAAGGTCAGCGGCAGGTCGAGGCGAATCGACTGCGGCACGGCCTGGCTGATCAGCGTCTCGACGGAAGGGACGCCGATCACCGCAAGCATGGCTCTGACATCGTTCACGCCAGGACCGATATGACGGGCCGAGAAGGGGGTAAGTGCTGTGGTCATTATCTCTAAGTCCTGATTTCAGGCGATATGGGCTTTGTAGGCGGCCTCGTCCATGAGGCCGGCGAGCTGGCTTTCGTCGGCAAGCTTCATCTTCCACAGCCAGCCGGCGCCGGTTGCCGCGGAGTTGACCAGCGACGGGTCGGAAGACAGCGTGCCGTTGGCCTCGGTGATCTCGCCGTCAACCGGCGCGTAAACGTCGGAGGCCGCCTTGACGGATTCGACCACGACGGCGGTGTCGCCCTTGGTCAGCTTCTTTCCGATCTCCGGCAGTTCGACGAAAACGAGGTCGCCGAGCTGCTCCTGCGCGTAGTCGGTGATGCCGACCGTGGCGATACCTCCTTCGACGCGGAGCCATTCGTGATCTGATGTGAAATAGGTCGTTGCCATGGAGTTCATCCTTTGCGGTAGCGATGAGGGGTGAAGGGCAGGGAGCTGATATCGACGGGGATCTTCGTGCCGCGTACGTCGGCGAACAACCGTGTGCCGGGCTTTGCCAGCGCTGCGGCGACATAGCCCATGGCGACCGGATGGCCGGCCGAGGGGCCAAAGCCGCCTGACGTGACATGGCCGGCGTGATTGCCGTCGGCATCGAACAGGGCGGCACCGGCGCGCACCGGCTGGCGGCCTTCCGGCTTCAGGCCGACGCGCTTTTGCGCCGGGCCGCGTTCGACGGCGGCGCGCAAGGCGTCGGCGCCGATAAAGGCGCCGGAAGCTCTGATGTCCTTGGGAATTGCCCACATCAGCGCGGCGGCGGCCGGGTCGGTCTCCGGCGTGATGTCCTGGCCATGCAGGCAGAGGCCGGCCTCAAGCCGCAGGCTGTCGCGCGCGGCAAGGCCGATCCACAGAACGCGTTCATCCTCGAGCAGCTTCGTGACCAAATCACGCGCGTCCGCCTCCGGCAGGCCGATCTCGAAACCGTCCTCGCCGGTGTAACCCGACCGGCTCATGAACCAGTCTTTCCGCGGCTCGACCCCGTGCATGAACAGCAGCGAGCCGGTCTCGATGCCGGCACGGGACAGGACTGCCCAGGCCTCGGGTCCCTGGATGGCCAGGAAGACGCGGTCGAGCGGCTCGACCTTCACATCGAAATTCGCGGCCAGTTCACGCAGATGCTTCTCGTCGGCGGCGGCGTTGCCGGCATTGGCGACCACCATGAACCTTGTATCGCCGAGCCGGGTGACGATCAGGTCGTCGAGGATGCCGCCGGCCTCATTGAGGAAGAAGGACAGTTTCGACTGCGAGATTTCGAGCGCGCCGGCATCCAAGGGGCAAGCGCGGTCGAGCAGCGCAACCGCTTGCGGTCCGCTGACCTCGAACAGTTTCATGTGCGAGATGTCGAAGAGACCGGCATGCTCGCGGGTGTGCAGGTGCTCCTTCATGACGCCGGCCGGATAGGTCAGTGGCATCGACCAGCCGGCAAAGGCGCCGAAGCGCGCACCGGCGGCTGTGTGGATATCTTCGAGGGGAAGGTGTTTTGAGTCGTCGCCCGTCATGTCGTCTCCAGAGTCGCACGCAATCGGCCGCGAATGGCGACCAGTCCGTGCCCCTCTGTCTGAAGCCTGAGAGACTCGCGCAGCCGGAACTCTGTCAGCGGCGCTTACACCTTCGGCGCGGGGGCAAGCCCCGACTTTCCAGAGTGTCTTTCCCGTCTACGGTTCTTTTGCCTGAGAGATTTCGGGCGATTTCCCCTTCGGCGGCAGCTCTCGCTGCTCTCTCCCGCAAACAGGTAGGACTCAGAATCCCGAGCCCTCGACGCGCCATCCATAGCCCGTCGGCGACACCTTGTCACCTCCCAGCGACATCAAAGGTGCGTCGCGATGAAACGGATTCAGGTGATGCGCTTTAGCTCTTTGTTTGATGCATGTCGTTTTCCTAAAACCGCTGCGCACTTTTGGGCGACATGCACTGGCCGGCAAGTCTTCGCTAACCACGCCGTTTGCCGGTTTTTCAAGACACTCCTGATATAGCGGGCCGATGTAACGCTTTGGGGCGGACGGGGACGACAATGGGCGAATTGATCATGAGCGCGCCGGTGGCGGGGCTGACCTCGAAGAATCGCATTGCCCCGGAGGATGTGGTGATGCTGCGCCGCGACGTGTTCGCCGATGGCGTGGTGACGCGAGGCGAGGCCGAGGCGCTGTTCGCTCTCGACCAGACGGCCCAGGACAAATGCGCGGAGTGGGCACCGTTCTTCGTCGAGGCGGTGACCGACTACATCGTCCACCAGGAGAAGCCGTCCGGCTATATCTCGCAGGACAATGCCGACTGGCTGGTCCGCACTATTTCGCGCGACGGCATGGTCGACAGCCGCACCGAACTCGAATTGCTGGTCCATGTGCTGGAAAAGGCGAGATCCTCGCCGAGCAAGCTTTGCGTCTATGCGCTGGAGCAGGTCGCGCATGCCGTCATCGACGGCAAGGGGCCGCTGATGCTGGGCGGCGTGCTGGTGCCCGGACTGATCGCCAAGGCGGAAGTCGAGCTGCTGCGCCGCATCCTCTACGCCCATGGCGGCGACGGCAACATCGCCATCACCCGCGGCGAGGCCGAGGTGCTGTTCAGGATCAACGAGCACACCGCCCAGGCCAAGAACGATCCGTCCTGGAACGACCTTTTCGTCAAGGCGATCGCCAATTTCGTCATGTGTTCGGCCGGCTATGAGGCGCCGACCCGCGACGTGGCGCTGCGCCAGGAGAGCTTCCTCGAACATGCCGAGCCGGCAATCGGCGGGTTCTTCAGCCGCATGGTCTCCGGCAGCCTTGCTGGCGTCATCGAGGCCTATCGGTCCCCCGATGACATCGAGGCCGAATGGGAGGCCAAGAACAGGGCGGCCGAGGCCCTGGCCCGCCGTGCCGAGACGATCGATGCCGGCGAAGCCAAATGGCTGGTCGAGCATATCGGCGTGGATAGGCCTCTGTACGAGAACGAGCGCGCGCTGCTGACCCTGATCAAGCACGCCTCGCCGGAGATACATCCGGCATTGAGGCCGCTGCTTGAGAAGGTTGCCTAAAGTGCACCGTCCGCTGCTGTCGTTTTACAAAGGATGATGTTGGAGTGGCCTTCGGGCCATTCCGCGAGTTCGGCGATGCGCCGGAAGCCAGCCTTTTCGTAGAGGCCCGGTGCCTGGAAGTCGTGGCTGGAGACCCAAATTCTCCTGACTCCTCGAACCGTTGCCTCAGCGACAAAAGCGCTGAGCAACTGCCTTGCATAGCCGCGACCGCGATAGGCCTCGTCAATCCACATCAATGTCAGCTCGGACGTGCTCGCCCAAGAGTAGCCGGCGGCAACGCCGATCGCATGTCCTGCACCGTCACGAATAACGAAAGCCAGTCCCCGGTCATCGGCGCAGCCCGTCGCGCGCCGGTTGTCGTTGTGGAGGCGTTCCTCGAGCGAACTCAACTCGATCGGCGAAAGATCGTGCTCGGCCTGTATGCGGGTGGTCATCAAATCCCGCCATACCAGTCATAGCCATTGTCTTCCCAATAGCCGCCGCGGCCGCCGCCGACATTGGCGAAGCCGTCGACCAACTCGATCTTGTAGAGATATTTCGGCATCTTATAGCCGAGTTGGCGTTCGACGCGGACGCGCAACGGGGCGCCGTTTTCTTCCGGGAGCGGTTTGCCGTTCAGGCCGTAGGCGAGGATCGTCTGCGGATGGCGGGCGTCGATCAGGTCGATCGTGCCGTAATATTTGATGTCGCCGGATAGGCTGCGGTCGATCGTGTCGAGGCAGTGGAACATGACGTAACGCGCCTGCGGCTTGACCACCGCCTGGTCGAGCACCAGCGACAACGGCGTGCCGGTCCATTTGGCGATGCAGCTCCAGCCCTCGACGCAGTCGTGGCGGGTGATCTGCGTGCGGCTTGGCATGTTCTGAAGCTGCTCGCGGCTGAGCGACAGCGGCTTTTCGACGAGGCCCGAGACTTCCAGCCGCCAGTCGGCGAAATTGTTGGCGAGCAGGCCCTTGTAGGTGTCGTCGTCAGGGGCGGTAACGCCGTTCGGCCGCTGCGGCTGGCGGATATCGGCCTCGGTGAATTCCGGTGCCAGCGCGTCACGGCCGGCAAGCAGGCGTTGCGCGCGATATGTCAGCCCATTGGCGTTTTCGAGGAAACTGCGCAGGCCGCTGCCGATGCTCAACTGGCTGTCGAAAGCGTCGCAGCCCGACAGCATGATACCCGAGGCGCCAAGGCTGGCGGCGGTCAGGAATTTCCTTCGACTGATCTGAAAATTGGGGCTGATCTCAAACTTCGCCATGTCAGGCACTCCTCTCGGTCGTCTTGTCGTCATGCGCGGGAGGGTCGGTGCGGTACCAGCCGGTGATGATCGAGCGCAATTCGTTGATCGGGCCGGCGGCCAGGATCATCAGAATGTGGATGATGAAGAAGCCGACCAGCAGCAGCATGACGGTGAAATGAATGGTGCGCGCCGTCTGCCGGCCGCCGAGCACTTCGTTGAGGAAAGGCAGCACCGAATTCATGCTGGGCGACAGGGCAAGGCCGGTGATGATCATCAGCGGCAACAGCACGAACAGCACACCGCCATAGGCCATCTTCTGCAGTGTGTTGTATTCACGTGTGTGATGGAATTTCAGCTTCGCGTGGTCGACTATGTCCCGCGGCAGCCGCTTGAGGTCGTCGAGGCGCGGGGCGAGATCGCGCCTGATATGGCCGTTGACCAGGCTTGCGACCAGCCAGACGATCAAGGTCGTCGTCAGGATCCAGGCGAAGAAGAAATGCACGACGCGGGCGGTGCCGAGGTCATAATAGGACGGGATGGTCGCCCAGGACGGGAAGCCACGCGCCGTCTCGTTGCCTGGCGGACCCGACCAGCCGAGCACGCCCGTCGTGTCGAAGCGGTGCCCGAAGATCTCGGTGAAGCCGCGCGGCCCGGCGCTCGTGTTTTCGGCGCCGATTTCGAAAATGGTGTTGTTGTAGCCGAAGCCGGATTGCTTGCCGATATAGAGCTGCGGCCGGGCGTTGAAGATCTGCAGGCCGGAAAGCAGCATGAAGAACAGCGAAATGGCCCAGATCCAGTGTGTCAGCCGCGTCCACCGCGACTGCCGGTAGATCAGCGTGCTGTCGCTCGACACGGGAGCGTCCGGTCCGGTGGCGGATTGGCTTCTGGCAACGGATTCCATTTTGTCTCGTCTCCCGGCCTCGCGGCGTGACCTGCGCGTTCATTGTCCTCCTGATACGTCGCGATCCAAACCGATGTTTCACCCGATCACGGATTTATTACGGGCCACCCAGGCTGACGGCGAGATTGACGGCCGCGGCGACGATGACCGTGTTGAAGAAAAACGACAGGATCGAGTGGACGAGGACGACACAGCGCATATGCGTGGTCGAGATGTTGGTGTCGGCGGTTTGCGCCGTCATGCCGATGACTGCCGAGAAATAGAGGAAATCCCAACCTTCCGGGCGCTTGTCGCCTGGGAACAGCAATCCGCCGACCGGGATTTTCTTCTTGGTTTCAGCGTCCACCGCATCGCCGTCCATCCAGTAGACATGCGCATAGTGAAGTGCGGCCATGGCATGGATGGTGAACCAGCCAAGCGGGATCGACAGCAGCGCGAAACCGAGTTCGACGGAATTGCCTCTGTTCTTCTGGTTGATAAGCAGGAACAACGAGACAACGGCGACGACAACGACGACGAGCGTCACGGCGAAGATGACCAGCACCGGCTGGTCGGTGGCGCGCGCATTCTTGCTCAGATACTTGCCGGTGAATTTGGGCATCTGGCTGACGACGAGAATGACGTAGGCGGCGAAAAAGGCATTGGCGCCGATCGAATAGGCGAGCGGGGCGTGCAGCAGCAACGCCACGAGCAGCGCAAACGCGCCGAAACACGCCGACATTGCGAACAGCATATGGCGCTGCATAGGTTTCTGGATCGGGGCTTCGATGGCCATGACGTCTCCACCCTTGATCGCGCTCGGTTTCTAGCCGGGTGTGGCGGATTTCAGCGCGCGCCGCAAGATGCGGTCGAGTTCACCAAGAAACCGCGAACGGTCCTGCGGCGCGAAGGAGGCATTGTAGCCCTTGCTCTCACCGGTCTCGCGCAAATGCTGCTTGAGGTCGCGCATGGCCACCGCCATGCCGATGGTTTCGGGCGTGAACGGCCGCCCGGTTGGCCCAAGCACATGCGCCCCGAGCGCCACCGCGCGGGCGGCAAGCGGAATGTCCGCCGTGATCACGATGTCGTTGGATTTGGCATTCTCGACGATCCAGTCGTCGGCGGCGTCGGCGCCCTTGGCGACCACGACATTGCGGATCATTGGATCGCGCGATGGCCGCAAGCCGCCATTGGAGACGTAGGTGACGACGACGCCGAGGCGCTCGGCGACCTTTTCCACCTCGGCCTTGACCGGGCAGGCGTCGGCATCGACGTAGATGGCGGGTGCGGGCATAATCCCTCCGAAACGGACAGGGGCCGGAAACGTGTCCGGCCCCTGCCTGAAATCTTACAGTGTTCAGGCCGGCAAGGCGCCGGACTTCTTCGCGGTCCAGGTGGCCATATAGTCCATCAGGCCAGGGTTGAGACAGTCATAGGGTTCGAGCCCGATTGTCCTTAGCTGCGCGCGAATACCGTCCATCCGTTTTGGATCGACGCCGGATTCGATGATCGACGAGACGAAGGCTGCAAACCCCGGCGGCGACCAGCCATCCTCGACGAAGCGCTCGGGATGGATGAAGGTCAGGCCCTTGAAGGGATGGTCGCGCTCGACCGGGCCGTGCATATGGACACCGCAGCCGGTGCAGGCATGGCGCTGGATCAGCGCCGCGGAATCGACCACTTTCAGCTTGTCGCCGTTCTCGCTGACGGTGACGTCGCCCGTGCCGGCCACGGCAACCACCGAGAATACCGCGCCTTCCGGCTTCCAGCATTTGGTGCAGCCGCAGGCATGGTTGTGGGCGATCTGCCCCTTGACCTTCACCTTGACCGGCTTGCTGGTGCAGGCGCAGACCAGCGTGCCGCCGGCAAAGCTCGCGCTCTCCTTTGGCAGGCCATTGTCGATTTTCGGATGCAGTTTCTCCGCCATTCTTTTCTCCTCCCAGTTGTGAACCACAGAGGTCGCTGGCCGGTCGGTCGGCGGCGTGTGGCTTGCTTCAGTAAACGACGACGCTTCGGATCGACTTGCCCTCGTGCATGAGGTCGAACCCCTTGTTGATCTCGTCCAGTTTCAGCAAATGGGTGATCATCGGATCGATCTGGATCTTGCCGTCCATGTACCAGTCGACGATGCGCGGCACGTCGGT
Source organism: Mesorhizobium sp. 2RAF45 (assembly GCF_052115225.1). Lineage (NCBI taxonomy): Bacteria > Pseudomonadati > Pseudomonadota > Alphaproteobacteria > Hyphomicrobiales > Phyllobacteriaceae > Mesorhizobium > Mesorhizobium sp. 2RAF45. The sequence continues at coordinate 37,138 of NZ_JBFRGG010000001.1, read as the reverse complement.
GCGGCCGCGCGCGCCGCCGAAGGCGGTGCCCATCCAGGTGCGGCCGGTGACCAGCTGGAACGGCCGCGTCGAGATTTCCTGCCCGGCGCCGGCGACGCCGATGATGACCGACTTGCCCCAGCCGCGGTGCGAGGCTTCCAGCGCCTGGCGCATCACCTTGGTGTTGCCGGTGCAGTCGAACGTGTAGTCGGCGCCGCCGATCTGGTCGGCGCCGCGCTTGGTCATGTTGACGAGGTAAGGCACGATGTCGCCGTCGATCTCCTTCGGATTGACGAAATGCGTCATGCCGAACCGCTCGCCCCATGCCTTCTTGTCGTTGTTCAAATCGACGCCGATGATCATGTCGGCGCCGGCAAGCTTCAGGCCCTGAATGACGTTCAGGCCGATACCGCCAAGGCCGAAGACCACGGCGGTCGCGCCTTGCTCGACCTTGGCGGTGTTGATGACGGCGCCGATGCCGGTGGTGACACCGCAGCCGATGTAGCAGATCTTGTCGAAGGGAGCGTCCGGATTGACCTTGGCCACCGCGATCTCGGGCAGCACGGTGAAGTTGGAGAAGGTCGAGCAGCCCATATAGTGGAAGATCTTGTCCTTGCCGATCGAGAAGCGCGACGAGCCGTCGGGCATCAAGCCCTGGCCCTGCGTGGCGCGGATCGCCGTGCACAGATTGGTCTTTCTTGACAGGCAGGACGGGCACTGCCGGCATTCCGGCGTGTAGAGCGGAATGACGTGGTCGCCCTTCTTGACCGAGGTGACGCCCTTGCCGACATCGACCACCACGCCAGCGCCCTCATGGCCGAGAATGGCTGGGAACAGGCCTTCGGGATCGGCGCCCGACAGCGTGAACTCGTCGGTGTGGCAAATGCCGGTCGCCTTGATCTCGACCAGCACCTCGCCTTCGCGCGGACCGTCGAGGTCGACCTCCATGATCTCCAGCGGCTTTCCGGCGGCGACAGCGACAGCGGCGCGGGTTTTCATAGGGCGTCCTCCAAATGCGAATTTTTTTCCAAGGTTTCAGGTTTTTTCGACACGATCAACTAGAAGCTGGTGCCGAGACTGGGCCACAGCGATGAATTGGAATCGCAAATCGATTGAAAGGCAGTGATTTGCATGGTCGGCTTGACCCCGCAAGCACAGGTCATAAAAGGAACGACCGACCGGAGGGGAATGACCTCAGCATGTTCACGAAAATCCTGATCGCCAACCGTGGCGAGATCGCCTGTCGCGTCATCAAGACGGCGCGCAAGATGGGGATTGCCACGGTCGCCGTCTATTCCGATGCCGATCGCGATGCCGTGCATGTCGAGATGGCCGACGAGGCGGTGCATATCGGGCCTTCGCCCGCCGCGCAAAGTTATCTTGTCCCTGAAAAGATCATCGCCGCCTGCAAGGAAACCGGGGCTCAGGCCGTGCATCCCGGCTATGGCTTCCTGTCCGAGCGCGCCGCCTTCTGCGAAACGCTGGAGAAGGAAGGCATCGTCTTCATCGGCCCGAAGCCCAAGGCGATCAAGGCCATGGGCGACAAGATCGAATCGAAGAAATTCGCCAACGCCGCCAAGGTTTCGACCGTGCCCGGCTGGCTTGGCGTCATCGAGAATGCCGACCACGCCGAACAGATCGCCGGCGAGATCGGCTATCCCGTGATGATCAAGGCCTCCGCCGGCGGCGGCGGCAAGGGCATGCGCATTGCCTGGAACCAGTCGGAAGTGCGCGACGGTTTCGACCGGGCGCGCTCGGAAGCCAAGAGCTCGTTCGGCGACGACCGCGTGTTCATTGAGAAATTCGTCGTCGATCCGCGCCATATCGAGATCCAGGTGCTGGCCGATGCGCATGGCAATGCGCTCTATCTCGGCGAGCGTGAATGCTCGATCCAGCGCCGCAACCAGAAGGTGGCGGAAGAGGCGCCGTCGCCCTTCCTCGATGCCAAGACGCGCAAGGCCATGGGCGAGCAGTCGGTGGCGCTGGCCAGGGCGGTCGACTACCAGAGCGCCGGCACGGTCGAGTTCATCGTCGACAAGGACAAGAACTTCTATTTCCTTGAAATGAATACACGATTGCAGGTCGAGCATCCGGTGACGGAGCTCGTCACCGGCATCGATCTGGTCGAGCAGATGATCCGCGTCGCCGCCGGTGAGAAGCTCGCCTTGAAGCAAAGCGACATAAAGCTGAATGGCTGGGCGGTGGAAAGCCGGCTCTATGCCGAGGACCCGTATCGCAATTTCCTGCCGTCGATCGGCCGGCTGACGCGCTACCGGCCGCCGGAGGAAGGGCAATTCGGCGATGTGATCATCCGCAACGACACCGGCGTCACCGAAGGCTCCGAGATTTCGATGTTCTATGACCCGATGCTCGCCAAATTGTGCACCTGGGCGCCGACGCGCATCGAAGCGATCGATGCCATGTCGGAAGCGCTCGACAGTTTTGTGGTCGACGGTATCGAGCACAACATTCCGTTCCTGGCGGCGCTGATGCAGCATCCGCGCTGGCGGGAAGGGGCGATATCGACCGGCTTCATAGCCGAGGAATATCCCGACGGTTTTGCGCCCGTCGTGCCGAACAGCGGAGAAAAAGCAGTTCTCACCTCGATCGTGACCGCGGTGGAATTGCTGCGCCGCGACCGGCTCGACCGGCTGGGCGGGCGGTTGGCGCCGCATTCGGGTGCGCTCAAGCGCGATTGGGTGGTGACGCTCGGCGACGACTACCTCCAGGCGTCCATCCTCGAAGGCATGATATCCATTCCGATGGAGATCGACCTGTCGATCGACGGCGGCAAGGCGCTGACCGTTTCATCCGACTGGCGGCCGGGCGACCTGATCTGGCGCGGCACGGTCGGCAAGCGCTCCGTTGTCGCCCAGATCCGGCCTGTCGCCAACGGTCTTCGCATCGCCTGGAAAGGCATGTCGGTGACCGCGCGCGCCATGCTGCCGCGCATCGCCGAGCTGGAACGGCTGATGCCGGAGAAGGTGGCGCCGGACACGTCGAAACTGCTGCTTTGCCCGATGCCCGGCCTCGTCGTGTCGATCGCTGTCACCGAGGGCCAGGAGGTCAAGGCCGGCGAGACCTTGGCCGTGGTCGAGGCGATGAAGATGGAAAACGTGCTGCGCGCCGAACGCGACCTCGTCGTATCGAAACTCAACGCCAAGCCCGGCGACAGCCTGGCTGTGGACGCGGTGATCATGGAATTCGCCTAGAGATTGTTTGGAAATTCTACTTCGGCCGCCATCTGAAGGCGTTTTCTGCGCTTCCCGTTCTACTTGCGCACCGGTTCTCGAAACCACCATCATATGACTCGCCGGAGCGAATGTCGAAACAATCTCTGAGGTGAGGCGCCGTGCATTCGGCAAGCCTGTGATTGGCGGTCGTTTGTGCTGGACTGGTATCGCCCTGTCCCGGACAATACATCTCCATCGACTCAAGGCCTTCGACAGCGCGAGAAATCATGGCGGATGACAGACTCCCACGCGACCCCCTGAAGCGCGAAGCCGCGATAGCGGCGGCGCGGCCGGAGGTGCCGGCGCGGCCGTTCGTGCATCTGCGCGTGCATTCGGCCTATTCGCTGCTCGAGGGCGCGCTCCAACTCGGCAAGATCGTCGGCCATGCCGTGAAGGACGAGGCGCCGGCGATCGCCGTCACCGACACCAACAATCTGTTCGGCGCGCTCGAATTCGCGCAGAAGGCGGTGAAGGAGGGTATCCAGCCGATCATCGGCTGCCAGATCGCGCTCGCCTTTTCCGGCGAAAACAGCGACGGCCAGCGGGATCGCCGGCGGCAAGGCCCGGAAATGCGGCCGGTCGTTCTGCTCGCCGCGACCGAAGCCGGTTATTCCAACCTGGTCAGGCTGGTCAGCCGCGTCTATCTGGAAACACCGCCCGGCGAGGCGGTGCATCTGACGACCGAGATGCTGGAGGGAAAGGCCGATGGGCTGATCTGCCTCAGCGGCGGGCCACGCGGCCCGATCGGCAACGCCTTGAAGGAGGATCGCCGCGATCTGGCCGAGGTTCGGCTTTTGACGCTCAAGGCGATGTTCGGCGACCGGCTCTATGTCGAATTGGACCGGGTCGCGGGCTATGACCGGGTCATCGAACATCAGACGATCGATCTCGCCTATGCACACGAACTTCCGCTTGTCGCCACCAACGAGGCGTTTTTCTCTTCACGCGACGATTATGAGGCGCATGACGCGCTGATCGCCATCGCCGAGGGCTCCGTCGTCGCTGTCGATACCCGCCGCCGGTTGTCGCCGGACAATTTCCTGCGCAGCCAGGCCGACATGGCAAAGCTGTTCGCCGACCTGCCGGAAGCGATCGACAATACGGTCGAGATCGCCCAGCGCTGTTCCTATTATCCGAAAACCCGCAGCCCGATCCTGCCACGCTTCACTGGCGGCGATGCCTCCGACAAGGATGCGGCCGAAAAGGCCGAGGCCGCGGAGCTCGCCCGCCAGGCGCGTGAGGGGCTCGACGCACGGCTCGCCCTGCACGGACCAACTCCGGGCTACACGGTCGAGCAGTATCGCGAACGGCTGGAATTCGAGCTCGGCATCATCGAGAAGATGAAATTCCCCGGCTACTTCCTGATCGTTGCCGACTTCATCAAATGGGCCAAGGCGCAAGGCATTCCGGTTGGACCGGGCCGTGGTTCGGGCGCCGGGTCGCTGGTCGCCTATTCGACGACCATCACCGACATCGATCCGCTGCGCTTCTCGCTGCTGTTCGAGCGCTTCCTCAATCCCGACCGCGTGTCGATGCCCGACTTCGACATCGACTTCTGCCAGGATCGCCGCGAAGAGGTGATCCGCTACGTCCAGCAGAAATACGGCCGCGACCAGGTCGGCCAGATCATCACCTTCGGTACACTGCAGGCCCGCGCCGTGCTCCGCGATGTCGGCCGCGTGCTGCAGATGCCCTATGGCCAGGTCGACAAGCTGTCCAAAATGGTGCCGCAGAACCCGGCCAATCCGGTCAAGCTGGCAGACGCCATTGCCAATGAGCCGCGCTTTGCCGAAGAGGCCGAGAAGGAGCCGATCGTCCAGACGCTGCTCGACATGGCTCAGAAGCTGGAAGGTCTTTACCGCCACGCTTCTACGCACGCCGCCGGCATCGTCATCGGCGACCGGCCTTTGTCGGAACTGGTGCCGATGTACCGCGATCCGCGCTCGGACATGCCGGTCACCCAGTTCAACATGAAATATGTCGAGCAGGCCGGGCTGGTGAAGTTCGACTTCCTCGGCCTGAAGACGCTGACCGTGCTGGAGACGGCGGTCAAGCTGATCCGCCGGCGCGGTATCGACATCGACCTGGCGACGATCCCGCTCGACGACCCCGAGACCTACGCCATGCTGTCGCGCGGCGAGGTGGTCGGCGTGTTCCAGGTGGAAAGTGCCGGCATGCGCAAGGCGCTGATAGGCATGCGGCCCGACTGCATCGAGGACATCATCGCGCTCGTCGCCCTCTACCGGCCAGGCCCGATGGAGAACATCCCGACCTACAATGCCAGAAAGCATGGCGAGGAGGAGATGGCCTCGATCCATCCCAAGATCGACCATCTGGTGAAGGAGACGCAAGGCGTCATCGTCTACCAGGAACAGGTGATGCAGATTGCGCAGGAGCTGTCCGGCTATTCGCTCGGCGAGGCCGACCTTCTGCGCCGCGCCATGGGCAAGAAGATCCGCGCCGAGATGGACAAGCAGCGCGAGCGCTTTGTCTCGGGTGCGGTCGAGCGCGGTGTCAGCAAGACGCAAGCCGACTTTATTTTCGACCTGCTGGCCAAGTTCGCCGACTACGGTTTCAACAAGTCGCACGCAGCCGCCTACGCCGTGGTCTCGTACCAGACCGCCTATCTCAAGGCGCATTATCCGGTCGAGTTCCTGGCCGCGTCGATGACGCTCGATATGGGCAATACCGACAAGCTCGCCGACTTCCGCCAGGACGCGCTGCGCCTCGGCATCGAGGTTCTGGCGCCGTCGGTGATGACGAGTTTTCGGCCTTTCGAGGTCGGCGAGAACCGCATCTATTATTCGATGGCCGCACTCAAGGGCGTCGGCGACGCGGCGGTCGAGCACATCGTTGCCGTGCGGGGCGAAAAACCGTTCAAGAATCTCGCGGATTTCTGCGAGCGGGTCGATCCCAAGATCGTCGGCAAGCGCGTCTTCGAAAGCCTGATCATGGCCGGCGCGCTCGACTGCTTCGGCCATGATCGCGCCCAGATGATGGCTGGCGTCGAACGGATGATGGGATTGGCGTCACTTGCCCAGCAGAACGCCGTTTCCGGCCAGGCCGATATTTTCGGCGCCTCACTCGGCGCTCAGTCGCAGGCGTTGAACCTGCCGGCGACGGACCCATGGCTCGCCGCCGACCGGCTGCACCGCGAATTCCAGGTCGTCGGTTTCTATCTCTCGGCCCATCCGCTCGACGAATACAAGGCGGCCTTGCAGAAGATGCGGGTGCAGAACTGGGCGGAGTTCTCGGCCGCCGTCAAGCGCGGCGCTTCTGCCGGCCGCCTGGCAGGCACGGTGACCAGCAAACAGGAGCGCAAGACGCGCACCGGCAACAAGATGGGCGTTGTGGCCTTTTCCGATACTTCCGGCCAGTACGAGGCCGTGCTGTTTTCCGAAGCGTTGGCGCAGTACCGTGACTTGCTGGAAGCCGGCCGCTCCGTCGTGATCACCGTCGCGGCCGAGGACCGGCCCGAGGGCGTCAATTTGCGCATCAACTCCGTGCAATCGCTGGAGGAGGAGGCAAGCCGTATCCAGAAGGCGCTGCGCATATTCGTCAGGAACGATGGACCCGCCTCGATAATCCAGTCCCAGCTCACCCAGCGCGGTGAAAGCCAGGTGAGCATCATCGTAATCAAGGAAGAGGCCCAGGGCGAGGTCGAGATCGCTTTGCAGGGCGGCTACCGCGTCTCGCCGCAGATCGCCTCGGCGATGCGCGCCGTGCCCGGCGTGGTCGAAGTGGAACTGGTGTGATCGCCGCGCTTGGCAGGCATCGGCGCATGCCGCCCATGTCATCGCGATCGGCATGAAGGCCGCTGACAGGCGAGCATCACAGGATCGTTCCGCGATGGCGCGGCTGCGCGACATGCTGCGCAGGCTCTATCATGGGCGCACGCCGGCCGCCTTCCGCTTTCAGGTTGCGGCAATCGTCATCGATCTCGCCATCATCGCCTTCTTCATCGCGACACCCGTCATCCAGCATTCGGCCTCGTTCCTGTGGCTGGATTATGCGGTGGCGGCGCTGGTCGGCGCCGATCTGATTGCCAGGCTGCTGGCTTCCAACGACATGCTGCGCCTGATGAAGCAGCCGACCTCCTGGGTGGATGTCTTCATCCTGTTGACGCTGCTGATGCCGACGGCGCTCGCCAATCTCGGTTTCCTGCGCATCCTGCGGCTGTGGTCGCTGTCGCGCAGCGGTTCGATCTGGCGGCATTTCGAGATGCGTGGGCTGAGGCCCTGGCGCGAGGCAAGCAATGCGGTCATCAACCTCTTGACGTTTCTGTTCGTCATCACCGGCTTCGTCTACACCTTCTTCTTCCGAAACGGCGCCGGGCTGGAAAACTACATCGATGCGCTTTATTTCACCGTCGCCACGGTGACGACGACCGGCTTCGGCGACATCGTGCTGCCGGGAATGGCCGGCAAGCTGACGGCGATCGTCACCATGATCATCGGCATATCGCTGTTTGTCAGGCTGGCGCAGGCGATCTTCCGGCCGGCCAAGGTGTTCTTTTCCTGTCCGCAATGCGGGCTGCAGCGGCATGAGCCGGATGCCGTGCACTGCAAGGCCTGCGGGCACGTCCTCAACATACCGAACGAAGGCGACTGACTGGCTACGATGCCGCCACTTCAGCCGGCTGCACCGGTTTGCGCTGCAGGTTGAGCAGATTGCCCATCAGGATCAGGAGAGCGCCACCGGCGGTGAAGGCGTCGATCTGCTCCTTGTAAAGCAGCCAGCCGACCAGCGCCGACAAGGGCACCCGCAGAAAATCCATTGGCGAAATGACGGTGGCGTCGGCATAGGTGAGCGCGCGGGCCATGCAGAAATGTGACGACATGCCGGTGAAGGCGATCAGCAGGATCCAGGGCCACAGTTCAAGCGATGGCGTGCGCCACACGTAGACGGCGGGGATGAGGCCGAGCGCCGACTGGATGATCAGCATCCAGAAGATGATGCGCACGACGCTGTCGGTGCGCGTCAGCGATTTGACCAGGACCAGCGATATGCCGAAACAGACCGCGGCGCCCAGCACGACCAGATGTCCGGGATCAACCGCGTTGACGCCTGGACGGACGATGACCACCACGCCGATCAGGCCTAGCACGACCGCCGCCAGTTTCGGCCGGCTCAGCCTTTCGCCGAGAAACGTCACCGCCAGGATCGCCGTCCAGATCGGCGTGGTGAATTCGATCGAGATCAGCACCGCCAGCGGGATCAGGGTCAAGGCGTAGAGCCATGCCGCCTGGCCGGTATAGTGGACGACGTTGCGCGCGATATGGGCGAGGGGACGCTGCGTGCGCATTGCCGCGAAGCCGCCGCTCGCCAGCACCAGCGGCAAGAGGATGAAGAAGCCGATCACCGAGCGCAGTTCCAGCACCTGGAAGACGTTGAGTTCGGCCGTGGTGGCGCGGCCGGCGACCGACATAGCCAGGAAAGAGCTGATCGACAGCGCCATCCAGAACGCGGCCTTGGGGATCGAGGGGGTGGGTGCCATGGCAGGTATCTCGCAGGCCGGGGCTTTTGCCGCAACCGCTAGCCGCTCCATTCTTCTGGGCCAGTTGCAGCGGCGTGATGTTGCAAAACGGGCATGTTGCGAGCGGAACCCGATAGGCCAGTGGGCGTTGAGTCCCGATATTCAGCCGAGCTTCGCAGGGCATCTTGCCTTTCAGCATCGACAGGAGAGTTTCGATGAGACCATTCGCGCAATTTGCGCTTGCTGGCTGTCTTTTGGTCGCGGCAGGCACGGCACACGCCGACGAGACCAAGTTTCTCCAGTCGTTCAAGGGTAATTTTGCCGGCAAGGGCACTGTACAGGTCACCACGGATGTGCCGAACGTCAGTGTTTCCTGCAGCTTCAAGTCGAACGCGACCTCAACCTCGCTCTCGCTGGATGGCAGTTGCCGCGGTCTCGTCTTGGTGACACGTGCCATCAGCGCCAAGTTGAACGTCACCGGCGCGAAATACAGCGGCGTCTATGTTGGGTCGCGCACCGGGCCGGCACAGCTGAACGGCAGCCGTTCGGGCAACGCGATCAATCTTGGCATCCGCTGGGCCCAGGAGGTCAATGGTGATCGCAAGGCGCGGATGACGGTCGAGAAGCGAGGCGAGAATGGCATCCGGCTGACGGTCACCGACACCGATCCGACAACCGGCAAGAACGTGGTGACGAGCAGGATCGATCTGACGCGCACCTGACGGTCTGACCTGAATCGCAACACATCCGGTATCCAGGCTCAGTCTTCAAGCGGCTCCGGCGGATGGGCATCGCGTCCTTTGCCGAACGTATAGCCGGTTTCCACCGCCTTGCGGCCGAACTTGTCGCGCAGCGCATCGATGGCGCCCTCCGCCATGGCGCGCTTGCGCGACTGGACGTCGACCAGATCCGGTGGGTCGGCCTTGTCGTCGTCGGAGAGGTCGCTGACGCCGATGCCGAGCAATCGAAATTTCGTTCCGTCCGTTTCCTTGCGAAGAAGCTCCACCCCGGTCTGAAAGATACGGTCGGCGAGCCGGGTCGGGTCGCCGAGCTGGCGGTTGCGCGTGCGCAGCTTGAAATCCTGCGTCTTCAGCTTCAGCACCACGGTGCGCCCGGCAATGCCTGACTTTTTCAACCGCGCCGAGACCTTTTCCGAAAGCCCTCTCAGCACCGAGATCAGTTCGTCCAGCGACGCGATGTCGGTGTCGAAGGTGGTTTCGGCCGATACGCTCTTGGCGTCCTGGTCGGGGTCGACGCGGCGAACGTCCTCGCCACGCGAAAGCCGGTAAAGCCGGTCGCCCATCACGCCGTAGCGGCGCATCAGGTCGCCACGCTCCATCGTCTGAAGCTGGCCGATGGTGCGGATGCCGTCGCGTTCCAGCGTGGCGTTGAACGCCTTGCCGACGCCCCAGATCATGGTCACCGGCTGCGTCGCCAGGAAGCCGACTGCCTCGGCCTCGCCGATGACCGAAAAGCCGCGCGGCTTGCGGAAGTCCGACGCTATCTTGGCGAGGAACTTGCAATAGGATAGGCCCGCGGAAACGGTGATGCCGATCTCCTTCTCGACGGCCAGTGCGAAGCGCGCCAGCACAACGGCCGGCGGCAGGCCGTGCAGCCGTTCGGTGCCGGCGAGGTCGAGAAACGCCTCGTCGATCGAAAGCGGCTCGACCAGCGGCGTCAGCGCCTGCATCATGGCGCGCACCTCGCGGCCGACACGCACATATTTTTCCATGTTGGGCGGGATCACGACCGCCTCGGGGCAGGCCTCGAGCGCCTTGAACATCGGCATGGCGGAGCGCACGCCCCGGATGCGGGCGATGTAGCAAGCGGTGGAGACGACCCCGCGCTTGCCGCCGCCAATGATCAGCGGCTTGTCCTTGAGCGCCGGGTTGTCGCGCTTTTCGATCGCCGCATAGAAGGCGTCGCAATCGATGTGTGCGAGATGCAGCCGGTAAAGCTCGGGATGACGGGCAAGGCGAGGGCTTCCGCAGCGCTCGCAGCGGCGCGTTTCACCGCGCTGAAACGTCAGGCAGTCACGGCAAAAACCGTAATCGGGATTGTTGACAGGGGCCGCCATCACTGCGAACATAAAGAGAACAGAGGCAATGGTACGACAGTGCAGGGTCAGCGACAAGCTTGGCCTGGGGAGAACCGTATGAGCACGACCATAGTACCGCTGGCGCCTGAGCTCTGGCCTGATTTCGAGGACCTTTTCGGCAAACAGGGCGCCTGTTACGGCTGCTGGTGCACGCATTTCCGGCTGGCGCCGGCGGCGCGGCGCGAGAGCAGCCGCGAACGCAACAAGGACCACATCAAGGCGCGCATCGAAGCCGGCCCGCCGCACGGCCTGCTGGCCTTCGAGGATGGGAAGGCGGTTGGCTGGATGCAGATCGGACCGCGCGCCGACGTGCCCGAATGGAACAACAAGGGCAGGGGCTCGGCGCCGATTGATCCCGCCGACGCTTCCGATCCGGCCGTGTGGGCGATCTCCTGCTTTTTCATCCGCGCCAAGGCGCGGGGCCGGGGCATCACGCATCGCCTCGTCGAAGGCGGCATCGATTTCGCCCGCAGCAACGGCGCACGGCTTGTCGAGGCCTGCCCGATCGACCTGTCGCGCGATTCGCGCTCGATCGGCCTGTTCGTCGGCTCGTCGGGGGTGTTCGAGAAAGCAGGGTTCGAGAGGCTGGTGGAACGCAAGGCGGGCCGCCCGCTGATGCGGCTGGTGCTGAAGCCGATTGCCTGACCGTCATCATCTTGCAGTTGTGATGGTATTTCCCTACCAGAAGCACGAAACGATTTTTGTCTTTCGATCGAACGGAGACTTCCCGTGAACCGTATGTTGCCAATTGCCTTTACCGCGCTTCTGCTCAGCGCGCCCGCCTTCGGCCAGACCGTCGACAGCAAGGGCGCGAAGCAATTGTCCGATGACCTGTCCCGCTATGTCGGCAAACAGGCGCTCGACAAGGGCATCCTGAAGGTTTCGGTCGAAGGCGACGCCTACAAGGTCACGTTGGACATCAAGGCGCTTGCCGCGACGTTTCCCGAGCAGGGAAAGGTGAAATTGGACTTCGCGCCCTACGCCGTGCTGGTGAAGCCGCGCAGCGACGGGACCTGGGATGTCTCGATGGATTTTTCGCAAAGCGGATCTTTCGAGTTCAACGGGCCCGAGGGGCTGCAAAGCACGCAGTTTTCGATCAAGGACGGCAAGGGTTCCGGCGTCTATGATCCCAATCTGGCGGCCTTCATCAGCGGCGCCAGTTCGTTGGCCGGCATGACGATGGCCTCGAAGGATGCCAAGCAGCAGATGGAGGCCAGCACGGGTGCCGGCACCGCGACGATCGCCGCCACCAAGGCTGCCAATGGCGGCGTCGATTTCACGATGTCGCAAAAAATTTCGAATTTCGCCGAGGCGATCAAACTGGACGATCCCGAGAACGGGCTGAATTTCCCGGTCACCATCAAGTCGCCGGAATTGTCGGTAGAAGCCAGCGGCAAGGGCGTGCAGACGAGGCCGCTGCTCGACCTCCTGGCATTTGCCGTGGCCAATGAGGACGAGAAGACGCTGAAGGCAAACCAGGCGGAGCTCAAGTCGCTTCTGCGCGCAGCGCTTCCGGTGTGGGAGCGCATCGACGGCACCTATGGCTTCAAGGATTTCGCAGTCGACAGCCCGATTGGCACTTTCGGCGCAACCCAGCTCAGCACCGCGTTCGGCAGCGACGGCGTTTCTCAGAGCGGCAAGGTCACCTACGGCATCAAGGCATCGGGGCTGACCGTGCCGCAGCAGCTTTTGCCTAGCTGGAGCGTTGCGTTGCTGCCCACCGATATCGACCTGAACTTCGGCGGTGCCAATATCGATCTCGACAGCATGGCGAAGAAGGCGATCGAAGCCTTTGATCTCAATCAGGATCCGCCGCTGTCGGCCGAGTTTGGCGACCAGCTCAAGGCCGACTTCCTGGCCAAGGCGCCGAAGGTCGTCATCGGCCACAGCGTTGTGAAGAACAAGGACATGGAGATCGCGCTGGAAGGCGAGATGACGAGCTTCGGGCAGAAACCCGACGCAAATCTCACTGTCGATGTCGCCGGCTTCGACAAGATCATGGCGCATCTGCAGGAAGCGGCAAAGGCGGAGCCGGAGGTCGGGCAGTATGTGCCTGTCGCTCTCATGGTCAAGGGTTTTGCCAAGACGCTGCCGGACGGCCGGCTGGAATGGGCCGTCAGCACCAAGGCCGACGGCTCGGTCACCGTCAACGGCGTCATGCTGAAGCCCGCCGATCCGGCGGTGGACGACAGCGTCGGCGACGGTGACGGCGCGGACGACAGCAGCGGCGGCGACAATGGCGATGGCGCCAATGGTGGCGGCAGCGACAATGGCGGAGCCGGTGCGAAGCTGAATCCTTGAGGGTTCGGCTTTTCTGCAATTCCGGGAAAAGCGCATGGCGCTTTTCCTGAGATTGCGTCTGACGTTTAGAGCCCCAGCGCGCCGGCGATCCTCGGCCCGGCTTCGTGCCAGTCCTGGACGACGATGACATCGTCCGGGACCGGCGGCAGGAAGGCGCGCAGCGAATTGTCGGCCATCAGGTGGAAGAGACTGGCGTCGGCGACGGATTCGCGCACAGACGCCAGATTGTGCGGCTGGTCGTCGACGAAGACCACAGGCCGGCCACTCTTGCCGCGCAGCCTGGCCACTGCCGGTCCCTTGGCCATCTCGGTGGTCAGCAGCGGATAGCTCAGCCCGAGCGCGTCGAGATGCGCGCGGCGCACGGCACGATGCCGGTGCGGCATGGCCGTCAGCATTATGATTTCCGCGCGGTTGCCAAGCCTTGCCAAGGTTTCCGCGGCGCCGTCGGTTATGCTTTGCCAATCGGCCTGGGTGTCGAAGAAATCGCCCAGAAGTGCCGTCACTTCTGGCTGTTCGATCAGACGGCCGCTGGCCGTTTCGGCAATGTTGCCGGTCAGCCGGAAGGACGCCAGCGTCAGGCCATAGCCGCGCGACTTCAAGAAATGCGGGAAGGGGCGAATGAATTCGAGCACGACGTCGTCGACGTCGAGCACCAGCAGCGGCCGGTCGTCCGCTGACAGTTCCTCGATCTGGCGCGCGGTCTCGGGATCATCGCTCATATGGAAAGCTCGTGGTTGTCGTCGCCGAGCGGCAGTGCGCGCAACGCCTTGCCGACGGCGGCCGGCGGCGTACCGGTTTCCTCGGCAAAGCGCATCAGGGTCGGCTCATGGGCAAGGATAAACTGCAGCACGCCAGCCAAAAAGCCCGGCTCGCCGGCGGCCTTGCGGATCGAATGCGCCTCTATGCCGGTGATCGCCAGAAAGCGCGGCAACAGCTCCGGATCAGAGGCGACGAAGCCCAGCGCCTTCACGGCAATGGTTTCAGCCTCTTCGCGCATTGACGCCGCGTTTGCCATCACTACCTTCGGTACGTGGAATGAGTCTCTTCCGCAGTAATGGCAAGATTTGCTTGCGGCAAGCCTTTACAGCGCCGCGCGCCGTTTGGACGCGCAGCGAGGCGAGGTGGAATTCGCGCTGCTTTGCAGCCCGGAGGTTTCCGTTTCGTCAATCATATTGCCGTATAGTGAAGCAGGGTTTGGTGCGTTCAACCGGGAGCGCATGACGGCCACCTTCGAGCGGAAGGACGGCCGGGACGGGATGTCGATGCCTAAGAAGGTTATGATCGTCGAGGACAATGAGCTCAACATGAAGCTCTTTCGGGACCTCATCGAAGCGAGCGGTTACGAGACGGTGCGCACCCGCAATGGTCTGGAGGCGCTCGACCTGGCACGTCAGCACCGGCCGGATCTCATCCTTATGGACATCCAGCTGCCCGAGGTGTCGGGGCTGGAAGTGACCAAATGGCTGAAGGAAGATGACGATCTGCACGTCATTCCGGTCATCGCCGTGACCGCCTTCGCCATGAAAGGCGATGAGGAACGCATCCGCCAGGGCGGCTGCGAGGCCTATATTTCGAAGCCGATCTCTGTGCCTCGTTTCATCGAAACCATCAAATCTTACCTGGGCGATGCCTGATGTCCCTTTCCAGCCGAGCCGGAGCCTTGTGAAATGACCGCGCGGATCCTCGTCGTCGACGACATCCCTGCCAATGTGAGGCTGCTGGAGGTCCGGCTGCTGGCCGAATATTTCGAGGTGCTGACGGCCACCAACGGGCCTGACGCCATCGAGACCTGTGAAAACGGCAAGGTCGATGTCGTGCTGCTCGACGTGATGATGCCCGACATGGACGGGTTCGAGGTCTGCCGTAGGCTGAAGAGCGATCCCGCGACGTCGCACATCCCGGTGGTGATGATCACCGCGCTCGACCAGGTTTCCGACCGCGTGCGCGGGCTCGAGGCCGGCGCCGACGATTTCCTGACCAAGCCGGTTAACGACCTGCAGCTGATGACGCGGGTCAAGAGCCTGGTCCGGTTGAAGTCTCTCACAGACGAACTCAGGCTACGGGCCTCGACGACGCGCAATATCGGCATCGAAGAGCTGCTCAGCCGCAATTTCGCGTCCGAGGACACGGCGCCGAAAGTGCTGTTGATCGACGAGCGCAAATCGTCTGTCGAGCGCATCCAGAAAATGCTGCTCGACCGTGCCGACCTCGATGTTATCGGCGACCCGCATGCCGGGTTCTTTCAAGCCGCCGAGACGTCCTATGAATGCGTGATGATCTCGACGGCCTTCGCCGATTTCGATCCGCTGCGGCTCTGCTCACAATTGCGCTCGCTCGACCGCACCCGTTTCGTGCCGATCATCCTTTTGGCGGAAGAGGGCGAGGAGGAGCGTATCATCCGCGGTCTCGAACTCGGCATCAACGATTATCTGATGCGGCCGATCGACCAGCAGGAGCTGACGGCGCGGCTGCGCACCCAGGTGCGCCGCAAGCGCTACAACGACCAATTGCGCGCCAGTGTCACCCAGACCATCGAGATGGCGGTGACCGACGGCCTGACCGGGCTGCACAACCGCCGCTACCTCGACAGCCATCTGCAGACGCTGTTCGACCGCGCCGTGGCGCGGCGCCGGCCGCTGTCGGTGATGATCACCGATCTCGACCGTTTCAAGTCGATCAATGATGCCTATGGCCATGATGGCGGCGACGAGGTGCTGCGGGAATTCGCGCGGCGGCTGCGCAAGAATGTCAGGGGTATCGACCTTGCTTGCCGGTTCGGTGGCGAGGAGTTCGTCGTGGTGATGCCCGACACCGATGGCGCCGTTGCCGAGAAAGTGGCCGAACGCATCCGCGCCGAAATCGCCCAGAAGCCTTTCGCCATCGGCGCCGACGGCAAGACGATCGAGGTTACCGTCAGCGTCGGCGTGTCGTCGGTGCTGAAGGGCGTGGATACGGTGGCGGCGCTGATGAAGCGCGCCGATCTCGCGCTCTACGAAGCCAAGAGCTGTGGCCGCAACCGCGTTGTAGCCAAGGCGGCGTGAGCATCCGCGACCGATTCCACGGTCAATCCAACAAGGTTAGCTATTTACCTTAATCCAAGCGATTCGCGAGCCTTGGTTAAGAAACTGTTGATTTTCATAAGCTCTTGCGTAAATGTGAAGGCCAAGACGAAGCCGGCACGAGAGTAGACAACCGGCTCGATCCCTAGAAATACCCCATGATGCTCAGGTCCGCCGCATCTCCTGGGTCCGTGGGGTCGGCCGGCCGGCGCTGGCACATAGTGGCCTCCTCGTACCGCTGCCAAACGCCGACCGGCCCCCTTCCTCCAAACAGAACATCAGAACTTCGTGCCAAGGCACGAAGGACTCTGATTTTTTTGCCTGTGAGCAATCCGGGCTCCCGTCTTCGATCCGCGGCTGTCGGCCAGCCAAAGCGACCCGCGCGGGAGAGGACCCCTTCCATTCATACATATGGCGCACAAGGGGCTTGCGGCAAGACCCGGCTCCTCCCGTAAAAACCCCGCAGATCAGGCGCGAAAACGGGAGTGGCGATCAATGATTTCAGAGCATGCGGTGGTGATCGCCGGGGGCGGCCCGTCAGGATTGATGCTGGCGGGGGAACTCGCGCTGGCAGGGATCGATGTGGCCATTGTCGAGCGGCGGCTGGACCAGCAGCTGATCGGGTTGCGCGCGGGCGGCCTGCACGCGCGTACCATCGAACTTCTCGATCAGCGCGGAATCGCCGACCGGTTTGTCTCGCAGGGGCAGAGCTTCCCGACCGTCGGCTTCCACATGATCCGTTTGGATATCAGCGACTTTCCCAGCCGGCACAACTACCTGCTGGCGCTGCGTCAAAACCACATAGAGCGGATATTGGCCGACTGGATCAACGAGTTGGGGGTGCCGATCCATCGCGGACAGGACGTCACTGGTTTCGCGCAGGAGGATGGCGGCGTCGACGTGGAGCTGTCCGGTGGCCAACGGTTGCGGGCGCAATACCTCGTCGGCTGCGACGGAGGGCGCAGCACGATCCGCAAGGCGGCGGGCATTGAGTTCCCCGGATGGGATCCGACGATGAGTTGGATGATCGCCGAGGTCGAAATGTCTGGGGAGCCGGCATTGGGCTTTCGCAGCGACGCCTACGGAATTCATGCGATAGGCAAGATCGAGGAAAGCGGCCGGGTGGGTGTCGTGTTGACCGAGAGGCAGTTGACCATCGGCGGCGAACCGACGCTGGCCGATCTCAGCGAGGCGCTTGTCGCAGTCTATGGCACGGATTACGGGGTCCACAATCCGACCTGGATCTCCCGCTTTACCGACGTGACACGGCAGGCCGCCGCCTACCGCGACAGACGTGTCCTGCTGGCCGGCGACGCCGCGCACATCCATCCTCCGATGGGCGGGCAGGGGCTCAACATCGGCGTGCAGGACGTGGTCAATCTGGGGTGGAAGCTGGCCCAGGTGGTCAAGCTGATATCACCGGAAAGCCTTCTCGACAGCTATCACACCGAGCGTCATCCGATCGCCGCTCGCGTCCTGCGCAACGCGAAGGCACAGGTTGCGCTTCGTCGTATGGATGCCAGCACCAAGGCATTGAACGACACTTTTGCCGAGCTGCTTGGCATGGATGAGCCGCGCAAACGGATCGCCGCGGAGATGTCCGGTCTAGACATCCATTACGATCTTGGCGAGGGACATCCTCTGCTTGGGCGGCGAATGCCCGACCTCGACCTGGCCACGGCCAGCGGTCCAGTGCGGGTCTTCAGCTTGCTGCACGACGCCCGGCCGGTGCTTCTCAACCTGGGCGAACCAGGCAGGCTGGACATTGCGCCCTGGGCGGATCGGGTCCGGCAGATCGAGGCCGGATATGACGGCCCCTGGGAGCTGCCGGTTCTCGGGACGGTCGCCGCGCCCGCCGCCGTTTTGATCCGGCCCGATGGCTATGCGGCCTGGGTTGGGGTCGGAACCCAACAGGGGTTGGCCGAGGCTCTGACCATCTGGTTCGGGCCGCCCGCCAGTTAGCGGATAAGATGGAGGCGGGTCCACGCAATGTCCTGAAGCGCATCGCGTGGCAGCTTGCGACAAGGCAAAAGCCGACAGTTCTCCTGACAACCGATTGACAGGAGGTTTCATCTGTGCAGAAATTGGTTGGACCATTGGACCACTTGAATTCAGGAGGATTTGTGGACCAGAACAGCCTGCCACCCATTCAGACGACGGCGCGCGATGACGCCGTGCTGAAGGCGTTGGTGGGTTTTGTTCGCGCCGAGGCCTTGCAACCCGGCGACCGGCTTCCGACCGAACGCATCCTGGCCGAGCGGCTGAAGGTCAGCCGCAACACGGTGCGCGAGGCGCTGACGCGGTGGGAGGGGCTTGGCCTGGTTGAGCGCCGGCAAGGCAGCGGCACCTACCTCAAGGCGGCTGTTTCGCCCGACATGCTGCACATGCCGCTGACGCTGGCAGGCGGCAACGACTTCACCAGCCTGATGCATACGCTTGAAATTCGCCGCGCACTGGAAGCGGAGGCCGCGGCCCTTTGTGCCGAACGCGCGAGCCCCGCGGACATTGCCGAAATCAAGCGCAAGCTCGACATCATGGAGCAGGCCTTCCGCACCCGTGACGGCATGTCGTCGGAAGAGGACTGGGAGTTCCATCAGGCGATCTACCGGGTCTCCGGCAATCCGCTGTTCGAGCAGATCATCGCCGCGATGCACGAACTGTTCCATCGCTTCTGGGAGCATCCGCTCGGCGTGCGCGATTTCGGCCACGCCAGCTTTCCCTATCACCGCACCATCTACGAATGCATTGCCGCGCGCGACCCGCAAGGCGCCCGTGCCGAGGCGCTCAAGCTGATCGCCACCGTCGAGGACGATCTCAAGCGCGGTGCGGCCAAACTCAAACTTTCGAGCCAGACATGAACGAGCATCCGACCGGTTTCGATCACGACTATCTCGCCGAGGCCGCGACGCTTTTGGCGCATGACGAGCCGTTTCCGGGTGGCGCGGTGGTGCCGCCGATCTACCAGACCTCGCTGTTCACCTTCGCCAGCTATGCCGAAATGGCCGATACCTTTGCCGGCAAACGAAAGCAGCCGATCTATTCGCGCGGTGACAATCCGACGGTGATGGAGTTCGAGGCGCGCGTGGCCGCACTCGAGGGCGCCGAGGCCGCGCGCGGCTTTTCCAGCGGCATGGCGGCCATCAGCGCCACCGTGCTTGCCTTTGTCGGGGCGGGCGAGCGCATCGTGGCGGTGCGCAATTGCTACGGCGATGCCTACCGGCTGTTCGAGCGGCTTTTGCCGCGGCTCAACATCAAGGTCGATTATGTCGACGGCTCCGACCCGGATGCGGTGGCGGCGGCACTTCCGGGCGCCAAGCTGCTGTACCTGGAGAGCCCGACCTCGATGATCTTCGAACTCCAGGACATCGCGCATCTGACCCGGCTGGCGAAAGAGCAGGGCATTGTCACCACGATCGACAATTCCTGGGCGACGCCGGTGTTCCAGAAGCCGATCTCGCACGGCGTCGACCTGGTGCTGCATTCGGCCTCGAAATATCTCGGCGGCCACAGCGACACGGTCGCCGGCGTGGTGGCGGGCTCGGCCGCTCATATCAAGCATATCAACGAGCAGACCTATTCCTATCTCGGCGGCAAGCTGTCGCCATTCGAGGCCTGGTTGCTGCTGCGCGGCCTGCGCACGCTGCCGCTGCGCCTGCCGCACCACATGAAGAGCGGCCTCACCATCGCCGAACGGCTGAAGGCGCATGCCCATGTCGAGCGCGTCAACCATCCCGCCTATTCGAACCATCCCGGCAAGGCGACGCTGGCCGGCTATGCCGGACTGTTCTCCTTCGAGGTGACGGACGATATCGACATCCCGGTCTTTGTCGACGCGCTGAAATATTTCCGCATCGGCGTCAGCTGGGGCGGGCACGAAAGCCTGGTCGTGCCGGCCAAAGCGTCGCTGGAGCAGACGCCGGGACTGAATTCGATGGCGCGCTTCGGCGTCAGCCCCCGAACCATCCGCTTCAATGTCGGATTGGAAAGTGTCGAAGACCTCTGGGCCGACGTCGCTCAGGCCTTCGAAAAAGCCAGAAAATAACAAACGGGTTCAAAATGGGAGTCTTGAACATGAGAAAACTGACCGTCATGCTTGCCACCGTTGCGGGGCTGGCGATTTCCGCCGGGAGCGCGCTGGCCGATTCGACCCTGAAGATGGTCGAAGTCATCACCAGCCCGCCGCGCACCGAATTCCTGAAAAAGCAGATCGCCGAGTTCGAGGCCGCAAATCCCGGCGTCAAGGTCGAGCTGATCTCGCTGCCCTGGGGCCAGGCCTTCGAAAAGTTCCTGACCATGGTGCAGGCCGGCGACACGCCCGATGTGGTCGAGATGCCGGAACGCTGGATGGGCCTCTATGCCAACAATGCCCAGCTCGAGGATCTCGGTCCCTACATGGCCAAATGGGACGACGCCAAGACGCTGGGCGAGCGCGCCAAGCAGTTCGGCTCGACCGTCAACAACACCCAGTTCATGATCCCCTACGGCTACTATGTGAATGCGCTGTTCTGGAACAAGAAGCTGTTCAAGCAAGCCGGCCTCGACGGCCCGCCGGCGACGCTCGACGAGTTCGTCGCCGACTCCAAGAAGATCTCCGCCATTCCGGGCAAATACGGCTACTGCCTGCGCGGCGGACCCGGCGCCTTCAACGGCATGCACATGTTCATGAATATCGCCCAGGGCAAGGGCGGATACTTCAACGAGGACGGCACCTCGACCATCAATGAGGAGGGCTCGGTCAAGGGCCTACAGATGCTTGCCGACATGTACAAGGAAGGCCTGGCGCCGAAGGATGCGGTGAGCTGGGGCTTCAACGAAACCGTCACCGGTTTCTATTCCGGCACGTGCGCCATGCTCAACCAGGATCCGGACGCGCTGCTCGGCATCGCCGACAAGATGAGCGCCGACGACTTCGCCGTGGCACCACTGCCGGTCGGTCCGAGCGGCAAGTCCTATCCGACGCTCGGCTATGCCGGCTGGGCGATGTTCGCCAATTCGCAGCACAAGGACGATGCCTGGAAGCTGATGTCGACGCTTCTGTCGCCCAAGGACAATCTCGAATGGGCCAAGGAAGTCGGCGTGGTGCCGATCCACAACGGCGCCGACCAGGATCCGCATTTCAAGACCGAACAGTTCAAGGGCTGGTTCACCGAGCTCAGCGACACCTCCAAATATGAAATGGTGACGCCGCCGACGCATCTGGAAAACCTCGGCAATTTCGTCGACCAGGTGGCGATCAAGAATTTCCAGGAAGTGCTGCTTGGCCAAAAGACCGCCAAGGACGTCGCCGACCAGTGGGCCGCCTTCCTGACCAAGGAACAGCAGGACTGGCTGGCGAAGAACAAGAAATGATGCCTCCTCCTTCTCCCCGTTTTACGGGGAGAAGGTGTCACGAAGTGACGGATGAGGGGCGGCGCCATACGTCGACAGGTTCGCGCCGCCCTCATCTGCCTGCCTGCATCTTCTCCCCGCCGAACGGGAAGAAGGACGCTGTTTTGCCTCCTGGCACCCATCCTCCACCGTAGAGCCAAATCGATGACCTACGCCGTGTCCGAAATCCGATCCGCCGGCAAGCCGCGACGAAAGCGGCTGTCGCACGCCGCCATCGAGCCCTGGCTCTATCTCAGTCCGGCGATCATCCTGCTGGTCGTGGTGCTTTTGGTGCCGCTGGTCATCGGCATCAGCTATTCCTTCCGCAAATTCTCGGCCTTCAAGTCGGAATATGTCGGGCTTGGCCAGTATCAGGCGATGCTGTCGGACCAGGTGCTGGGCCAGGCGCTGGTCAACACACTGTGGTGGACGGCTGCCAGCCTGTTCTTCCAGTTCTTCCTCGGCCTTGGCCTGGCGCTGCTGCTCGACAAGCCGTTCCGCGGCCGCAAGGCGGTGCAGGCGCTGGTGTTCCTGCCCTGGGCGGTGCCATCCTTCCTATCGGGCCTGACCTGGGCCTGGCTGTTCAATCCGATCATCGGGCCACTGCCGCACTGGTTGTTCGCGCTGGGGCTGAAGGCGGAACCGACCAATGTGCTCTCCGATCCTGCCACGGCGATGTGGGGGCCGATCGTCGCCAATGTCTGGTTCGGCATCCCGTTCTTCGCCATCACGCTGCTGGCGGCGCTGAAGTCCATCCCGTCGGAACTGCACGAGGCGGCGGCGATCGACGGCGCTTCGCCCTGGCAGCGCTTCACCAAGGTGACGCTGCCGTTCCTGGCGCCGACGATTGCCATCACTGTGATGCTGCGCACCATCTGGATCGCCACCTTCGCCGACCTCATCTTCGTCATGACCGAAGGCGGACCGGCCGGCTCGACCAACACGGTACCGGTCTACATCTATGTCAGCGCCTTCAAATCGCTGGACAAGGGCTATGCCTCGGCGGTGGCCGTGCTGCTGCTCGTCCTGCTGATTGCCTATGCGATCGCGCTGATCGGCATCCGCCGCTCCCTGGTGAGGCACGTCTGATGATCGCGGGACGCTCAGCTTCACAACGGATATTCGGCGGCGTCGGTCTTTACGCGGCAATCGCAGCCTATGTGGTCTTCGCCCTGTTCCCGATCTACTGGACGCTGAAGATATCGGTCACGCCGGAACGGCTACTCTATTCCGAAGGCATCACCTTCTGGCCGTCGCACATGACGCTGCAGAACTTCGTCACCGTGCTCGAGGCCACCGATTTCCCGCGCTATTTCCTCAACAGCGTCATCGTCTCGGTGTCGACGGCGGCCTTGGTGACAATCATCGCCACGCTCGCCGGCTACGCCATGTCGCGCTTCACCTTTCGCGGCAAGGCGGCGCTGGCGTTGATGCTGCTTTTGACCCAGACCTTCCCCCTGGTGATGGTCATTCCGCCGATCTACCGCGTGATGGGGCAGATCGGCCTGATCAACAGCCTGACGGGGCTGATCATCATCTACACCGCCTTCAACACCGCCTTCGCCACCTTCCTGATGCAGTCCTTCTTCGACGGCATCCCGAAGGATCTGGAAGAGGCCGCCATGATCGACGGCTGCACGCGTGCGCAGGCGATGCGCAAGGTGATCGTGCCGCTGACGCTGCCCGGCATGGGCGCGACGCTCGGCTTCGTCTTCACCGCCGCCTGGAGCGAGCTTTTGTTCGCACTGATGCTGATCTCCAGCGACGACCAGAAGACCTTCGCCGTCGGCCTGCTCACCTTCATCGGCAAGTTCGCCGTCGACTGGGGGCAGATGATGGCGGCGTCCATCCTGGCGCTGATCCCGGTCTGTATCTTCTTCGCCTTCCTGCAACGCTATCTCGTCACCGGCCTGACCGCCGGCGCCGTCAAAGGATAGATCGATGGCCTCTGTTACGCTCGAAAAAGTCCGCAAGGATTATGGCGCCGTCCGTGTCCTGCACGCGGTCGATCTTGAAATCGCCGACGGCGAGTTCGTCGTCCTGGTCGGGCCGTCCGGCTGCGGCAAGTCCACGCTTTTGCGCATGATCGCCGGGCTGGAGGAGGCTTCAGGCGGCGAGATCCGTATCGGCGAGCGGCTGGTCAATGATGTGGCACCCAAGGACCGCGATATCGCCATGGTGTTCCAGTCCTACGCGCTCTACCCGCATATGGATGTGTCGAAGAACATGGGCTTCAGCCTGCTTCTGAAGAAGGCGCAGAAGTCCACGATCGATGCACGGGTGGATGGCGCAGCCAAGCGGCTCGGGCTCGACACGTTCCTGCAACGCTTGCCGCGGCAATTGTCCGGCGGCCAGCGCCAGCGCGTTGCCATGGGCCGCGCCATCGTGCGCGATCCCAAGGTTTTTCTCTTCGACGAGCCGCTGTCCAACCTGGACGCCAAGCTGCGCGTGCATATGCGTGCCGAAATCAAGGCGCTGCACCAGCAGTTGAAGACCACCTCGGTCTACGTCACCCACGACCAGATCGAAGCGATGACCATGGCCGACCGGATCGTCGTCATGCATGATGGGCTGATCCAGCAGGTCGGCGCGCCGCTCGATCTCTATGATCGGCCGGCCAACATGTTCGTTGCCGGTTTCATCGGTTCCCCGGGCATGAATTTCCTGCCGGCAACCGTGGAGAAGGCCGGAAAGGTGGACGCGGTGCTTTCCGATGGCCAGAAGCTGCGGCTGCCGGATGGCCTGCCGCTCAAGGACGGCGACGCGATCACCATCGGCCTGCGGCCCGAACATATAAGGCTGGCCGATGACGGCGCGCTGCGGGGCGAGGTGGTGGTGGTGGAGCCGCTCGGGCTTTCGACGCAGTTCTACGTCAAACTGGCCAACCAGCAGCTCTGCGTCTTTGCCATGGGGAGGGCCGGCGTGAAGCCCGGCGACACCGTGCGGCTGGCGGCCGATCCGGCGGCGCTGCATCTCTTCGATCCGAAAAGCGGCGACCGCATCGGCTGAAGGAGCTTTTGGGCGGGGTTGAGGGAACCCAGCCCGCAGCTTCGGCAGTCGGTGCGCTGCAATTGCCGGGGGCAGGTACGCTGCTTCACCAGATTTACGAGGCTCCGTCGCTTCGAAAGGAGAAGCGGGGTTTTTCGTGCCGCCAAACCCGCGTATCGTGCGGGCTATTTGTTGCGCTACTTCGGCGGCCGACTTCTCGGGAAAGGCACGATCGTCAGAGGCGACTTCTGAAATTCCGCAGCCGCTATTTCTTCGATCATCACATCTAGCCTGGCGCGGATCCTCTGACTTGTTTCGTCCTCGCCGCACAGGCGGTTTTGTGCGCATTCCAACAGCTCGCGCGCCGCTGCAAAATCGCTTTGCATCGCAACACCCACTAGCCAACCCAACGCCGCATCGTCCTCCCACTTAGTTTAGGGATTACTAATAGATGAATCGGCAATTTAAGGAATAGCGTCTCGTGGTTCAGCCATATTGGCTACCCGACGCGTTATGCTGGCCGTCACTTATCTTAACAAAAACACTGACTTAGATACGAAAACGCCGCCCGATGGGCGGCGTTTTTTGTTCGCAAAGGGAAAACCCAGATTACTTGATCTTGGTTTCCTTGAATTCGACGTGCTTCTTGGCGACCGGGTCGTACTTGCGGAACGACAGCTTGTCGGTCTTGGTACGGCTGTTCTTGCTGGTCACGTAGAAGAAACCGGTGTCGGCGGTCGACAGAAGCTTGATCTTGATGTTTGCGGCTTTGGCCATGGTATCAGTCCGTTTGTTCGTGGGGTTTTGGCCGCTGGAGCACGGGAAAACACCCGGACGCGGGAAACTTGGCGCGACACATAAAGAACGTGGCTGGAAAGTCAAGCCCGGCGGAGCTTTTCCGCCCCACCGGAACTGTCCCATGACCTCAAATCACGCGGTTTCTGTCTCCGGCGCCGCAATCTTTTTCCAGTCCCCGGTGGTGTTCCACCAGCGATTCGGATTGGCACGGTCGTCCAGCCCCTTGGAACGGCTGGCGAGGATCGGCTGGATGCGGATCACCGGCTCCTGGTAGGAATGGGCCTGGAAAATCGCCTCGACGACACGGCTGGCCAATGCCTGGTCGTCGGGCAATTCGAATGACACCTCGACCGTGCCCGGGCGGCGGCGCAATTCGGTCTCGGCGCCGGCCGCGGCCCCTTCGAGCGGCCTGTAACGCTCGATGCCATGCGCCGACTGATAGGCGTTGCGGTCATATTTGCCCATCGCCAGCGGGGCGATCGCAACCACCGCGTCCATGATGCGGTCGATATCCGCCGCCGGTGCCTGGAAGGTCACAAGCAGCAGAAGCGTCATTCGCAGGGATGTGGTTTCAAAGCCGCTGTCGATCATGGGAGTGTCCTCAACTACCGATGTTTTAGGGACACTCTTTTACCGCGCGGCTGCTGACATGGTTCTGTCAGCAGCCTGCCGCGTGCGGGAACAGAATCGCTATCCCCGACGCTACAAAAGGATCTTGCGTACCAGCCTGAAGCAGACCAGGGCGATGTAGGCGCCGAAGAAGAGGCCAAGCGACCAGCCGAAGCCGGAAGGCCCGAAACTGTCCATGCCGATGCCGATCGCCTGTGGGCCAAGCACCATGCCGACACCGTAGCACAGCACGAAGGCCGCGTTGGCCGACGCCAGTTCGTGGCCGGAGAGCTGCGAACCGAGATGGGCGAGGCCGATCGTGTACATGGCCGCGACGACACCGCCCCAGACGAACAAAAGCGCTGCCATCAAGTGCCAGTTCGCCGCAAAGAAGGGCATGAACAGCGTGCCGGCAAGGCCAACCGTGGCGCAGGCGAGCAGCAGATAGCGCCGGTCCGAAACGCGGTCGCTGATCATGCCGATCGGGATCTGCAGGAGCACATTGCCCAACCCGATCATGGTCAGCAGCAATGCGGCGTCGGCTTCGGAATAGCCGATGCGGTTGCCATAGACCGGGAACAGCGCGAAGCCGCCGGTTTCGACCGCGCCGAACACCAGTACGGCAAAAGTCGCGGTCGGCACCAGCCAGATGTAGCGCAGGAAATTGCTGGTTTCGCCATCGGCGACGATGGAGGGGCTTTCGTTGCGCGCGGCCAGCACCGGTATCGCGGCCAGTGTCACCAGAGCGATGATGACGCCGAACGGCCTGAAGCCGGAGCTGCCGAGATGCGCGAACAGCCACGGCCCGGCGGCAAAACCGAGCGACAGGACGGTGGCGTAGATGCCAAGAACAAGGCCGCGCCGGTGCGGCGGTGCCGATGTGCTGATCCAGAATTCCGACAGGATGAACAGCACCGTCAACGCGATATGCAGCACGATGCGCAGCGGGAACCACATCCAGAAATTGGGCGCGAAATGGAAGCCGACGAAGGCCAGCGCGCCGGTGGCGATCATGGCGATCATCGTCCAGGCGACGCCAAAGCGCATGGCGAGCGGCGTCGCCAGCGGCGCGCCGGCGATCGAGGCCAGGCCGGCGACGGCGGTGTTGAGGCCGATCATCGAAGCCGAGTGGCCGCGCGTTTCCAGGATGACGCTGAGCAGTGGCATGCCGAGGCCAATGGCGATGCCGACGACGCTGATCGACGAGATCGCCGCCACCATTGGCAGCCAGTGTACGCGTTCGTCGCCCTGTGGTTGGGTATCGACCGTCATGGGATGCTGAATACTCTGTCTCGTTGATCTTACGCAATTCCGGACGGAAAACCGCGTCACACTCTTCCTGGAATTGCCCTACAGAAGTTCGCGGGTGAAGCGGTTGCGGACAAGCCGGTAGAACGGCACGGGGCCGCCCGGACGCAGCAGCGGATCATGGGCGAGGCGCTTTTCCAGCTCGTCCAGGATCATTCGGGTGATGTCGGGTATGTCGGCTTCCCTAGCCTTGGCAAGCGGCAGCCAGACCAGTTCCTCGAGTTCATTGGTCGGGCCGCCCCCTGGCAGTTCAATGGCGACGTCGCTGCGCCAGGCGCTGAAGAAACGCGTGTCGAAGCGGCGCACCCGGTTTGGCGGAGTGATAGCGCGCGCGATGAAGCGCAGCGTTTCGAGCGAAGGCCTGACGCCGTGCTCGACAAAACCTTGCCAGTCGCGCTTGTCGGAGGCAAAGGCGGCCCTCTCGCCGATGAGCAAACCGGCTTCCTCATAGGTCTCGCGAATTGCCGACAAGGCGACAGCGCGGGCTCGGGCGGCACTGGTGCGGCCGGGGCCCGCGAGCAGCTTCGCTTCCTCGTCGCGATGCAATGCGGTGGCCGTCGCGATGCGGCTGTCGGCCGGATCGGTGCGGCCGCCGGGAAACACGAATTTTCCGGGCATGAAGGCGTGGCCGGCGTGACGGCGCCCCATCAGCACCAGCACCTCATCGCCCTTGCGGTCGAGCAGAATCAGGGTCGCGGCATCGCGCGGACGCAGGGGCCGGCCGCCATGTGCGGCAAGACCCTTGTCGAGCTTGTCGACATCCGCCTTGGTCATTGCTTCCATGCGCAGGGACCTAGCGGAAACTTCTTGCATGCGAAAGTGGCCTTAGCGATTGGCGTGTTGCGCCAGCGGCGCATCAGGCGCCGTGGTGGGAGCTCGCCCCATCCTTTTCGCCACCGAATCCGTGCATATAGAACGCCCATTGCAGTCCGATGACGGCGCCTTTGACAGGCTGCAGCAGGGCAACCGACAAGATGATGGTCAAGGGCACCCAGATGAGGATGTGCTGCCAGGTGGACAGCGTCGATGTCGCTTCGACGCCCATGAAGGCGCCGAGAACGATGTGGCCGACGATGACGATGACCAGGTAGGCCGGTAGGTCGTCGGCGCGATGGTGGTGGATTTCCTCGCCACAGCCGCTGCAGGTCTCGACAGTCTTGGTGAAGCCGCGAAACAACTTGCCTTCGCCGCAGTTCGGGCAGCGGCCCAAAAGGCCGCGCTTCATCGCCGTCCACAAGGGGCGGGCAACCCGGCCCGTGTGATGTTCACCGCCGAAAACCTGTTCTTGTATCCCTAATTCCTTTGGCATTATCGTCTCCTGCCGCGCGAACCTGGTCGCGATTGCGACGCACGGGCGCGGCCCTTGGCCTTGTGGAACGACCTGGTGGAGCCTGGCAGGGGCTTCGGGTCGGTCAGCATCTCGAAGCGCATGGCGCCGGCCATCGGTGCCACCTCGACGAGCCGGACCTCGACATGGTCCGCGAGTTGGTAGCCTTTGCCCGTGCGTTCTCCGAAGAGCGAGCGAGCGGTTTCGTCGTATATATAGTAATCGCCGCCCAGAGTTGACACGGGGATGAAGCCATCGGCGCCATATTGCGGCAATTGGACAAATAGTCCTGATTTGGTGACGCCGGAGATGCGGGCGTCGAACCGGTCGTCGATGCGTTCGGCGAGATAGGCTGCAATCAGCCGGTCGACCGTGTCGCGCTCGGCCGCCATGGCACGCCGTTCCGTGCCGGAGATCAGGATCGCAACGTCTTCGAGACGAGCTGCTTCGTCCTGTGTCAGTCCTCCCGGACCGAGGCCGAGTGCGGCAATAAGCCCGCGATGCACGATCAGATCGGCATAGCGGCGGATCGGCGAGGTAAAATGGGCGTAGCGCCTCAGGTTGAGGCCGAAATGGCCGATATTCCCGGGCGAATATTCGGCCTGGCTCTGTGAGCGCAGCACCACTTCGTTGACCAGTGCCTCATTGTCGGCGCCGCGCACGCGCTCGAGAATGCCGTTGAACTGGCTGGGCCGCATCTGCGCGCCGCGCGCCAGCGACAGGCCGAGCGTCTGCAGGAATTCGCGCAGCGATTCCTGCTTGGCGAGCGACGGCGCGTCGTGCACGCGGTAGACCAGCGCCTGCTTCTTCGCCTCCAGCGTCTCTGCGGCGGCGACATTGGCCTGGATCATGAATTCTTCGATGAGCTTATGGGCATCGAGGCGTTCCGGCACGATGACACGGTCGACCGTGCCATCCGGCTTGAGCATGATCTTACGCTCCGGCAGGTCGAGTTCGAGCGGCTGACGGCCGGCGCGACCGCGCTTGAGGATCGCATAGGCATCCCAGAGCGGCTTCAGCACCGTGTCGAGGATCGGACCGGTCTTGTCGTCGGGCACGCCGTCGATAGCCGCCTGCGCCTGCGGATAGGCGAGCTTCGCCGCCGATTTCATCATCACGCGGTGGAAGGAGTGCCGGATCTTGTGGCCGTCGGCGGAGAAGGTCATGCGCACGGCCAGCGCCGGGCGATCCTGGCCCTCGCGCAGCGAACAGAGGTCGTTCGAGATGCGCTCGGGCAGCATCGGCACGACGCGATCCGGGAAATAGACCGAATTGCCGCGCTTCAAGGCCTCGCGGTCCAGCGCCGTGCCATAGCGGACATAGGCTGCGACGTCGGCGATCGCCACGGTGGCGATCACGCCGCCCGGGTTTTTTTCGTCGGGATCGGGCGTCGCGAAGACCGCGTCGTCATGGTCCTTCGCGTCGGCCGGATCGATGGTGATCAGTGGCAGGTCGCGCCAGTCCTCACGGTGATCCAGCGTCGCCGGCTTGACGGCTTCGGATTCGGCGATGACATCGGCCGGGAAGATGTGCGGGATGTCGTGGGCGTGGATGGCGATCATTGAGACCGCTTTTTCGCTGGTCAGCGAGCCGAGCACATTGAGCACCTTGGCTCTCGGCAGCCCGTAGCGGGAAGCCCGCGCCGGCTCGACCTCGACCAGGTCGCCATTCTCAGCGCCGTTCTGGAATTCCTTGTCGACGATCAGTTCGGGCTGGCGCCGTTCCACCGGTTCGATGCGGAAGGTGCCGTCCTTAAGCACGCGGAAGACGCCGAGGACGGCATCGGTGCGCTTCTCGAAGATCTTCATGACCCGGCCGGTGTAGGCGGGGCCGGACGGATCATCGGTCGGGAAGGTCTTGGCCAGCACCCGGTCGCCAATGCCTGGCGCCGGACCGTTGCCACTGCGCGAAACGCGGATCGAGACGACAGGTGGCTCGCCGGTGGTTACGGACTCCGCCGGGTGGGCCAGCAAAATGCCGTCGCCGTCACGGCCAAAGATGTCGAGCACGGCGACATGGGGCAGGGCGCCGACGCGGGCCAGCCGCTTGCGCTCCTTGGTGAGCACGCCTTCATCCTGCAAGTCGCGCAAAATATCTTTCAGCCAGATGCGGTCGTCGCCACGCAGCGCGAAAGCCTTGGCGATGTCGCGTTTTCCGGCACGATCGGGATTTTCGGCGATATAGCGCAGGATTTCGTCGCGCGAAGGCCGGTAGTCGTCCTTGACCTTGGCCCTCGTATCGGCGGTGCGCGGATCGCCGTGGCTCCGTCCGGTGATCCTGCGCGCCACGCCGTCCTACCCTTTTTTCTTCGCCGCCGGCTTCTTGGCGGCTGTTTTCTTGGCTGTGGGCGCCTTGGCGGCTGCCGCCTTGCGGAACGGCTTCTTGCCGCCGCCGCCCTTTGCTTCCTTCTCGGCAATCAGCGCCAACGCATCCTCGATGGTCACCGATTGCGGATCCTTGCCCTTGGGCAGCGTGGCGTTGACCTTGCCGAAATTGACGTAAGGCCCGTATTTGCCGTCGCGCACGACGATCTTGCCGCCACCGTCCGGATGGTCGCCAAGCTCCTTCAGGGCCGCCGGCGTGCCGCCATTACGGCCGCCCTTGCCCTTCGACTGCTTCTCGGCAATCACCGTGACGGCGCGGTTGAGGCCGATCGAGAACACATCCTCGATGCTGTCGAGATTGGCATAGGTGCCATCATGCAGCACGAACGGGCCGTAGCGGCCGAGCCCGGCCGAGATCATCTTGGACGTTTCAGGATGCTTGCCGATATCGCGCGGCAGCGCCAGCAACGCCAATGCTTTCTCATGGTCGATGGTCTCGGGCGTCCAACCCTTGGGCAGGCTCGAGCGCTTGGCGTCCTTACCGTCGCCGCGCTGGAGGTAGGGGCCGAAGCGACCCGAGCGCAGGGTGATTTCCTCGGCCGTGTAGGGATCCTTGCCGAGCACCTTGGTGCCGTCATCCCCGCCGCCATTCTCGC
Organism: Mesorhizobium sp. 2RAF45; assembly: GCF_052115225.1. Lineage (NCBI taxonomy): Bacteria > Pseudomonadati > Pseudomonadota > Alphaproteobacteria > Hyphomicrobiales > Phyllobacteriaceae > Mesorhizobium > Mesorhizobium sp. 2RAF45. Next base: position 5,615 of record NZ_JBFRGG010000001.1, on the reverse strand, counting down.
CATTCGGATTGGCGGCGTCGCCGAGCTGGCGGGTGAAGGAGCATTCGGGATAGTTCGAGCAGCCGACGAAGGCGCCGAACTTGCCGAGCTTCAGCGAGAGGTTGCCGGTGCCGCATTTCGGGCAGATGCGCGGGTTCGAGCCGTCTTCGCGCGCGGGGAACACCAGCGGCGCCAGTTCCTCGTTCAGTGCATCGAGCACGTCGGTGACGCGCAGTTCCTTGATGTCGGCGACGGCGCCGGAAAAATCCTTCCAGAAATCGCGCAGCACGTCCTTCCAGGCGAGCTTGCCGTCGGAAATCTCGTCGAGCTTTTCCTCCAGCGATGCGGTGAAGTCATATTCAACGTAGCGCTCGAAGAAGCTTTCGAGGAAAGCGGACAACAGGCGGCCCTTGGCCTGCGGCACCAGCCGGCGCTTGTCGATCGTGACATAGTCGCGGTCCTCGAGCGTCTTCAGGATTGCCGTATAGGTCGAAGGCCGGCCGATGCCGAGTTCTTCCAGCTTCTTGATCAGCGTGGCCTCGGAATAGCGCGGCGGCGGCTCGGTCGTGTGCTGGGTGGCGTTGATCGCCTGGCGGGCAAGCTGCTCGCCGGCGCGGATTTCCGGCAGACGGCGGTTTTCCTCGTCCTCCGCGTCGTCGTCCTTCTGATCGGTGTAGGCGGCGATGAAGCCGTCGAAGCGAACGACCGAACCGACAGCGCGAAGCTCGGCGGTGCGTGCACCGTTGACCGCCTCGATCTCGACTGTCGTGCGCTCGATCTCGGCCGGCTGCATCTGGCTGGCGATGGCGCGCTTCCAGATCAGCTCATAGAGCCGCATCTGGTCGGAATCGAGATATTGCCGAACCGATGCCGGGGTGCGCATGAAATCCGTCGGACGGATTGCCTCGTGCGCTTCCTGGGCATTCTTGGCCTTGGTCGTGTAGAAACGCGGCTTTTCCGGCAGATATTTCGGGCCGAATTCCTTGGCAATGGCGTCGCGGGCAGCGTCGATCGCCTCGGGCGCCATCTGGACGCCGTCGGTTCGCATATAGGTGATCAGGCCGGTCGTTTCGCCGCCGATCTCCATGCCTTCATAGAGCCGTTGCGCCACCTGCATGGTGCGGGTGGCGGAGAAACCGAGGCCCGATGAAGCGGCCTGCTGCAGCGTCGATGTGGTGAAGGGCGGGCCAGGGTTGCGCTTGGTCGGCTTGGCTTCCACCGACAACGCCTTGAAGGTCGCGCCCTCGAGCATCGCCTTGATGTCGTCGGCCTGCGCTTTGTTGGCAATGTCGAGCTTTTGCAGCTTCTTGCGCTCGAAGGCGGTCAGCCGCGCTTCGAAAGTCTCGTTTCGCGGCGTGCCGAGGATGGCGGCGATCTGCCAATATTCCTCGCGGATGAAGCGTTCGATCTCGGATTCACGGTCGCAGACTAGGCGCAAGGCCACGGACTGGACGCGGCCGGCCGAGCGGGCGCCGGGCAGTTTGCGCCACAGCACCGGCGACAGGGTGAAGCCGACGAGATAGTCCAGCGCCCGGCGGGCAAGATAGGCATCGACCAGCGGCGCGTCGATCTGGCGCGGATTGGCCATGGCCTCCAGCACCGACGATTTGGTGATGGCGTTGAAGACGACGCGGCTGACCGGCTTGTCCTTCAGCGCACGCTTCTGCTTCAACACTTCCAGCACATGCCAGGAAATGGCCTCGCCTTCGCGATCCGGGTCGGTGGCGAGGATCAGGCCGTCGGCATCCTTGACCGCCTTGGCGATGTCGGCGAGCCGCTTGCCCGAGGCGGTGTCGACCGCCCAGGACATGGCGAAGTCTTCATCCGGGCGCACCGAGCCGTCCTTGGCCGGCAAATCGCGGACATGGCCGAACGAGGCCAGAACCTTATAGTTCTTGCCGAGGTATTTGTTGATTGTCTTCGCCTTGGCCGGCGATTCGACGACGACGACGTCCATGAGGTCTCATATCAGCTGTGATGCGGCAGAAGAATTCCGCTGCGCGCGACGAAATCTCGTTCTATTTGCCGCTCACATGGCCGCGCTTTTGCATCCGGTCAAGGGGAAGCGCCCAAATTGCGGAGCTGTCCGCAGCAATACACTCTTAGAGTGTATGGAGAAAATCACAGATTTTGGCTTGGAGGGATGACGTCCCCCGCTCGGTGCAAACGGCCCGATTCATTTTTCGCCGAGTCGCGGAGAAGGTGGCTTGCGTACGATGCCGGGACGACGAGGGGAAGGCGGCCTGACGCTGGCCGCCGGCTGCATGGAGGAATGCCCGGCGACCAGCCTTGTCCCGCCGGCAGGCGGGCAATGGTATCGAGGATCAATCGGCTTTGGCGGTATGCCAGACGCCAGCGACGCCATCGCCGCTCACATCTCCGGCTTTCTTGTCCTTGATGAATGTGTAAAGCGGCTTCCCGTCATAGGCCCACATCTTGGTGCCGTCGGTACGGTCGACGATTGTCCATCCTTCCGAAGTCTTCGCGTCGGCCTCCGCCTTCAGCGGTGGCCAGTTGGCGGCACATTTGTCGTAGCAGTTCGACTTGCCTTTCTCATCCTTGTCATAGGTATAGAGCGTCATACCCTTGGCATCGGTGAAGATCTTGGTGCCGCCTACATCGGCCTCCTTCCAGGCGTCGGCGGCAAAGGATGCGGCGGTGCTGAGAAGCAGCGCGGCCAGCCCTATGGTTATGGTTTTCATGGAAATCTCCCTGGCTGATATTGGAGACGCGCGGGAAATCGCGGCCTCTTTGATATCAACGTCGCATGCCGGCGCTTTCGTCCCCATGTCCGTATGCCGCTGAATTTCCACACAATGGTGATTGGCAGACATGCCCGGCCGTCGCTATATCCGCCGGGGAGCGTTTGGAGTTTTGGAATGGCATTGGACATCGGCTATGTCAGCGCCGTCGGGGCGGGAGCCATCTCGTTCCTGTCGCCTTGCGTGCTGCCGCTGGTGCCGCCCTATCTCTGCTACATGGCAGGCGTGTCGGTCGACGATTTTCGCGGCAATGCCGGTGTCACGGCCCGCGAAGGCACACGCGGCGCGCTGCTCTATTCCTCGATCGCCTTCGTGCTCGGCTTCTCGACGGTGTTCGTGGCACTCGGCGCCGGCGCCTCGACCATCGGCCGGCTGTTGCGCGTCTGGCAGGAGCCGCTGGCGATGGGCGCTGGCGTGCTGATCATCCTTATGGGCCTGAATTTCCTCGGCATATTGCGCATTCCGCTGCTGTTGCGCGAGGCGCGCTTCCAGTCGCAAGGCAAGCCGGCCAGTGCCGTCGCCGCCTATGTCATGGGGCTGGCCTTCGCCTTCGGCTGGACGCCCTGTATCGGTCCGGTGCTGGGGCCGATCCTAACGCTGGCCGGCGGACGCGAAACGGTGGGCGAGGGCGCGCTGCTGCTCGCCGCATATTCGCTCGGGCTGGGCATCCCCTTCCTGATCGCGGCGCTATTTTCCGGCGCCTTCATGCGCTTCCTCGGCAAATTCCGCGTCCATCTCGGCCGCGTCGAAAAGGCGATCGGCGCGCTGCTGGTGGTCGCCGGCGTGTTTTTCCTCACCGGCGGCGTGCAGACCGTGTCCTACTGGCTGCTGGAGAATTTCCCGGTGCTGGGCCGGCTGGGGTAGATCGCCAATGCCGCTATTGCTGTTAGGATCGAGCTGTGGACTAGCTGATTAAGAGTCGGCGACTCCGTCATCTCACCGGAATTTAACCGCATTGGTGCAGCATGGCGCCACTGCTATCCTGTGTTGATTCCCAACCCTTTTCCTATGGTTGTTCGCCTATGAGCCAGAGATCCTGCCTGTCCGTCATTCTCGCCGCCGGCGAAGGCACGCGCATGAAGAGCGCGCTGCCGAAGGTGCTGCACCAGATCGCAGGCCTGCCGATGGTCGCCCATGTGGTCAAGGCGGCCGACGCCGCAGGTGCCAGTAGCGATGCGATCGTCATCGGCCATGGTGCGGAAGAGATGCGCAAGGCGGTGGCGAAGTTCTCGCCCAAGGCCGAAACCTTCGTGCAGGAAGAGCGCTTGGGTACGGCGCATGCTGTTCTTGCCGCACGTGAAGCGATATCAAGGGGTTATGACGACATCCTGGTGATGTTCGGCGACACGCCGCTGATCGATGCGGAAGCGCTGAACTTGGCGCGGCTGAAACTCGCCGAAGGCGCGGCCGTCGCGGTGATCGGCTTCCGTCCGCCTCTTCCAAACGGCTACGGCCGGCTGGTCGAAAAAGGTGGCAAACTGATTGCCATCCGCGAGGAAAAGGACTGTTCCGAGGCGGAAAAGAAGATCGGTTTTTGCAATGCCGGCATGATGGCGGTGGCCGGCGCCCATGCGCTGAAACTGCTCGACGCGGTAGGCAACAAGAACGCCAAGGGCGAATATTATCTCACCGACATCGTCGAGATCGCCGGTGCGCAGGGCCTTGATGTCGTCGCCACCGAGGCCAGTTTCGAGAATGCGCTCGGCATCAACAACCGCGCCGAACTGGCCCAGGCCGAAGGCATCTGGCAGGCGCGCCGCCGTCAGGAGGCGATGCTGTCGGGCGTGACGCTGATCGCGCCGGAGACCGTGTATTTCTCGCACGACACCGAGATCGGCGCCGACACCATCGTCGAGCCGAATGTCTGGTTCGGCCCGGGCGTGAAGATCGCCGGCGGCGCCAAGATCCATGCCTTCAGCCATATCGAAGGCGCAACCATTGCCGCGAACTGCGATGTCGGTCCGTTCGCGCGGTTGCGGCCGGGAGCCGATCTTCGGAACAAAGCCAAGGTCGGCAATTTCTGCGAGGTCAAGCAGGCTGTCATCGAGGAGGGCGCCAAGGTCAACCATCTGACCTATATCGGCGATGCCCGCGTCGGCGCGGGCGCCAATATCGGCGCCGGCACCATTACCTGCAATTATGACGGCTATTCGAAATTCTTCACCGATATCGGCGAGGGCGCCTTCGTCGGCTCGAACTCCTCGCTGGTGGCGCCTGTTTCGATCGGCAAGGGCGGCTACATTGCCTCGGGCAGCGTCATCACCGAAAGCGTGCCCGACGACGCGCTGGCCTTCGGCCGCGCCCGCCAGAAGACGATCCCCGGAAAGGGCAAGGAATTGCGCGAGCGCTTTGCCTCGGCCGCGGCGGCGAAGAAGAAGGCGGCTGGCGCCGATCACTAGTCTGGCGGTCAGCCGGCGGCTTTACTTCCGCCGAAGCAATCGAAAAACCGACCAATTGCAGTAACCGGATTGCAAGAGCGGTCTGGCATGGTGCATGCGTGGAGAAACGTCCGTTACACCGGACGAAATGCAATGTGACTTTCGCGGTAGGCCGGCCATCCCTAAATAGCGCTGGTTTTCCACGGGGAATCGGGGGCTGTCTGCATGTGCGGTATCGTTGGAATCGTCGGCCATTCGCAGGTTGCGCCGCTCATCGTCGATGCGCTGAAGCGGCTGGAATATCGCGGCTATGACTCGGCCGGTGTGGCCACCATCGAACATGGCAAGCTCGCCCGCCGCCGCGCCGAAGGCAAGCTGATCAACCTCGAACGCCGGCTCAAGGAGGAGCCGCTCGACGGCACGATCGGCATCGGCCACACACGCTGGGCCACCCATGGCGTGCCCAACGAGACCAATGCGCATCCGCATTTTTCCG